>NZ_FNAZ01000003.1:0-60448 GCF_900102125.1 Paenibacillus sp. cl6col
TCCAACGGCTCCCCGCTGTACAAGCGGACGAACTCTTCGATCAGTACGTCCATCGAAACACCGTCAGATACGATATGATGCGTATCGAACATTAGAATGTGCCGGTTCGGCGCCAGTTCAGCAAGCCCTACCCGCAGAAGTGGCGGCTGCGCCAGATCAAACGGACGAACGAATTGGCGCACCGTTTCTTCCGCCTGCTCCCCGCTAATCTGCACATATTCCACCTGGAAAGCGGCTTCTTCGTAAATCCGCTGAACCGCTTCGCCTTTTACCATCTCAAAACCGGTACGCAGCGTTTCATGACGAGCTACGAGCCCGCGGAACGCTTCTTCAAACCGCTGCCGGTCGAGCTCCCCTTCGAGCAGCATAGCTCCTGGTATGTTGTAGCTCAGCTCGCCTCCTTCCAGCTGGTTCAAGATATAGAGACGTTTCTGAGCGGAAGAGAGCGGATAATACTCGCTAGGTTCCGCAGCCGGAATAGCCGTGAACGAGCCGATCTCCAGCCGCTCCATAGCCACGGCCATTTCCTCAACCGTCGAGTAGCGGAATACGTCGCGAAGCGGGAATTCAACGCCTAGCTCCTTATGCATTTTGCTGACAAGCGTCGTCGCCCGCAGGGAGTGTCCGCCGAGGTCAAAGAAGTTGTCTGTTACGCCTACCGCCTTCTCCCGAACAAGCACATCCTGCCAAATGGCAGCCAGCTTCGCCTCCAGTTCGGTGCGCGGCGCCACGTATTCGCGGCCTGCGCTTGCTCCCCCTTCCGGCGCCGGCAGCGCCTTCCGATCGATTTTCCCGTTCGGCGTCAGAGGCAGGCACTCTAGCTCCATAAAGTACGACGGTATCATGTACCCCGGCAGCTCGCTGGCAATCGCACGCTTCAGGTCTGCCGCCGTCAAGCCTTCTTCCGCTGTATAATAAGCGCACAAAGCTTTCTGACCTTCTTGATCTTCCCTGACGACAACGACCGCTTCCTTCACGCCACCTACACTCAGCATCTTCGCTTCGACTTCGCCCGTCTCAATCCGATAGCCGCGAATTTTTACCTGGTTGTCGATCCGACCGATGAAGTCCACGTTGCCGTCCGGCATCCAGCGCGCCAGGTCGCCCGTCCGGTACAGCCGCTCCCCTGCAGCGAACGGGCTGTCTACGAATTTCTCCGCCGTCAAATCCGGGCGGTTCAAGTAACCGCGGGCTACACCCGCTCCGCCGATAACCAGCTCGCCCAACACCCCGATCGGCACCGGCTTCAGACTCGCATCCACGATGTAGAACTTGGCGTTCAGCCACGCTTTCCCGATCGGCACGCTGCCCGTCTTCGGCAGCTTCTCCAGCGGCTCGTCATAGAAGCTGGAGTCAATCGCCGCTTCCGTTACGCCGTAGCTGTTAATAATACGGAACTGCGATCCGAAGCGCTCCTGCAAGATGCGGTAATCCGCTACGCTGCACGCATCCGAGCTTGTGAGCAGCAACTGCATCGAGCTGAGATCCAGACCCTCGGCATACACATGCTCCATGAACGGCACGATCAGCGCCGGAGTCGATTCGAACACCGTCACGGCGTAGTCGCGAATCCAGGCGTAGAGGCGGGTTGGATCAATCCGGTCGTCCTTCGGCACGATGACCATGGTGCCACCGTTGTAGAGCGTCCGCGCAATGTCGCCGACGAACACGTCGAACGAGAAGGTGGCGAGTTGCAGCAGCCGGATCGGGAACTGATCCAGGCGGTAGTCCCGCCGGTAGCCCGCCGCCGTGTTCACCAGGCTGCGGTGTTCCACCGCCACGCCCTTCGGACGGCCAGTCGTACCGGAGGTGTAGATGACGTAAGCCAAATCGCGCGGCTTGTTCACATTCGCCGGATTCGATGCGAGATCCGACGCCAGTACGTTCTGCTCGGCTTCTGCCGTGGCGGACGTTTCGGCAGAAGCCGTTTCCGCTTGCGCCAAAGCCTCCGCCTCTGCGCCTGCTTCGCCCAAAGCTTGTATGCCCACAGCCACTTCCACCGCTCCGAGACTGTACGTCGCAGCGTCGTCAAGTGCAAGCACCGTTTGCAGTGCTAGAGCTTCGTCGCTGCGCCAAACTTCCGCCTGCTCCAGCAGGCGGGTCTGCGTGAGCAGAACCGACGCCCCGCTGTCCGTGAGCATATACTCGATCCGCTCCGCCGGATAGTCCGGATCAAGTGGCACATAAGCGCCGCCCGCTTTCCATACGGCGAGCACCCCGATCAACAGCTCCGCCGAACGGCCGGCCAGAATGCCGACCACCTGCTCCGGCTTCACCCCGCGCGCCCGCAGTGCATACGCCAGACGATTCGCTTTGGCGTTAAGCTCCGCATACGTCAGCTTGCTGTCTTCGTAGACAACCGCCAGCGCTCCCGGAGTGCACTCCGCCTGCTCCTCGAACAGCTCGTGGAACGTCCTCTCTCTCCACGACTCATCCGCCTCCAAACCTGTACCCTCTGCAGGGGATTGCTTTGCAAGAGCCGAAGACGACACGTCAAACCCGACCAGCAAATTATGCTTTTCGCTGTCCGTCAATATATCTAAATCCGAAATCCGCGCACCCGGCTGAGCCAGGATCGACACCAAAAGCTGCTCGTAATGACCCGCCAGCCGTACCATCGTTTCCTGTCTAAACAACGAGGTAGCGTACTCGATCTTGCAAACCAGCTCGTTATCGGCTTCCACGATATCAAAGCTAAGATCAAACTTTGCCGTCTTTTCCTCAATGTCGAACAGCGACCATTGCAAGCCTTCCAGGGTTAAATCCAAGCTTTCGTGCTTTTGCAAAGAAAACATGGTGTCAAACAGCGGATTCCGGCTTAAATCCCGGCTCACCTGAAGAGCTTCCACCAGCTCCTCAAACGGATAGTCCTGGTGCTCGTAGGCTCCAAGCGTCGTTTCCTTCACTTCCTGCAAGTAATCCAGGAACGTCTGCTCCGCCGCCGGACCCAAGCGAAGGGCCAGCGTATTGACGAACATGCCGATAATCGGCTGCAGGTCGGCGTGAGAACGGGCGGCAATCGGAGTGCCGACCACGATATCTTCCTGTCCCGCGTATTTATGAAGCAATACGGAGTATGCAGCCAGCAGAAGCATATACAGTGTCGCCCCCGAATCGCCGGCAAGCCGTTTGAGAGCATCGCTTTTCTCTGCATCCAGCGTAAACGTGAGCGTTCGCCCGTCAAACTGCTGGACGGCCGGGCGGGAGAAGTCGAGAGGCAACTCAAGAACCGGAAGCTCGGAGTTGAATACCCCTCGCCAGTATTCCTCCTGCTGTTTGATACGCTGGCGCTGTTCCTCGGATTGCTGCCAAACGGCGTAATCCTTGTATTGAATCCGCAGCTCCGGCAATTCTTCCCCATTGTAAAGCCGCACGAATTCATGCAGCAGCACGTCCATGGAAAGGCCATCGGAACCAATATGATGAATATCCAGTGCAAGCAGGAATTTCTCTTTCTCCAGTTCGATCAGCAGGGCACGCAGCAAAGGCGGCTGGGTCAAGTCAAAAGGCTGAATGAAGCCTTCAAGAATGGCCGCAACCTGATCTTCACTTGCTTGAAGCTTCTCGACCTTGAAAGCTACACGTGGATGAATACGCTGAACCGGCTCCCCATTCACAATTTCAAAACCGGTGCGCAGCATATCGTGCCGGGCCACCAAAGTAGTCAGCGCCTTTTCCACTTTGGCCTCGTTCAAAGCCCCTTCCAATTGTAAGACACTTGGGAGGTTGTAATTTAGCTCCGAGCCATCCAACTGGTGCAGGACGTATAGCCTTTTTTGCGCGGAGGAAACCGGATAGTACGCTTTTTCTTCTGCTTTCGGAATCGAGCTGTGCCGTGTTTCTTCCAAGCTGGCAATAGCCCCGGCCATCGACTCTACCGTCATATAGCGGAACACATCGCGCAGCGGAAGTTCGACGTTCATTTCCTTCCGAATCTTGCTGACAAGGTTCGTCGCCCGCAAGGAGTGGCCTCCAAGCTCGAAGAAATTGTCCAGGACTCCAATGCCGGAGAAGCCCAGCACTTCCTCCCAGATCTTCACAAGCTGGGACTCCGTCCGGTTACGCGGCGCTACAAATTCGACGCCCGTTTGTAAGCCGCCTTGCGGCTCCGGCAGCGCTTTGCGATCCACTTTGCCGTTGGACGTCAGCGGCATACGCTCCAGCTGCACGAAGTACGACGGGATCATGTACCCCGGCATTTCCTTGGCCAGTGAGGTTCTCATTTCACTGACCGTCAGTGTCCGGTCCGCCACAAAGTAGGCGACAAGCGCCTTCTCGCTCCCACCGTCCTGACGGGCAATCACCACCGCTTCTTCCACGCCCTCAACGTTCAGAAGCTGCGTCTCGATTTCGTCCAGCTCGATCCGGTAGCCGCGGATTTTCACCTGGTGGTCAATCCGGCCGAGGTATTCGATGTTGCCGTCTGGCAGCCAAGCCGCCAAGTCGCCCGAGCGGTACAGTTTCTCCCCCTCCGCAAACGGGGAATCGACAAACTTCTCCGCCGTCAGATCCGGACGGTTCAGGTATCCTCTCGCAAGGCCTTCCCCGGCCACATACATTTCGCCCGCTACGCCGAGCGGCACAGGACGACGGTTTTCATCAAGGATGTACACACTCAGCGTTGGGATCGGCTTGCCGATATTGCTCTTCGCCGCCTCCATTTCGACCCACGTAATTTCCTTATACGTCACGTGAACCGTCGTCTCGGTAATACCGTACATATTGATCAGCTTCGTCTCCGGGTACTTCGTCTTGAAGCCCTTGAGCAGCAGTGGACTCAACGCTTCGCCCCCGAAGATGACGTTACGAATCCGTAGATCGTACGGATGGTCCGCCAAGACCTTACGCAGCAGCTGGTAGAAGTACGTTGGTGTCTGGTTCAAAATCGTGACCTGTTCGCGGCCCAGCAGCGCCAGAAAATCGGACGGATTTTTCGCCGTGAGCGGCGGTACGATGACCAGTTTGCCTCCGTACAGCACCGATCCGTACATTGCCCAGACGGAGAAATCGAAGCAGAACGAGTGGAACAGCGTCCACGTGTCGGACGGATCGAAATCGAACAGGTTCTTGTCGTTAAACAGAAGGCGCACGACGTTCTTATGCTCGATCAGCGTTCCTTTCGGTCTGCCGGTCGTTCCCGACGTGTAGATGACATAAGCCAGGTTGCTCGGCCCGGAAATCGGCTCCAGGTTCAAAGTGTCCAGCGCACCTTCGGAGTCCGCCCCTCTGTCACCCCAAACGAAATCGTCCAAATCGAGGCGCGTTCCTGCGAAGTCGGTCTTCTCGTGCAGATGCTTTTGAATCAGCAATAACGGCGCTCCCGAATCCTCGATCATGAAGCGGATGCGCTCCTCCGGGTAGTCGGGATCGACAGGCACGTAGGCTCCGCCCGCTTTGAGAATCGCCAGAATGCCGACGACCATATCGAGCGAGCGTTCGGCCAGAATCGCTACCAGCTGGTCCGCTTCTACTCCCGTCTCCCGCAGCTTCCGCGCAAGGCGGTTGGATCGCTCGTTCAGCTCGCGGTAGGTCAGCTGCCGCTCGTTCATGACGGCGGCCACGTTGTCCGGGTAAAGCTCCGCCTGCTCTTCGAACAAGCCGTGAATCGTCTGCTGCCGCGGGTAGTCCGCCTCCGAATCGTTGAAACCGCGCACCAGCTCGCGGACTTCCTCCTCCGTGAGCATTTCCAGCGAGGCAATATCCCCGTCCGGAGCTGCTTCGATGGTTTCTAACAGCTTGTCATAATGTTTGGCGAACCGTTCCGCGGTCTCCTGTTTATACAAAGCCGTAGCGTACTCCAACCGGCATTCGAGCTGACCGTCCATCTCCGAAATATCCAGGAGCAGCTCGAACTTGGATGTTTGGTTTTCCAGCGGATAAAACGATTGCTCCAGCCCCTCAATGACAATTTGCTCGTTCTCCGTATTTTGCAGGGAGAAGAACGTATCAAAGAGCGGATTCCGGCCGGTCGCGCGCGGAATGTGAAGACTTTCCACCAAGTCTTCGAACAAATAATTTTGGTGTTCGAAAGCCCCGAGCGTGATGTCCTTGATTTCTTCCAGGTACGAAAGGTACGGCTTGGAACGCTCCGGACGGCTGCGAATGGCCAGCGTGTTGATAAACATCCCTACGATTGGCTGCACTTCATCCTGCGTTCTTCCGGCAATCGGCGTTCCCACGATCAGATCTTCCTGGCCCGAATATTTATGCATAAGGATGGAGTAAGCCGACAGCAGCACCATGTACAGGGTCGTCCCGGTCCGTGCCGCCAGCTCCTTCAGCTTCTCCGTCCGCTCTTTCCCGATATAAAACTTCACGGTCCGGCCGTCAAAGCTTTGCACCGCTGGCCGCGGGAAGTCCGTCGGCAGCTCCAAGACCGGCAGCTCGCCCGACAACTGTTCCAGCCAGTACTCCTTCTGCGGCTGAAGCAGTTGCGCGTAAGCTTCGGAATGCTGCCAAACGGCATAATCTTTGTATTGAATGCGCAGCGGGGCCAGCTCCTCGCCCCGATACAGGCGGCTGAACTCGTCGAAGAGCAGCGCTGTCGAAATGCCGTCCGAGACGATATGGTGCATATCGAAAAGCAGAATGTGGCGATCCTCGGCGACTTCGATTAGGCCGATACGGAGAAGTGGCGGCTTGGTCAGATCAAACGGGCAATAGTAAGCTTCCACCACTTGGTCCACTTCCCGCTCGCCCACCTGGAAATAATCGACAGCAAACTCCACCTCGTCATAGATGCGCTGCACAAGCTCGCCTTGAACCTGATCGATCCCGGTACGCAGCGTCTCATGGCGCTGAATCAGAGCCCGGAACGCGTGCTCGACGCGCGTGCGATCCAGCTTGCCTTCGAGAAGAAGCGCCGCCGACATATTGTAGCTGCGCTCGGCCCCGTCAAGCTGGCGCAGGACGTACAGACGCTTTTGCTCGGATGAAACCGGATAGTACTCGGCCTCAGTTGCCTTTGTAATCTCATACGCCTCCTGCTGCTTTAAACCGCCGATTCTTTGGGCCAGCTGTTCGATCGTGGTGTAGCGGAAAACGTCCCGCAGCGGAACCTCGACTTGCAGCTCTTTCCGAATCTTGGAAACCAGCGTGGAGGCCCGCAAGGAATGACCACCCAGGTCAAAGAAATCGTCTTCGACTCCAACTCGCGCAATACCCAGCACCTGCTGCCAAATGAGAGCAAGTCTTGTTTCCAGCGTTGTGCGAGGAGCCACATACTCACGGCCTGCTTCTACCTCTCCGGTCGGTTCAGGCAGCGCTTTACGGTCAATTTTGCCGTTCGGAGTAAGTGGAAGCTTATCAAGAGACACCAGACGGGCCGGGACCATATGGGTCGGCAGCTCTTGCTTCAATTGGGACAGCAGATCGCTCAGCTGCAAGGAAGCATCCGCCGCCACGTAGCCGCACAAATATTTTTGCCCCTGCTCATCCGTACGGTCAGTCACCACAGCCTGCTTGACGCCCGGGAAACGCAGCAGGGCCGTTTCAATTTCGCCGAGTTCAATCCGGAACCCACGAATTTTCACCTGATAGTCGATCCGGCCGATGAAGTCAACGTTGCCGTCTTCCAGCCAGCGGGCCAAATCGCCTGTACGGTACAGACGTTCGCCCGGCACAAACGGGCTGTCCGCAAATTTCTCGGCGGTTAGGTCCGGACGGTTCCAGTACCCGCGCGCCACCCCGGCGCCGCCGATGACAAGCTCGCCCGGAACCCCTACAGGAACCGGATTTAACGCGGCATCGACAATGTAAAACCGGGCGTTCAGCCAAGCTTTGCCGATCGGCACATGACCCGACTGCGGCAGCTTATCCAGCGGCTCACTGTAAAAGCTGCTGTCAATGGCCGCTTCGGTAACGCCATAGCTATTGATGATGCGGAAATGTCCGCCGAATCTTTCCTGCAGCAATCGGTAATCGGTGACACTGCAAGCATCCGAGCTGGTAATCAGCAACTGCATGGAGCTAACGTCCAGCCCTTCTTCATAAATATGCTGCATGAATGGCAGGATGAGCGCAGGTGTCGATTCGAATACCGTAATGTTTTGGTCCCGAATCCAGCCGTATAAGCGGTTCGGGTCAATCCGGTCATCCTTCGGCACAATCACCATCGTGCCTCCGTTATACAGCGTCCGCGCGATGTCTCCGACGAATACGTCAAACGAGAAGCTAGCCAGCTGCAGCAGACGCACCGGGAACTGATCCAATCGATACTCGCGACGGTACGCATCCGCCGTATTCACGAGACTACCGTGTTCGATCATGACGCCTTTCGGGCGTCCCGTCGTACCCGAGGTGTAAATCACATAAGCCAAGTCTTGCGGGGCACTATCGGCAGATTCAAATTCCACGGCTAAGGCATCCCTGTTATAAATCTGTTCATCGTCCATGGCATTGACAGTTTGAAGTTTCAGCCGGTCATCGGCCAACCAACCTCCGGCCCGCTCCAACAGATGACGCTGCGTAAGCAGCACCGATGCACCGCTATCGCTCAGCATGTATTCAATCCGCTCCGCCGGATAATCGGGATCCAGCGGTACATAGGCTCCGCCGGCTTTCCAAACGGCGAGCACCCCGACCAGCAGTTCCACCGAACGCTCCGCCCAGATCCCCGTAATCGTCTCCCTTCCCACGCCCTGTTCGCGAAGGAGAGAAGCCAGCCGCTCGGCGCGTTCGTTCAATTCGCCATAGGTCAGCTGCTTGTCCATGTAGACGACTGCCGGATGATCCGGATTTTCCCGGGCAAACTTTTCAACATACCGATGAAATGCTTCCCACTCGCTCAGCCCTGACACCGGCGGGTTAAAAACGCCCAGAATGCGGTGTCTCTCCTCATCGCTCAGCAGAGAAATCTCGCGTACTAGCAGTTCTGGAGTCTGAAGAAACTGGTCCAGAACGGTTACATACTGTTCCATAATCCGATCAATCTCGGCCGTCTCGAACAGGCCGGTACGATAGGAAGCATGGAGAATGACATGACCTGCAGTCAGCATATGGTCGAAGCGCAGCAGCAGATCATCCATCTCGTGTTTAGCGAAGTGAGCCTCCAGGCGTACCTTGATTTCTTCGTACTCCACAATTTTCAAAGGCAGATATTCCAAAGACGTGCGGAACAGTCCCGAAAGATCGTTGCGGCCGTGTTGTTCGCGTAAATCCTGGATCAATTGGTTATAAGGGTATTTCTGATACCGCAGATCCGCCGTATTCTCCTTGGAAACCGCTTGGATCAAGGAAAGCACGTCCCCGTCTGGATTCAGATGAATCCGCGTAGCCACGGTGCTGACGAACATGCCGATCGTTTCTTTTTCCTTCTTGCTGGTGCGATTGGCGAACACCGTGCCGACCGGAACATCGGTGCTGTCGGTCAACTTGTATAGCAAGGCATACATGACGGACAGAAATAACGTATATAAGCTGACCTGATATTGTTCGCTAAAGGCCAGAATGCGTTCATACCGGGAACCGTCCAAAGTGATGGCCCGTTTATTGGATTCGCTGCCGATCGCGAATGGCGGATACGATTTAATGCCGGTTGTTTCAGGCAAAGTGTTGTACTTCGTCAGCCAGTATTCCTTGCCTTTTTGATAACGCTGCGATTGCTCATATTCACGCTCCGCTAAAATATAATCCAGATAGGAAGGGGCCAGGTAACTGCTGGAGATGCCTTTGCGCAGTTCCAGGTATTTTTCCATCACCGCATGCAGTAAAGCAGTGACGGACAAGCCGTCGGCGATAATATGATTTACCGTCAAATTGAGCCATACTTGGCCGTTCGCAAAATGGATAATCGTAAATTGGTAGAGGTGATCATCGAACACGCTGGCCGGTTTTTCGCTTACTTCTTTCACCCAAGCATAGAATTGTTCGGTTGTGCCTATTTCGAGGCGGCTTATCCTGGTTTGAACATTCTCCGGCTCTTCGAACCACTGCGTTGGATTTTGCAAATCTCCGCTAATGCGGATTCGGAAAGCGTCATAGGTTTTGACGATCTCCGCCGCAGCTTGCTCCAGAAGCTGTGTGTCGATCTGGCCCGTAATCTGGTAGGTCGCGGAAAGCATCGTGATGGACGTTCCCGGATTCATAATTTCCATGAACCATATTCGGCGCTGGGCTTGCGTAAGTTCATACTGCCCGTTGGTATTCTCTCTCACATCGACACACTCCCGTTTTAGAGATTCTTATAGATAGGCTTTGTACCTAGATCTCACTTAGTCACTCTTAAGAAGAACCACGCTGGCCATTCCCGGAACGGCTTCTGCGGACTCTTCCCCCTTTTTCGTGTCTACGTTCTCTGGGAAAAACCAGTTATAAAGTTATACCTTGGATTACTAAAAGACTCTGTCGCATTCGCAAGTCGTAAACCGCCCGCCGCAAGGCGGGTCTAGCCGTACAGCCGGGCGTAATAACCCCCGAGCGCCAGCAGGTCCTGATGGCAGCCCCGCTCGACGACCGTCCCTTGGTCCATGACGGTAATCAAATCCGCATGTTCCACAGTGCTGAGACGGTGCGCGATCAGAATGGTGGTGCGCCCCTTCATCAATACATTCAGGGCCTGCTGTACCCAATGCTGGGATTCGTTATCCAGCGCAGAAGTCGCTTCGTCCAGCAGCAGAATCGGGGCGTTTTTGAGAATTGCCCGGGCGATCGCAATTCGCTGCCTTTGTCCGCCCGACAAAGACGCTCCCCTCTCTCCCACCGACGTTTTATACTGTTCAGGAAGTTCCTGAATGAAATGGTGAGCGTACGCCGCTTTGGCCGCTTCAATTACTTCCTCATCCGTTGCATCCGGGTTGCCGTAGCGAATGTTTTCCTCAATCGTGCCGGTAAATAAGAACGGTTCCTGCGGAACGTATGCAATCTGCCTGCGGATTTCGTCCAGCGTGTAATGGCCGAACGGTTTGCCTTGGAGCAGGATTTCTCCGCTGTTCACAGGATAAAAGCCGAGCAGCAGCTTAATCAACGTACTTTTGCCGCTGCCACTGGCCCCCACGATAGCGGCGACCTGGCCGGGAAACACCTGCATGGACATGTCAACAAGCACCTTTTTATTTGCCTGATAGGAAAATTCCACATCGCGAAACTCCACCGCAGCCTCCGAGACGAGCTCGCTGTAAGGAGATCCCAAACGCTCCGGTTCCTCTTCCTCTCTTAGTACCTCTTGAATTCGGTGAGCGCCCGCGAGCGAATTTTGGGTCATCGACAGAACGATCCCCAAGTCCAACAAGGCGTGCGTCAGATTAACTTGCAGAACCGCCAGGGTAGCGACGCTTCCCATGCCCATCAGTCCGTAGGCATAAAGAAGACTGCCGATGACGATGACGCCGCAGAACGTGACGTAGCTGATAAAATGGTTCACCGCAGCCTGCATGCCGTTTTTCTGAGCGGTTTGCCGAAGCGTCTGCGTCATCTGTTCGTTCAACGCCTCGTACTGGCCGTAAATCGTGCGGATGCGGAACAGCTTCACAATTTGAATGCCGCCCATAAAATCTTTGAATTTTTCGGTCATTTTACCAAGCGTTTGCAAGCCTTGTTCGGACAAGACGCGAATATCCCGTGCAAATTTCAGGCTAACCACGGAGGACAGCAGCAGAATGACGAAGGATACGCCGGCAAACCGCCAATCGATCAACATCATAGAGACAATGGAGCCGATGCAAAAAACAACTTGAAGCAGCAAAACGAAGTAAACCTGCGAGAATGTAAACTCAACGGTCGTTACGTCGTTGTTCACCCGCGACAGCAAGTCCCCATGGTGCGTCTGCTCCAGGAATCTCGGCCGCACCCGGCACAACTTGTCATAAAGACGTTTGCGGATGCTCAGCACAGTCAGCTCAACACTGCGCTGGTATAAGTAAATGAACCAGGGAGAAATCACATTTTCTAGGAACAAGGCCGCGCCCAAAATAATAAAGGCTTCCACCATCAGGGACGTATCTTGGGACACGGCGAAATCAACCAAGTTATGTACGATCAAACTGAAAGCGATCAGGAACAATGTCTGGGTGAGCGCCGTTACGGCCAGGCCAATGGCATACTGGGTTTTGCGCTTGCGGTTCATAAAGGTCAGCAAGTAGCCAAGTTCTTTCACTTGCGAGAGCCATCCGCCCTTTCTCATGTGTACGCAACCTCCCTGCGTTCGGCAGACTCGGTAAATTCCTGGTAGTACGACTGGGCGTATAGCCCCTTCATTTCCAGCAATTGTTCATGAGTGCCCTTTTCCACAATATTTCCTTGTTCCATGACCCAAATTTCGTCGGCATTTTGTACTGTAGAAAGCCGGTGGGCAATCACCATCGTCGTTCTCTGCTTCATCAATACGCCCAGCGCTTTCTGAACCGCGCTTTCCGACTCCGGATCAAGAGCCGACGTTGGCTCGTCCAGCAGCAGAACGGGAGCATCCTTCAGAAAAGCCCGGGCCATTGCAATGCGCTGGCGCTGCCCGCCGGACAAAAAGCCTCCACGTTCTCCGACATACGTCTGGTATCCACCCTCAAGCTGCATAATGAAGGAATGCGCCTGAGCGGCTTTGGCGGCTTCGATAATCTCGTCCATCGACGCTTCTTCCCGCCCGTAGCCGATATTTTCGGCGATCGTGCCGCTAAACAAATATGAATCCTGGGTTACTACGGAAAAATGTGACCGAAGCTGCTCCGGATCGGCGCCGTCGATCCGGCTGCCGAACACGCGGATCTCACCCTGATCTTCCGGAAGCGGATAAAAGCCACATACAAGTTTAAACACCGTACTCTTCCCTCCGCCGCTCGCTCCGACAAGCGCGATCGTCTTCCCTTCCGGCACCGTGAAGCTAACATTCCGCAGGATCGGGGAGCTCTCCTCATACCCGAAGGTTACGTTCTGAAACTCGATGGGGGCGGTACTCGCTTTCGGCAGCGAACGGCCATTTTCCGTTTCGGTCGGCTGCTCGACGATTTCGGAGACCCTTCTGAGGGCGCCGGCCATTTCGAACGTCCGCGTGATGAGCTCGGGTATATGCTCCAGAGGCTCCAGACACAGATTCAGCAAGTACAGGAAGGCGATCAGCTCTCCCGCGCCTAGCTGCCCGTTGTAGATCAAATAGCTTCCGTAACTGACGGCGAAAATGATCGGGCTGATCATCAGCGTGGAAAGCAGCGGGTTGACCCATGCTTCACGCTTTTTCACGGCCAGCTTTTTTTGGGCTGTCAATTGCAGCAGCACTTGGTAGGAGCGAGATAATATGCCGGATAGCAGGTAGCTTTTTACAATAGGCATACCCCCAAGCGTATCCTGGAGGTTGACGTTCATTCGGCCCATGTTTGCCTGGGCTTCCTCCGTCAACTGCTCCAACTGCTTGCCGATCCATTGGGAAACCAGTAGCGCTACGGGAAATAACAGCAGGCTGGACAGCATCAGCTCCCATTGAAGGTAGATCAAATAAGCGAAACAGCCGATGAACAATAGCGGATGATAAAACCACTGGGCAAGATCCCGAATCATAAACTGCTGGATAAGCTGCAGGTCGTTGTTGATCCGCGACAACACGTCGCCCGAGTGCTGCTTTTCCAAATAGGAGACCGGGAGTTTGCCGATATGACGCATGACATGGTTGCGGATATCCTGCACCGCAGAGGCGCTGCTTCGCTCCACGCCGAAGCTCATGAAAAACTTCGTCGGTACACCGATCAAGATGACCACAAAGACCGTGTATACGATTTGCAGAACGAGAGGCCCCGCCCCCTTCTCGGCCTGGGTGGTCAGCTGCTCGATCAAACTTCCCGTCCATATCTCAATAACGGCGGCGGCAATTGCGGACGAGGTACCGACGATCATCCAGCCTTTGTGATGGCTTACATAGGACATCAGCCAGCGGAACGCTTTCCAGGTGGCGTAAGCGGTTTGGCGCTTGGAAGGCGCCGCTGTGCCTTGTTCTTGAACGGACGGCTGTCGATCAGCTTCCATGCAGTACCCCGGCCTCCGCTTCGATCTGCCGCTTGACTTGCTCTAAGATATCCCGAATGACAATGGCCGTTTCGTCCACGCGGGCGAGTTCTAGCAATTCCTCATGCGCGCCCTCCAGCCGGTAATCGGCGTAAGCGTGCGTCGTTGCCCCCCGCCAGGACGGCAATTGGTGCTCCAAGCGGAACGCTTCGCTGTCCTTCGCAATCAGTTCGTAAATCCGGGCCGGGATCGTGCCGGAGTTAATAAGCTGCGCTTCGTATGCCAAAGTCGCTTTGACCTTCTGATGAACCCGCTCCCGCACAAGCGGGTTGCTCATTAATTCCTTCTCTTCTTCGTCGTAATCGGCAACCATTTCTTCAAGCTCTTTCTCTGACGTTTCTGATGGCGTCAGCGTGTCCTTAATCCACGAGTCCACCATGAGTACGTCCGTTACGGAATACCCTCTTTTCTCCATCGTTTTGGCTACCTCGAACATCAGGTTGCCCCCGAAGCAGTAGCCGAGCAGCACGTAAGGTCCTTCGGGCTGGATGCGGACGATCTCGTCCACATAACGGTTCAGCATGGTCTCGTAATCAGCGGCATCGTCGATAAAATCAATGCCGTAAAGCAAGAATCGGCCGTCGAGCCTGCTTGCGAGCTCCCGGTAACCGATGCCGAAGCCGCTGCCCGGAGGGAAGCAGAACACGTTCAAATCTCCTGCTTTATTCAGCTTAATGAAGGAGTCTCCCCCTTTATCGAGGCCCAGATCCCCCTCTCCGAAAGCCATGGCTTCAACGGTTACATGATGGAATTGGCGGTTCAGCGGTATCTCAATGCCCGTTTCATCGTAAACGGCTTGAACGAGCCTCATCAGAGTTAACGAATTGCCACCCAACTCAAAAAAGTTATCCTTTACGCCGACCTGCGGAACGCCAAGCGTATCCTGCCAGACGCGGACGATCTTCATTTCGAGCAGCGTTCTCGGCGCAACATATTCCGCTCCTCCGGCCGCGGCTTCCTCCGGCGCAGGCAGCGCTTTGCGGTCGATTTTCCCGTTCGGGGTTAGCGGCATCCGCGAAAGCTGCACGAGGTGCGAAGGAATCATATACCCTGGAAGCTGCTTGGCGAGCTCCTCTTTGAGTTCATGCGCCGCCAGCCTCGTTTCCGCGACATAGTAAGCGACAAGCTGCTTTTGGCCATTCGCGTCGTCGCGGTCTAGCACCTTGGCTTCTTGCACAGCGGCGATCTTCAGCAACTGCGTCTCGATTTCGTCCAGCTCGATCCGGTAGCCGCGGATTTTCACCTGGTGGTCAATCCGGCCGAGGTATTCGATGTTGCCGTCTGGCAGCCAAGCCGCCAAGTCGCCCGAGCGGTACAGTTTCTCCCCCTCCGCAAACGGGGAATCGACAAACTTCTCCGCCGTCAGATCCGGACGGTTCAGGTATCCTCTCGCAAGGCCTTCCCCGGCCACATACATTTCGCCCGCTACGCCGATCGGCACTGGGCGTCGGTTTTCATCCAGGACGTACACCTTCAGCGTCGGGATCGGCTTGCCGATATTGCTCTTCGCTGCCTCAATCTCGATCCACGTTATTTCCTTATACGTCACGTGAACTGTCGTCTCGGTAATGCCGTACATATTGATAAGCTTCGTCTCCGGGTACTTCGTCTTGAAGCCCTTGAGCAGCAGCGGACTCAGCGCTTCGCCCCCGAAGATGACATTGCGAATCCGCAGATCGTACGGATGGTCCGCCAAGACCTTACGCAGCAGCTGGTAGAAGTACGTTGGCGTCTGGTTCAAAATCGTGACCTGTTCGCGGCCCAGCAGCGCCAGAAAATCGGCCGGATTTTTCGCCGTGAGCGGCGGTACGATGACCAGCTTGCCTCCGTACAGCAGCGCTCCGTACATTTCCCAGACGGAGAAATCAAAGCAGAACGAGTGGAACAGCGTCCATGTGTCGGACGGACCGAAGTCGAACAGGTTCTTGTCGTTGAACAGAAGGCGCACGACGTTCTTATGCTCGATCAGCGTTCCTTTCGGTCTGCCGGTCGTTCCCGACGTGTAGATGACATAAGCCAGGTTGCTCGGCCCGGAAATCGGCTCCAGGTTCCAAGCGTCCAGTGCATCTTCGGAGTCCGCCCCTCTGTCGCCCCAAACAAAATCATCCAATTCAAAGCGCGTTCCTGCGAAGTCGGTCTTCTCGTGCAGATGCTTTTGAATCAGCAATAACGACGCGCCCGAATCCTCGATCATGAAGCGGATGCGCTCCTCCGGGTAGTCGGGATCGACAGGCACGTAGGCTCCACCCGCTTTAAGAATCGCTAGAATGCCGACGACCATATCGAGCGAGCGTTCAGCCAGAATCGCTACCAGTTGATCCGCTTCTACTCCCTTCTCCCGCAGCTTCCGCGCAAGGCGGTTGGATCGCTCATTCAGCTCGCGGTAGGTCAGCTGCCGCTCGTTCATGACGGCGGCCACGTTGTCCGGGTAAAACTCCGCCTGCTCTTCGAACAAGCCATGAATCGTTTTCCCCCGCTCGAACCCGGTTTCGGTGTCATTAAATCGCTTCAACAGCGTCTCCCTCTCGTCTAGGGACAGCACATCGGCTTGTCCAAGCTCCAGATCCGGCTGAAATAATAGCAAGGACAGTAGCCGAACAAGATGGTCGGCCGCCTGTTCCACAAATGCCCGCTCGTACCGCTGCCCGTCAAAGCTTATTTCCAGCTCGATGGAGTGGTTTTGGCGATCGAAGCGAAAAACCGTATCGGCCGCCACCCGGTTATCCAGCGGTACCGGATGAATCGGGGCGAAAGATGCGACGGTGTTGACGACCGGGAGGCCGTCCACCGTATAGTCCAGATGGAGCGACTCCACCATTTTTGGAAAAGGCAGATGCTGATGCTCCAGCGCCTCGCCGATGGAAGCTTTGATGCCCCCGAGCAGGGTTTTCAGCGTAGTCTGGCGGCTTATGGCCGTCTTGATCACCAATATGTCATGCGGCGGCGGAGTCCCGTCGGGGTCTGCGCTATAAGAAGGCATGCCGACCAGGACTTGGTTCTGCCCGGTATATTTGAACAGCAAGCTTTTTACTCCTGCCAAAATAATCATGTACATAGCCAAATCCGAACCGTTGGCGAGGCGAATGATTCTCTCCGAGAGTTCGCTCGGCAGAGTACGGTGAAGCAAGCCCAGCTCGGCCGCAGCTTCCCCGTCGGCGGATAATTTGGAGGATTGACTGTAGGGAAGGAAGCTCAGGCTGTCATCGGCGTCAAACTTGCCGCTCCAGTACCGTTCTTCCTTTTCAAATAAAGATTTCATTCGTACCTCCCCTAAAAATGAAGTAAACCATGCCCCGGCGCAGATCCGAAAAGCTTGCTTTCGGCCTGCGCATTTATGAGCTTGGACGTTGTTCGCCGTCTTCCTTGGGATACGCGCCGCTTTCGCTTGACGGCGGAGGCGCGCTTATAGAGGTTGTTCAAAAAGTCCGCTTTTGATCACGAAGTAAATCATGAAGTGGACTCGGCATCGAATCTTGAATTCAGCCGGGCCTAAGCAGATGCTTACGAAGTATGTTTCCTGCGGAAACATCTCAGGTGCTCATGTACCCAAAACGTACGCTCCGCTCCTCAGGCCCTAGCTTCATCCAACTGAGGCGTTTTGAAAAAACGCACATCGGTAGCATAAGCTTCGGTGCTGAAAACCGACCTTTTTGAACACGCGCTTATAGGATTAGAACGCGAATTCGATCGTATCGACGGCACTCTTTGCGCCAGCCGCCGGTTTATGACATTCAATCCGACTTAGCTCAAGTTGCGGATTTTCCACAATTTGTGACAGTACCCGCAGGTAATCCTCGGTCAAGGTACGGATCGTCGCTTCTTTGAACAGCTTGGTGGCGTAGAAGAAGCCCCCGCTCAGGGCCCCGTTGTTTTCATACATAAACAGCGTCAGATCGAACTTCGCTTCTTCCAAATGGTCAAGCTCGTAAGTCTTCAGGCTGACCCCTTCCAGCTCGACGTCTCGTTCTTCAATATTTTGCAGGTCGAAAACGGCATCGAACAGCGGGAATCGGCCCGGCTCCCGCTTCACATTCAAACGTTCCACGAGCTCCTCGAATGGATAATCCTGGTTCTCGATAGCACCCAAAGCCGTTTCCTTCACTTCTTCCAGGTAGGACAAAAACGTTTTGTCGCTCGACGGACGATTGCGGATCGCCAGTGTATTGACAAACATTCCAATGACCGGTTCCAAATCGGCGTTCGTTCTTCCCGCCACCGGGGTGCCCACGATCAAGTCCTCCTGCCCGCTGTATTTGGACAGCAGCACGGTATAAGCCGCAAGCAGCACCATGAACAGCGTGCTTTCACGCTCTGCCGCCAATTCGTGCAGCCGTGTAGAGAGAGAAGCTTCGACGTCAAACTCCAGATGCGCGCCTTCGTAGCTGCGAGCCGCAGACCGTTTGTAGTCCATCGGCAGGTTCGCCGTTGGCAGCTCGCCTTTGAAGGTTTGCAGCCAGTACGCTTCCTGCCGCCCGATCTGTTCTCGGTAGGCCTTCGACTGCTGCCAAACGACATAATCCTTGTATTGAATGCGCAGTGACGGCAGCTCTTCCCCAGCGTAGAAACTCGAGAACTCATCGATCACAATCGCCATTGATACGCCGTCGGACACCATATGGTGCATGTCGAAAATGAGAATATACAGGTTCGGCTCCAGCTCGATGACCCCGGCGCGCAGCAGAGGCGGCTTGCCGAGATCAAATGGACGAACGAAGCTGCGGACGATCTGCTCGATTTGAGCCGCATCCTCTTTATCCGCTTGATGATGCTCGACAGCAAAATCGACCTGCGGGTAAATCCGCTGAACCGCTTTCCCCTTCACGATTTCAAAACCGGTGCGCAGCGATTCATGCCGTGTTATCAATTTCCGCAAGGCGGCTTCCAACCGGTCTAAATCAAACTCGCCTTCCACCTGCACCAGTTCCGGCATGTTGTAAAGCTGATCCGCTCCATCCAGCGTGTGCTGAATAAACAGCCGTTTCTGCGCGGAGGACAGAGGGTAATACTCTCTCTCCTCCGCTTGAGGAATGCCCTCATGCTCCCGCCGTTCCATTCGGGCGATCGCCTCAGCCATCGCTGCAATCGTCGAGTGACGGAATACGTCGCGCAGCGGCAGGTCGACGTTTAATTCCTTAAATACTTTGCCCGCCAGCGTCGTTGCCCGCAGGGAGTGACCACCGATGTCGAAGAAGTTGTCGTGAACGCCAATCTCCTTCGCAAGCCCCAGCACCTCCTGCCAAATCGTCGCCAGCTTCGTTTCCAACTCAGTGCGCGGTGTGATGTACTCTGTTCCGCTTCCCGCTTCCCCTTCCGGCGCCGGCAGCGCCTTCCGGTCAATCTTTCCGTTCGGCGTTAGAGGCAGGCGCTCCAGCTCCACGAAGTACGACGGGATCATGTAGCCCGGCAGCTCCTGCGCCAGCGCGCTGCGCAAATCGTTCACCGCCAGCTCCGCTCCAGTATCCGGCGTGTAATACGCGCATAGCGCCTTCTGCCCGTTCGCATCATTTCGAACCAGCACCACCGCTTCGCGCACGCCTTCCACCCGCAGCAGCTGCGACTCGATCTCGCCCGTCTCAATCCGGTAGCCCCGGATTTTCGCCTGGTTGTCGATCCGGCCAATGAAGTCCACGTTGCCGTCCTCCATCCACCGCGCCAAGTCTCCCGTGCGGTACAGCCGCTCGCCTGCGGCGAACGGACTGTCTACGAACTTCTCTTCCGTCAGCTCCGGACGGTTCAAGTACCCGCGAGCCACGCCGACTCCGCCGATGACCAGCTCGCCCAGCACCCCGACCGGCACCGGATTCAGTTGCGCATCCACGATGTAGAATTTCGCATTCAGCCACGCTTTGCCGATCGGTACATGGCCGGTCTGCGGCAGCTTCGTCAGCTCCTCGTCGTAGAAGCTGGAGTCGATCGCCGCTTCCGTCACGCCGTAAGCGTTGATGATCCGGAACAACGAGCCGAAGCGTTCCTGCAAGGTCCGGTAATCCGCCACGCTGCAGCTGTCCGAGCTCGTGATCAAAAGCTCCAACCGGCTCATATCCAGTTGCTGCTCGTGCACGTACTCTAAGAACGGCACGATCAGCGCCGGCGTTGATTCGAAGATGGTGACCCGCTCTCGCTCCATCCAATGGTGCAGACGAGACGGATCGATCCGGTCGTCCTTCGGCACAATCACCATCGTGCCTCCGTTATACAGCGTCCGCGCGATATCGCCCACGAACACATCAAACGAGAAACTTGCGAGCTGCAGCAGCCGCACCGGGAACTGATCCAACCGGTATTCCCGCCGGTAGCCCGCCGCCGTGTTCACCAGGCTGCGGTGCTCGATCATCACGCCCTTCGGCTTGCCCGTCGTTCCTGACGTATAGATCACGTACGCCAGATCCTCCGGACGGGCTTCATGGAAGCTGCCCATGCCAATATTCGGATGGCCCTCTTCGCTGGCATCCACAGCATCCGTCAGCTTGCCGGAGACCATGCTGGAGCCAATCGACACATTCGCCCGCTCCTCGCTGTACGATGCTTCGTCGTCGAGGTACAGCACCGCAGCCAGCGCCAGCGCCTCTTCGGCACGCTCTCGCAGCGGCGTTTGCGTCAGCAGTACCTTCGCTCCGCTGTCTTCAAGCATGAACCGCACGCGATCCGCCGGATAATCCGGGTCGAGCGGCACATACGCCCCGCCCGCTTTCCAGACGGCCAGCACGGCCACCAGCAAGTCCACCGAACGCTCGGCGAGAATGCCGACGATCGTCTCCCGGCCGATGCCGCTTGCGCGCAGCGTGCCCGCCAAGCGGTTCGCCCGCTCGTTCAGCTCCGCATACGTCAGCCGGTCGTTCTCGTACACGACGGCCTCCGCTTCCGGCGTGCACTCCGCCTGTTCCTCGAACAGCCGGTGGAACGCGGCCGCAGGAGCCGCTTCCGGCTGCGCCGGGTTGAACTCGCCGAGAATTTGTTCTTTTTCCGCTGGTGTCAAAATGTCCAGCTCGGCAATCTTCGCATCCGGACGGCTTACGATCGCTACGAGCAGCTGCTCGTAATGTTTCGCCAGACGTTCGATCGTCTCCCTTTTGTATAGAGACGTCGAATATTCGAAGCTGTAATCCAAGCCGCCGTTCTCCTCGCCCACATCCAAGCTGATATCAAACTTCGCGGTATCCAGTGCGCTCGGATAGGGAATCAGGCGAAGCCCTTCCAGCTCAAATTCCTCGTTCTCTGTATTCTGCATCGTAAATAGCGTGTCAAAGAGCGGATTGCGGCTTAAATCACGGGTAACATGCACCTTATCCACCAATTCTTCGAACGGATAGTTTTGATGCTCGAAGGCGTGGAGAGTCGTTTCTTTGACTTCGTTCAGGTATGACAGGAATGTCTTCTCCGAAGCCGGATAACTGCGGATAGCTAGCGTGTTAAGGAAAATCCCGATCAACGGCTGCACATCTCCATGATTCCTTCCGGCAATCGGCGTACCGACAATTACGTCTTCCTGACCCGAATATTTATGCAGAAGCACGTTATACGCCGCAAGCAGCACCATAAACAGCGTTGTGCCCGTTTCCGAGGCAAGCTGCTTCAGGCCGTCGGTTTTCGAAGCGTCGAAGAAAAACTCCAGCGTTTGTCCTTCATAACTCTGCACGGACGGACGCGGATAGTCGGTCGGCATTTCCAGCACCGGAAGCTCGCCTTGGAACATGTCCAGCCAGTACGCCTCCTGATGTTGAAGCCGTTCCTTCTGCTCATGCGAATGCTGCCAAACGGAGTAGTCTTTGTACTGAATGCGCAGAGGCTCCAATTGCTCGCCGCCGTACAAGCGGACAAATTCATCAACAAAGATCTCCATGGAGACACCGTCGGAAATAATATGATGCATATCATACATTAGAATATGGCGTTCCAGAGCCAGCTCGACAAGGCATACTCTCAGCAGCGGAGGCTTCGCCAAGTCAAACGGACGGACAAAACGGCGAACCGTCTCTTCGGCCTCTTGTTCATCTACACGATAGAACTCCACGACAAAATTCAAGTCCTGGTAAATCCGCTGCGATGCTTCACCATCCACCATTTCGAACCCGGTGCGCAGCATTTCATGCCGCGCCACGAGCTTACGGAACGCTTCTTCGAACCTTGCCCGGTCCAAAGCCCCCTCCAGCAGCATCGCCTCCGGCATGTTGTAGCTAAGCTCCGCGCCTTCCAGTTGATTCAGGATAAAGAGACGTTTTTGAGCAAAAGATTGCGGGTACACCTCCCGGTAATCCGCCACCGGAATAGCAACGAATGTCTGCTCATCCAGCCGGGAAATGGCGGCAGCCATGCTCTCGATCGTGGAATGGCGGAACACGTCGCGCAGCGGCAGATCCACGCTCAGTTCCTTGTGCACCTTGCTGACCAGCGTCGTCCCCCGCAGGGAGTGGCCGCCGATGTCGAAGAAGTTGTCGTAAACGCCAATCTCCTTCGCAAGCCCAAGCACCTCCTGCCATATCGCCGCCAGCTTCGTTTCCAACTCATTGCGTGGTGCGACGTACTCCGTTCCGCTTCCCGCTTCTCCTTCCGGCGCTGGCAGCGCCTTCCGGTCAATTTTTCCATTTGGCGTCAGAGGCAGGCGCTCCAGCTCCACGAAGTACGACGGGATCATGTAGCCCGGCAGCTCCTGCGCCAGCGCGCTGCGCAGAACATTCACTGCCAACTCCGCTCCGGTATCCGGCGTGTAATACGCGCATAGCGCCTTCTGCCCGTTCGCATCACTTCGAACCAGCACCAGCGCTTCGCGGACACCTTCCACCCGCAGCAGCTGCGACTCGATCTCCCCCGTCTCGATCCGGTAGCCCCGGATTTTCGCCTGGTTGTCGATCCGGCCAATGAAGTCCACGTTGCCGTCCTCCATCCACCGCGCCAAGTCTCCCGTGCGGTACAGCCGCTCGCCTGCGGCGAACGGGCTGTCTACGAACTTCTCTTCCGTCAGCTCCGGACGGTTTAAGTACCCGCGCGCCACGCCAACTCCGCCGATGACCAGCTCGCCCAGCACCCCGACCGGCACCGGATTCAGTTGCGCGTCCACGATGTAGAATTTCGCATTCAGCCACGCTTTGCCGATCGGTACATGACCGGTCTGCGGCAGCTTCGTCAGCTCCTCGTCGTAGAAGCTGGAGTCGATCGCCGCTTCCGTCACGCCATAAGCATTGATGATCCGGAACAACGAGCCGAAGCGTTCCTGCAAGGTCCAGTAATCCGCCACACTGCAGCTGTCCGAGCTCGTGATCATCAGTTCCATCCAGCTCATATCCAGCCCCTGATCGTGCACGTACTCTAAGAACGGCACGATCAGGGCCGGCGTCGATTCGAAGATGGTGACCCGCTCTCGCTCCATCCAATGGTGCAGACGAGACGGATCGATCCGGTCGTCCTTCGGCACAATCACCATCGTGCCTCCGTTGTACAGCGTCCGCGCGATATCGCCCACGAACACATCAAACGAGAAGCTTGCGAGCTGCAGCAGCCGCACCGGGAACTGATCCAACCGGTATTCCCGCCGGTAGCCCGCCGCCGTGTTCACCAGGCTGCGGTGCTCGATCATCACGCCCTTCGGCTTGCCCGTCGTTCCCGACGTGTAGATCACGTACGCCAGATCCTCCGGCCGGGCTTCATGGAAGCTGTCGGTGCCGACATGCTGATGGCTCTCATCGCTGGCATCCACAGCATCCGTCAGCTTGCCGGAGACCATGCCGGAGCCAATCGGCCCATTCGCCCACTCCTCGCTGTACGATGCTTCGTCGTCCAGGTACAGCACCGCTGCCAGCGCCAGCTCCTCTTCGCCGAGCCAGGCTTCGGCGCGCTCTCGCAGCGGCGTTTGCGTCAGCAGCACCTTCGCTCCGCTGTCTTCGAGCATGAACCGAACGCGGTCCGCCGGATAATCCGGGTCGAGCGGCACATACGCCCCGCCTGCTTTCCAGACGGCCAGCACGGCCACCAACAGGTCCACCGAACGCTCGGCGAGAATGACGACGATTGACTCCCGCCCGATGCCGCTTGCGCGCAGCGTGGCCGCCAGGCGGTTCGCCCGCTCGTTCAGCTCCCCATACGTCAGTCGGTCGTTCTCGTACACGACGGCCTCCGCTTCCGGCGTGCGCTCCACCTGTTCCTCGAACAGCCGGTGGAACGCGGCCGCAGGAGCCGCTTCCGGCTTCGCCGGGTTGAACGCGCCGAGAATTTGCTCATTTTCCTCTGCCGTCAACAAGTTCAGCTCGGCGATCTTCGCATCCGGACGACTTACGATCGCCGCAAGCAAATGTCCAAAATGAGTCGACAGCCGCCGGATCGTGCTTTCTTTATAAAGAGCCGTTGCGAATTCAAAGCTGCACTCCAGGCCGCCGTTTTCTTCCGTAACATCCACACTCAGATCGAACTTGGCCGTGCCGTATTCACTAGGGTACGGGGACAATTTCAGCCCTTCCAGCTTAAACTCTTTATCCTCCAAGTTTTGCAGGGAGAACATCGTGTCAAACATCGGGTTGCGGCTCAAATCTCGGCTGACCTGCACTTTATCAACGAGCTCTTCGAACGGATAATTCTGATGCTCGTAAGCGCCTAAGGTCGTTTCTTTCACTTCTTCGAGATACGACAGGAAGGTCTTATCCGAAGCCGGATAATTGCGGAGCGCCAGCGTATTGACGAACATTCCGATCAAAGGCTGCGTGTCTCCGTGCGTTCTGCCCGCAATCGACGTTCCGACGATCAAATCGTTCTGACCTGTGTATTTATGCAAAAGCACGGTATATGCCGCAAGCAGCACCATATACAGCGTCGTTCCTCTTTGAGCGGCCAGCTGCTTCAAGCCTTCGTTCGTTGCCTCGTCCACGAAGGACGTCAGCGTTTGTCCCTCAAAACTCTGCACGGCAGGACGCGGATAGTCTGTCGGCATTTCCAGAACCGGCAGCTCGCCCTGGTAACGGTCCAGCCAGTACGCTTCCTCGCGTTTCAACTGCACTTTTTGCTCGTCCGACTGCTGCCATATCGCATAGTCCTTGTATTGAATGCGCAAAGGCTCTACTGACTTGCCGCCGTACAGACGAACGAGTTCCTCGACTAACACGTCCATCGAAACCCCGTCGGAGACGATATGGTGCATGTCGAACATCAGCAAATAACGTTCGATTGCCAGCTCTACGAGCTCCGCCCGCAGCAGCGGAGGCTTTGCCAAGTCGAAAGGCCGGATGAAGGCCTGCACGACTTCAGGCGCTTCTTCTTCGCTCGCATGACGGTACTCGACGGCAAAGTCAACGCTCTCGTAAATGCGCTGTACTGCTTCGCCTTGTACGATCTCAAAGCCGGTTCGCAGCGTTTCGTGCCGTGCGATCAGTCCGCGGAAAGCCTTCTCCAGCAGGCTCCGGTCAATCGATCCTTCCAGCAGAAGCACGCCCGGCATGTTGTAGCTCTGATCGGCCCCTTCCAGCTGATTCAGGATAAACAGCCGCTTCTGAGCTGAGGAAAGCGGATAATATGCTCTTGCGCCTGCCAGCGGAATCGACGAGAACGACTGCTCTCCGATCCGGGAGATGGCGAGAGCCATCTCTTCGATCGTCGGGTAGCGGAATACGTCGCGTAGAGGCAGCTCGACGTTCAGCTCCTGATGCACCTTGCTCACCAGTGTCGTCGCCCGTAGGGAATGGCCGCCCAGGTCGAAGAAGTTGTCATGAACGCCAATGTGCACTAGTCCGAGCACGCTTTTCCAAATTCCGGCCAAGCTGGCTTCCAGCGGAGTCCGAGGCGGAATACGTCCTCCGCCCGGCTGCAAGCTCTCCTCCGGCGCCGGGAGGGATCGGCGGTCAACCTTGCCGTTCGTCGTCAGCGGGAGCCGCTCCAACTGGATCAGGTACGCCGGGATCATATAGGCCGGCAGTTCCTGGGAAAGCACGCTCTTCAGTTCGGCCGCCGGAAGCTCGCAGTCCGCTTCATAATAGGCGCAAAGCTGCTTCTCACCGGAGGCGTTTTCCCTCGCGAATACCGTCGTTTTCCGAATTCCCTCCACTTTCTGAAGCTGAGCTTCGATCTCGCCTAGCTCAATGCGGAAGCCGCGGATTTTCACTTGGTCGTCCGTCCGTCCCACGTATTCGATCGTGCCGTCCGGCAGCCATTTCGCCAAATCCCCCGTCCGGTACATGCGCTCTCCCGGCACAAACGGATTGTCCACAAATTTCTCCGCCGTCAGCTCCGGCCGGTTATTGTAGCCCCGTACCAAGCCTTCTCCGCCGACGCAAAGTTCCCCGGCCACGCCGATCGGCAGAAGCTTGTTCCGGCTGTCGACGATATACACCGTCGTATTGCTGATCGGCCGTCCAATGGGTACGGTAACCGCTAAGTCATCGACGAAGTCGACCGGAAGGTACGTAGTATAAACCGTGCTTTCCGTCGGGCCGTACACATGGTTGAGCCTGCCCGGTCCGATATGGACGAGCGCTTTACGCACATGGCCAACCGACACGCGCTCTCCTCCGAATAAAATCGCCCGAACATCCCGCAGGCAGTCGACGTTCACATCTACAAGGATGTTGAAGAAAGCCGTCGTAATAAACATGACCGAGATGCGCTCGCGCTGGATGAGATCCGCCAGCCGGCCGATTTCCAGCAAAGTCTCGTTGGGAACCAGCACCAGCCGCGCCCCGTTGGTCAAAGCGCCGAAAATATCGAAAGTCGCTCCGTCGAACGAATAGCTCGAAAGCTGGAGGACATGATCCCGCTCGGTGATGTCGATATAATTCGTATTTCGCACGACCCGCACGATGTTGCGGTGCGAAACAAGGTTGCCTTTCGGCTTGCCCGTCGTGCCTGACGTATAGATGACGCAGGCTAGATCTGTCGCTTCGATGCCCGGATTTAGGTTTGTTCCGTCCTCGTGATAGAAGGACTCGTCATCCAGTAAGATCACCGGGTCCGAACCCGCCAGGCGCTCGCGCAAGCGGCTTTGCGTCAGCATGACTTGCCCTCCCGAATCCTCGATCAAGAAACGGATACGCTCCTCGGGATATTCCGGGTCAATCGGTACGTAAGCCGCTCCGGCTTTGTGTGCCGCCAGCATGCCCACCACCATTTCAATGGAACGCTCAGCCAAAATGGCGATCAGACGTCCTTTGGATATCCCGTGGCTGCGCAAGGTTCGGGCAAGGCGGTTGACACGTTCGTTCAGCTCGCGGTAGGTCAGCTCTTGCTCATTCAAGGAGATGGCGACTGCATCCGGGATGCGCTCTGCCTGCTCTTCGAACAATTGAATGAGCGTCTTCCCGCGTGGAAATTCCGTGGTGGTGTCGTTAAAACGTCCGAGAAGGTCGACCTTTTCCGCCTCCGTCACAAGTTCCAGCTCGCCCACGGTAATTTCCGGGTTATCCGTCACCTGCTCCAGCAGATGGACGAGATGCCCCTTGAGCCGCTCGATGCTGTCCTTATCGAACACTTCGGCGTTAAAATCGAGCCGAATTTCGATCTCGGCTCCCGGCACTACGGTCATGTTGAAGTTATAGTTCGTCTGCTCCTCCATCTGAACGTCAGTGATCGTCAGGTCGCCGTGCTGCTGGTCGCCCGCCTGCTCCATCTGCTCGTCCACCGGATAGTTCTCGAAAGCGATGATATGGTTGATCAAGTTCTGCTTTTGAACGCTGTGGGCTTGAATTTCATACAGCGGATAGTAATCATAACGCCCGGACTCCAGCGCGCGCTCTTGGAGCTTCGCCATCAGGTCGGCGAACACGGTGTCCGCTTCGCTCGTGACGCGGACCGGCACCGTATTGATGAACAGCCCAATCATGGACTCTATACCCGGGATTTCCGCCGGTCTTCCGGCCACGACGCTGCCGAATACGGCATCGTTTGTTCCGTTATATTTTTGCAGCATTACGCCCCAAGCGGCTTGCAGCAGCGTATTGACCGTAACCAAGCGCTGTTTCGCCACCCGGTCCATCCGCTCGCTTAAGTCCTTGCCCAGCTCGGCGGTGACGTGATCAGCCGTAAATCTGCCGTTCGGTGCCGGTTCCTTTTGTCCCGGGAGTACGGTTTGCCCTTCATAACCTGCCAGGAATGCCGTCCAATAGCCTGATGCCGTCTGATCGTCCTGTTTCTCCAACCAATCGATATAGGCGCCATAATCCGATCCCTTATCTCCCGCTGGCTGCTTGCCGGATGCCAAGGCCGAGTACGTCTCAAACAACTCCTGCGTCAGTTGCGGCAGGCACCAGCCGTCCATCAAAATATGCTGGAAACTCCACAGCACATGATAGCTTTGCTCTTCGGTGCGCAGGATCGTTACCCGAACGAGCGCGTCATGTTCCAGGTCGAAGCCGCGAAGCTTGTCATCCTCGGCCTTTTTATCCAAATACGCTTGTTTCTCGTCTTCCTGCAAATGAAGCAGCTCTTCATATTCAAAGCCGACCGGTTTGTCGCGGTATATGATTTGCAGCGGCTCGCCCGCTGGTCCTTTCACAAAATTCGCCCGCAGTACCAGATGACGTTTCGCAAGTTCCATCCAGCTCCTTTCGAAAAGCTGGACGTCGAGCGCTCCCCGCATCGTAAACCGCGTCTGCTCGAAGTAAGCGGCCGTTTGCCGGTCAAGCGCGCTGTGGAACCACATGCCCTTCTGCATCGGCGTAAGCGAGTAAATATTCTCGATTTCCCCGACATGGCCCGAGCGCTGGCCGATTTGCTCCAATTCCGCGATGGTCAAGCCTTTAAATTGCACGTCGCTAGGCGTCAATTCGGTGTTTTCTTTGCCTGCGCAGTGGGTAATGAGCTCTCGGAGACTTTGCTCAAGCTCCTGAGAGAAGGCTTCCATCGTTTCCTTGCGATACTGCTTCCGGCTGTAGCTGAGATCGAGCGATAGAGCGCCGTCCAGCACCATGCCGTTGATATCCAGCACAAAGCTGCGGGTTTGCCGGTCACTGGCCGGGTTTCCGCTGGAATAAGAAGATATGCCGATCTCGTCCTGATTGACATCATCGTCGAACTGACCGAGGTAGTTAAAATTAATTTCCGGCTCTGCGCCCCAAACAAAGCCATCCTCCGATTTGGAGAGATAGCGGCATACACCGTACCCAAGCCCCTTGTTCGGAATGCGGCGCAGGCTTTCCTTGACCTGTTTAATCTGATAGGCCAAATCCCGGTTGGTTTCCGGCTCCAGGACGACCGGAAATTTGGTCGTAAACCAGCCGACTGTGCGCGTGATGTCGATATCCGTTCCGATCGATTCGCGTCCATGTCCTTCGAGATTGATCCGCACCCGTTCGTGTCCCGTCCAATTGCGAACGGCTATGCCGAGCGCCGTTACCAAAATATCGTTCATTTCGGTGTTGTAGGCCCGGTGAACCCGCTTCAGCAGCAGCTCCGTTTCTTCGGGAGTCAAACGGACGAACAGCGATTCGCTGTCCTGCTGCGTCGTAACGTCCGCCTCCAGATCCTTCGGCAAGTCCGGAATCGCAATTTGTTCCACGGCCTGCCAATAAGCCCGTTCCTTTGCAATCTCCGGGCTTTGCGCGTAAGCGGCCAGCTGCTCGGACCAAGTGCGGTACGCATCCGTTTTCGCTGGGAAACGAATTTCCTCGCTTTTGCCGGCCTGCTCGTAACCCAGAGCGAAATCCTCCATCAAAATGCGCCAAGACACGCCGTCCACCACGGCATGATGAACCGCGAGCAGTAGATGATCGCCGTCCGCGCATCGGAACAGTCCCGCCTTCACGAGGGGCCCTTTCTCCAGATCGATGCCCGCTTGAATATCCGTTGCCTTCGATTCCACAGCCTGTGCGGTATTCTCCGCACCCTTGAAGTCGAACACGTCCAGCGTGAACAGCCCGCCTTCCTGAATCGCGCGGTTCCGTTGGCTAAACCCTTGTTCCGTTTTGCGGAACACCATCCGCAAGGCGTCATGATGCTCGGCCAGCTTTTGCAGCACCTGACGCACCGTCTCTTCGTCGAAGCGTTCCTTCCGGTACAGCATCACCGACTGGTTGAAATGATGCGGATCCGCAAAGGAGCTCTCGAAGAACCAATGCTGAATCGGCGTCAGCGCCGTTTCACCCGTTATTTCTCCTTGATCGATGGTACGTCCGATCGGTTTCACACGCAGGCTGAGCTGTGAGATAGTCGGATATTTGAACAAATCCCGAATATCCAGCTTGTACCCGGCTTGATGAAGCCGCGAAGATACTTGAATGGACTTGATCGAGTCTCCGCCCAGCTCGAAGAAATGATCCGTTACCCCAACGCGATCGGCGTTCAATACCGCCTGCCACACATCGGCAAGTGTCTGCTCGACTTCATTGCGGGGAGCTACGTACGCGCCGCCGATCAGCGCGTTTCCTTCCGGGGCGGGCAAAGCCTTGCGGTCGATTTTGTCGTTCGGCGTGAGCGGCATCCGCGGAAGCTGAACAAAATGCGCCGGAATCATGTAATTCGGCAAATTTTGCGCCAGCGCGCTTCTCAGCTCGCCGAGCGTAAGCGGGCGGCCCGCGACCAGATAAGCGCACAATTCTTGCCCACTTTTGCCTTCCCGCGCGATTACCATCGTCTCCTGCACGGAGTCAATCTTCAGAAGCTGCTCTTCAATCTCGCCGATCTCGATCCGGAATCCACGGATTTTCACCTGATGGTCGATCCGGCCCAAGTACTCAATATTTCCGTCCGGCAGCCAGCGGGCGAGATCTCCCGTCCGGTAAAGGCGTTCTCCAGGCGCGAACGGATGTTCCACGAACTTCTCTGCCGTCAGCTCCGGATGGTTCAGGTAACCTCTCGCAAGCCCCACGCCTGCCACGCACAGCTCGCCGTCCACTCCCGGAGGCACAAGCTGCAGGTGGGCATCCAAAATAAAAATCCGGTGATTGGCCAGCGGGCGCCCGATCGGAACGACTCTGCGCTCCGGCTGCTCCTCATCCGCATCCCAAAGCGTCGTAACAATCGAAGCTTCGGTAGGGCCGTAAGCATTGAAATAGTGGACCTTCGGTTTCCACTGCTGCACGAATTCGGCCGATACCGCCGAGCCTCCCGTTACGAGCTTCGTTAAGCTGGGAAGGCGGTCCGGGTTCAAATAAGCGCTGTACGTCGGAGGCAAAATCGCCGCCGTAATCGCATGCTCGTTCATATAACTCTCAAACAGGCGGTTGTCGAGAATCGTCTCAGCCGTCGGGATGTACAAAGTCGCGCCAAAATAGAGCGCTTTGAACACTTCCCAGCAGGACGCGTCGAACGACAAGCTGGCGAATTGAACGATCCGGTCATGCTCCGTGATGCCGAGCCTGTCCGCGAACATCAGTTTCAAGCTGACCAAACCGCGATGCTCCAGCATGACTCCTTTGGGTTTGCCCGTCGTACCTGACGTATAGATGACATAAGCCAGATCATTCGGACCGCTGGCCGGCTCCAGGTTCGTTCCATCATCGCTGTAGGCCTGCTCGTCATCCAGCGCCAACACGGTCCCTTCGAACGGAACCTGCTGCTGCAGCTCCCTTTGAGTCAGCAGCAGCTGCGCGTTCGAGTTCTCCAGAATGTAGCGGATGCGTGCTTCCGGGTATTCCGGGTCGATCGGCACGTAGGCACCGCCAGCTTTCAGAACCGCCAGAATGCCAACGACCGTCTCCAGCGATCTCCTGGCCATCAAGCCTACCAGCTGATTGGGCAGCACGCCGACCGATCGCAGCGTCCGCGCCAGCCGGTTCGCCCGTTCGTTCAGCTCCGCGTACGAAAGCCGCCGCCCCTCAAAGACAATCGCCGTTGCTTCAGGCACCCGCTTCACCTGCTCCTCCACGAGCTGATGAATCGTCCGATCACGGGGATAGTCCTTCTCGGTATCGTTAAAGCTTTGCAGCAATTGAAATTGCTCGTCCTCCGACAGCATGTCCACCCGCACGATGTCCAGCTCCAACTCGTGAAGCCCCACGGCCAGCAGGCGATTCAGATGACCGACGACCCGAGTCATGAACTTGGAGTCATATAAGTGCTCGTTATATGACAGCGCTAAGTTTATCGTCCCACCGGTTAAGCTGAATTCAAAGGAACAATCCGTGACCACGTTTTGCCCAATTTCATCCAGATGCAGCTCCTTAAGGGATACTAGCGTATGGATGACGGGTATCCCGTCTGCATATTGCAGATCCAGCTTCTCCGTCATTTTCAAGAACGGAATATGTTGATGCTGAATCGCTTCCGGCAACGAAGTCCTCAGCTCGCTCAGAAGCGTTTTAAAAGTCGATCCCGCCGAAAGCAAGCTTTTCAAAATGACCGTATGATTAACGGATCGGCGCGTCTCCGTCGGTTTCCGTATAACCGGCATGCCGACCAGAATGTCAGAAGCTCCTGTATATTTATGCAAGAGTGACTGAACACCGGCGAGCAAAATCATAAAAGCGGCCAGCGGAGCGCCCTTGCTCATTTGAAGGACGCGCTGCGCCGCTTTCTCCGAAAGCGAACCGCCGACGGTTGTCATAATGGGCGCCTGGGAGCTTGGAGCTTTGCTGTAAGGCAGCCGCGTCAAGGTATAATCGTCACTACCGAATTTTTCGTTCCAAAACAACGTTTCTTTTTCAAAAGCCACCTGGATCGTCCCCCTCTCTACATCGGTAAAAGCAATCCGGCGGAGCATATGCTGCAGCAACGCTACAGCCTTGCTCCCCGCCTTTCAAACATGTCACAACAATATCAATGGCTTTCGCCAGGTCACCGCTTCGCTTGCCCAGTTGATCGCATGCGGCAATCCTCTGCCTAGCAGCTGTCCCACTCGGCTCCCATGCGTGAAAGACAACAAAGATAATCGTTCTACGCAAGGGATGCGGCTACTTCCGGCTCCTCTCCATATGCTTGCTGCGGACGAGCCGCCCGAAGACGGTCTTGGTTTAATATTGGGTTCGGAATTGGATTCGGGAATGGACAAGGGATGTTCCTCCCATCGATGTAAGGCTTGCTGTAGGGTTTGTACTGGCCAGCAGGAAGTCGGCCGTACCTCCGGATTCGGCACCGGAACTGCCTTTGTCGAAGCTTATGTTTAAGGGGTATTGATACACTCTATGTACGACTTATGTATTCCCCGCAGCGTGGTGTGGATAAGTAAAGATCCGGCTGCGGGGTAGTGAGCTTTTCCTGACGATTAGATGTGAAGATGGTGCTGCATGAGGCTCAAAGAATGCTCCGTGTGGCATGAACGGGACAGCCCTTGGATTAGCGGTGAATTCCATGCTGACTGACGGTACCGCAGGCAGCATGGGGAGAAAATCTTCCAATGGGGTAAAAACGTTATCTTAACATCAGAGCCACACGGCCTCAGGAAGGCACTTCCATGCCTCTTGCCGGGACGCTCACCTGCTTGGCCGAGCTTAGGTCGTTACCAGCAAATCCTGGGTCTCATGAGAGATCACCTGCTGTATACTGGACTTGATAATGTCGCAGCCGGCGGCAAGATGCTCCATCGATACGGTCAGCGGAGGCATGATCTTCAGCACGTGGTCTCCTCTGCCGGCTCTTTCAATGATGAGCCCGTTCTCGAAGCTGATCTCCGTCATCCGCTTCGCCCCGGCTTCATCCGTGAAGCCCGAGACGTCAATGCCCCAGATCAGGCCGAGTCCGCGGATCGCGATCGACGGATGCAAAGGCTTGATTTCTTTGTCAAGGAACGAGCGTACAAACTCTTCCTTCTGCTTCACCTCGGCGTCCAGGGCGGCTCTGTCCCGGAACTCGAGAGCGGCCTTGGCGGCCACAAAAGCGAGCTGGTTGCCGCGGAAGGTGCCGTTGTGCTCGCCCGGCGTCCAGAGATCCAGTTCAGGCTTCAGCAGCAGGAGGGACATTGGCAGGCCGTACCCGCTGATCGACTTCGACAGGGTAATGAGATCCGGCTCGATCCCCGCACGTTCGAAGGAGAAGAATTCGCCTGTCCGGCCGCAGCCGACTTGAATCTCGTCGGTAATGAGCAGGATATCGTGCCTGCGGCAAAGCTGCTGCAGCCCTCGCAGCCACTGCGCATCGGCGACGTGAATTCCGCCTTCGGCTTGTACCGTTTCAAGCAGGATGGCGGCCGGCTTGTCGATTCCGGAGTGCGAATCAGTCAGGATATTCTCGATATAGCCGAGCGTATCCATTTCTGCGAAAGCCCCACTCGGGTGCGGCATGAACGTAACGCCGCCCAGAGGAAGCCCCGCCCCTTCCCTCATTGACTTGGAGCTTGTTGCCGACAGGCTGCCAAGCGACATGCCGTGGAAGCCTCCCATGAATGCGAATATCCCGTTTCTCTTCTTCGCCTTGCGTGCGAGCTTCAAGGCCGCTTCCACCGCGTTCGTCCCCGTCGGACCGCAGAATTGAAGCTTGTAATTCAGCTTCTTCGGCTTCAGGATCCGCTCCGAGAAGCTTTGGATGAATTCACGCTTGGCCATTGTATACATATCCAGACCGTGCATAATCCGGTCGGAGGTCAAGTAATCGAGAACCCGGTCCTTGATATAATCGTTGTTATGACCGTAATTCAGTGCCCCAGCACCTGCAAAAAAATCAATATATGCTCTTCCGTCCTCAGAATATAAGAGGTCCCCCTTGGCCCGGTCGAATACCACCGGAAAGCTTCTGCAGTAAGATCTTACATTGGATTCCAGTTTTTCAAAAATGCTCACGCGCTTCATCCTCCATCGGAATTGGGATAAGGTTGGTTACAACCTTTCTGAACCTTCTGACGTCATGGAGCAACATATTCTCGGCTGTCATTTTCCACCATTGTCGGTCCCCGCATGCAGGCTTTCTAGTAGCCAGTGGACTGGTCTCTCTCGCACAGCTTGAATAGGTATAAAAACCCTTCAATTCTATGCCCTATCATAATAGGAAATATGATCCAAATAGAATTATATCAAAGTTTCGAAGAATGCATAGTAAAGCTTTAGTCTAATTTGAATATTTTGCCATATAAGTGCGAATAAAGAAGAAACGTTGGGAATGGTTTGCCATCAATCGAGGAATTCGACGCGTGTCGACATTCAAAGGGGGGCCCGATTTGGGGTATATTACCTGTATACATTCTCTGCTGGTGCTCCGAATCCTTGCGTTTTCGATAACTTAACATGGTTACCTCATGAATTTCCGGAAGCCTGGCTGGAAACGTGACTGGATGTCAGCTGGATATTCGGCTGGAAAATCCATTGTCTACTGAAACATTCATAACATTCTGTCCAATAATTGATTCTATTTGGTTAATTATTCAGTGATATCTACGAACTTCGCAAACAAGTATAAAAATGGATGGATGTATGAACCTCTAGCCTCCTTGGGTCGTAGGGTTCGAGTCAGTTCCATCCTCTCTCATTTCACTCATAATCCGATCCCGTGGGCTCATAATGCGTCTAACTCGATCTTTACTAACATGTGTATAGCCTACCGTGATTCCGAACTTTGATGCCAAGATGCTCTTGAATGTATCGTAAATCCGTACCGGCTTCCAGTAAGTGAGTGGCGAACGAATGACGAAGTGAATGGACGGTATCTGGTTTTAAATTGAAGCCCTTGCCATCCCCTCCCCAAAAGCCTTTTGTACCGTTCGCTCCGCAAATACCGCTTATACTCACCTTACTCACTCTTCCCTAGAATATCGAGGCTGTGTAATATTGGTTGGAAATATTAACTTACATAGAGATGCCCCGTTACTTTCGGTAAAAACATAACGATGGCTTATTCTCATCATTACGAGTCAATGTGTCCTTATTAGGTGAATCCAGTCCATATTTGTCTTGCAGAAACCTTATCAACTTGCAGATAGATGTTTACCTGTTCATCACTCTGTATGCTGCGGTCATCAAGACAATGAGTCGTAAATTCCCCTTATATAAGTTGTGATTACTTGATCATAATCGGGATACATGTATCCGTGATGTTCAGCTACAGCTTTCGAGTATTTCCGAAATAGCTCACAGCAAGCAAATAAAGATTGCCACATGCTTGGATAGCTGCTCTCAGCATACGTTGCGAGTAACGTCTCCCAATCTTCAGGTGGCAAGTAACGATCTATAAACTTATAGTTTTTCCCCACGCTAAAGGTATAACCTCGCTCTGCGCCAATGTGCCATGCCATCATTCTTAGCAAATTAGGACGGGCGACTTCGTGCAGATGGTCAATGGCGAACAGGATTTCTTTACGCTCCAATCCCTTTACAACGTAGGTCGACACCATCCAAAACTCATTGCAGCAGTCATCGTATTCTCTTGCGCTCGGTTTCTTGATCCAGTATTGGCTGTCATTCGGCACAACTTTATTAGGAATAAGCGTATCCTTATCAAGCAGTACCTCAACCAAGCCGTCATTATCGGTGAAATAAGCTTCGACTTCATTCAAAGGGATCAGTGTCAGGTCTAATTTGTTGCCATCCTCGAACAAGATAAGATAGGAAAACCAATTTCCGAGTTCGGGTGGAAACAGCTCCATGTTCTCAGGTTTTTGCATCATTAATCGTGCCCCGAATGCATCCAGCCATTGATCGTTCGCTTTGAAGGAATCGAGATTGGTCACAAAATAAGAAATATCGTAATCCTGGTAAGTATCGGGGGTTATATTTTTGTTCGTGCGCGAGCCTTCCAAGGTTACCAATCGGATACGATCATCCTGCTTGGCAAACTCGATGAACATGTCCATCATTTCTCGTTCTTTTCTCAATAGGTTCAATTCTCCCTTCTTTTGCAACTATACATGAATTTAGAATATTTTAAGTTTTATAAACATCATATCCTCTATAAAAAACTCGAATGAATACTATTATTTTGACAATTTATCAAATAATCTCGAAATCATTTACAAATATATATAAAATAAATCAAATATTGTTTTGTTCATGTTAGTTTTTTCCGATAGACTGTACCCTGCATTGTTAATCTTTTCAATATATATAGGGGGTTTTGTTTGTGGGCAAAAAAATGCTTTCTGCTTTTTTGGCTGGGTTGATGTTATTTTTAATGATCCCAGTGACAACGGTTTTCGGGGCGGCAAAGGTTGGGGAGACATTGGTGAAGCCTGAAGAAGGATGGACAAGATATTCGTATAAGTCTCCTCAGATTACTTACTCCGGGAAAGGATGGCACGAATATGGAGGCATCGAATTTGAAACCGTCGCTAAAGATGCCGCCTTTAAATTTAACTTTACAGGCACTTCATTCCGTATTATTTCGATTAATTATAGCACTGCCTCGGATAATATTTCGGTTATCATTGACGGTAAAGAGGCAAAAACACTTTCATTAAAAGGACCTTCGGATTATACACATAGACTGAAATATGAGGTTACCGGATTGTCCGATAAAGAACATTCCGTGCAATTTATTAACAATAAAGATAATGAATATATTATTCTTCAAGGAATCGATCTTCCGGCTTCGGCAGAGTTGAAACCTTTCAACCCTGACATTCCTTTTACTGAACCGGTTCTGGACGTTACGTCTGTTTCGGATCGCGTGTATCTTAACGAAGAGTTTACAGTGCAGCTAGCGTTAAACACCGTGCAAAATATTTATGCAGAAGATTTTACGATCGACTACGACAAAACTCGTTTTCAACTCGTTGGCTTCGAAACGACTGACAAAATGATGATCGTGCATCACAGTGATGATCCATTGCGGTTTATTACGGCAAGTAAGGGTAAAGCTAATGGGATCAATGGCGACGGCGTTCTCTTACATCTAAAATTCAAGGCAATCGGCTTAGGAAAAGGCAAGGTAGATGCGACCAAGGCGAAAATTGCGGACAATGGAAAAACTGAACTCACATTAGCAACCGAGAATGTCGGTGAGAAAACGATTGAAGTTATCGCGAACGCCAATACGGATTTTAGCCTGAAACACCTGGGACAACTCGCTTACTATTATGAGGATGATAAGTCCAATCTTACTACCGATTTGAAAGATTTGTTAGGACAAGCTGGTTCTATCGGTGATGTGGATCTTAATAAACTCGTACAAGAGATTTTGGCGAATCCGAACTATGATTTCAATAAATAATAACGAAAAAACTTATGCTCACGGAAGGTTTCCCGTATAAGAAATCTCCGTAGCATAAGCTGCAACTGGCGTCGGCATCAAACCGGCGTCAGTTTTTTCTGTTCCATTTACAGAAATATGATTCCGTTCCTCTAACATCTACTATAAAATAAAGTATGTTATCGTAGGAATCTCCTACTATGATTGCCGTTGGACTTATGAATTGGAGGAGAAATCGATGACGTGTGAAAATAGGCAATTTCCAAACAGTATCTTTAATATTGATCGTACCTATACCGCACATCTGATGAAGGCGATCGAAGCGGCTCAGGCGAAAGCGGATGAGTTGGGTCTGGATCTCAGCAACTGCTCCATAGACTGTCGGGAGGAGCGTCTAGCACAACAGTCCGATTCCCGCATCCTCTCGTTCTGGTTCTATTCGGAGGATCTAGTAGACTGGATGGAAGGGTTCAGCGAGAACTTTTATGATTTTTCAGTTGCGATTGACCCCGATACAGGACAAGTCATCCAGAGCCTTGGACCGAGCCGACGATCTGCTTACATGAAGGATAACTCTTAGGATTTCACCGGATAATCGTACTCGTGCTGCAGAATAGAGAATAAATAGGAATCGTGATACATCCCTTTGCTCCATAAATGTTCCCTTAAATGCCCCTCCTGCATCATGCCGAGCCTTCTCATGACATTTGCGGAGGCGATGTTATCAGGACGACAGGTGGCATAAATGCGATGCACATTGAGGGTTTCGAATCCAAACCTGAGCAAGGCATGCGCCGCTTCTGTCGCATATCCTTGTCCGTGATAATCACGGTTGAAACAATACCCAATCTCGGCATTACTTCCTTGCAGGTATATCCCACAGCCGCCAATGAATGTATTCGTATCCTTCAATATAACGCCGAACTCATAATGGCTTCGCTCGGCAGCTTGCTGTTGCTCGAGCTGTTCCTCCATATATGCTTTCGTATCCGCTTCGGAATTCGGGCCCCAAAGCATATATTTCGTTACTTCAGGATTGGAGGCGTATTCATGCACGTCTAGCCAATCGTCTCTACGCAAATCGCGGATAAGCAATCGTGGCGATTCCAACTTCATGAGGCATCTTCCTTTATGATTATTTTGTGGGCAGCTCTATGTTAACTTACCGTGTCATCTGAATGTCCTCATATTTCTGAAATGTCTTATTCTGATCGTCCCGCGCATACAGCCGGATCTCATGAACGTCAAAGGTTTGTCTATCCTGAAAATGTGGAAATAGTGTTCGCTCCATTTCTTCGAGAATCTCTTCCGACAAACTTGATTTTTTGGCAACCGTTATATGAGGGATATACAAATTCAATTCGAAGCAACGCTTCGTTTGTTCTTCAGTCGGCTCAAATACGGCGACAAGCTTTCGATGTAATTCGATTAATTCGGGAGAGTCAGCCCCTATATATAACACGTCCTTATCACCGAAATAGCGGAGCTCGCCAACGGATACGGAAAACGGACGAAATCCTTCTATTATTCTCTTACATTCGGACATCCAATTCACAGGCATTATCGTTCCTGTCCCGTACGAAAGTTTAACTGTAATATGCGGTTCAACCCCAGAGTAATGATATTGATTGCGCACCGACATCAATTTTTCATAAATGCTCAAAGGTGGAACAATTCCGAAAAAATACTTCATAGCATCCACTCCATTCATCCTGATAACTAGCACGCAAAATAGCTCTCACCCGCTACTAATTGACTCTCCCATCGATCCCGACGCCATCCATTCGCTGACATTGCGGTTAGGAGGTATCGTCAATCTGCCATCCAGCGAAAAAAAAGATGTAACACGATCTGAGGTCTCATGCGTTACGATCCTTCAAGAACCAGTTGGTAAATGACTTCGTCGTCTTGATTATGCTCCTGTTGGTTCACAAAGCCAATGCTTTCATAAAGCCGCTGAGCCAGCTTGTTGTCCTGCTCAACCGTTAGGGAAATAAGCTTACACGAAGGATGAGTCTCACAAATGAATTCAATGATCCTTTTCATTGCCTGCTTACCGTAGCCTTTTCCTTGGCAAGACTTATCGATTTGAAAGCCGCCAATCCAGTAATTATCTGCGCTATTCGGTGTATAGCTGATGTAGAAAAATCCGATCGTAATCTCTTCATCACATACAAGAAAGGGATCCAGCGCCTCATCCCAAGGCTTGATATATGCATACGTCAGCGCTTCATAAATAGAAGGTACGAATGGCACTTGCTCCTCATGAATCTTAATTTGAATAGCAGTCTCCCAATTATCCCGCGTAACAGGATGGATAAATAGTTTTTTCATAGTTGATCTCCTCATGCTAGTCTAGTTATCAAGTACGTTATGTATCTCGTTCCTATTCATATTCCTTAGTTCATGCCCTATTTACGTGAGCCAGCATCGTGATGGACGTTCCCACCTCACCTACTGCCTTGAACCCGAATCGCTGATACAATTTCACGGCTGCCGCATTGTCTGGATCTACGCTTAAGGATACGCGTTCAACTCCCTGCTCGCTCAATCCAGCAAACAATTTCTTCATTAAAGCGCTTCCTAATCCTTGTCCGCGATAAGCCGGTAAAATCGCCATTCCCAGTTCCGGCACTTCGCTGCTTACAAATCCGTACCCTGGTTTATCCTCACTAAAGTATCTCACCGTGATAGAGCCAATGGATTCGCCTTCGGCATTTTCAGCGATATAACCCAGATCGCCTTCCCTGCCCCAATCTTCCGCATATTGAATCTTGTTAACCCTACTATCGACAGCTTATCAATGCGTGCATGTAAATTCGTAATATGAGCGATAAATTGCTGCAGCACTTGTTCCGTAATCGTGGTCTTATAAAAATCCACCCATATCTTCAATCTCCTGTTGGTGTGAAGGATAAACTCCTCTTCTTGCTTCATCAGTTCGAACAACTTTTCTGTATCCGAATAATGGCTTCCGTACTTCAGGCAGTGGATTTCCCCACCCTTGTAATAGTAAGGAAATATCGATCCACCAGGAGATTTCATACTGAATCACTTCCCTCTCTGATCTAAGAGTTATTCGAACGAAAATCCTGTATTACTTTCTTTACAAATGCTTCCTTTCCTACGGTGTAAGCGAGTTCGTCATTGCTTTATAACGCTGCGAGGCTCTGCTTTAGCTCGACATATTCTTGTGCAAGATTCGGATTGGCTCTTAATTGGTCTCTGAATATAAATAGCGCATTCCATTTCTCGCTATTATGAACAACGACGTGCAGAAAGTGAGTCTTAACCAGATTTTCGAGGCTTGAAAATTTGGCATACACGACTTCGTCCTCAAGCTGTACCTGTAGTCTATAATATTGATGCTCCCTCAGGCGTTTATCATTAAATGTTGATATGTCCCCAAGATCGTTTACGCCGACTGCCATATCCACGATCGGTTTCGCCTGAATTCCGATTGCCGTACTTCCCACGTGCTGAATGTCAATTACACAATCGCCCAATATAGGGGTGAGAATCGCTTTCTCTTCCTGAAAAGATTCAACGCAATATGGATCATAGTTATGGATATGGATATGGATGGTTCCTTTCGAAAGACCCAGCATTGTTTCATACCTCCCGTTTCGTTCCTCTTCACAACAATAACGCGACCCGGACTTAGATAAGATTATCTCAAGTCGGGTCGCGCGTCGCTATGTCATATTCCACTATTATACAATAACTTCATTCTCTCTTAGAAGCTTTCTTCGATAAACTTTCGTTTGCGCCCGGTCAATAGATATAGCACCGGAACGAAGATAAGCGTCAGCAGTGTTGATGTCGTTAAACCACCGATAACCGTGATGGCCAGTCCACCCGAAATCAAGCTTGTCGTCGAATGCGACAAGGCAAGCGGCATCAGCGCCAAAATGGTGGCAAAGGCTGTCATCAGTATCGGTCTCAGACGCGTCGCACACGCTTCGACGATCGCTTCCTGCAGCTCCATGCCAGACTTCGCATTCCGTTCAACGCGATCCAGCATGACGACCGCATTCGTGACGACAATGCCGACGAGCATCAGCACACCGATCATTGAGCTCATGGATAACGTCTGTCCTGTAACGAGCAAGGCGCCGAACGAGCCGATTTGAACGAACAGCAGCGAAGACAGAATAATCAATGGCGTCAGCAGCCCGCCAAATGTTACGGTCATCACGGTTTCGTCAAATAGTCGTCCGTCCCCAGATGAAGTCCCTTGATTTTATGATCCTGATCGCCTTTGGCGGTAATCATCAATATCGGAAACTCCCCTTGTTCGCGCAGCTTGCGGCATAACTCCCATCCATCCAGCTTGGGCATCATAATGTCGAGAATAACCATATCAAATGGGCGCCCTTCGGCAGCGTATTTCCACGTATCCTCGCCATTAGAGATTTCGATAATTTCGAACCCTTCATCGGTCAAATGCAAGAATGGCTAAGTCTTTCGATTCGGAAATTCTTATCAGTTTCACCTTTTTTATATTCTTGAGCCCATAAAAAAAAGCGCAGCATTGAAATCATGTGCGCTAATGAACTTGCATGATAAAACATTCATGATAAAACATTCATGATAGATCTTTCATAGTAGTATATGCATTTCCGATTCAGTATTGTCTGGCGAGCGTACGTGTTAAGGTACAATTCAAAATATCCGTTACTTGCACGGTCTGTTCGTTAATAAAGAAATGCCCGCCTGGAAGCATATGTACGGTGCAATCAGCCGAGCTGTGCTGCTCCCAAGCATGCAAATCTGGCAAGGAGATTGCATCCTCCTCCCCGCTTAATACAGAAATGTTGCAGGAAAGTTTGCCCAGACGCTCTTCATATTGATACAAATCCACAAGTCTGAAATCCGTCCTCAATACGGGAAGAAACAGCGTTAAAAGCTCTTTATTCTCGAGCAACTCTTTGGGCGTTCCCCCTAATCGAATAATCTCATCCAGAAACTCATCGTCCGGGAGATCGTAATATTTCGTCCGTCTGCTTTCGATATGCGGTGCTCTACGCCCGGAGAAAAAGATATGCTCGGGCTCGGGTCGCTTCAGCTCCGATATTTTGTGCGCGAGATCATAAGCAATCCAGCTTCCCATACTGTGCCCGAATATCGAGTAGGGGCCTTCATCAAGCTGACTTTCGATCTTGCGATACACGTCTTCGATCATGTCTTCGAAACTGTCATAGAACGGGGTTCCAAAATACTTGCCTCTGCCTGCCAATTCTACGGGAATCAGTTCAATGCCCTCTGCCATATGGGCTTTCCACTTGTTATAAATCATGGCAGACGCTCCTGCATACGGGAAACAAAATAATTTCATCTCTGGCTTCATCTTTACCTCCTAAAATATATAGCTTTATATCTCTATACAAGCATTGATATGGCTCTGAGTTACAGTCGTGCTGGTACTGACATGCCCGTTCGCACCATCCGCATCAGCTCTTGCTCATGGTCTGGATGACAAGCAATCAGGTAAGGCTCCGAATGCATCCCTGTAAACGGTTTTCCATGGAAATGAATGACAGACCCTCCCGCTTCCTTAACCATCAGAATGCCTGAATACAAGTCATCTCCTTCGGATTTGTACAGCACGATTGCATCCAAATCCCCCTTGGCAAGCATAGACCATTGCAAGGTTGGAGCCCATAGGCGCATCATTCGCTTGCATCTTGTGTCAATATAATGGCGCAAGCCAACTGCGGTAGGATCCTGCTGTACCTTATGCCCTTGAATCCAGCCAATATTCCCTTTGTGCAAGCTAGGACAGCTCTTCACTTGCATTCGCTGGTCATTGCAATAGGCTCCATTCCCAACGGTTGCGTGAAATAGTCGATCCGTCATCGGCTCATACACTACGCCCACAACCGGTTCTTGTTGGTACATAACGGTAATGGAGCAGGAGAAAAGCGGCATACCAATTGCAAAATTATTTGTTCCGTCCAGCGGATCTACGAGCCATTGCCAATCACTGCTGACTCCAATAACCCCAGCTTCCTCACTATGGATTTGATGATCAGGGAAGGCAGCCTGTATTTCCTTCACAATGATTGCTTCCGCTAATAGATCAGCCTCTGTAACGACGTCTCCATGCTCATCCTTCATTTCCACGTGCGCCACTTGATCGAACAATTGCTTAATTGCCTGTCCAGCTTGTCGAGCCGCCTTGATCGCTACTTCTCTTGCATCCTGAATGACATGTTGATTCAGAATATAACCTCCTAACTATCTCGATCTATCTTCCATTTCTTGTATACAGTTTACTAGGTTCGAGTTAACTAGGCAATTCATAGATACATCATGTACAACATAATCATTTTGTAAAAGAAGGTGCCATTCCTTGCCTTGAGACAACCACACGAAAAAAAGACTCCCTTCTATAGAACAAAAGTTCATGTTCCTAAGTTACTAATCAGGGAGTCTTTGTGTACACAAGCGATTATATGATTAAACTGCTAATAGCGAATCCCATGCCAATGTATAGGAAACACAATAATATGCCAACTGCAGTATTCCGATTCTGCAACTGCTCAGCTACACTCATCTTCGGAGTAACGAGATCAAACAGCAAATACGTTGCGATCAAACAGATGTATCCAACGCCAAACCATAGTGCCATATGGATAATGGATGAGTTCGTAAAAGCCGACACACCGAGCACAATTGCCGTGCCCATGAACTTGCCGCCCATCGCAAGCCCTACTGCAACATTGCCCTTCTTCAATTCTTCGAAATCATTAAATGGCGTCAGCACACTGAACACATACATGCCGATAAATTGCAACGCCATGATCGTAAGAATACTGATCAAAATATTCACAAATATCATTCTGCCCACCCCCGGAATTTGGCCATCGCTAAATCATAGTCCACAAAATCATGAACTTCCTCCAGCATCACGCTGACCTTTTTCTTGTTTTTGAACTTCTGGTAACGCACGTCATCAATTGGCTGCTTCACCGTATGTCCGGATGGAAGTGTAATCACGGCGAATTGACGGTGTTTACTCTGGTACTCGGTTTTGTACACACCCACTAGTTCAACCTCGGCCTTCAAGTTGAGCTTCAGCTCCTTCAAATCTCTCTCGGCCGCTTCCTTGGATGAGTACGATTTAATCGGTTCCCATGAAGACAAATTAATATCGTTCCCCTTCTCGTTAATAGGGAGCATATTAGCTGTCATATACTTGAGTGTCCATACTTGATCACCAGTCGCATAATTGTTGTCATTCGGCAGCAGTTGATTATCCGGCAGGATTGTCATATCTCCTCCGATGATGTCTCCTACCTTAGCGCTCTCAATCTTATAATCCCAAGGTACCGTTGCTGTATCTAATTCTGTGGAATTGTCGTTACCCTCAGCTCCGAGATTAATGATGTACACGAAGAAAATAATTAGACAAGCAAATATCCCTAGCACAAGCAGATTGTTGATCATTCGTTTCTTTTTTTGCTGCTGAACACGAATGTCGTGATTTCGACTCCCGCTATTTCGATTCAGGCTCATTATTTTTTCACTCCAATCGCTATGAAATGGCTGTTATTCCCGGTAATAAGCCCGCCAACTCTGCCAAGTATCCCGCATGGCACCCCGTTGATGACGAACACACCCGTTAATAAATGAAAGGAGCCGTTATGCAAATCCACTTGTGCCATTTCGGCACGTTTTTGATAGACTCTGCTGAAGAATCGACTTGTATCAAATCCATCCTTATCTTCGGTTTCTACATTTCCTTGCGAATCGAATAGCCGCACAGAACCACCTTCGCGGCCGAACATCGACTTGGATACATAGCTTCCGTCAAAGACAGCTTTGTTGTATGTTGGCAGCATGTAATGCGCAATGACTGCATGCTCTTCCTGCGTGAACATTTCTGAGCCTAGTTCATGAATCGCCCAAATAACCGCCTGCAGTCCCTTCGATTGCAAAATGATCGCATGCGGTGAGTTCAGTATCGTTGTATACCCATTTTCAATGGAATAAGCAAGTGCTTCTCCACCTTCGTCAATGGCCATCCATTCCTTCGGGTACAGCGCGAACAGACTGCGTATCGTCTGCTCTCCTACCTTCAGCTCCCCTTGATCCACCCATAAATCCAGACAATCGATGCATCGCATCGGCAACTCTGAATGCTTAACGAGCATGTCAATCGTACCCGAATCTTCTGCATGCTCACCATAACCTACACATGCAGCATATTCAGGCGGATTACTCGCCCAGGCTTCCTTCACTCGCTTCGACATTTCATTATTCGGTGTCTCAAGTCCGTACTGCTTGCACACCCACGGTGTAGCAACAGCTGCTTCTACATACCCCGTTGGGGTATCTGCATTCAACTCCAACAGCTTAATCGATCCATTATGATCGATAGCAAAGTCAAACCGAGCATATTGACTCAGCTTACCTATTTCATTAGGCTCAATCTGCTCCAAGCCGTCCCATAACACTTCCGGAATCGAGAGGAGTTCATAGAGGTCTCTGCGACCGATAATAAAACGGGCAGCCTTGTCAAAGATGCTCCACAGCTTCGCCGACACCACATGCAGCTCCTGGCTCATGCCCGCATTGATTGCAATGACCTGATCTACCCAATATTGTTCCTCTTCGATATTCGCCCAGTTGAATCCGAGCTCTGCCAATTGCGCGACACGTTCTGCTCGATTCGGATGCGGCTGACCAATGACTTCAAATCCCATTATCCGCCGAACCACCCTCCGCTTTTGGAACCGCCTGACGAACTAAAGCTGCTTGATTTACCGCCGATTCCTCCAGGCGACGAGGAACTTGATTTACTTGATCCAACCGACGATCTGCGAATAATGGAACCCGAGCCGTTCGAAGTAGTAGGTCGAACCCTTGAATTCACGACAGGACGATTCTGAAAACTATCAGAGGAGAACGATTTCGCACGATAAGGTGAATTCGTCCGCGTATCATACACGCTACCGCCTGAAGACCAACTCGTAGAGGAATACGCGCTTCCTCGATTGAAGATCATGTGATAGAGCAGCATGTCATCCCAGCCAAATCCTCCGTGATGGACGTATGTCGTATGAGATGACCCTCCCCCTGACGAGCTGCCTCCTCCGGATGATCCGCTGCCAGTGCTCCCGCCAACACTACTGCCTTCTGATTGTTTCTCCTCAGGTACTGGAATGTTCCAGTCCATATTGGCATCGAAATACTGCTTTACTTCCTCTGTCGACCATTCAACCAGCTTCGCCTGATCAGACGGAGCTGCACTCTGTTGACCCATCGCAGACGAACTCATAAGCAGATTGGCGGCGAGCGCAACGCCCAGGGATGTGCTTAATACCTTGAGCGGCTTTGCCGAAGTCGTACAGGATTCAGTCGTCTCTGGACTTGTCGTCTTCTGCTCCTGTTCATTTCGTTCCATTATTCCTTCCCTGCTTTCCGGTATATTTTCAAGGCTTTCGAACTGACTCGACGAGCAATTCAAAATTGCCGGTGTTTACATTCAACCGGCCCTCCAGCATCTCATATTCCGCATCATTCACGAGCAAATAATTCGCATGTTCAAGCAGCTGCACCATACTGGTAGTCCATGCACGCTCGTCTATTTTCACCAGTTCTCCTGAAGACGTTTTTTCAAGAATTAGGATATTTAATTGCATGACACATTTCTCCCATCTTAAATGATGAAATAAACCACATTAGCTAACCTAGTATATCATTTTAGCGTACGAATTGTAGACAAGAACCTCTATTCCTGCATGAAAAAAACCGCTCCAAAGTAAATGGGTACTACAGTCCCTTTTACTTTAGAACGGTTTTCAATTTATTATAAGGAGAATACTTCCATAAACTATCGACATTATTATTCGTATCCCTTAGTTTATGCGTTTATCCCCTGCCAGGGAGAACTTCGACAATTAATGGTGCACTTGGGGTTAAGCCAAACCCATCAGCGATTATGGTAAGCATTTTGATATCTTCCAGTCTAGTAAAAACAACAACAAAAACATTTCCAAGACGATCTGCTCTTTCTTCTTGTATGATATTTCCTTGTTCATCCATCACAACAATCAGCGCGTTCGGAACAGTGTTAACGTAAAAATAAGACCTCTCAGCATATACATTACCTACAACTGTCGGAACTGGAGTAATACCTTGTACAGGCAGTAATGAGACGGTAACCTGCGTACTATCAACTAATCCCTTTACTCTAGTGCTAATAAAGAGTTCCGTATTATGCAGAACTTGCTCTTCTGACAAGGAAAATCCAAATTTACCCATGATATCACCACTACTTGAATCGATGACCATACCAAATTTGTCTTTTACAAATACTCTCGCATTTTGCGATGTCATCACTTCAAGTTTTCCCCCATCTTCATATACAGCAGCAGTAACAACAGTAGGCGCTTCAGCCTTTGAAGCTGATGCTGGCAAAACTGTAACTAAAGCAGGAGCGCTACTCCATTGATCACTAACCCTTGCAATTACTCCAAATTCGTCGCCCGCTTGATAATTTTGGGTTGATTCAATCCGAAACGTACCATCACTTGAATAAGTGCTGTACTCACCATATCCATTCAGAGATTTAACTACAACTGTAGCTCCAGGGACAGTTGTTCCCGTGAAAATAGGATTCACATCATAAACATCACCTAATATTATTGGGGTTTCTGTTGTTTTTGATGTTATGATTTTAATTGTAACCGGATCGCTTTCTTCTTTTCCGAAGGAATTAGCGGTAACTATTATTTCTTTCTGCCCTTTGATTGGGATTCTTCCCGAAAAAGCACCTGATTCTTCAGAATAAAGCGTCCACAAAAGAGTACCGTCCGTTTTCTTAAACTTGATACTTGAATATGGATCTGCTATACCAAATATTAAGTTACTTGCTTCCTTCATTTGATTCGGCAATTTTTTAGGCGGTTCTGTCTTACCTGTAATCGGTTTAGCAATAATATAAACGGGAATACTCTCTTTCTTTCCAATCTTTTTGATTGTGACTGTCAAGCGCTCAAGAGGGGATAAGGGATCAATAATTTGGAAACCCGCAGCGAAATTCCCCTGATTGTCCGTCTTTACAGTTTTAATTAGTTCCCCTTTCTCCGTATGTATTTCTACAATCGCATCAGGTTCTGATTTACCTGAAATCACACCACCACCACTATATACATCGCCAGTTACCGTTGGAATACTGACCCTTTCAGCAGACTGTATCGTAATCGGATACGCCTCACTTATTTTTTTCTTATGTCCGTTCGCAAAGACATAAACGTTATCACCTGGTTGAAGGTGGTGGCCATCTAAGGATAATCGAACAGATTTTTTATAAGCTTCTTTCTTCACGTTAATTTCAAGTACTTGAAATTTGCTATCCCTCACCGTAAATTGGGTATACTTCGGTGCTCTAATATCAACATAGCTTAACCCATCGTACACCGCAGCAGTAACAACGGTGAACTCGGTTTCCCCCTTGACGGGCTCAACCTCAATTTCAGTAGGATCGCTTACTGATAGCCCGTTGAACATAGCGTAGACTTTCAGTGTCTCATGTGGTGCTAGAGAATTATCTATCGCAAGCGCACATGCCCCATCCTCTACACCACGAGATTCCTTGCACTCAATAAATGAGCCATCTTGCTTCACTACAATCATATCTTGCAGTGTTGCTGCAATTTTTGAAGTTCCAATAATTCCGCCATCTTCATCTATATAACCATAAATCTTGGCACCCGAAGGCTTTCTGCCTTGCTTCACTGTTTTCTGCAGCGGTGCACTTACTTCTTTGCCATCTGCCTTAGCCGTGATTTCTATCGTATCGCCACCAGAAATCGAGAACATATGGATATTCGGGATATCGATAGTAAATTCACCATTTGCGTTCGATTTTTGTTCTGCGATTACCTTTCCTTGATGACGAATGGACACAGTAGTATTTTTCTCAGCTGAACCTGTAACCTGCGTGCCGGCCACATTATATATCTCTTCCGTTACGACAGGAGTAAGTGAAGCTATCTTCGGTGATTCTCCGTTATTTCCTGTGGAACCACCATTAGAGCCACCGCCTCCTGAACCTCCACTTCCAGATCCTCCAACTGAACCACTACCTCCGTTATTGATTCCATTGCTGTTCATAGTAGGCGGTATTGTTGTACCTTTATCATCTGTACCTGGTTTTGATTCCTCGGCTGAACCTTTTACCCACTTCAAGTATGTAGACTTATTCGTCATCATTTCGTTTGTCAGCAAAGCAATGGCTTGACGTTCTGCCGCCTCCTTTGGTTCGAAACGTATCGTACCATTCCCATTATCAATTCCCTTGATGAATCCGATATGCAATGCGATTTGAATCGAAGACTTGGCCCATTCAGTAACGGAACTCCAGTCCGATATTGCTTTATAATCCTTTTCATTAACAGACTGAGTATGCAAGCCCAGAGCACGGATAAATAGAACAGCGAGCTGTTCTCTCGTTACTTGATCTTGAGGAGAGAAAGTAGTTGCTGATGTTCCCTGAATAATTCCGGCTTTCACAAGCGCGCCAACAAAGCCAGCATACCAGCTGTCCTTAGGCACATCCTTGAATGCTTGGACAGAGGTTTGATCCTGTTCAAGACCTAAAGCAAGCACAATAAACTTAGATGCTTCTGCTCGCGTAATTACGCGTTTAGGGAAAAACTCCCCTGCGCCTTCTCCATCAACAATGCCTGCGCGCTGCAAATTTACAATTGCATCCTTAGCGTAGGAGTCATCAATGTCCCGGAAGGAAACTGATTTTACTTCTTTATGAGCTACTTGAGCTGCCACATGATTCGATAGCCCTCCAAATGCAGAGACAAATCCTAATGCACAGACGAGCAGGATTGATATTTGCCGCAGCGTGCTCTTCCGTTTTTTCTTTGCTAGCATATTTTGATAGTTACCCCTCTCTTTTTATAAACCTATCATTTGGTATAATTACACAACTTAGTATACATGGTTTTATAGAAGCAGGGGAATATTTTCTCATTATTGTTCAAAGTGTTTCAAGAATAATAACACAATAAAAAGATAAAAGATGTCTACAGAGTCTTAACGACTTAGTAGACACCTCTATATGACAAGACGAAATCATATTCTAATCAACCTTAGATTTACATATCTTAAGTGAATCTCTTGACTCTCTTTTTCAATGAAAATGAACATTACCTTCTCCCTATTCTTCTCTTCCCCCTATTTGTCTAATCTAACCAACCATTTTCCCTACTGCCACTTCCCTCTCTCCGGATCTTCCAGCCGCCGATCTTCTGCTGCTCATGCCATAGGCGATAATACGTGCCTTCATGCGCAAGCAGTTCTTCATGTGTGCCTTGCTCCGCAACCCGACCCTGCTCCAGCACAACGATGTTATCCGCTCCGCGGATCGTCTTCAGGCGGTGAGCGATGACGAGCACCGTCTTGCGCTGCGTCAGCTTCTTAATCGCGCGCTGCAAATGCATCTCGTTCTCCGGATCCAGCGAGGCCGTCGCTTCATCCAAAATGATGATTGGTGCGTCCTTGAGAATGGCTCTAGCGATCGCAATTCGCTGCTTTTCTCCTCCTGACAACATCGCCCCGCCTTCTCCAGCAATCGTAGCGTAACCGCGCGGAAGCTTCATAATGAAGTCATGGCAATAAGCCTCCTTAGCTACCTTCACCACTTCCTCATCCGATGCATCCAGCTTGCCCATTCGAATATTGCCTGCAATCGTTTCATTGAAGAGATATGGTTGCTGCTGCACCGTACTAATTCGGCTTAATAGCTCCTCACTTCTTATCGCACGCACATCTACGCCGCCGATTTTTACAGATCCCTTCGTCACATCCCAATAACGTGACACCAAGCCCGCTAATGTAGACTTGCCTGCACCGGAAGGCCCAACGATAGCGGTCAGGCTGTTTTCAGGGATATGCAAATGAATATCCTGTAACACCTCAGCATCCCCGTGACTGAACGATACGTGATCAAATTCAATCTCGAATGATTGCGGAAGCTGGGGCTGTGCAGGCTCTTCCAATGGCTCCTCATCAAAAATGTCCCTGATGCGTTCCCCTGCAGAGGTCATATAGCGAATTTGAATCAGTGATGCGCCTGCCACACGAAGCGGCTGATAGAACTTCATGCTGACAACCAGAAAAATAAGCAGCACAGAGACATCGATAACCCCGCCTTCCAGCAAGTAGCAGCCCACCATAAGCAGCAGGATAAACCCAAGTTCCAGCACAATGGAGAACAGCATGACAACAGGCGAAGTCATTGCCTCCACTCGTATACTATCATCTCGCAGTCGTGCCATGGCTTGCTCCAATCTCCTAAATCGCTGACCTGTTTGATTGTGAGCCTTCATCAGTCGAATCGTCTGTACATATTCCAATAGACGCGAGTTTACAGCCACTGCTGCAGATTGCCGCTGCTTGCTGCGCTTTGCCATCACTCGCTGCGACCAGAATAATAATGGCAAGGCGAAGGGCACGGATACAAATACAGCGAGCGCTAATCGCCAATCGACAAGCAGCAGGAACAGTGCGCTTACGATGGGCAGTGTAATCGCCCCAATGAATTGATTGAACAGATGCGTCAGAATCATTTCCACTTCATCCACATTTGCCAAGAGCGTGTGACTAATATCCCCTTGATCCTTCCGTGAAAAGTACCCCATCGGGAGCTTGCGCAAATGTTCGCCCAGGCGCAGCCGCACATCCTTCATGATCAATGCGCCTGTACGCTGTGCATCGATCTGTCCCATACTCGCAAATATCGCTTGGACGCAAAATAACAGCAGCAAAATCGCCAGCCACCAGCCAATTTCCAAGGGCGTAGGCGAACCGTTGAACAAGGATATCAATACCACGAATAGCAGCCCCATTGGCGCGGCATTTGCGACCATTTCCACGATGGTGAAAAGTGTTGCTCGAGTGAATAAGGCTCCCGAACGACCGGTTATGAAGCGTATTGTGTCAAACATAGGCCCCGTCCCTTCCTTCCAGTGACCAATCGTCTGCTCCGCGATGCGCCTTCCACATGCCGGCATACAGCGGATTGTGTGCAAGCAGTTCGTCATGCGTGCCCATGCCGGATATGCGTCCATCCTCCAACACGACGATGCAATCGACATCTGTTATCGAGGACAGTCGATGCGCGATCACGATGACTGTCCGTTGATGCATCAGTCTGCTTAGTGCATCCTGAATTTTCGCTTCATTTTCCGCATCTGCGAATGCAAAGGCTTCATCTAAAATAATTATCGGAGCATCCTTCAAAATGGCACGTGCGATTGCAATGCGCTGTCGTTCTCCACCGCTAATATGCACGCCGCCCTCACCGATCAACGTGTTATAGCCGTTTGGCAGCGCCATAATGAATTCATGCGCCTGCGCGGCTTTAGTGGCAGATATCAGCTCATCGTCCTGAGCTTCCCCTTTCCCCATGCGCAAATTAGCTGCTACTGTATCACTCACGACGGGAACATCCTGGAACACAAACGACACCATATCCATCAATTGCTCTGGTGGGATCGAGCGGATATCAATCCCGCCAATCTGAATCGATCCACCTGAAACCTCGTAGAAACGCGCGATTAATTGAGCTGCTGTTGACTTACCCGCTCCTGAAGGCCCAACGAGTGCGGTCACCTTACCATGCTCTGCCGTAAAATGAATGTCGTGTAACACTTGCCGATCCTCATACGCAAACGTGACATTTTGAAAGGAAATATCGAATCGGGTGGTTGGCATGTTCCCCGTGCAGACGGTCAAGGAGGATGACAGCTCCTCTTCCGCTAACAGCTGTTGAATACGCCGAACCCCTTCCATGTTGTTCTGCATCATATGAGCCAAGGTAGAAATCTGGCGCAGCGGTGCAGTTAATCCGACACCGAGCAGCAGAAACAATACAAGCACAGGGAAGGTTACACTTCCTTGACCGTACAACCAAGCTCCCAGCGGCATAATAAACAGCAATCCCGATTCCAATAGAAGCAGGAACAGCGTATACAGCGGCGTTTTTTTGCGCGCAATCTCCCCCCACAGGGCTGCATAGCTCTCAACAGAGTTGCGATAGCGGGCAAAGGAATGTACGGTTTGATTAAACGATTTAATGACAGGCATCGCATGGACAAACTCAACAATTGCGCCGTTCATCGTTTCCGATAAATGATGCATCTGTTTCATATCCTCTGAGCGTCTTCCACGCAAAAATATAATGCCCTGAATCGCATAAGCTGCTGGAATCGGCAGCAAGGCGGCGATCGCAAGGCTCCAGTCCACGCTGAATAAGTATGCTATCGTTAACAATGGTGCCACAAGGGAAGCCGTCAAATCCGGAAGATGGTGAGCGATGAAAGACTCAATTCGCTCCACATCATCGGCTACGATTTTTTTCACACGTCCTGAGTGTTGTTCACTGAAAAAGCCAAGCGGCAGCTTGCCCAGCTTATCGATCAAGCGCACACGCAAATCATAGAGCACATGAAAAGCTGCGGCATGCGCCAGCATGGTCGAAGCCCCCATCAAGATGAAGCGCAGCAATATCGAAATAAAGGCCATAAGAATGAGCCAACGTATGTCGTGCCACTCCACAGTCGAGCGCAGCAAGAGATCCGTGATGCGGAACACAAGCACGTACGGAACCAAAGCAAATACAGCGCCTGCCGCGGAGCAGATACAGGAGGCGATTAATTTGACGCGCCGCTTCTGTACCAGCCGCAGCATAAACGGCAATGGTGTCGTTGCCATGATGCAGCATCTCCCTTCCTTATTCCAAACGTCAATCTAAAACGAACAGCAAATAACTGGAACTATGGATCATCTAATCTTACTGATCCTTTTTCCCCATAGCTTGCATGATCTCTTCGATCCCGTCGATCTTCGCCAATGCCATTGGCCCAGGCAGTGAAGGGTCTGCAAGCTCATACACCCGGTTGTTCTTGACGGCATTCATGCTGTTCCACACCTTGCTGATCTTCATCGCTTCCCTAACACCGCCTTGGATCGGATTCTGCCAGTTGTTGATGACGAACAAGTGATCCGGGTTCAAGGCAGCAAGGCTTTCGAGCGTTATTTGTCCGTTCGCTTGTGCAGCTTCTACCGGCTTCAAGCCAAGCCCCTTATAGAACGGATCAAATCGCCCGTCATTCCACATGACAAACATCTCTTTGCCGCTATACATCGTAAATAGAACGGACTCATTCTGGCGGAACGCCAGTTTTTCCTTATACTCCGCGCTCTTGTGATCGAATTCCGCGAGCACCTGCTCAGCCTTCTCCTCCTCGCCAATGACTTCAGCAATTTGCTTCAGCGTTTCTCGCCATTCTCCAGCCTGCGGGAAAATAACCGTCGGGGCGATCTGCGACAATCGCTCATACTGCTCCTTCATATCATCTGCCGCGATGATCAAATCCGGCTGAACCGCCAGCAGCTTCTCGAGATTGGTCTCCATACCCAAGTCCTGAATTCCTTTGCCTGCGATTTGCTTGCTCAAGCTGGGGAAATTCCGCTTGATAATTTCAATTCCTTGACCGGCAATCGGATACGTGTCCAATACGGCCATATAATCGACAAAGGATATATAAGGCGTTGCGATCTTAAGCGGCTTCGCTTCCACGATCGTCTTGCCGGACAAATGTGTAATCGTTCGCGGGTAAGCTGCCGCTGATGCTGCTTTATTGCCCGCAACTGTCTGCTGTACCACTTCTTTCTCTTTGTCGGCATTTTCCTTGGCATCATTGGCATCATGATTGCCGCATCCTGCAATCAGCAGCAGACATGCACATAACATTACCGTGAATCGTTTCATTGTTTTCATCTTCTCTACTTCCCCTTTGCTAGTTCTAAACTGATCGACGACAGTAGTGAGAACCATTATCAATAGATTCATGTTACTACCTTCCGTTTCTTCCTGACCACCAGTAGAGGGAGTAGTTTGGCGGTTGTACGGATAATGGCAACAAAAAAACTGCTTCACTTGGAAGCAGTCATAACAATTTAATATGTAGAACATCTATTTGCCTTTATCCTTTATAATCTTCCAAGTATTCTTTCATTGAAAATGCCGCCTGCCGACTAAAAACAGAAACAAAATCCATGTCATCAACATTTACCTGCTCAAATTCTGACGGGGCTCCAACATAACCAAGGGGCGTAATCTTTCTCGCGATATCCCCGCCATGCTGCCATTTTTTCAACTCCTCATAAGTAAGATTCGTAGCTTCCAATTCCTTTGCCAACTGAACATTCACTAAACTCGGAAAGTACTTCATCATCATTGCCGTTCCGCCAGCCCCTGCGTGGACATCAGCATATTGGGGTTGCGGAGATGCTGGCAAGTCTACATGAAAAATAAGAAAGTTCTTGTTATCTTGATCAATCTGCAGTTCATTGGCAACCCAATGAGAAATGACAGATCGGATATCAAGCCCCAACTGTTCTCGCCCTTCCGCAATCGCTTCGTAAAGGGCGATCCCATTCTGATGATCACCATGTATATCTATAAGAAAAACATGTTTTACGCTCCAACGGTGCAAACAAGCAAAGATATCAAAAAGGACATGCTTCATCGTTTCTTTTCGAGTTGTAAAGGAGCCTGGGAATCCCCCAGTCACATGATTGATTCCCCAGTAAAATGGAGGAGCAATGATGCTTTCGATTTCCGCTTTCTCTAGTTCATGCTTTATCTTTTTGCAAATAAGATGGCTTACGTAAATATCGGTTCCTGTAGCCAAATGAGGCCCTTGTTGTTCAATGACACCCGAGGGAAGCAGCACAATCGCCCCCTTTTGAATACTGCTCTCAATTTCTGTCCACGCCATATCCGCCATCGTGTCTTCGAAAATAGAATACATGGAAGATCCCTCCCGATCATTATGTTTGTATTGTATGGAAAAACCAGAAAATAACAAGTCTATATTTGGAAGTAAACATTTGGTATACTTAGATTGAAATAAGGGTAAAGCGTTGTGCATATTGCAATTTCACTCGTAGCGATTTGCACACTAACATACAACTACCTATCGAAACATAAAAAACCGCCCCTTATGGAGCGGTTTTTGTGTTGAAATGGTGTCATGCGCTTATGACAAGCCTTGTCGATTATTCCTTCAGTAGCTGCCAGAAAGTATCTGGAGCGAACTGCTTATCGGTGCTATTGCTAGGGTCACAGCTGTAAATAAAGACGATACAGCATTCGTGCGGCTTCCCCGCGCGTAACCGCCTCGCGTGCTTTAATCTGTTTATCGGCAGGAACATCGATCAGGCGCTGCTTCACAGCCAAGGACATTGTGGGCTTAGCCCACTTGGATACTGTTTCTTTATCTACAAATCGATTTAAGTACTCCTCCGGATTCGAAGGATAATAATAATGCTTCCTCTCATGCAGGAATCTTGCGCCAATAGCGGTCATTTCTTGCCGCTCTATGGTACGATCCGGCATAAATGTTCCGTCAGGATAACCTTCAACGATATGATTTTTTTCGGAAGAAGCGATAAATGGATAATGCCATTGCGGCGGCTCCACGTCCGAGAAGCTTTCCTTTGCCGTTTCATCCATAGCGTTAAACACTTTGACCAGCATCGTCGTGAACTCTGCACGGGTTAGCAGAGAATCGGGCATAAAATTGCCGTTTCCTTTTCCAGAAACGATTCCTTTGGAGCCTAAAAACTGCACCGCTTGCATCAACTCTGGATCTCTGCCGTTCATATCCGGGAATGATTTTGAATTCTCTTCTACAAGATAGGTTCCAGAACGATTAATTTCCGCTTCCATGCCGTTTTTGGACGGATTATACTTCCCACCGATCGGCTCCCTAGCCTTCCCATTCACATAGAACACACTTGTATTTGTCGCATCGATTTGGCTAGTAGGCAGAATGAGCTGAATATTACTTGGTATGCCCGAAAGCTCCTGCCCTTGCTCATTTTGAAACTGTACACGATATCCGCCGTTACTCTCTTTCGCCAGACGAATAACGATAACCGGCTGTGATTGGAACAGTCGCTCTGCGGTCGCAACATTGAATACGAGTTTCGCATCCCCTGCTTGAACGGTTATATAGTCAATATCCTTCCGGCCCACTAAGCCTTCTTTATTAAGCTTGAACACATATTCATTTGGGTTGGATAAAGTCACAATTTCCGCATTCACAATCAGTTCTCTCGCAAGTGTAATCTTATTCTCTGATAGCGTCTGCTGTATTGCTGACTTCTCCTTAGACGCATTTCCAGCTAAACGTGCAATCAGCTCGGATGTGATCACGAACTGGCCGTTAACAGGAGTCATCTTCTCAGTGCTTGCGGCGGAGATCACAAGCTCTCCTGCTTGTGTCAATCCTTCCACCATAAGCGGATTCTGCTTGTCAATGTCAGGAAGCGAACGGACAGCTGTGAGATACGTATTGGACTGCATGCTGCCACCCATGACATACAGCAATACATAAGTCGTCTCATTCGGTACACCAGGTCTGCTTATGGTAGCGCGCACAATGGTTTGTCCCGAGTTGATCGCTTTTACAACCGGTACACCATTCACATTGGCCAGGGTACCAATGCTCGGATCGTCAATGGTATACGTAATCTGAGTCCTGGGAACCACGTTGGTTGCGATTATCGGCTGTTGTCCGCCAGGCTGCAGCATCGTTATAAATGGATAAAGGCTGATTTCAGGCGATGTTCGTTTTTCTGGCTGAACTACTGCCTCAGGACGCTTCCCAGTTGGTGTCTCTGTTGTTCCAGTACGTTCGCCATTCGGTGTTTCTGTTGTGCTTGGACGTTTACTAGTTGATATTTCTGTTGTCCCAGAGCGAATGTCAGCTGCCGTGCCTTTCGTGAACACAACAAGCTTTGGCAAGGAAGCATAACTATTATCCCACGCCCACAATGTCTGGTCCTTTTTGAACGCATAATACCATGTAGAATATTTGTCCCGGTGCTTAAGGTATATGGTAGCGATATCCGTAAGCCCGGGGAATACTTTATCATCGTTGTACACGGACCAAAGCTGATCATTCGTTTGTAAAGAATACATGGTGTCGATAAATTGATCTAGCAACATCATGCGCGACATCATGCTAAACTCAACCATAGCCCGAGCGCCTGTTGCTTGGTGTATTTGCTTGGGAATCGCTTCAGGCTCATACGCAGGCCAGGACCAGACCGTTCCATCTTGCTTGAATGCAAAGTTTTCATAACCGCTTAGCTGTATATTGACGATATTGACAAGTCCTTTGATCTGCTCGGGCCCTTTGTTTTCAGAGATATAATCCGGAAGGTACGAACTTGTACTCCACCTCCATACCGAACCGTCTTTCTTAACCGCGTATACCAAACCGCGCGCAGAATTTATGGATGCGACATCATCAAGCAGCTTGGATTGAATCGGAGTCGACGTGGCATCGCCTATTTCGCTTCCCCAACTCCACACCGAACCGTCTGATTTTAATACGAACAAGGTCTTGAATTTATAGCTGTCGAAAAAATCGGCGACGATTGAAGTTACGTTATCCAAATCTTTGATGGGCGACGGAGTATTCATAGGGCTATGTATAATAGTGGCGTCGGCTTCGCCAGTTTTTGAGTCCCAATACCAAACGGTTCCGTCCTTTTTTAACGCAACGTAGTTAATAACATCTCTACCGTCTATCTCACGCGATTTGTATCTAAATTGCTTCACATCCTGCAAGCCCGGAATGTGGTACATTTCACCTACATAGAAATCTAAAGTTTCTAAATAATCTTTGTTCAAGACCCAAGTCCAAATGCTACCGTCCTTTTTGTCCAGTAACACATTCTCGTCAAGAATGTCGTAATCCTCGCCGATACGTGTATATTGCTGTTCGCTAACAGTACTTCCACTATTCACTTTGGCTTGCACCGAACCTGAATGAGCCGTGAGGGTTAACATAAGGCATAGCAACGCTGAAATTAACCGTTTCATTGTCGACCTCCATTAGAAATATGATTGTATCTCAATGCTGCCTTCCGGAGTTCCCAACAGCAAGCCGATTGCCTGTCCTTCTTTTTCAATTTCGTTTCCCCCTTTTTTTTCTATATGTCTTACTATCCTTTCATCGGTTTATAGCTGCTTTGATTTCACTTTTCCCTAAATTTTCAAAAGCGAAGAAGGATACGCGCTGTCGGTTCGACGAATGATCGAGCTAGAGAGTGTATTTGGGCAACTGAAACATAATAGAGGATTTAGACACTTCCGGCTTCGAGGCTTGTCGAAAGTAAGCCTTGAGATCGGGTGGCTTTCCCTTGCCCACAATTTGCTACAGTGGCCACAATGAAGCAAAAAGGTCGCGTTCAGGTAGAAATATAACCCATAACTCGACCTTTTTGAATCTAACTATCCCTCACAGGTAATAAACCAACTTATAGGACAACCACAGTAAAGAGCGATTAATATGTGGAAATGGTAAGGTCACAGCTGTAAATAAAGACGATACAGCATTCGTGCTGCTTCCCCGCGCGTAACAGCCTCGCGTGCTTTAATCTGTTTATCGGCGGGAACATC
>NZ_FNAZ01000003.1:60758-842544 GCF_900102125.1 Paenibacillus sp. cl6col
GGTTCCAGAACGATTAATTTCCGCTTCCATGCCGTTTTTGGACGGATTATACTTCCCACCGATCGGCTCCCTAGCCTTCCCATTCACATAGAACATACTTGTATTTGTCGCATCGATTTGACTAGTAGGAAGAATGAGTTGAATATTACTTGGTATGCCTGAAATCTCTTGCTGTTGTTCATTTAGAAATTGGATGCGATATCCGCCGTTACTCTCTTTTACAAAACGAATGACGATAACCGGCTGCGATTGGAACAGTCGCTCTGCGGTCGCAACATTGAATACGAGGTTCGCATCCCCTGCATGAACGGTAATATAGTCAATATCCTTCCGGCCCACTAATCCACTCTTATCAAGTTTGAACATATATTCATTCTGTCCAGGCAAAGACAATATTTCCGCATTCACGATCAACTCTCTCGCTGGAACAATCTTATTTTCTGACAGTGCCTGCTGTACCGCTGACTTCGCCTTTGACGCATTACCTGCTAGGCGGGCAATCAATTCGGGTGTTAAGGCGATCTGACCGTTAACAGGAGTCGGCTTTTCACTGCTTGCGGCTGTGATTACAAGCTCTCCTGCTTGCGTTAGTCCTTCCACGATAACTGAGTTCTGCTTGTCTGCGCCAGGAATAGAGCGAATGGCAGTGAAATACGTATCGGAAGCCATGCTGCTGTCCGTGACATACAACAATATGTAAGTCGTCTCATCCGGAAAACCGGCTCTGGTTGTTGTGGCCCGTACAATGGTTTGTCCCGATTTATTCGCTGTGATGACCGGCATGCCATTCACATTCGTAACCGTTCCTATGCTCGGATCGTCAATGGTATACACTATTTTAGTTCCAGGAAACACATTGTTTGCGACAATAGGCTGTTGTCCGCCAGGCTGCAGAATCGTGATAAACGGATACAGGCTGACTTCTGGTGAAGTCAATCTTATTATCTCAGGTTGAGTTTTGATCTCAGGACGATCACCTGTTGGTGTGTTTACAATCCCTGAACGATCACTAGATGGTTTATCTGTTGACCCAGAATGACCGCCTGTTGAATTGTTTGCTGTCCCTGAATATTCGTCAGTTGATTTGTTTCCTTTTCCAGAGCTTTTGCCAGCTGCCGTTTCTTTCGTGAACACAACAAGCTTCGGGTAGGCAGAAACCTTATATTGCCATGCCCACAAGGTCTGATCCTTTTTCAGTACATAGTTTTCCATATAGCGGTCCTTGTCCTTGTAGTGTACGGAAGCGATATTCGAAAGCTCGGGGAACACTTTATCGCTGTCTATTGACCAGAGCTTATCGTCTGCTCGCAAAGCATAAGTAGTATCGATATTCGAATCTTTCAGCTGTGAGCCAAATTGAACAATTCCCTTAGCGCCTGTTGCTTTATGTAATTGAATCGGAGTACTTTCAGAATCATAAGTTTTCCAAGACCAAACCGTGCCATCTTTCTTATAAGCATAATTTGTTCTACCGCCCATCTCTATGTTGACGATGCCGTCAAGCCCTTTGATCTGCTCTGGGCCTTTGTTATCAGATTGGTTTGATTGGTTATTATGCAGCCAGTACATGTATGCTCCCCATTTCCATACCGAACCATCTTTTTTAACTGCGTATATGCGACCGTTCACAGATTTTATAGATGCAACATTATCAAGAATCTTAGCATAAGCCGTCGACGAAGCTTTGCCTTGTCGAGCAATCCACCACCAGACCGATCCGTCTGATTTTAATACAAATAAGGTCTTGTAATTTTTAGAGTTGCCGGTATAATCGGCGACGAGTGATGTTACGTGATTCAAATCCTTGATAGGCTTCGGAGCAATCCTAGAATCTTTAGGATGGGTGTTGTTCCTAGAATCCCAATACCATACGGTTCCGTCTTTTTTTAATGCAGCGTAATTCGTCATTAATCTACTTTCCCCGTTCGTGCCCTCGAATGAGAATTGTTTCACATCCCGCAAGCCCGGAATTTGCACGAGTTTGGCTTGATAGAATGGATCGGAAGCTTGGGCGGAATAAGCAAGTGTGTCCCAATACCATACCGTTCCGTCTTTTTTTGATAGAAGCATATTCCCATCAAGTATTTCGTAATCCTCACCGATACGTGTATAGTGCTGTTCGCTAACGGTATTTCCATTATTCACTTTGGCTTGAACCGAACCTGAATGACTTGTAAGGACTAACATAAGGCATAGCAACACTGACATTAATCGTTTCATTGTCGAATTCAATTTCGTTTCCCCCTCTTTTTCTATATTCCCTTACTTTCACTTTCATTTCATTTCATATTATCGGTTAAAAGCTACTTCGATTTCACTTTCGGCTACATTGTTCATATAAATACGAAAACTTACAAATACAAAAGTGCTGGCAAATTGCGCCAGCACTTCATCGTACAATCCTATCGAAGTAACATAACTTCTAAAGCGTAATCAGCATATGGATATCCTTCGGCTCTTTTTGGAAGAGCTCAGGATCTACTTCATCCGTCAACTGGCTGCCATTGCTCTTGTAAAAGGATACCGCCGAGCGAGTTTCCGTTGAAGAAACATAGAGGTGCTTTGCGCCCCTTCTTCTCGCTTCTTCCGCCAACTCATTCATAATGCGCGATCCGATCCCTTGTCTGCGATGAGTCCGAGATACATACATGAGATCAACCTGAAGCTGGTCGTGCTGCTCCCCGCGCCATTGATGAGCCAATACGCCGAAGCCTACTAAGGTGTCTCCATCGAAAGCACCGACGGCCATACCGCCGTTCTGCAGTTCGTATACATATCGTTCTTCCATCTCCTGCAGCTGCTCGATGTCCCAATTCGGACATTCGTGGTTCGCATGGATTTCCGTCATCTTGCCGTCATGCATCTCATAAATCAGCTCAATATGCTCCGAGCGATCGATTTCCTTCAATTTGTCCACTTGAGCTTCCGTCATTACTTGATAGTTTATCATTGTACTTCCTCCTATTTTTGCGTGAATGTGTCATTCCAAATCGATTTTCATCAGCTGGTATAACCAACTGCGACTTATCATGCGGCATTCAGGCAAAATGCAGGACGGGCAGCAGCCATTAGAATCCTGATTCTACAATTATGGATTACCCTTTCACCTCCCACTTAGATGCTAATCTATTATTGCAATGACGCTATTAATGCAATTGTTCTATTACTTGGATGCAGATTGGCCGCAAAAGGTTTCCGCAAAACATCATCCATTATTATACATCCATTCATGCGCTAACGATAGTGTCATAATTCGAAACATGCCGATGTTATGAGTTAAATATGAAGGTAAAAAAAAGCATGCTCGAAAAGCCTGTTAGGGAAGCTTTATTGAACATGCTCCAATATTGATTTTACATTTACGAATCTTGCATAATGTGATAACTGCACACACTTCCACCTTCAGCCATGCATGCTGTACGCTCTACTTGGACTTGGAGCAAGGAACGAAATAATTGCAGCTCGCAGCGGCAGGCATGGCCGTACCTGCACGCCACTTTGGCAATCGGACAGTTCTTCTCTTCGAAGGAAAAGGAGCCATCTGCATTCGGATGCACGTTTGCCATGTAGCCTTGTTCATTTTGCACTCGAACGAGAGCCTCCAGCCGATCCTCTAGCGTTTCTCCAGTAACTGTATCTTCATATCTTCGTTTCAGCTTAGTGCTTCTCTGTTCGAAGAACAAAGCCACACCCGTTTCCCCGTACAGCGCCTCAAGCTCATCGAACAGTTCAGTCGCTAGTTCATCATATTGACGTGGATACAGCTCAAATGCAGAATCAGTCAGTTGATAATAATGTGTCGGTCTGCCAACCTGATGGCGCTGCACCTTCGTTACGATGTGCCCCTCTTCTTGCAGTTCCGTTAGATATCGCCGAATTGCAACGCCTGTCACATCCATCCGATCAATCAGATCCTGAACTGTGACTGTACCGAGCTTTTTCAGCCAGAACAATACTTGTTCTCTGGAGGTGCTGTCTTGGCCGGAAAGATTTACTACACTCCTCTTTAGGCTCATACTCATGCGCATGCTCCTTTCCCTAATCATTCAATGCTCCAAGCGCCGTATATTCCATCGCTGTGATGCAGCCCACACCTTGCAGAAGCAGCGTCCTGCTTCCGCAACGTTTACGCACATCGTTGTTAACGTACGGCTTCATTGTAGCGACGGTTCACTTCTTCCCAATCCACTACATTCCACCAGGAGGACACGAAGTCCGGTCTCCGATTCTGATATTGCAAATAGTAAGCATGTTCCCACACATCCACCACAAGAATAGGCGTTTTGTTCTCCATTAGTGGTGTGTCCTGATTCGGTGTACTCATCACCTCAAGCTTATCTCCGTTCACGACGAGCCAGCCCCAGCCAGATCCGAATCGGCTGATTGCCGCCTTCGTCAGCTCATCCTTCATCTGTTCGAAGCTGCCGAAGTGCTTCTCAATGCCCTTCGCGATGTCTCCGTAAGGATTACCACCGCCAGTCGGGCTCATAATCGACCAATATAAGCTGTGCCCGTAATGTCCCCCGCCTTGGTTGCGAACCGCAGCATGTATTTCTTCCGGTACATCGTTCAAGTTGCTGATCAATTCTTCAACCGAAGCATTTGCAAATTGCGTCTGACCTTCCAATGCCTTATTTAAATTAGCCACATAAGTGGCATGATGCTTCCCATGGTGGATCTCCATCGTTCTTGCATCCAGATGAGGCTCCAGCTCATCGTATGCATACGGAAGTTCTGGCAAAGTAAATACGCTCATGTAATCATCTCCTTCTTGGTTCGTATATCCGGATATACCTCTAATTATATATATACCCAAAACTTTTGTATATAGTAAATTATTTTTCCTTAGGGAAACATTCGAGGAGAGATACATGGTTCACGTATTTCAATAAAAAAAAGACGCACCCTTCGAACGCCTCGAATGGATTGTCTTCACTCAACTACCTATTTTGTTGACATGCAATAGCTTCGTACAATATAACAGGCTGGAAACTGGCTGTTCTTTCTTCGTCCCATTGCTGTAGGTAACATATCTATTACACATGATCTGCGGTCATGTTTGGTTGAATAAGGTTTTTTCGAATCATATTAGCCGACACTGGCTGCTTCCCGACTTCTCTTGCCCAGACCGATAGCTGACCGATATGGTGAATGTGATGGGCTATGGCATGCCGCATCACTTCTCCCCAAGCATACACAAGTACAGTGCCGTCTGGTCGATGATCATAAAAAGGACGCGTCTCCATGCTGTCATTCCATGAGCGAACAAATTCTTCTACTTCAGGCCGAAACTGTTCATCTAGTTGAATGATTTTCTCAAGCGTATTGTACTTCTCGAATCCTTCTTCGAAGTCCTGCTTTCCTTGCAGTACACGAATCCAGCTCCACTCCACGTCAACCACATGGAACAGCGTGGGCAAGATTCCGCCGACTCCACCTATTCGCGGGCGAACCAGTTCCTCGTAGGGGATATCTTTACACCATTGATACCATTGTTCTCGAACCGTCCAGTTATAACGAAAAAAGGTCTGCAGGGCGATCCCTCCATATCAATTTTAGGTCATTTGGAACACTAGACATTTACGATCTGTCCTGTTTCATTGTAACAATCGTTGATTCGATTACAATTTAAAGACAGCCATGCTAGGTCATTTCTCGCGATTATTTCCTAGGTAATGATCAAAGATTACGATTTACATATTTTTTGTAGTATCCTCTGAACATCTGATAAATTGGATTCATGGCATCAATATCACTTCTGAATTTCTCAACTACTCCGAACAATTGGTGTTTCTCTAGTTCACTGCTATATTCCGATTCTTCAAATTCATTCAACAAATCATAAAAATACTCACAAGGTTCCTTTACGCTTCCTGTCCCATCCGAATACTCCCCTGATTTGCATAAGAAGGAAGCCCATGACAATTCGTTTCTTGCATATCTGAGATATAAACATGCAATGTACTGATCATAGAGCTTGGGATCGTTTTCTATAAATGGTTCGGAATAAAGGTAATGATTCACAATACTAATCGCACTTGCCTGATACTTTGTTACTGCTAATTGAATGATCCAATATGGTGGCTTCGTATAGACGTCAATGATTTCATCACAGAACAGATAAAAATGCTTATACCCGATTAATCTACTTTCCAACATCACACTTAATTTATATGTAAATGGTTTATCCAAAACGAGATCTCTTAAGGTAACTTTCTCATTCGACACAGCATATCCCCTTATTATTGTGGTACTTTCATCCTTATCAAAGAAAGCCTAGTATCTTATTGATCACTCTTTTTCTAATCTTACATTTATCTTCGTTACTGCATTTCAAGGATAACTGCCTCTTCTACGCCTCCAATTCGCCCTAACCTTTCACATATACATACAGTTTCCCGTTTTGGGGCTTCCATTCCGCTTTCCCTTTGTAATCCCTTCGGACAAGTTCTTTATGCACAACCTTCATCAATGCCCCATGACATACGATAAGGACATTCGACTGATTTTCCGCTTCAATCCAATTGATAACTTCTTTAACCCGTGTTAACGTTTGCTGCTTCGTCTCCTCTTGTGAAGAATGAGAGCATAGCCATGCCAATCGTGACAAGATCATCCATACAATGTGCGGCAGCTTGACGTTCGATTGCAACACGGAACGCATTCCAATCTCTCGAAGACGATGGGTTGTGATAATCCTGCCTGTATAAATATGCTCGGCGGTTGTCACTGCTCTTGATAAATCACTAGACACACAGAGATCCCACACTGTGGTGTCATTTGGAGGATCAGCAAGGATGACCTCTGCTTGATCATACTGCTCAACCCAATGATTGAAATCTGCGGAGCTCATCCACTTCTTCTCCAGTTTGCACTGAACGGGAAAATGTCTCACTAGCCCAATCTTCATTCCCTACTCCATCTCCTCATTCAACAACACCATATGGATGTGGTCTTCCCATTTCCCATTAATTTTGAGATATTTCTTGGCTAATCCCTCGAATTGAAATCCCTGCTTCGCTACTACTCTAAGTGAAGCCTTGTTATGCGGCATGATGTTGGCTTCGATGCGATGGAGCCCCAAATCACGAAATGCAATTGCAATCATCAAGCTCAACGATTCGGATATGTACCCTCTTCCTTGCAAATCCTTATCCAGCTTATAACCAAGATGACAGGATTGAAATGCCCCTCTAATGATATTGCTAAGTGCTATAGAGCCAATAATTCGCTCCGGATCGTCTAATTCATATATCCATAATTTGAACAAATGCCCTCTCTCATATTGAATGCGTTCTTCTCGCAGCACTTTTGCTTGCCACTCCATTGAATAGAAGGCGGGCTCTCTCTTAATCTCCCACGCTGACAAAAATTCCTGATTTCGTACCATGTAGTCCAACACCTGCTCGGCATGGACTTCATCAATTTGCTTCATGACTAATCTCTCGGTTTGAAAAATGGTTGACATCTCACGCCTCCATTTCCATCTTGAATCGTACTTTCTCTGCTGCTTGATATGAAGTATGTTGGGTTATGAAAAAAGCAAGCCTTCACGAGTAGAGACAATGGCTTCTGTTCCCATTCATGAAGGCTGCTTAGTTATTCGAAACGAATGAAGATATGTATAATTGGGAGGAGAATAATTCTCTATATGCGATGGGATTTCGTAGTTTCATATTCGTGTTCATGATCGGATCAAATGTAGAAGTCTAACTGCTCGGAAACACCTCAGTATTGTATTTTACATGAATGAGCCATGCTGAGCACCATATGTGGTCATTGATGCTGCCTTTCCTGCCGCATTACAATAGGCCGGAGAAAGCTAACTCACACTACCATTAAGTATAACGTAAATTCACAATATTGGAAACGAATGTACAAGACGCTCCTTTTCTCAAATCAACGAGTTAATCTATAATAATTTGTTTCCCTGTTGGGAAAGAATGCAATTTCTCTTTTAAAAGAGTAGCAAGGATTTTATATCCTTTTAAACCCGTGCAATGACAAGAATATATCGTATTAATAGGCATTTGCTCTAACTCATTACCAATCGAAATGATTTCTTCCTTTGTTTTCCCTAGTGTATTTATAATCGGTATTCCTATTAAATGGAACCCTCCAATGATTACGTCAATGTTCTTATTAGGAAATTTCTACTGCTGCTCCAAATATATTTTATTTCAAAATTCCATGTAGAAGCATTTCGACCGTACGCTGTAGGGCTTCCTCTAGCGACATCCGACTGCCTTCATCGGCTCTGCGATCCATAAGTTGATATAACGCTCCTACGTACATTTGAATGAACAGCTCCATATCAAAAGGTCGAATGTGTTGCTCTTGAATTCCCTGATGGATAAGCAAACGAATATTGTCCCATCCTTCTTGCACATACGCATCTACGAGCTTCCACTGATCTGGATAGAATTTCTTAAGCTCATCCAATGTACGAATATCAGTGAAGGCAAACGCGCTTGGAAGCGTCATTAGTGCCTGCTCTACTTTTTGCACGACAGAAAAGGATTCGTCATTCATCATTTGCGCTTCGGTATCCTTCATTTCTTGTATCGATTGATCAATCAGATACGTAATGATCTGTTCCTTGGAGTCAAAATGCTGATACAACGTCTTTGTGCTTATTCCGAGGCGACTTGCCACATCCCGTATTGCGAATTTCAACCCTCGGGCCTTAATCTCCTCAATGGCAGCTGCCGCAATTCTATCCTGCAAACGATGTACGCCCCCTTTTTATCACTTTCGCCAAAAAGAACAGTGGATATATCAAGAGGAATAGATTCGGTGTCCACCACATGACATCGAAATCCAATCGGATCGCCCAAAAGGAAATCGCCTGCAATCCCGAACAAGAGGTAAGCAACAAGGAAGCGAAACATAGCGATGACCACACAGGGTTCTTCCTATTGTAATAATAAATGCTTAGCAGTCCTGTAGCCGAAATGAACATATCAAGCGGGATAAAAGACATATTCCAGGCTACAAGCAGCTCATTGCTGTAATCCTGATAGAGATACTCTTTCGGAATCCATCCCATGAACGTAATCGTCCAATACACAATAAACCCAATATCCGTGAATAGCATAAGACCTTTCAATGTTCTTCCCATTTTACTCTCCCCTCGAACATGATGTAAAGAAAACAAGGCGCGGAAAACATATATAACATTATGTTTTTCTTGTTTTCCATCATACCCTTCCTTTTTCCAAGATTCAATAGAGCGCATAAAATTTTTACCAAACTTTAATATTCTCTATACCAAAATAGGTGATATATAGAAGGAGGGATTACAATTATATACAGAGGTGATCATGTTGATCAAAGTTAGACGATTATTACTAATGACATTGTTATCAGTAACCTTGCTTCCAGTAACAAGTTATTCATCAGCGGAAAATCAGTTTGCCGGTGACCCGCCCACAGTAACAGACGCCGTTTATAACGTTGCGCCTGAACTGGAGGTAGTATCGAGTCTAGCATCGAGGGAAGTAAAAGTGTCGAACTCTTCACAGTTAGAGAAAGCAATTGCCCAGGCAACTCCAGGGACAACCATCGTGTTGGCAAATGGTACATACACAGGTAGCAAAGCGCTTCAAATCAGTGATAAACATGGCACGCGTAAAAGTCCGATTACGATTAAAGCCGCAAACCGTGGGCGAGCAATTATTGCGGGTGCTGACGTGTTACACATTGCCCGTTCATCGTATATTGTCGTTGAAGGTCTGAAAATTACGAACACCGGAACTGCCGACCGCAGTGCAGCGGTTCAGCTTGACGGCTCAAACCATATTCGACTGACACGCAATACATTTGCCGTTCCTTCAACTGGGAATAAGACAATCTGGCTGGAGATCAAAGGTGAGAACAGCTCTGACAACCATATTGATCGCAATGATTTCAACGGGAAAAGCGATCCTGGACCAGTAATTGCTTTTAGTGGATTTATAAAGGAAACTAATAAACAAATTTCTCAGCGTGACGTGATTGAATACAACCATTTCCGCAACGTTGCGTTTTCTGAAGCAAACGGCAATGAAACGATTCGTCTTGGAACATCGAAGATCTCCTTAACCAAGGGTGAAATCAAAGTCCAATACAATCTATTCGAGAATTGTGACGGCGATCTAGAGGTGGTGTCGGTAAAATCAGGCGACAATGAGGTTAGGTATAACACTTTCATAAATAATCGTGGCGGTTTGATAGCCAGACATGGTCACAAAAATAAGTTTTACGGCAACTTCTTTTTTGGGGATGGCGTGAAGGAGAAGGTACTAGGCATTCGGGTATACGGAAATGATCATGAAATTTATAACAATTATATGGAAGGCATAACAGGTGATGCAATATTGCTGGACAGCGGCAGGTATGACGGTGGAACAGACGGGACACCAGAGAATCTTACAAATGAAGATTTGAGTTCCCACTGGCGAGTGTATCGTGCAACAGTCGTAAATAACACCATTGTTAACAGTAAAGTCGGGATTACGGTCGGTTCAACGAATGCGACTAAAAAATACGCCCCAACTGGAAGCTGGATAGCCAACAATATCGTCGCAAACAAGACGGGCATCTTATATCACGAGCCTAGCAGCACCGACACTGTCTTCAAGGGTAACATCGGCTTCGGTAGCACATTGAGCAATGCATCACGCAGCACTTCTGAAATATCTGCCAAAAATCCGGATTTCACCATCACCGAAGGCTTGCATAAACTATCTGCCAAGAGCCCAGCAATAAATAAAGCAGTAAGTGATAGCCAGCTTGAAAAGCGAGTGAAAGTGGCAGATGATATGGATGGTCAACCACGCTCGAAAACCGATGTAGGCGCTGATGAATTCTCGAATGCAGCTAGTAGTCGCAAACCGCTTAAACCATCTGATGTGGGTCCAAACGCACCGGAATAGACGGGATATAGTAATGAACTCATTATAACTCCTCATATCCGTCTTTCTGTTATAGACAATAAGTACCCTATCGAGAGACTTTTTTAAAGTGTCCACTCGATAGGGTACAGTTTATCGCAAGGGCATATTTTTTATTTTTATTGCATTTATTGCAACTTTCGATCGTGAATCACGCCGAACATCCCAGTCATTCCATCATGGTTATGGAACCCGTATTGCTCATAGAAATCCTCTTTCCCTTTCGAAGCAAATAAACCAACGAACGATTTATCTGGTGCCGTTTCTTCCAGATAGGCTCTGAGCGTCTCCATAATCAGTTTGCCGACTCCATTACCCTGATGCTCTGGAGCTACAGCAATATCCTGGATATAGAAATAAATCTGTCCGTCCCCTACAACTCTTCCCATTCCCACAATTTCTTCTTGATCATGCACAACGACGCCGAACAATGAATTGCGGAGCGATTCTCCAACAACATCAAAGTTCATGTACTCTTTCCATCCGACTGCACTGCATATTTTCTCATATTCAATTACAGTCGGAATTCTCGTCTCTATTGTATAGTTTCTGCTCATTTACCATTCTCCAATCTACTAGATCTCCCTGAATACAGAAGATTTAATTCACGATCATGTGTTTTCAATCAGCTACAAGTTCTGAGGGAGTTTCTTTTTGATAATTCTCATCTGGCCTCGGTGATTGATTTCATCCTCAAACACATGGAACCATTTGAAATAGTTGTTCGTAGGTTTACCATGCCAGAAGGGAGCTTCTTCATGCAGCCACTCATCATTTCTGCTCTTGAATCCATCGAGTGTACGCTGTCTAACTTCGTCAAACAACGTTAAATAGAAGTTCAGATCATGCCCCTTAATCAACTGCTGGCCTTTCTCCCCTAACTCTAATGCGGCTCCCCACGTTAGCAGTTCCTGCTCGGTTAATTCACGATGCTCGAATGTAAATGCTTGATACGCAAATTCAACAGCAGCCATATGGTATAGCAGCGCTCCAATGGAATTGCTGTGTGGATCTATCACATAATCCAATTGTGCCTGACTTAATCCCTCTACCGTATTCATCGTTGTGTAGCGCGCATAATTCATCATCGAAACGAGCCTGCTGATTTCTGGAGTAAAACCATCAATATCAGTGATCAGAAATAACTTTTCCATATCCATTGTCTTCTTCCCCCTTTTAATGGTATACAGCCCACTATGATACTAATTCAACCTTTGTTTCTATATTATATTTACAAATAACCGCTGCGAGTATCGAATATTGCAGAATCCAATTGACTCCACGGAGTAAAGGTTGTAGTCAACGGATACCGCTGTCCGGATTCTGCAGAACGATAAGCCCCGAACATAATCTCGTGGACATGCAACTGCTGCTTCGCGGATTGAATAGGCTGTTCTCCTGTACGAAGGCAATGAGCAAAGTAACCGATTACACTTTCACTTTGATGCAGTGCGAATTCGTCTCGTGGGAGATAACAATTCTCAAGTCCTCTCCAGCTTACTTGCTCCGCACCTGGAATTACTTGATCAGGCGAATGAATCACAAGCGGATAACCGCTGTCATTCAATGCTATCGTCCCCTTGCGACCGTAAATGATCGTGTTGTTCTGCTTAAATGCCATCCCCCATAAGGAGCGAATAACCGCATGCTGTCCTCCGGCAAATTGCAGGATCAGCGTCACATTGTCATCTACATCGCTGGACACCTTCTTGCCATCACCAACGATTCGATTTGGTATCAGTGTATTCACTTCTGCCATAACACTGACGGCAGGCCCTAATAGGCCGATTAGGCGGCTAAGTGGATATACCAAACAATCCAGAACCGCTCCGCCATGCGCGACAGATTTATCATAATACCAGTTGTCTCTCCAAGGCCCCGGCAGAGACAACTGCGCCTCCGCACCGGTAATCTTCCCAATATATCGTTCATTCACATAATCGACAGCCGTTAGATACACGGGATGCAAATCATACGGCAAGTTCATTAATATCACTTGTTTCTCTTCAGCAATAGCAACCATACGCCGACATTCTTCCAGCGAGGTTGCCATTGGCTTCTCATTGAGCACATGAAGCCCTCTTTCAAGTGCAGCGAGCACGGGTTCCGCATGTATCGAATGAGGGGTTGTGACGACGACGCCATCCAACTGCTCCTTGTCCATCATTTCACGATAATCATCATACCAGCTAGGAACTCCATATTCTTCTGCTTTTCTCTCTGCATTGTACAGATGTCTGGAATAAGTTGCGACAAATTGCACGCCTTCCAGCCCAGCTGCTTGTTCAAAGTAGCGGTTGCTCACATGCCCGCTGCCAATCATGCCTAACTTAATCGTCCTCATGTGATGTCTCCTCAAATGATATCATTTCACCAAATCCTTGACATGAATTCCTCTTATTCTTCCAAACCGCACACAAAATTGTCCAAGCATTCTCTCTTAATTCAGCATATCTTACTACTATCAAACAAAAGGAGTTGATAGGTTTGGCACGTATTCTCGATAAAGCTGCGGTTCAGCCACGCAGTAGATTCAACCCAGCAAATGCAGTTACGATCCGAAGAGCAAGAACTCGACTCGCTACAATCTCGATACGAATTCCAATGAACTCTCAACCGAATCGCGTAGACTTGGTAGCAACCGTAGGGGTTAAAGGTGTGACTGGAATTGCGCAAATCCTGTTTCGCATATTCCGCGATGGTAGAGAAATTTTCAATACGCAGCAAGGAATCGAATCCGCCGGTTCTGAACAGAATTACGTAGTTACCTTCCAGGCCGAAGATAGAAATGTAAGAACGGGCACACATGTTTATACGGTCACAGCAGAAAACCGTACGGCAAATACGAGAGCCGATATCGTTGGGCCAATATCGTTTAGTGGTTTAGCTGTTAAAACAAGAAACTAATAGATATTTTTCTATATCTTCAATAGGATCGTAATTTTCCTAGGGTTGTATTTGGATCTTATTTCTAATCTAAAGCATACCGCATCATGATCTACACTAGCAAATGAATGATTCCAGTACTCAATCCTATTCAATCAATCTTATAAGAACTCACAGGCTAGAATAGTGAACAGGGTAAATTGAATAGTGACCATGGCCTTGTACTCTTATCATAAAAAAAGCGGCAATCTGCTCTCATGAAACAGAGAGACAGATTGCCGTTTCAGATTGCTCTAATGTAAGCATGTCGAAAATCCACCCATTAGAAGATGCACCATAACTTGTTGCGAATGGCCGAACAGGCGGAACGAAGGAGTCCGACACGCTCTCAGCTCAACTCAGCTCAATTCGTATTGCTGCTCAACGGTGCATTCATATCCGCAACCTTAGCTCGGGAGGGATTCGTATTTATGATGATAGATGATACTCCAGCTGCATATCTCTCGGGTCGCTTTCATACAGCTTTTCATTTACTTCCGCTGCTTCCTTACATCCTAATGCACAGTAGAATGCGATTGTATCCTCAGCAGAGCCGGCGCAAATATAAATTTTATCTGCACCCCATTCTCTCGCTGTTTCGGCACAAGTCCGGAATAATACTTTGCCGATCCCCTTATTGCGATACTCTAAAGAAATAAATAAAGAGTCTAGCAGTACATACTTGTATGCTTGCCCAAACATTTCTCGATTAATCGTTCCGAATCCGACCAACTTCCCAGTTTCCTCAAATACGCCAACCGCACAGCCATCCTGATTGATAGTTTGTTTCAATTTCGAGAGGTAATGCACATAGCCATCAGGCCAATCATTCTCTTGATAATTAATTTCGATTAATCGACGTACACCATCTACTTCCCGCCATGCCCTTTTGATGTACTGAGACGGATTAATTTCTTGGATTCGTTCACACTCATCCATCGTTAAACTGCGATATATGTAAGACATGTTCCATTCTCCACTCAATCGTGATTTATTGTTACGCTGTAGTTAGTAGTGCCGCATGTACGCAACCGCAACCGATAATGGATGAAAGTTATTATTTTGCTAGCAGATCCTTCTTATAGAAGTGGTGCCGAAAGCCAATCGGTGCATCCTCAATAATCGCAATTGCTTCATAGCCATACTTTTTGTAAAATTCCGGCGCCTGAAAGCTGAACGTATTCAAGGTTATGAAGGTGCAGTTCTTTTCTCTGGCGATGCGATCTGCTTCCTGCAGCAATTGCGCGCCGTGGCCTTCTCCACGATGTCCTTCATCCACCCACAAAATATCGATCTCCATCCAATTCCAACATACGATACCGTTAAGTCCGGCGATGATTTCGCCTGTATCATTTTTGACACAAAGATGAACCTCTTCGAATCTAACATTTGGGACAATCTTTTTATTGAACTCAATCAATTTATTTCGTACATATTCAGCTTCCTCAGTTGTACCACGTGAAACACTGTAGTTATCTGGCATAACTCATAGCCCCCATCTTTCATAGATTAGTGCCTACATTTCTGCATAAGCTCAAACAGCATATATCTTGAGTATACACGAGTATCATCCAAAACAAAGTGCATACTTCGATTCAAAAAAGACATTGACCCTGAATCCTTCCATGTCATTATAGAAAATGATCGATTCTAAGCTCAGCCCTGTTGCTCCCACTCTTCGCGCAGCATGCCCATACGAATAGAATCGTAATATAATCCATTGTATAACCGGCACTTTCGAAGTCTCCCTTCGCATGTCATGCCAAGCTTTTCGGCGACCCTTATCATCCTCTCGTTCCCAGACCAGGTCGTCAGACCGATTCTTACGAGCGGCAGTTCGGCAAATAAATGATCGATCCATAAACGCAATGCCTCTGTTCCGTATCCTCCATTCCAATACTGTGGATTATAGATTACAATGCCGATCTCCAGCCAATTGGATGGCTTGTGTTCCCAGTAATAGCTCACAAAGCCGATTATCTCGCCGTTCACTTCTATTAACATTTCAGGCGTAGGCTTCGGATCCATATCTATAAATCTCGTCATCTCTTCTTGGTATTCTTCATAACTCTTGCTCTCAAGAGGATAGTACGGAGCGTCCCACTTCTTCCATTCCGGCTCTGCTTCACCGTATATGAACGAGTATAATTGATGTATATCGTCTAATGTAATATTGCGTAAACGAACTCTACTTTCGATTCGAACAACCTGCTTTTCATTCATTCCCTCTCACCTCATTAATAGGATGTCATTACACGCTAAGAAATTTCGTCCCCTCATTCCTTCCAATTGCCGACGATATTTCTTGTTTACAACATACACTTTATCCCAGCGTTAAGGTCAAGCATATAAAAGGCAGATGAGGGCGACTCTTATTTGTGCAAACGATGACGGAGGTATCATTCATATTTAACAGTTATCCCTTAGAGGTATTTATAATGCCAATTGGCATTCCTAAGCAGTAGCAACAACGAGATCAGCGGGTTTGGGAGCATAGGTGGTAGATTTGAGTGCTACCATCCGCTTAACGTTCATATTTCCAATTCTTTGCCTATCACCTTGTTGCATTGAAAAAAGTCCCTACACACATCAGCGATGCTTGATGTACGTAAGGACTTTTGGATTTACGCATATGACGTTACCTTCGTTGCAGATTAGAACTTGCTCTATTGACGCTTGCGGTTGATGCTACTGAACCAAGGTCTCTACTTCGTAAAACGAACAGTATGTGTTCGCCCCTTGGCTCCCGCAGTATTCACCGTCAGTTTAATCGAAGGCTCTGTCTGCTGCACCGTAATCGTTGAATCCGCCGATGCCAGCCTCCACCCCTTGCGATTCAATTCCATCACGACTTGCGATTGGTTCTGGGTTGGATCGGATACAGCAATGACCAGCTCCGAATCCGTCTCCTTCACCAGTGCGGAGGCCGGTTGCTTGGACGCTATTCCGTCCACAACCGCAGGCAACCAATAGTTGATCGCAGTTATACCCAGCTTATGCTCGCGAACAGACTGCACGCTCGTGCCATTGCTCAGCACGGTAATGTCCGGTGTTTGGCTGTAGTGAAGCGTCGCTTGCGCATCATAATTCGGCAGCAGCACATACGAATAGGAGCCGATATTCGGATTCGCGCCATGATCGAAGGCAAGACTGACATAGTCTCTCGTAATCGGTGATGCGGAGCCGCCGTTATTGACGTCCTTCCATGCTCCAGTACGAGCCTCGCGCTTGCCTTGAAGCTTAGCTGCTTTCGGGAAATAGTATCCAATATTCCCCTTGCCGTTCCCGTTTAAATGAGCCCATGACACGTCAGAAAACTTCTCCGACCACCCTGGTTGTACCGGTAGAACAGTACCATTTACAGTTAGTGCCCCACTACCTTCACTTACTTTGCGGTTATCGACAATCGTCTCGACTTGACGCCCATCTCCGCCCGTAATGCCTGTACCAAGCGCAACGATTTCATTGTCGAAGGCAAACCATGACTTTTTCCCCGTTAAAGAGCTGTTCTCCACAGTAAACTCCATGCCGGCTGCCCCATACTGACCGTCGAGGGAGGCTCCGCCTACCCATGATTTCGGACTAAGGTAATATTTCCAGTCGCGCAAGGGACTGGACGAGCCGTCTGTGGTCGTGCCCGGCAATCGCAGCATGTCTGCAGTAGCCCAGTAACCGTCGCTGTATTGGGTAATGTCATCATTATATAAGTAGGTCATACCGTTCCCCGTATGCCATGCTTTCTTGTTCTCTCCATTGCCGTACTCATAGCTCGCTATTCGCTTGGAAGACATACTGATACCGAAACCAAAACCAGGCCACAAATGAATGACTCTATCCATGCCGGCAAATACCTGATGCTTGACCAAATCTTCCGCTGGTGAAATGGAGGTATCTTGCAGCAGGTTCTTCATTAAAGCGATATCGTATGTTCCTAGGCCAACATAGTAATTGTCGAAGGAAACATCCTGCTGAAGCCAGGCCTTGACGGCAGACTTCATGCGAGTAGACTCCGCAGCAGGAGCGGCCTCGGACAGCCGCAGGATGCTCTTGATCGCGCCGCGGCCGGCAGTGTGATCGGTCGACAGTTCGCGGGATATTGCACGGCCGCGCACCATATCCATCATAGCGCCCTTGTATATAAGCGGCTCGAAGGAATCCTCAATCCAGCGGTATATGTTCGCCGCCTGCGGATCGATAACCTGCCATGGCGATCCATTCAGCAAATAGAGCATCTCGGACAGCCGATCCAGCAATACCGTTCCATAGCTGCCTGTATATGCAATGACATCGTGCTGCACGAATGAGCCATCCGCATAGAAACCGTCCCCCCGAGTTACATATGGAAATACCGGATTTATCGCGTCTCGGCCTTGCATCAGCTTCGCATTCGAAGCACCCGTCGCTCCTCTTAGAATCACAACGAAGGCCTTGTCTACTAGGTTAGCGCCCGTTTCCATAAGGCTGGGCTGCACCGTTCTTCTTGTCGGGTCTGGGACAAACGCATCAATCGCGCGATTGTAGCTTTTGATTTGAGCGGCAGACAGATCATCGAACAGCAACACCGTAATATCGTTCAAATATTGTGGAGAGCCGATCTCCCAATCCCACCAGTTTTTATAAGGAGCGACACGCTCATTGTAGCGATTGGCATACATCCAATCGAGTCCGCTCATAAGATCTTCGCGCAGCTGCGGATCGCGATACAGCGACGAGCCTTGCGTAGCGTATGCCAGCGCCATTTGCCGCAGGCGTTGAAATGCGCCCGTTACATGAGCCGATTCAGCTCGGCTGGACAGGTCGCTCCATAGCGAGCTGCGATCTGCCTGCTTGTTCATCGTATTCCAGAACCCTGTGCCGCTGCCATTGCTTACACTCTCCACTAAAGAAGCAATCGCCGCGTTCATATCCGAATCCGCCGAATGATAACTGGCATTGCCGGTCAATTGCTGAATGCGCTTATCGCGCACAGCCTTGAATTGTGCTGCATCTGCTGGAGGATTGGTAGGTTCGCTGCCGCTATTGCTTAGGCGAATCGCATCATACCATGCCTCCCCAGCCGCACTCTCATAGAACAGCTCCACCTTCAAGCGGGTTGCCTGCTGCGGAATGGACAGTTCCAAACGCTGCTCCGTCCAATCATGCGTTCCGAACAGCGGAGATGAAGATGGACCAGAACTGATTTTATCATTCGAGCTGTTCAAATATTGCGTGCGAATAAAAGCCCCGCCGTAAGAAACACTCGACTGCAAGTCCTTAGTCCGCAGCCAGCCCGTGAGTGTGTACGATTCGCCTGGCGTTACGTCAACGGTTTGCAGAACGTCTGCCCGCGCATATTCAGCACTGCTGATAGTAAGCGACCGCTCCCCTTCATAATAGATATCCGAATCTAAGGACAGGATCGGCTTGCCGGATGGAACCCACTCACTCCAGTAGCTGGGCTGCAATGCGCTCCAAGGTTCCCCTGGAGGCTGTCCCGCTTCAAAGCTGCCGTTAAGCAGATTGCCTGCTTCCGCTCTAGCATTTGGCTGTCCCATAACGGGAATAAGAGAGCACAGCAAGAACACCGCTAACGTGACACGAATAACGCGATGTGGCCATTGTTTCATTATGTATTTCCTCCTAATGGTTTGATGATTTATTTGTAAGCGTTATCATAAATAGATAGCTCAACTATAAGCGATCCGACCAAAAGGAGTGTGTGTCTTATTTTGACTTCATTGTGCATAATTTTGCCCAATGGGAAATAGATCAGCACACATAAAGCATTTCTGCCTCATGTACGCCAACCTCCGTCACTGATTACTAAGCATATTGATTTCTTCTACTATAGGAGAGAACATGCCTTGGCACAGGATATAATTCTGACCCCTATATGCATTTTTTTGACTTACACACATAAATGCCGCCTTTCCGAAATCGGCTGCACGTTTACACAGCACAACTTGAAAGAGACGACTTTTTCAAAGATATATGCGATTAATTCCCCGTATACCATCGTCAACTATGATCTTCAATACTTGATATTTTCCCGTTTGTGAATGTAAAAATGGTTTTCCCTGTTAGCTGAATCTTATCTCCAGCCTTCAATCCGTTCGGAAGATCAACAGCCAATGAGCCTTCGTAGTCAATATCTACTTCAATGCGGCCATCACTTTCAATATACTGTAGAATGGTTTGTCGGCGACTCGAAAATAATCCCGCTGAGTGCTGTGCGAGCTGTTGGAAGGGTTCAATTCCATGTGTCTCTATAGTTACTTCTCCATTGGCAACATTCCGGAATACGATGTCTGGATGCAGCAGCTCGACCATCCCTTTTATATCGAATGAATTATAAACTCTCACATATTCCTCAATGCAAGCAACTTCTTCTTTCCTATTCACCGACATCCCTCTCTTCATTAAGAATAACTCCGTTTGAGTCCTGCTGATCTTTATGTCATACAGCCATTTTATTTGGTGGAACCCCTGTTCATTCTAGGCCGCGATCTGTTCGCTTTCCCCTTATTTCCTAACTCGCAGAAAATAATGAAAATACTCTTCATCTCTCTCGAACCCATTACGCTCATACAATCTCTGTGCCTGTTCATTATCAATGGCTGTCGACAGTCCAAGTCCTTTGGCATTCATCTGTTGTGCATACTTCACCGCTGCCTTCAACAGGAGTTGTCCAATCCCCTGCTTTCGATGTTCAGACCGCACAAATAGATCATTCAGGATATAAGTTCTCTCCATCGAAATGGAGGAGAAGGAGGGGTATAATTGCGTAAAACCGGCTATTTCCTTCGTATCATGATCTCGGGCTATAAGAACAACCGAATCCCGGTGCTCAAACCGCTCGAATAAAAAACGGCTGGCTTGCTCTACATTTGAGTCCTGACCATAGAATACACGATATAAATTAAATATCTCTGCTAGCTCAGGCAAATCTTCGATTGTGGCTAGCTTTACTGCGTATGCGGTCATGTTCGTCCATTCCCTTCTATATCTTCTTGCCCTTCATTATGGTTGCATACTTGCTCTCTGTCTCTTCTACCATCTCTAGTAGGAATCCCGTCTGCTTATACAACTGCCTGTACGTATCAACGCTAGCAGGATAGAGCTGCAATTTCCTATCGTTGAACTCAAACCATTCCAAATCCTTGCTTACCGACAAAATCAAATATCCGCCGAGTTTTAGTGAAGTATATATATTCCGAAAGGCCTGTTCTTTATTCTCAATGTGCATTAACGTTATCCGAGCTCGATCTTCTCGTAATGCTCGACTACCGGGAATGGATCATAATAATGATGCAAGAGTGCCTTCCAATCCTGATATTCCTCCGAACCCCTAAATCCAATTGTATGATCCTCTAGTGTCTCCCATCTGACTAGCAATATATATTTATTCTCTTGCTCCATACACTTCTGCAGCTCATGATCGATGTAGCCCTTCATACGAGAGATGATCTTGGAAGCCTGTTTAAAGCTTTGCTCAAACGCTGAGTCTTGCCCCGGAATGATATATAATGCGGCCACTTCGAGAATCATATTGATTTCCACCTTCTCACTTTGAGTTATGCAATGGAATACTTCAGCGACACCACCGTTGCTTGCTGCGCGCATCCATTTCCTTCCATAATCTTTCGCATCGGAGCATTTTCGATTTCCGTTGCCCCGAGATACGATTTTGCTTGAAAGTCATGCTGCAAGCGATACAGGCCGATTGTATGTAACCCTCTCCCCAATCCCTTCCCCTTATACGAAGGATGAATGCCTATCCAAAATAGGCGTCCTTCTTGATTCGTATCTGGTTCGATATGAGGAAACACGACGCCTACGGGCTCGTTATTGAACATGTAAACGGTATACATGTTATCTACTTGAGATGGCAATTCAATCTTCATGGTATCAAGAAATTTTGCTGCATCATGCCTACTCGTATCCATGACTTCCGCTAGAAAAGCGATAGCCTTTGGTTCATTTACGGGCCAAATTTCATAGGCGGGAACAGATATGCCTAACTGTTCTCTAAGTTCCCTGGTATATATCGCTCGTTCACCAATGATGCACATTTTTTGCTGCACGACGGGCAGCTCATGTAATAGAGTGTGAGAACACTCAAGCAATATGGATTGCAGTTTATTCCTTGTCATGCTAGACAACAGCTCATTGATCAGAATATCGATTCTAGCTGCATCCTGTGTGCCATGTAACATTTCCAGCATGACAGCAGCATCGCTTTTCAGATGATGCACACCGACCTCTTTTAGCTGTTTCAATAATTCATTGATTTCAGTCATTTCATTTCTACCTTTCTACTCTTGATGAGAGGATTCCAGCTTACCAGCTTCCTTATTCTATCTTCTTCCATTCGATCATTATTCTGAAACTCCTTCTGCGCACACTTGCAGATAGACCTTGAAATATGGATAGATATTCATATACTTGATTAAGTGCGCAAATTTTTCCTATTTCAACAAATGCAATTGATTTCGGACAAGTCGAATGAATGACTACGGAGGGATGATGTGTTACCTACCAGAATAAAAGGCAGTGAGACATACGTAAAGTTTGTTCTCTTCACCTATATGCTGATGGCACTTGCAGGCGGACTCGCAATTGCTCTCGGTTACTCGGGGTTCACGACCAAAACAGCTTCGTGGATGTATCTATATATTCTTATCGGAGGATGGTCTCCTACAATCGTCTCGTATTTTGTTTTAAAACGAGACGGGCAAGTCTCTTCCTTGAGAGAATGGCTGCGCAATCTTTTTGACGTTAAGCATAGTCTAACGTTGTATTTACTGCTGCCATTATTTTTGCTTCTCCATTTCGGTATTCGAGGATTTCTTTCAGATGTTGATATCGTGATGCCTTGGTATTATGTCATTCTTTTGATACCTGCGATGGTGATTGGAGGTGGCTTGGAAGAAGCCGGATGGAGATATATATTGCAGCCCGCACTCGAGAAGAGGATGTCCTTTATTCCTGCAACGCTTGTAACTAGTGTGATCTGGGCGGTATGGCATTTGCCACTATTTTTTATCGTAGGATCAGGACAATACGGAAAAAGTTTTCTTGTATTTACTTTTCAAATCATCGGTCTAAGCTTCGCATTGGCATGTATTCGAAAGATAAGCAACAGCGTCTGGCTCTGTGTGTTATTCCATAGCTGTTCCAACGCCTTAGCGAATGTATTTATCGTAAAATCATCCGTAATGGCAGCGATCATCACTGCTGTTGTAATGGCAGTTGTTTCGATATCGATCATCATGTTCGACAACAACAAGAGATCGAACGTTCAACATCCTACGCGGTCCCTATAATTGAAAATTAGTAAAATTCGAAAGGGACTACCCCTCTAGCGTTAGGATTACAAATCCCGCTTCTGTGGATAGTCCTTATTTTATTTGACTAGTTATGAAAATAACCTTCAGCCGATTCATTTCATTAACATTTTGAATCACAATGGCCCTGCACAGGAAGGCTTTTCGCACGCATCGATAACGCTTTATGATCAAGCGAGTAGCTAATAAAGGCGAGAAGTGAGGCAGCGATTGCAACAATTCCGCCAACCCATGAGACATCGATAAGCTTCATATTCGTCGAAACGAAGCCCCCTAATGCCGATCCGATTGCGATCCCGACATTCACAGATACGGGAGCTAACGATGATGCGAAATCTTTAGCAGACGGAAATTGTTGATTAGCCAGATCAATAAAGTACAGCTGGATCGTTGAGGTCATGGTGTACATGGCTAATCCAATGAATGAAATACTAATCAGTCCCGGAATCAGCGATTGGGAGCTGCTTACATGATAAAACCCAAGCATTTGCAATCTTACAGACTGCGCAACGCTTGGGTTCGATTACATGCTTAATAAAGTTCTTGATCACGTTCTAGATTACGTCCTTGATTATGTTCTTGATCACGTTTTGATGCTATTAGTTATTCAGTTTACAGGCGCACCAATTGCAAGAGCCTCTTGAAGCACGAGCAAGGCTCATTCATGCTCCTGAATGACGAAGGGAACTTCGGACTTCGGTCGGCTCACCCAGATTCGTGTTATCGTTTCATTCTCTCTAGAGAACGGATGAACTTCGTAATATCCGGTGCTTCTTCAAAAGGAATCCACGTCAGCTTCATATGATGTCCGTTCCAATCGACATAAATGGTTGTTCTCAACATCGCTTGCTCCCCCAAGTGTCGGCAGCCCTTAACAGGTATGGGCTGCGCGTTCATTTATATCTGCACCTTCCGCTTAGCCTGAAACGGATACATCTTGTACTCTCCATTACCAGATGAATATTTCAAGATGTTCCAATCATCAGGCACCCCATTGTAATACGCGCCAATGCACCCAGTCGTACAGCGATGACCAGCAATTAAAATATTCACTTCTTGGAGACTTTCGTCCTCCATCAGCTCATTCATGAATGCAAATACCCTCTTCGCATAACTGCGTGGTTCTTCGACTCCTCCATATACATTGGGATCAGGAATCCCCCCTAGCAGCTTTACCTCATTCTTTAGCAGACCATCGGCTTCCCCTAAATCATATACATCCAGTCTTGAATCAATCGTGGGATTTATCCCTGTCGCAATCTCTGCGGTCTGAACAGCTCTTTCTTGCGGCGAGGAAAATACGTAATCAAACGTAATCGATTGAAGACTGTCTCGCAGCTCCTCCGCTTGTCTCACCCCAATTTCATTTAACGGGAGACCCATTCTCCCCTGAATTCTTCCTTGTTTATTAACATCCGTTTGACCATGCCGAACTACGTAAATCATTCTTCCACCTCCTTTATGCATACCCATCCCACAGATTCGTCATAATTCACATCCGCATACCAATAAATAAATCATTTCTGCAGAGACTGACTACCCTGTTAACTCTTATCAGGTTCAATCCTATTCATTGACAAGTTCTGCAATATCTAACCGGGCTGCACCTGCTATCAACGATTCGCTCGAATCTGCTTTATCGCAGCTTCTTATCGCAGCTTCTTATCGCAGCTTCAATACTCCTGCATCCTGCTCATTCCACACCCCGAATGCCTCAGAGAGGTTATCATCCCAAAACATCGGGAGCCTCTCCTTCAACCCTTCTGACAGCGGCAAATTCGGCAGTTCATCCTTGTCCACCCAATATATAGGGCCTTCCTCCGTCCGCTCTATCAGTTGTCCTTCATACACACTCGTCCGATAGCTGAAGACGAAGTATTTATCGCCTGTTTCATTGTTGTACCAATAGACGATTCCACATAGTTTCAAGTCGGATACCGTAAGTCCTGTCTCTTCTCTCACTTCTCGAATCGTGGAATCTACCAGACTCTCGCCTTCTTCCACATGTCCTCCTGGAAACGAAAGGCCTTTCCACGATTTCACACGTTCCTGCACCAACACCTGATTTGTGTCAGGATTATAGATCATGCACATATTCGTTAACTTAACCTTGGACATACTTACAATCTCCTCTTTCTCGTATGCAGCAATTTACTACTCAATGATAGATATGTATATAACCCTAGTGACCTTAATACGGTCTCCTAAACCTCTTCACCCGAAGGGTATCTTCTATAATCAAATCATCCAGTCCTCGTTCCTTATACTCTTCAAGAATCTTTACGAAAAGTCGACTGATTAGAACGCTATCTCCTACTGCATCATGCCTGGCTATGTCCGTATCGTCAATCTGATAGTACTGGATGAGGAAATCAGTTGAGGGGATATCGGCAAGCTCTGGATGAATGTTCGTGAACATGGCCTTCGTATCTAATACGAGATTGTTAATCATCGGCAATCCGGCTAGTTCACATTCCTTGCGCAACAGCGGAATATCGTATTCATACCCCGCCTGCGTCACGAGAATTCGTTCGCCAATGAACTGCGTAAATGCCTCATAGACCTGAGCAAAATCTGGCGCTTCATGAATCGCCTCATTCGTGATTCCCGTAAGTTCTGCAATATGTTCAGGGATTGGCTTCGGCGAACGCACAAGTGTTACAAAGGGTTCCTCCTCCTGAATCCCCCTTGCATCCATCTTCAATGCACCTATTTGAGTAATATGGTCGAGATGATGGTCGATGCCGGTTCCTTCAAAATCAAACACACAATACTGCTGATTCATAAGACCCTTAATCGTTAATCCACTTAACTCATATTCTTCATTGGAAATGTTAGATATGTTCATCGGTGACCACCCTCACCTCTCTATCGAATTAACAATATTATACACTCGATATGAAATCGCTTACTAGAAGTCCTAACCAAATAACCGGATCAGTCCACTCCTCCAACGGAGCGACTGATCCGGCTCATCATAAACGTTTTCCCTGTATCCTCAAATGGTACATGGAATTCTTCCCATCTTACTATCATACCCTGCTACTTCACCTTACGTATACTCTATTCATGAAGCAGGCTTTCCTTACTCGAAGCACCTCAGCAGTTCCAGTGCTTCTTCATGATCTGGCTCCAGTACAAGTGCCTCGCGAGTGTACTTCAGCGCTGTGTCCTCCTGACCGAGCTCATAGCAGCAAATCGCCAAGCAGAATATTACAGTCGCAACAGGATCATCATCACTTGCTACAGACGTCTCCAAAAACTGCTTCGCATCCTCATACATCCCCATTTCAAAGAGGATCACTCCTGCATCCAGAGCCAAGTCGTACTTCTGTTCCATCAAGTAAAAAGCGGACCACATGATGTGAATGCCCTGCTGTATATCGAGCATCTCCTCATCATTTGCCTCAGAAAGCAAGCTCGAAATTCGCTTCGCGCTCTGTATGAAAAATTCTGCGTCATAGCCGCCTAGTCTCCAGAAGGCTAAAATATGCTGCAAGTCCATCGTATCCAGATGCCGATCCACCCACACCTTCAGACTGAAGAAATCATCCGGCCCAAATCGTTCAATTCCTTGACGATACGCTAACTTGGTATTTACGTAACTGTTGGGATCCTTCAACATGAAGATACATCCGACATTAATGTCTTTATAGTGATTTGGTGGGAACAGTGCTAGCCCACCTCTCTGCTCAAATGTATACTGAAACGCATGATAATTCGCTGTTAACGAGAAGCTGCCACCGTGGTGAACAATTTCAGGCGGATCAGTAAACTTCCAGTTATCGAGCCTATGGTCGCCTTTATCCGCAGTGAGCAACACGAATCCCTGCTGAGACAACTCGTTCAGTCTGTATAAGCATCTCAATCCCACCTCTGGGAACAGGATATGAGAGTCCTCAAGTTCCTGCCGGTACAGTGAGATTGCCTCACCATATGGATAGGATTCGCTCTCGTATTGAGGAGCACGGCGGTACTCATATGTCATTGTCATATTTCGAATCGGATCTACGGATACAGCAGCATCCTGCTCCTTGAACTCAACAAGAACATCACATTCATAGATCTCGCCATCCCCAACATAAATCAACTCTTGCGGAATGCCATCAAAGAAATAATTCGCCAATACAAGCAGCGGCTGTGACAAATCGCCTGGACGAATTGTTTCTTGAGCAATGGTGAGATTTATTTCCTTATCATTAACTGCGTCGAATGTAGCAAAGTCGAGCATCCCCTGTTCCACGAAGTGCTTCAATTGAGGATGTTCCCGCCATCCTTCCACATTTTTGGCAGCCAAATCCGTCATTACATACTTGAATGGGGGCAGCGAGATTCCCGCATCATCCCGAAGTTCGCACAGCTTGTGCAGAATATGAAAGGCAAGCCTTCCCGCTCCCGCTCCAAGCTCTATAATGATAACGGGTTCCGAGCACTCTCCTTGTTCCGCCCGATCCCGAAGAAAACCGAAAATAATGTCCGCATATCCAGTAGCGATCATCGGATTGCTTGTGATGTATTGGGGCACCTGATCATTATTCCATGCCTTGAGTCCTTTTCGTTCGTAATATGCACGCTGCAAATCCCATATTGGTGCTTCGCTAAAGCGATATCGTTGTTGTCTATCTTCCATTCCTTGCAACCCTGCTCTCTATATGTCATAGTAACCGTGCCAATCATCTACAACTTTCTCCTTGTTGGCACGGCAATCGTAACCGAATCTATCTTATGAATGGTACCATAATTACCGCCAGAACCAAAATCTCAGTTTTTAGTTTAACCGTGATAAAAAAAGGAGAACCTCCACAAGGTTCTCCTCCGATACGCTGACCCTTACTTCGCAACAAGCTCGCCAAGCACATACTTCTCAACAACCTTGGCTACGCCATCGTTCATATTCGTATCCGTTACATAATCCGCTAACGCTTGAATATCTGCCGGGGCATTTCCCATCGCTACACCGAGACCGGCAAATTTAATCATGGCAACATCGTTATAACTGTCACCCATTGCAATGACTTCCTCCTGCCGAATTCCTAATTTCTGAATCAGCTCATGAAGGCTCGTGCCCTTGTCCACACCGTGCTCGGTGAATTCCAAGAAGAACGGCTTAGAACGCATGACACTTAATTGACCCTCAAGCTGCTTCTGCAATTTCTTCTCGATGACAGCGAGCTTGTACGCATTCCCGACCATCAACACCTTAACAACAGGCTGCTGGACTGCATCTACGAAGCTATCCACTTCTAAGATCGGCATGCCAGTAATTTCGGATTCCTTCTCTACGAATTCATTGCAAGCTTCCGTTACAATATCATCGCCCACATAGGTCAAGACTGACATTTCCTCTTGCTGGCTAAGCGCGTATATATCACGAACCGTTTCTACTGGCAGCGTACTGCTGAACAGTTCTTCTTTCGTCGAGAAATTCGTAATCTTGGCACCGTTAAACGATAAAATAAAGCTCCCGAATCGATCCAGCTCCAATTCCTCTGCAATGTCGATCATGGCATAGGTTGGTCGCCCTGATGCGAGCACCACCTTCACCCCAGCGGCTTGCGCATCAAGAAGCGCTTGCTTCGAGCGCGGGGATATCGTCCGATCATCACGCAGCAATGTATCATCCAAATCAAGTACGATCATTTTATAGTTCATCTGTCAGCATTCCTTTTCGTCGAATAGAGTAGTATCTCTACTATACCATTTTCACGAAGCAGATGGCGAATCTGCGAAGGAACAGATCATACCAATGCGATAAAGATATCAATTTCATTGTCCTGACTGTTAGGCTTGTAACGTTCATCCCATTTCTCAAAATCATAGAAGCGCGCTGCATTGCCTGTCTCACGCATCCATTCGCCATATAAGAACTCATACGTCCGACTTAATTCGGATTCGAGACCATAGTGTGTGCAAGTCACATACTTACTCTCAGGGATGTTATGGCTTATCATTTGCGGAGGAATCGTTTCAAGGCTCGCCACTTCATATCCAAAAATTTGAATAAACCGATCTTTGAGCGGATCAAAGTCGGATTTCTCAGGATAGATCTGCACCATAAGCACATCATCATTGTTGCGATATTGAATTTCATCTTTTTGTGTCACTAGCTTTTGATAGGTACGCCTGCCAAGACCCGATTCGAACTCCTCTATCGTGGCCTCAACCTGATATCCTACAAGTTGCATGGCCTGCAGTGTAACCACTGTAGCTTGCATTGTATCTCCTCCAGTTGCGATGCTATTGCCAGTTGACATGCATCGAATCTTCAATCATATAAGCTGTATCGTTCCTTCACTCGTCGCACTATTTGGCTTTACTATGCAGGAGAATATCTCATCACTACAAATTCAGTGTCCTGCTCCCCTATTTTACTTGTGAACGATATTCCCCTAACAAACCCAGTACGCTCATACACTTTAATCGCTCTTTCGTTGAAGGCAGCGACAACCAATTGAATCTTCTCTCCTCGATTCAGCTTCCGAATGTAGTCCATAACCTGAGCTAGGAACTCCACCCCTTTTCCCTGTCCTGTATAGTCGGGTCGAAGTCCGAGTCCGATATCAATTGCTTGCTCATCTTCATAGATACCAGCCGCATACCCTCCCGGAACACGGGCAGAGTTGCCAATACAGATGTAGCCGATTAGTTCATTCTCGTCATCGACGGTATAATAGAATTCTTCTTCTAGCATCTCATTGATGGACTCGTCATCCCCATCCATACTGTACAAGGAATAGATACCCTCATATTTCCACGTACAAATGATAGCTGCCTGCTCCTTCGTCATCGGGTGGAAATGATAAGTTGTCATGTTGAATCAATCCTCTCTCTTAGCCAATTTATTTTTCCATTCATACGCCCGCTCATTTCGTGATGTAAAATGGTGCGTAGGAATCGGTATGCATATCAATTCAATATCAACAATGAAACTCTATCATGAATGGCTCCTCTTGATTCAAGCAGAGATCGATCTGTTCTCGAAACCCTGGCCAAGTGATCTTGCTTCGCGCTTCCTCTACAGAATAGTAACCGACCTCGTCACTTTCCTCGGACGTTTGAAGGGTTCCTCCAATAGGCTTCGCGATAAACAGTGCTGTGCACACGGAATCCCTTACATGTTGAAATAGTCCACAGTACTTGATGATCTCAATGTCGATGCCTGTTTCTTCCCTAGCTTCGCGAACGGCTGCAGCTGTAATAGATTCCCCTTCTTCCACCCGTCCAGCTGGAATCTCCCATCCCCGCTTCGCACCACGAATGAGCAAAATGTCATGATTGCTGTTCCTTACAATCACGGCCGCAACAAGTGTATGCCTAGGTGATGCATTCATCTGTGAATCGCTCCTTTCCGCTCTGTTCCACCATATAGAGCTGCTGTGTTTTGCAATCCCATCACCATTCTCTTCGCGGACTCATTTGTCCTTTCATTCGATCCCGTTTTCCTTTTCCTGAATGTACAGATCCAATGCTCTGATTCCCCGCCGTGCTAGCTTAATAAAGAGAACAAGACAATAGATTGAGATGACAAATGCTCCTATGTAGAAGACAAAAGATAAAAAAGAAAAAAACATAGCCATACCCATACCAGATCACTCCTGTTTCATGATTAATACGTGAATATCAATCTTCAGATAGTCAGCCATGAGTCGCTTCTTCCTCTTACCTTGTGAGATCGTAACAATAACGCACTTTATTTGCCAAAACATTCTCTCATGTACGATATCAGCGCTCTAAGTTAGATGCTTCCGATACCCTTCTACCTTCTCATCCTTGAAGCCGAGCCGTTCATAGAATTGATGCGCCTCTTTGCGCTGCTCGCCAGATACAAAGATGATGTAGTAACAATCACGCTGTCTTGCCATATTTTCAATTTCCTGCATCAGCTTCTTACCGACACCTTGCCTGCGAACCAATGGGGACACAATCACATTCTCAATTACCATGAATGGCTTACAATCTCCTACAAGATCATGACATATAATGCCCATCAAGGAACCCACTAACTGCTCCTCGTCAAATGCTCCCAGAATGATGTATTGTTCATTATGCTGGATCGTTCGGTATACCTGCTCCAGCTTCGCTTGGTTCGTCTGTAGTCCCATTAGCTCTTGATAAAGCTGGCTCAATGCCAGCAAATCATTTTCCGTAATTGACCTTATCGTAATCATCGTTATCCTTCTTTCCATACCGATTCTCGAATTCGGTTCCCGTATATTCCTTCATTGCAATCGCATTACCATTGTTGTAGCACATAATGATAATCACATCACTGCTCACCAATCTGCTCTTTGTCCTGGAAACCGCAATCCTAACCTTCATGACATGAATATGTATGATATGCCCAGCCCATTCATCCGTACTGCTAAACCCGCATTAAACAATTACGTATACGCTGTACGCTGTCCATTAGTCATTGTGCCAATAGAAGGAGTACCGGGAATGCTGGACAAATCCTATCGCCTTGTAAAAGGGATGATCTGAAATGACATACGCTTTGTTCGCTCCTAATACACTGCAGCTCTTTAGCGCTTCTACTACAACCGCAGCACCAAGTCCCTTCCCCCTATAACTCGGGATAGTGACTACAGGTTCGACATACGCATAATCGGTTTGGGGACTATACCATAATCCGCAATAAGCCACAAGCTGCTCTATTTTCTAGGTGAAATGCTGGAAAATTGCATCCGCATATGGATTGTAACCCTCATTCCTAGCTGGTGGGAGATAATAAACAGACCAAAAACGACTTTTACTTTTTTTCTTTCCGTGCAGACTCAATATGATTCGTGAAATTAATACTTAGACTGCTTTCGTTATGTTGTATGAACTTCTTCCATCCTGCTATACTTCATCAAACTCAACATGCAGCAACCTTCCACATTCTCTGAACACCTATACACTCATCTTTCTCATTCAATTCCATTCTGTAAATGTCGGGCTTAGAAGTCTGGAACAGAAAATCTACATCATATCGACTATCGAAGCAGCTCATCATTAATGTCATGATAGCTCCATGCGAGCCAATCGCAATCTTTTTGCCTCTATTGGTATGTACGATTTGTTGTAATACACGCATAGCCCGCTCCTGACAAACCGCAATCGTTTCTCCTCCAGGTAGCGAATAAGCGGCATCCGCAAACATCCTTCTGACCACAGGATACAGCTCATCGTTCGCTACAATGCGATCACCGGGGACAAACACCATTTCTCTCAAATCTTCAAATACGTGAATCTCTTTCCCTTGGGACTTCGCCAGACCTTCCAAAGTGAGGACTGCTCTCGAATATGGACTAGATACGAACGTATCTATCCCCTCTTCTTGTAGGATATCCGCGACAATACGAGCATCTTCCTTGCCTTTCTCTGTCAAGCCACGCGTTCTTTCATTTCCTTTCGTCTTAGGCGATTCTCCATGACGAACCATGTATATCGTTGTAATTACTTCCTCCATAACTCCTCCAATCGTGAACAGAAGTCATCCGTATTATCCACGTTCCCTTACTTTCACATCACAATACATACTACACCAGCAAAAATAAGAACGGCCCCCCATATTTTCTGCGATTGAAATCGTTCCTTCAAGAAATAAATGCCAAGGAAAGAGCCGATAACAATGCTGGTTTCTCGCACTGGCGCTACATAACTAACAGGAATTTCAGTCAGAACGATCAATACGAGAACATACGATAATCCAGCTAATCCCCCTGCAATCGCCATACTGCCCCAGTATTTTTTCCAATGTGTACGAACTCTTTCCCACCCTCTCACTTGCAGACTCCCTAGTAAGAGCACCTGTCCCATATTTTCGATTACATTTAAGGATACTGGGTGTATGATAGAGACCGCCAGCTTATCGAATAAGGTGTAACCAGCAATGGAAAGGCCGACTAATAGCGGATATGGCGAAGTGAACATGGAACGAATCGACTGTCCCCCGCGGCCAAGACCAGTGTACAACACAAAGATCCCTGTAAAAATAAGTACACTTCCTACAATACTCATCCATGTAAAAGGTTCTTTGAGCAGCATAACCCCAACTGCCACAACGATTAGCGGGCCTAGCCCTCTAGCTATAGGATATGTTAAGGTAAAGTCATTCTTCTCGTATGCCTTAGACAGAATAAGGGCATATAAGCTATGGAGCAAAATACTGCCGAGCCCCATAAGTACCCATTCCGATGTTATGTGTTCGTCCTTAGGCCACAGCACTATACTAACGGGTAGAAATAAGATGACAGACCATACCCGTAGCGACCACAGAAATATCGTTTTGTCCTCACTTTGCTTCAACATGATGTTCCAGAATGCATGCGATAATGAAGCAATAATCACCAGCAGCAACCAGTAATTTCCCATTTGAACCTCCACATGTTCGCTCAATCCGCTATTCCTTCTCATTCATGCTGAATACAGCTGCCATCATACGCTTGCATCACACAGGGGTGCTAACGGTTCAACGACCTTGCTAGGCGGAATCCAAGATCCTCGATACGGAATGTGGGATGGCTGCGCCTACGGCAGGTTGCCCCGCATCCTCTTGCTTCTTCAGCCCAGCTTCCACCGCGAAAGACTCGATAAGAGCCGTACACCTGCTCATCATAAATATCCCAGCACCATTCCCATACATTGCCGAGCATATCGTACAATCCCCATGCATTCGGCACCTTGCTCCCAACCTCATGGAGCATGCCTTGTGAATTATCATTGTACCAAGCAATCTGATCCAGCTCGCCATACTGGTAGCTAGAATTCCCTGCTTTACATGCATATTGCCACTCTGCTTCGTTCGGTAGGCGATAGCCGTCTGCCTCCACATTCCATTGAACCGTCTCCCCATCGCTCCCTATCGAGTAGCATGGCGTCAATCCGGATCTTTGTGATAGTAGATTACAAAAGACAACAGCTTCCTTCCACGAAATATTCACTACGGGCATGTGATGAGAATGTGAAGAATTAGCAGCGGTATCCGATTCTCCAACAACCGCCTCATACAACTCGTTCGTAACCGGATAAGCTCCAAGAAGAAAGGGTGGAATGGTTACTTTCCATTGAATCTTTTTGCGATCATCTCGCAAATCTTCCTCTCCGCCTGGAATTTGCACCATCGAATAAAGTTTGGACATATCTCTCACCTCAATGTTCGATCTAATATATCAACATACGTTTACGTTTCTACATCTGTTCGCTAGAATGGATGTAAGCAATGTAATCAGTCAATACCCCTTCGTGTCCCAACAGTCTTAGCATGGTAGAGATGTTGCCCCTATGGTAAGAACCGTGATTCACGATTTGGTACACGATGTCGGAAATCGTGTTGTGAACCTCTACTCCCCTCCGTGTTCGGTAGGTCATGATCTTCTCTGGATCAGGAATCGAACCTACATATGCACGCATTTGAGTGTATACGTTATTTGTGTAATCAATTGCTTCCTGAAGCGAAGCAAATTGGTTACCCTCCTCAGGAGTTGTGCGATCTCCCCTAATCCGGGCAAACCAGAGGGCATCAGCAGACATCATATGATGGATTACAGCTGCAATCGTTGCGAATCCAAGATCCACTGGTTTGATAAAAACTTCACTAGGTAATCCGGCAAGATGATTCATGATTCTAGCATTCGCCCATACATGATAGTCAATGAGCTGCACTATGTTCGCTGCCATCAACATCCCACCTCACTAAGATTTTTGTCCACATGTTCCCCGCATTCCAAGCGTATTCTTTGCTACGTCATATAGCCAACACGAACCAGCACAACTTGTACAACTACGTGCAGGCAAAGCGTTGATATCTTTTACCGTTCTCCATTTTTACCGTTATTGTGCCATCAGATATCTCGTCGATAACTTTGTCCCAGAATCTCTGCGCGGGAACGTTATTCTCTAATTGATGCAGTTCCCACTCGCCGCCATATTGCTTAAATATATGCTCCGCTGCAATCCGACCTATTCCCGTACGTCTAAATTTACGCATAACAAACAAATGTGCAAAATCATAGTAGTGCCTTTGCTCATCTCTTACCCTGATCAATAGAAATCCCGCTGCTTCATCATTTATCGTAATGAGGTAAGGATGATGCCTTATGGGATCAGCCCAATACTTATCGATGTCTGGCATCGGACGATACGTACCATCTTCTTGAATGGCGCACCAGTATATTCAGTAAAATCATAAATATAGAACTGGATTAGCTGTTGTATTCGCTTCTTTTCAGCTTGGGCAGCTCTAGTCACAACAACTTGATTCATGTCGCCACTCCCCTCACTCCGAACTGATGTATCTTACCTCTAGAATTTCCAATCCCCCGCCCTCAACTATCCTGAGCTATAGTCACTCAATTCTCCAACCGAAATGGGCGGGACTTTATGACTTCTGTTCCATCTACAGCCTTAATCTGCAGCACCATTTCTCGGGCCTCAGCAATTCGAACGGGATTGATCATGGAAACAAACAGATTCCCTTTTCCATTCGACTTAAATATCGTTTCATCTTCGATGGTTCCTAGCCGTATCACTACATTTTCTTTCGGGCCAAACATTACCCCTTTCTCATTGGCATCTGCTACCGATATGTTATATCCCTTCCCTGCCTGAAGTCCTCTGGCCGACACAACAAAATCTACAGTAGATCCATTGTAAACAACGGTAACTCTGCCATTCTTCTTTTCCTGAAATGGAACGTCTGCTGTATCGCCTTGCTGAACAATAAAGAGCTGATCATATTTCAGAAAGGTGCATGAGGTAATGACGAGGAACATAGCCGCAACAATGATTTTTATCGTGCGCATTCTTCCCCTCCTCTCATCAACGAATATCCTTGTCTCTATTATATTTACCTTGCCAATATTCGCCAACACGATTCCATCCAACATGACAATACTTGTTGCGGGAGACCACTTGCTTCCATGACCTCGATCTCACGTCAAAAATAAGAGGTATACCCATGCGGCAACAAAAAGAACAAGGTCGAGCTCAGAGGGAACATCCCACTTAAACTCAACCTTGTTCTATTCCAGAAATTATCCCACAAGAGTAATAAAAACTACTGATGTGGCATTTGCAATTTGCTAACCAACTTGAATAATATTTACATTCGCAGAGACAAACTTAATCTCCTGTACATTCATATTCATAAGCTGCAGTTTATTAGTTCCTGGCCCTGTATTGAATACGGCGCTGCCCGCTCCACCTGATCGGGATACTCCGTCCGCTAATGATGGGGCGACCGATAAGCTCTGATCCAATGGAATCCCGTTCAATGTCAACTGAACAAGGACAGACAAGTTAGCCATTAATGGACTCTCGATGAAGCTATAGGATGCAAAGTAGGTTGCATTCGGAGCCAAATCAATCACTGTTCGATTGTTCGTAGAGAACGTTATGCCGCTGCCATTCGTCACCTTCGCCGCTAAGAAGGGAACCGGTGAAACCGGCCCTACATTTTCATAGCCATAGCTAAAAATTGCAGCGTTATTCCTTGTCACCCCAGCAGATGAAAAATTGTCGATTTCCGTCACACGTATGTTAACGCCGCTAAAATTCGATCCAGAAGCTTCAACTGGTGAAAAGCCAATCAGCTGCAAAATACTCGGGTTCGGACTGGAAGGAGTGTTGAAAATAGCTCCTCCGGTCGCATTCGCAGTAGGCGTATTTTGTCCGAATGGAATTGTGGTAGGAAATGAGAAGCTCTGCGACCCTGGTATTAGCTTTCCGTTCAATCTAAGCTCTGTAGCGATGATATGGTTGCTCGATGCCGTGGTAAAATCAGCATTATATTCGACTAAATACGCTTTACTCGCATCAAGAAGAATGTTTGTCATTCCTTGCAGTCGTATGGAGGTACCGTTCTGGACAATGACTGATAACATCGCAGGGGCGCCATTGACCGGAATCGATCCACAGCCGGCCGAACAACCGAAATTCGCACTGCTTCCCATCTCTATTCGCCCCCAGCTGCTACTGTAGCTTAATGATCGTAATCGACGTCTGGTCGAAGGTTCTATCATTGGGTTCAAGATTAACTAAAGTCAGAATACTTGAACTAGCTCCTGTATTAATGATCGTATTCGATAATAATGACGTAATGGCTTGAGAAGCTCCTGGCAAGGACTGCATCTGTGAATCTGTTCCCGGAATCGTTGTTCCATCCAATTGCAGAGCAACATGTGCGGTAATGTTACCCGCTGTGAGCAGCTCTGCCTTCGTCCGGTAAGCAATATAATAGGTTTGATTCGGTGCCAACACGATATCCGTCGAGGCAGGAGTATGCGTAATGGAGGTGCCGTTCAACGTGAAATTCTCCTCGAATGGAATTGCGCTGCCAGACGCAACCAGAATAGAACCAGGGGAACGGATGAATGCGTTGTTCGCCGTGATCTGCACTCCGGTTGCTCCGGTCGCTCCGGCTGCTCCAGTTGCCCCTGTTGCCCCGGTACTTCCCGTTGTTCCGGTCGCCCCTGTCGCTCCAGTTGCTCCAGTTACACTTGCCCCAGTCGCTCCGGTTGGCCCAGTAACACAAGGGCACACTCCGGTTGGCCCAGTGGCTCCTGTCGCTCCAATCGCGCCTGTACCGCCAGTTGAGCCTGTACTACCTGTGATACCTACGGCACCTTGTGCGCCAGTTGCTCCGGTTGCTCCTGTTGGCCCCGTTGAGCCTGTGCTGCCAGGAAGTCCAGTTGCTCCGGTTACCCCAGTAGAACCAGCTGCTCCTGCAGCGCCTCCCGCCCCCGTACTGCCAGTAGCTCCAGTTGAGCCTGTCGAGCCAGCAATGCCAGCTGCTCCGGTATCGCCCGTTGCTCCCGTCGCTCCGGGCACTCCCATTGACCCAGTAGGACCAGTAGCTCCGGTTGCGCCAGTAGAACCCGTCGCGCCCGCTGCTCCGGTTGCTCCGGTTGGCCCTCTTGTACCGACTGGTATCTGCAGCACCTCTTCCAGCTTGTTATTAAGCACGAATTCGAGCTTAATCGCTTCTCGCAACGTATTCACGATACTGTCGTTTACTGCCAGTACATCACTCACTGTAGCAGGCGTAGTTAATCCCGGCAGCGTTCCTAGCGTGAATTGGAGCTTTTCTGCCTCCGCATTAACAATGTGGCTTAGTCCTAACTCCTCTAACGCTATTGAGGCTAACAGCAAATTCACCGCTTCGTTCGTCGACACAGAAATATTCGGCGTAATATTAGGGATATTGGCTTGCGACACGATTTCTCACTCCCTTGCTGACATCATCAGATTGCTAATTTAGCGCAATAATGCTTATATTTACGTTTCGATTGCTGTTGGAGCGTGAGAACAGCATGATGCTGGACGGTGCTCCCGATGGTGTATTCACAATCACGCTTCCCTTTAACGTTGCGAAATCCCCCGCAACGGTACTCATAAATATCGTTAGGATGCTTTCCCCATTAAAAGTCAGAATCACATCTAGTCCTCCTGAAGGGTTGCTCGCATCAATATCAACTTGTGCCACGATATAGTACGTATGATCGGGTTGAAGCAATATCGTGCTCGAACCCGGAGTGAACGAGATTAAGCTGCCGCTCAGCAATCTTGCCGTAGCGAACTCCAAAAATCCCGCCGGACCTGCAGGTCCAGGTGTAATGATACTCGCGAAATTCGCCGTAGCGAGCGCCATCGCCCCTGTTACCCCTGTTGCCCCGGTCGCTCCGGTGGCTCCAGTGGAACCCACTGCTCCGGTCACACCCGTTGCTCCCGTTGCTCCTGTTGGCCCCGGTATTCCCGTTGCCCCTGTCGCTCCCGTTGGGCAGCCAGTAGGGCAGATACCTGTAGGGCCCACAGGGCCGGCGTTGCCTGTTATACCGGTAGGGCCAGTAGGACCGATTGGACCTGCAGCTCCTGTATTACCAGTGAGCCCGATTGATCCGGCTAGACCAGTAGAGCCAGTTGCACCTGTCACGCCTGTAGTGCCAGTTGCTCCGATCGAGCCCGTTGCTCCGGTCGCTCCCGTCGAGCCTGTTGGCCCAGTAGCACCTATCGTGCCGGTTGCTCCGGTTACACCAGAGGAACCGGTTGCTCCGGTTGCTCCAGTCGCACCGACAGGCCCTGTGATGCCAGTAAGCCCAGTTGCTCCAGATGGACCTGTAACCCCAGTTGCACCAGTCGATCCATTAACCCCTGTAGGTCCTATGGATCCCGTAGCACCAGAGCTTAGCAAGGGAACAAGACCCTCTACAATTCTATCGAGTTTCATCTGTGACACAATTTCCTGCTGCACGACCACTTTCAATGTATCTAGTGTACTGCTGTTCAGCGCTAGCAGTTCTGGAATTGTAGGCACTGTGGTCAAGCCTGGAATTGTTCCCAATGCAAATTGAATTTTCTCGCCTTCAGCGTTAAGAATATGACTTAGCCCTAATTCCTCCAATGCGATCGAAGAGAGCAATAGAGGAATTATTTGATCCCTGGAAATCGAAATAGTAGGTGTAATATTGGGTATGTTTGCTTGCGACATTTCACTCACCCCTTATGAAGTGCCATAGTAAGAGACCTAGCATCATATCCGATGTGCTCGCATATGGGAAAATACTGAGCCTCATCTTATAAATCACAATATAGCAATTACCGATATCGACACATTCGTGAAATCCGTTGCCACACCTGACGTATTGATAAGCTCTAACGTACCTGGAGTCCCCCCGGTTTGAATGATCGTGTGTGAGGACAGCTCTACGATTACACCTGCAACGGTATCGTAACTTGCAGTCGTGACGATGACATTAATTCCATTAAATTGCAGAGTCGCGGATGCGGTCGTTCCGGCGGTCGTAGCCTGCGTCTCGTAATCAACGAAGTACGTATGATTTGGAGCAAGTACGATTGTGGGTGTCAAAGGTACATGTGTGATTAATGTACCATTTACAGTTAAATTCGTTTCTAATATAAGCGGAGCGCCGTCCGCTACCGTTTGTGTTCCGACAGTGACAAAGTCGGCGTTGTTCACCGTAATCAAGCCTCCGGTGGCTCCAGCTACTCCGGTGGCTCCGGTGCTTCCAGTCGCACCGACTGCTCCAGTCACACCTGCCGCTCCCGTTGCTCCTGTAGCGCCAACCCCATTAGGTCCTGTCGCTCCGGTAGGCCCTGGTGGACAAACCGGACACGGCCCGGTAATTCCCGTTTCTCCGGTTGCACCGGCGACTCCTGTTGCTCCGGTTGCACCCGTATCTCCCGTTGCTCCAGTTACACCTGTTGACCCGGTCGTTCCCGTTGCTCCAGCTGCACCAGTTGCTCCGATGGCCCCTGTAGGGCCAGTCTCGCCTGTTGATCCAGCCGTACCCGCAGCCCCGGTGGCTCCAGTTCCACCTGTTAATCCAGTTGCCCCTGTCACTCCGGTTAGCCCAGTTGGCCCTGTCGGGCCCAATGCCCCCGCTGAACCAGTCTCGCCTGTTGCTCCCGTGCTTCCAGAAGCTCCAGTGCTTCCGGTAGCTCCGGTAGGCGATAATCCGGTTGGCCCTGTTGGGCCAGTAGCCCCCGTTCCCCCCGTTGGCGGTGAGGCTGCCGCATTCAGTACCTGCTCCAATTTGTCCTCAATAATCAATTCCTTTTGAATCGTCGCCGCCAACACGCTGCGAACGCTGGCATTGGTTTGCAATACATCGCTAATAGTTGCAGGAGCTTCTAACCCAGGAAGCGTCCCAAGGACATATTGAATTTTCTCTGCCTCCGCGTTCACTAGATGACTAAGCGAGAGTTCTTCCATAGCCATTGAAATAAGCAATAAATTGATTGCATCGTCTCTAGTAATACTTATTTGGGGTGTAATGTTCGGTATATTGGGATTTGACATCCAGCTTCCCTCCCTCAGGAAAGTAGTTCCTGATAGATTGTGAAAACGTACCATGTAATAGGAATCTACTACCTAGCGATTGAACAATATCGCTATCGCTCCTTTTATTTTATGTAAATCGAATTTTATTGCGTGGGACAAAATAGAACAAAAAAAATCGATTCTCACGAATCGATTAAAAATAAGAGTTTGCCATACAATCGCCATATACATCATATATAGATAAAACTCTTCATCCTATTTCACTCTCGATACTCCACTTCATTCTGTCCAACTAACAGCTGGTCATGATACTTGCCATTCATGTCAATAGAGTTACCTGTCACGATTTTCTTGCCTTAATTACATAATGAAAATTGATTACTCTTAATCCTTTGTCAGTTGCATGCTCTGCAAATACCTGTTCAACGCCCCGAAGACAAGCTGACCAGACATATTCACGAACTTCCTTCCTCTGTCCAAAGCACTTCTTTATGAGCACATCTTCTGGCCTTGTCAAATACTCTACTTCCTCAACCAGTTGAACCTGAAAATCGGTCAATCCGGCTGTTCGCTGAAACTGATATCTCGTGACCAAATCATCCAAATCGTAAGGATCATAAGATAGCGGGGTAAACAATCCAGGGAACAGGCTTCTAAGCCCACCATCTGTCCCTCCATGATATAACCCCATCATCATCCCATTCGGCTTAAGAATTCGAGATGACTCCTCGTATAACCAAGGCCCTTTCTTCGTATAAACGAGGTCGAACGTGTTGTCTCCAAAGGGCAGCAATGCATCCTCCACATTTACAAGCATGAAATGTACCGATTCACTTCCATTAAGCTGCCGCGCTTGTCGGATAAAATTCTCTCGATTATCGATCCCAACAGCTTCCTTCACTCTATGATTCCAACGTCTAGTAAATTCACCATGCCCACATCCAACATCTAATATCCGTGAATCACTAGTGAGATGCGACATTATCTCCTTTTCATAAATCATCTCCGCTGTTGGCTCTTCAAAGGTTGATCTCCACGGATACTGGTATTCTCCTACGATATCATTCAGCTCTGCATACCACTCAGGGCTATGCGGTTGTATCCACTCAGGATGCAGCGATGGATCGGGGAACATTACAGTTCTATTCATGATTACACCTTCAACCTTTCTCGCTCATCACATCAATCGAGAGCGTTGGTTCGTATATGATTTCTTCTATTTCGCCATTTTGGTTCACTTTGACTGCTGTAAGCCCAACAGGTCGATATGCCCCTGTATCGATATTCAACGTGCTGCTTATGCGATCAAATTCCGCTTTCCCTGACTTGCAAGGCGTGTGTCCGATAATTTGCAATTTACCAATATTCTTGAGTTTCCCTTGATTCCACAACACGCTGTCTGGATGAGAACCATGAACATCACCAACAACCAACAGTTCCATATTCTCCTCCATGAAGTAGCAACACTCACTGGCCATCGATACCCATTATATTCCTATAGAACATGTTCGATCCTCACTCTCATTTTCCTCTATCAAATAGAAAACGTACCCCGATAACCCGATAGTACGGTTACTTGGATACGTTTCATCTTCTTGCATCATGTACACTTATATATTCTGTATTTTTCTTAATGCGGTAATATGGGCGATATGATGATTGCCATGCCAAGCGTACAATCCCACATTATAATCTAATCGAATTACTTCTTTGGAACCCGGGTGGTAAAACTGTTTTTGAAAATCAGCCTCAGATAACGATCGCAATAACACAACCCATCTCTGATGCAATGCTTCGAGCAACTGAATTGATAATTGGATATTTGTATGTACCGAGTCCAGCAGTTCAGCCCATCGTTCTTCATAATAGGGCTTAATCTCAGGTGTATCTTCCGTTAGAGCAAGCTTGAATCTGATAAAACTATTCATATGACTATCTGCAAGATGGTGTACAACTTGGCGTATTGTCCATCCACCTTCGCGATATTCCAGGTCTAACTGCTCTTCAGATAAGTCTCTTACGGCATCCTTCAGTCTGACAGGGAACTCTTCAATCTCGTTGATCCAAAGAGCACGTTGCGAAGACGAAATCTCTCCGGTGTGCTCAAATCTACCAATGGGGTATCGCTTATCCAACTGATTCATCAGGGATCACTCCTATTTTTACTGCATATTCCTCACATCTTAAGTGAACTTCAACAGCTTACGCCTTGGATCAATCCATAGCTGCTCTTAATGTAAAGTACATGAGATTGTCCTTCAATTGACTCGCTTGATCAAATCCCATTTTCTTAAGTAGCCTCTGCGATTGAATATTATCTCCATAAATCTCGAACCTCTGGGATGGAAAAGTGTCTAAATACGGCATCCGCATCTTCCATAGTTAATTCCCGCATCACCAATCTTTCCGTTTCAAGTTCTGGGTATATCATCTATCATTCTCCTTTTCAACTGCCTACCGACATTCTTCTTCTGCTAAAATAGACACTTAGTACATTAAACTCGATATGCAGCATAAGAGGCAACCATATAGAATGGGTATGATCAGCGATTATGCCGAAGAAAATACCGCCAAAGAATGCAAATAGCATAAATCGGATACTCATGCGTGACAACCTATAATATTGAAGGTGGCAGATGGCAAAAAGAAAAGCTGTTATCAGAACAGCAGGGGTAACAGATAACCCCATTATGGTTAAGGATGAGCTTGTGGGCAAGCTGCTGCTTAATAGCGGAAGAACTAATCCTCGAAATACCATCTCTTCAAGCAGAGGGTAAGTTAAACAAAAGTGAATGGTATCGTAAATCCCGATCGGACGATATCCTGACCTTTGAGCCAAGAATACATTTACGATTGCAACAATGAAGAATAATGTCATCACTGGCATGACGCGTTCTGGTATTTTGTAGATATACTGCTCCCCATACCATAGAGATAGTACGGATACTACAATTACGGTCATTCCCCAAAAAATGATTGTTGATTTCTCGACATCAACTCGAGTTACTACTTTTAATAAGCTTTGAACGATTATGAAAGAGAACGTCAATAACAGAGATATGCCAATCGCCAATAACAATGCTCTTCACACCTTCCATCTAAGTTATGGTCACCATCCGATCGACATGAGGAACAATATTATTTCGCTTGCCATTCACAGCGGTTGCTAGTTACTCTTAAGGCAGCTGCAAGACCATCCAGTCTTCATCGAAATATTGCCCATTATATTTTAAGGCGCGGCGCTCAATGCCGTAGGTTTGGAATCCGGCGGAGGAATACAGCCTCTTAGCTGGTTCATTGCTTGATACCACCGTTAAATTGATCTGCTCTACGCCATCGATTTCGCTCGCCCTCGCAATTAAAGCAAGCAGCAGGTTTTTCGAAACCCCGCTCCCACGCATTTCTTCTCTCACATACATCCCGAACAAATTTCCTTTGTGGGCAGTTTTCATCCCATTCTCTCGTACAAACGCAGCTATTCCTAGTAACAATCCTTCGTCATCAAACGCACCCATCACAAATTTGTCTTTACTTGGTTTGACTCGCTCCATTACCGTTTCCAGTGTGAATTTCGCTTCCCGCTCATAAGTAGAACCAAATGCTTCAGGATTTGTCCGCAACCCTATTAATCTAAGCTCCTGATAGGCCTGTGCATTACTATCTTGAAGAACTCGTATATTCATTCTCCTGCCCCATTTCTCTCGAAATGTCACTAGTCTATTTAACTGTTCACTTCGTCACAATTTCTAAGCGCATCTTAGATTCGTTCAACGTTTTCTTCATTTATCTATCGATGTAATTAAAATGTGAATCGATAAACAATCTCATCCTCATATACAACCCTAGTCTCACAAAACCCGAGCTTTTCATACAGCTTTCTAGCTGCTACATTATCTACACATACCGTTAGATTCACACACACGCTTTGCGAGTAATTTTCTCTTATGTAACGAATTGCAGAATTGATCGTTTCCTTTCCATATCCCTTACCTTGTTCATTTTTATCAATGATCAATCCATTTAGCCAATAGGATTGGGTTGTTGTATCGTCTACCGTAATCATGACAAAGCCCACTAATCGACCCTCTGCATTATACACACAAAATGGTAGATATTGATATTCATCGCCATCTGGATGGATATGTACCTTGGCTAAAGACACCGCTACTGATGGGACAAAATGGTTTTGATGTGCTTGAACTTGCAAGTTTACTGCATCTTTCCAATTCTCACGTGTAGTCGGAATTAATCTGATCATTACCACATCTCTCATTTCCATCCGCCTTATGAAAGCCCGGTCGTATTTTGCAAGACAATTCTCCATCCATCTGGGTCACAAATGGTTATCCCATTTTGCTGCCAATAAGGATTTTCTGGTTCCACAATAGGGTAGCCCATAGTGACTAATCTAGAAACGATATCATCCCGTTCCTGTACGTCTGGTATATAGAACACCAGTAAATTATCTGAAGAGGGTGGCGGTACGGACACTGCATGTACTTCCTGCGTAAACTCCAAATGATAGTGAACATCAGGAAGACCGATCATTACGCCATCGTAGCCATTATGATTTTCAAATGAACCTACAACTTCGAGACCAAGACCTACCGAGTAGAATTCAACAATCTTCTGTAATTGATGGGTGGGCCTTGCCACTCGAAATTGAACAGCAGGCATACTCTTCGACCATGTCTTATTCATAACATACAGCCTCCCATATTCATCCTCTGACTCACAATTTCGCATAACAAATGAACGGTATGATTCACAAACCCATCAATATCTTCTCGTGTCAGAAAGATAAACTCATGATCTTCAGCAATTGAGTTCTCATGATAAAACTCCGTTATATTTCTGATCTGCTGACTCGTTTGACCTGCAGGAAAAAAGCTCAAATACTCTGGATATTCATCTATATGCTGAAAGTCAGTCCAAAAAATACTCTCTTTATTCTCTTTAAGATATACGAAGTCATGCCCGTACCAATCTTTCTTAACTAATGGAGTATATTCTGGGGTATTTATTATGGATTGAAATACCTCTTCCTTCTTCTTATGATTGGTGAGTTTGATCCACTCTTCATCCGTCACCAAGTGAAAATAATAGCCTAAATAATAGGAGCTCTTGGGGGATGAGATATCAATAGGATGATCTACAAGATACTTTTCATAAAATGACTCGGCGGTTATGACACGATTAATTTCAAAATGAGTAATTTCCTTCGGGGGTGAAGGTTTTCCATCCTCTCCAATGAGCCCACAGTCTGGGCCGATATTCCCTACTAGAAAATCAATACCGGTAGATCTCTACTAATCAATGCTTCAGCAATTCTAAAATGCGTAACCCAAGTCGCCATCCTACACGCTCCCTCAGCTAGAATTTATCACGTTGCACATTGTTTCTGCTTAACCTGGAATGTAAGTATGCTCTGCAAAACTGGCAAGTTCTTCAAAGTGATTTCGTTCATAGAATCGTTTAGCTCTCCTGTTGGATTTCGCCACACGCAGACAAACGTTATCTATCCCCTTGTTCACTCTCATATGTGCAACACAGTGTACCAATATCACACCGCCATACCCACAATTCTGGTAATCTGGATTCACTACCAAGTCTTGAATGTAATTGTTATGGATGAGATAAGAACCGATCAATTGTGACGGCAGCATAGTTGGTAATTCTGTCTTGGTATATTTAAGATGATATCCTTCCATATCCGATTGAAATCCGATGCTTCTTATAAACGCAATGACCTCTTCATTTTCCCCATATACATTGAAGCAAAGTTCCTTTCCATCGCCTTCCTCCAAGAACGTCCGGATTGTCGCATCAATTAACCCTAGGATGAAGGTTAATTCGTTCATTGATATTTTTAGAAAGGAAACATACGCAATCGTGCAATCATCATTCTCAGCTGCACAAAATACTCCATGAACTTCTTCCGTTCGACTATAATGAAAGACGGATACAGCTTGCTCACGAAACGCTTCGCTCACAAATTCTCTAGCTTGAGGAGATATGTGACCGACTAACCTCAGTATATCTTCTCTATTTTCTGCCTCTACTATTTCCATTAGCAGCCTCACTTCTTAATTGACTTTATTGGTGCTATAGATACAACACGACCCAGCCTTTGATAGCTGTCATCTCGGACTGGGGCGTTATTTGTATCTGAGGTAATGGCCTAAGTTCATCCAGTATGAGCCTTTTTACCTTCAATTATAATTGTAACAATGTAATATATTATATTTATCGCTATCCCAATTAGGATAATCAGTATAGGGTGACAAAATCGACTAAATATCTCGGAGTCTGTATGTATACGAAAAAGTAAATTCTCAAAAACAACATCAGTAATCATCGATCCCTTATAGTGAATCATTTTAAAATCACTCGTAATAGAATGAACAAAGTTGTAGGTCGAACTTAAAAGAGTAAGCAATGTAATAGAATTAAGAGTGATGATCGTTTTACGAGCGGCTCCTATTTTATCTTTCATCACTTTCCCCTTTTGTTCACAAGACGTCTTCGAATGATACTTACGGGATTTATTGTATTACAGCTAGTTCCCACTACTCTTGCTTGCTTTCACGATTTCATTCCATTTACTTAAATAAGGCACATATCCGATATCTTGAGGCTGATCTGGCAGCCATGCAATCAGTTCAAGTTCATTATGATCAGGATCATTAAAATAAATGGCTGCCGCTGGCATCCATGTATGTACGATCGGTTCCGTTGGCTCTTTGCCAAGAGCTTGAATCGGCTCTATCCCTTTTTCCTTTAACCAATCAATTGCTGTTGTTAATAACTCCACATCTGTTCCGAATGCAAAATGTCTTCTTTGTACCTCATTAATCTCCGGAACTTCCCAAAGCCCAAGCAATTGTCGATCCTTCCCAATATAAAAAAAGGCAACTCTTCTTTCTCCATCGAGTAAAGATAGTTCAAGACCTAGATTCTTATAGAATTCAATCGATTTATCCAGGTTCTTCACTTGTAAATGTGTCTCATATAAGTTCTGAATCATAATGATGATCTCCTTAGGCTTATGATGTACTAATTTGTGAAATTAGTAATTTCCTACTTCTATGCTATGCATAATAGCCACCTTCTATTAAATAGGTTCCTGTCTTTTTAAAATGCTTATAGATCTTACTAAATGCCCTGTTTGCTTTATGCTGATAAGCTCCATCACTTAGACAGGGTCGAATTACTTTCACTACTTGCGTCATGCTCGTATCACTAGAAATCTCACCAGTGAATAACTTTTCTAACTCTAATTCAAATATCCCCTCAAAATTCTCTGAACAATCCCCGTATACATAGATGGCTTTGTTATCATTCATTTCAAGTAATTTGAATTCAATACAGAATGCCATAACATTACCGTCTTTCTTTGGTTTCTTAATTGCCGTTTTTTCCTAATGAGTGTAACCATCAACCCAAGAAGCTTAAAGAAACACACTGCTGTGTGGCTTCGTAAAATATCCTTGCTGATTAGATCCCTGGTCCAATATTCCCCAATATTAATAACATTCACTCCTGTCAAACTGAATGCCCTATAGTGAAATCACTACGCTTTATACAGTCGGGGCATTCATTATGGAGCAATACATTCATAAAACGGTTGAATTTGCGAAACGCCCCAACCCTAGATAGCTTTTATCTTAGGCTGGGGCGCTGTTTCCCTGCGCTGCTTCCATGATTATACATCCTTAATCCAAAGGAGGGTAGACCCAAACGCGTAGTCATAGGGAATCACGATACAAAATTCCTTTACCCTTTCAAAGCATCTCTCACCCTTATTGCACTTTCTAAAGCACCTCTATCTCTGTTTCTTCCTTTTATGGATTTTGTCAGATGAATCATCTCAAATGCTTCTTCTACATCAACCCAGCGTACCTCTTGAGTCTCAGCATCATGCTCCGTCACCATGCCTGTTGGTTCCATCATGAAATATATTGTCCTACACGTATCCGATTCATATTCCCCAGGAACTGAAGCTATAATCTTACATGCATACCCCGTTTCTTCTTGCACCTCTCTTCTTGCTGTTTCTTCGGGAGTCATATCTTCTACATCCGGGCCTCCCTTTGCAAATGTCCATACATATCCACCCCAATGATTCTTCGGGCTCCGCATGAGCACTTTACCTTCTGTATTAAATACAATTCCTCCATATGCTTTATCCATATCACTCAGCGCCTTATTTAGATGATTGTATTTTCCTACCGCTTTGCTCAAAAACCATCCAGAAGGAAGGAATACGAGTTTCTCATTCTCAGGCATAAACTCCCTACAAATGTACTCTTTCATACTCTTCGTATGATTCACTTGCAGTTTTTCGATAGCTTGTACCGGTTTAAATTAATTACACTTCACGCTTCTCATCGGGTCTGTAGATGATTCTCCGATAATCCCAATCCTTACTGTCCATATCACCTAAGAACATTCTCTCATGCTCTGGTACAAGCTCATATTTTACTTTTAAATTTTCGCGGTAAAACTCAATCGGATCCTCTAGATATTGATAATATGCTTCTCTGCACTCTTCTAAAGACGTCTTCTCGCCTTTACATTTTTTATACATATCGATCAGCTCGGTATATTTATCCTCGATATTTGTTGGATAGATGGCTTGTGAGAACGTTACTTCACCTAAATCAGATAAAATGATTGTTGTTGGTTCATTAAAGTCAGTGAAGAAGGTGCCATTTTTAAAAAGTTCAGCAATCTCCTCTAAACGATAAGTCATTTCATTTCCCTGGAAATAGCAAACCACTGCCCCATTCTCGTAAACAACCAGATTTACCAAATAATTATTATCTTCATACTTCATAAAGATAGAGAACTCATCGCCAGTTATTGTTTCATAGAACATTTCACGAACAACATAATAATTAATAGCTGTAGGCGAATACGTAATTCGTCGTTTCTCCGCCAATTGTTTTTGCCAAGAAGTGATTTCATAGATATTTTCGAAGTTAGGATTAATCGTTCTAATTTTGCTTTCTATGTGCTTGTAGTATGCGGGCTTATCAAATTTCCATTCGGCTTCTTGAACGATATACATTCCTAGACCATGTATAGAGAGTTCTTCCTGATCTGGGATTGTTGGAGTTAACCAATCAGAACGAAGTTTTTCTTGAAGCCCATTCAAATCTACAAGTTCCCAGCAATTTGACATCCCATCCTCATACACATCAACATTAATATAAAAATAAGAACCACCATTATTTATGATCCCGGGAACTGTAACACCTTCTACTACTTTTGTTCTCCGTATTTTCTGCATATGATTCACACCCTCGACCATTTATTGTTTCACTTTCGTTTAGACTCCTTGAAGGCAATTATAGAATATTTCATTAAAAGAATTCTGATCTTCCGTGTAGTCCTCCGTATATTTATTGAACATTCGAACCGCTACCGCTTGAAACTCTGGCACAACTACACAGTGGCAACCTGCTGCACCCGATGCATAATACCACTTATCCTGATAGTACCATCCAAAAATACGCTTCTTATCCTCCGTATCCATCCGCAATTGTTCAATGAGCGTGAATACATCAGCAGGTATTAACTGACTATGATTGATGAAACCTCTATTGAGATGTAAATTTCCCCACTGTGCCAGGTCTCTCGCACTTGAATACAGATTTCTTTCATGACCCTCATTGGACTCAATTCGAACGGACGCATAGCCGTCTCCAGCTTGAAAATCACAAACTAATTTCTCTTTCGGTACCGAAACCCATTCTGTATCCGTTAGCTCCATCGGTTTGAATATACGTTCTGTAAGCAGTTCCGCAATATTACATCCCGTCAGTTCTCTAATGAGGTCGCAAGCTACTTCCTCACGCTCAATATGGTTTGGCCCAAAATATTTAGCGCCTGACTTGGTTGCTAAATCTCTTATTGTAGTGCTGCCCAACTCGTAGTCAGGTGTATTTGTGAGCACATCAGAAACCTTACAATCCACGGACAACTTGCTCTCTACAACCGCGATTGCTGTAGCAAGTCCGACATATGTCTTTCTTAGTGAATATAAGTTAAACATAGAATCAGATGATACGACGAGAGCTCCCTTCTTAAAATGATGCTGTCCCGCATACCATTCTGTTAACACTTTGTTGTCCTGAATAATCACTATCGAAGCAGCGGAAGATCCAAACTTCTTCCCCGCTTCTTCTGTATATGAAATTAACGGTAGAAACTTGTTATCAATTAATGTTTCTGCTGTCATAACTATGACCTCCAATTATTTCAAATTTGAAGGGTTCGATCTTCCACATATTCACTTATCAACTTACAAGATACCTCTTTGTATTAAGAAACCATTTCCCTTTCTCTTGTACCATCCAATAAAACATGTTCGTGCTTAATTATCCCCATATAATCTGCCCCTGGCTTATTAGGTACAAAATCCGTTTCTATTACAAAAATATTGAAATAAACTCTATTTTCTTCTTCTGTTGTCTCAATTCCATTAATCATCTGTAACAACTCTTCTACTTCTATGAAATCAAATTCATTCTCTTTTTCAATAATGTAAAATGGATAATTCGTATTCGGAAGCTCAATAATGATCTGATCGTTTTTTAAATCATTTGGTATCGAGTCTATATAGTTTAGAACTTCTTGTTCCTCTTTGAATATTCCTGATATCCACTGATGCCGCTGGTTCGATGCTTTGACAATAAACATATCCATCATCCTCGTTCAGGTATTAATATTCTTATATCTTCAACAATTTCAGTTACCTTCTCAAGCATTCACTGCGCCAAGAGGCTGTGAACGGCTACGATTACACTGTTCTCTTATATAAGACATCGTCGATTCCCTCAATTGTATCTATTAAGTTCATCTCTATATTTCTTAATGCACTTATAATCTTTATACAGGCCATATACAAAAAGTATGAATAGTGCTACCAGTGCAAAAATAAAAGCAAATACCATCAGCCATAATATTGCACCACCCATTACTAGTAAGCCAAGAAACAGACCAATATATAGATTAACGAAGATTATGGGGTAATTCAGACTCATCAAGAATGTAATCTTACGAAAAAACTGAATTACAAACACAATATAGCTGATTAATAATGGGTAACATAATATTGCGTACTTAAAAACTTCTTTATTTCTTGGTATTTCATTCTCATTGAAAAAGCCATTATTATCGGCATAAGGTACAATAGTATAAGTTACATATAATAATACGAGCATTGAAACGAGTAGTACTATAATATTAAATTTATGAACATGTAATATTCTCATAAAACGAGCTGCTAAACCCTCCTGTAATAAACTCTTTAACTAGTTCTAATATATAAATTTACATCTCTGGCTACCTCATTGAATATATTATAATTATCTGAGTTGCTGTATATTGGCCAAGATAAATCAAAGTTTCCTATAATTGCAGTCTTGGCTTCAATAAAATAAATATTGTAGAAACACTGTTCTCTCGTCATAAAAGTAAGGATATTCAATAAATCATTACTTTCTTCAATTCTGAAGATTGCTTTTTCAGAATGCTTTGGTTCACTAAAAATGGGACGCTGTAATACATATACTGATCCAGGAATCATTTCTACACAACGTTGAAAGAACTCCACAAATCTATGCTCATATCTAGCATTATGTTCTGCGCCTATCAACATGGCCGCATCTTCAATCGATAAGCATTTAGGGTACACATCTAGAATCCCCACGTTTGTAAATAAAGAATTTGGATTTTCAATTTCTTCAACTTCCAATACACTAAAGATTTCAATCAGATTTGAAACCTCTACATCCGTTGCTTTTCTCACTTGTCATCACCTTTTGTATATTAAGTCTTTCAAATCTTTACTTATGTTCTCTGGGATTTCATAACCTTGTTCCGTATTGGGAAGCTTTAATGTAATCCAGAATTCCATTCATTTTGTTCGATTCATTAATAGCCTGCATAAAAAGAGCTATTGAATCTAAGTCTTTAAACTGTTTTTCTTCAAATGGCTTTTCATTCATCCTTAAACAAGTTGTATAATCCTTTAGGGAAGTTATTATCATGTTTCCGCTAGTCAAATTTTATTGTACAGTCTTAATGATAAGTTGCCTTACATCCGCGATTCTGTTCGGCATTTCCGAAGTCGAACGATTCAGTAAATCACACAAGGCAATCAAATCCTCCAGCTTAGATAATAGAACCCAATTCTCATGCAGGAATCCACCTGAACCCCGGTATGCCTTTATAAAATGACGTTCGAACAAGGAATTGTCGTGTTCATACCGAAGCATATTCCCGATATCAACATAGCGTCTTCCTGAGAAGGCGAACTCCCAATCCAATACCGCCGATACTTCGAACCCATCTGGCCTTTCAATCACCAAAAGATTTAGACCATTGAAGTCCGAATGAACGAGGACTGGCGGTTCATGAATTTCGGATATTAGTGAACGGTGCGACTCACAGAATAATCGAACCTTCTCCGTTGCTTCCGCTCCCAGCCATTCCCCAGTTTTCCCCCTATCCAAGCTTTCAGAAATAAAAGAGATAAATTCGTTCTCATCCATGTTAAATGGGGTGGAGATGGTAAGATCCCCTGCAAAAAAACCTGGACATTCAAATGTATGACAGTGAATACGAGCTAGTACACTGCCGACAGATTCCGCAACTTTTGCAATCTGACGTTCATCTCCTCTATGTAGAAGATCACGCAGTAACACTCCCTCTTTCCACTCTATTATTGCCCAATCATATTCAATTAGCTTTCTGCTTACATCCAGATATATATAATCGGCAACTGGCACGACGCCGCGCAATCTCTCAGCGATTGCTTTTTCTTTTGAAGCTTCGTCTGAACCTCCAGCAAAGATCCTTAAAAAGTAGGGTGTAGTAGTTCCTTCAATCTCCACTTTATAGGTACCATTACTAAGTCCTGTTTGTGTTCGTTCAGCTTTGGTGAGACGCTTGCCTCTGAAAACTTGGCTAATCATACTATTTAGAGCCTCATATTCGATGTGCATACTACTCTTACTTGATCTTTCCCATTCTTCTTTCACCTTGTATCACTCCTGGTCACTTAGTTGCCCGGATCCAGTATTATTCGAAGTACTGCTTAAAGAATCTCAAACACCTCGCTTCTTACCTCCTGGAGGCTCAGGGGCCTACAGAACCGCTGCATGAATATAATGTTATATGATGTATCCTCTTTCATTGAGCACTGCTACTCGTAACGTTCTATATTCAAGTGTTTCGTACAGTTATATAGCTCACAATCCCATCTAGTTTGACCCGTATGTAAAATGGTAACAGAAGTATTATTAAGGTGTTCTTCTGTATCAATATGCGGAATTAGTTTCTTTAAAGTCAGCCCAATTAATGCTCCATGACTTACTATCAATATTTTTTTGTTAGGATGTCTATCTGAAATGTCCATAAGACACTGCATTCCTCTTGTTACGATTTCATCTTTTGATTCTATGCCAAGATCAAGTTTGGACCATCCGTGTCCCCACCTACTAACTCGATCTTGTTCTGTAGTGCCCTCTATAAGTCCACAATTCATTTCTCTTAATCGTTGGTCTGTTTTTACTTCAATATTTTTTATCTTCCCAATGATCTCAGCTGTTTCAAGGGCTCTTGATAAATCACTTGAATAAATATAATCCCATTCCTCGTTACTCATTCTCTTTGATAATAATTCAGCTTGTTGGCGTCCCTCATCATTTAAAGGTATATCTGTTTGGCCTTGAGCTCTATGTTCATAATTCCATTCCGTTACCCCATGTCTAATAAGTCCTAACGTTGTCATACTTATTCCCCCTTTCATCATCTTATATTTCATTTTATTACCGTTCTTACATCTAGCGTGTAATTGTATTCACGAAGCCATGAGGTTTAGATGACAAAACTTTGCCGGCCCCTCTTCATTTAGCCCCGCAGGGTATATGGCTTCAGCAGCTTGAATACTGTGCTAGCTTATGTCGCATCTTTATTGAATGAGCTTCCCTTTTATCTCCATTAAAGTCCTTCTAATCTCTTCAAGAAGCTTCTCTTTTTCCAAATCGGATATTGCATCAGCAGATAGTTTCCTAGCAGCAATCGGTGTTAACCATGGGACAACCTCATCATAAGCAATTCCTGATAATTTTGTGTATTCATCCATAAAAATAGTAATTAATTTCTCTCGGATGAATTCAAATTCATGTCTAATGTCCTCACGAAAATGAGGGGGTAAAATCGCATAACGAATCATAAGAATATATTCAGCTATATCAGCCTCAGGATTTCCAACAGTGGCATTACTCCAGTCTATCAAGACAGCCTTCCCATCGTTCTTAATCATTATATTTCCTGGATTCGGATCTCCATGACACATACATTGTCTGGTTGGCAAAAAATCAAGTAATGAGATTACGCTTTCTTTCTCATGCGCTGTTAAGTAGTTCACACTCAAAATGTGCGATTTAATAACGTTTTTTTGATTCGGTAATTCGTGCCCGGCAAATAAAGTTTTGTGTACGTTATACAATTGTTGGGCTGTCAGTCGAATATCATCCTGGATAATTTCATCGTTCTTGATAGCACTTTTAATAATACGTTCCATCATTGTCTCACCAATAATATGCTCAACTATAATCCCTGGTCTGCCATCCACTTCTGTTAAATCAAAAGGTTGAGGCACAGAGAGACCACATTCCCAGGCGATGGAATTATTGAGATATTCCCTCTTTGCAGCTTCAATACTCGTATTTTCCTTGGCAAGTTTAATGATTTGATTGTTCCCTATATCAAAAACCTCAGAGCAGCCTCCTTCACCAATCTTGTTACCCAATGTGATTGTCATGATAGATCATCCTTTCTTATGTCCCTATATAGGCTTAAAGTGCAATTCACTCGGTTACTAATTTCTTCATTATGAATCGTCCCAAGAAGACCAACGATCGTCATTCATTTATTCTCCTTTGTATTCGAGACTACTTTGTTAGGTGAAGTCATTGTCTTCCATGATTAATCCTGCATACTTGTCCCATTCTTTATTATCCGTATTTATTTCAATTGTCGGTACCATTGATTTGTACGCTTGAATCCTAAGACTATTTTGCGTATCAATCAATTCTTTACATTCCAGATCGATTTCTTCCCTTGATTTGTTCATCCAAACCTCAGGGTTTCTACTTTTTATTCTTTCCTCGACTATTTCGTCGGAAATAGTCAGCAATAAACACCTAGCTCCTAATTTGATTAAATCATGCTCTATACTTGTTATTTCTGCATCGTCTGAATCCGAGAATGCGACTCGGTGATTTAGATGGAACCGTTCTAAAATAAAGAAAAGGCCTCTTGATTTTCTTTTCCCTGGCCCCAAATATACTGCCCAATCATTAAGATTCTTTAGCATACCAACTCTATTTCGCAAAAGTTCGAGATGCTGGCCCCTTGATAATCGAACAAATTCGCCTTGAACATTATTCAGAATCTGAGAGTAATGCTCCCCAAGTATTACGACACTCAACTCCGCTGATTCATCGAGTGCTTGAGATTGTTTTATCGCTTTGAGCAGCGAAGTCTTACCCGCGTTTGAATATCCTTCAAGAATAACGCCTCTAATATTCATCGATTGATTTTCCTTTCTTCAAAAATACTTCGCCTATCGTCCTTGTATCTACGAAGCCGAGAGGCTTAAATCCAAGTCCGACGGACTTAACTTTGCCTCGCAAGATTGTGAGCTAAATACGTCTAAATAAGTTAATTCATAGGCTACTGGTGTTTTAATGATTTTGTCTTGTTTATATTCAAATAGGTCAGCCGTTCTACCTTGACCAAGTTAGCTCCCTTGTTATGTACATGAGTTGGCAATATTGCGTAAAACGTTCTTGTATTCACGAAACGACCCAGCCTTAGATAGCTCTTATCTTAGGCTGGGTCGTTTGTTGTCTGAGCCTCTTCCATGATTATACATCTGACAACCAATGCACAGTGGTCCCAATATGTGAACCCGGTGTTATGAGAAGTTCCTGGTTTAGTCACCTACAAAATACTCTTGTATTCGTCCAAAACAGTATTTACAAAATGGGTTTTCCCATCCGTATATGCTGTACGGTTATTCGTAAATTTCTCTGCAAGTTCTATCTTTAAAGATGAGTAAGCGGTTACTAAATCCGGGTGTTGTCTTAATATGTCTCTAAATGTTATGTGCTTCTTTAATGCTTCACTTTCCTTGTTGCAAACATAAAGATGATGTTTCGGCTTTTGATTCATCTCTCCATTATAGGGAACTATGTCATCAGTTCTTGCAAAAGCCTCCCTGTTCTCTACCCCTAAATTACCCTCATGAAAGTAACCTAATTCACTCAACTTTCCAATTACTTGAGGAAGTAATGTCATTGAGTCTATTACAATATCTATATCAAGAATTGGTTTGGCTAAAAGGCCAGGTACAGAGGTACTTCCAACATGCTCTATGGTTAAAGCTAACTCTCCTAATTTATTTTCTAATATATCTTTCAATTCATCAAACATAACAGGCCATGCATCATTATAATCTTCAATAATCACTGGTCTCGAACTCATCTTAAATAGCCATCCCCTTTAATATGCCTTTACGAAGATATCCGATAACGTGACGCCCCATCTTCCTAGAATCACGGAGTGACCGCCGAATAGTTATAAAACCAATCTCTATGCATTAGAAATATATGTTCAATAAATCTATCGATTTCTGTTTCATTACATCCAATCCAATTATCAACTTCGTTCATTATCTCTTCATTAAGATAATTATCTATACCTTTACAATAATTCTCTAAAATAATTCTTTCATCGTATTCTCGAAGAATACTTATCAGCACATTTGCCGAGTCTATTTCTAACACTTCATAGTAAGTCCAAACCCCAGATCTTTCAGACATCGATTGCCAATTCATTAATTGGTTTAACGCCATAACCCATCTAATGTTCTCAGTCTTTTGCACAAATGAATTTGCTAAGATTAATAATTCAACTTTTGACTGATATTCATTTATCGAATTGAAAAATTGATCCAAGTAGAATTTTGAATACTTCATTAAATCACCCATAAAAATTATTTCAGTTTCAAACTGCGCTCTTGCTACCCTATTTTGTCTATCTCTTGATTGTGCTTAATACTCCAGTTTATAAACGATTTCCCCATCTATTACTCGGCCATCTTCTGTAAATCCTAATTTTCCATATAGCTGTTTTGCCCAAACATTCTCTGGTTCAAAGCTTATGTATATAACCCGATGCTGTCTGTCTTCTTTAATCCTTTCAATAAGCAGTTCCATAGCAGCCTTCCCATAACCTTTTGATTGATACTTAGTATCTATCATTAACCGATAAATCCAATATTCATGATCTTCTTCATCTATACAATACATCGTAAATCCCACTAGAACTTCATCATGATAAATAGCCAAGCAGACACACTCTGGGAATGCCTTAGCCTGTGCGAGCGAAAACAAATTTGTCGCTACAAACTCACTTTGTTCATCAGCGACACTCAATTTAATGACTTCAAAAAAATTACTTCGATCTATTTCCTTAAGTGCTATCATAAATGCTCCCCTTTTCTTCATTATCTTAATCTTGGATAATATACGCTCCTCCGGCTGCTAGAAGATGTTATCCACTTTCATAATTACACGGAAATCAAAATTTTTCCACTACTTCACCTACATACACTTGAAATCAAAGTTATGCCCAAAAGGAGAGTTGTCCCAGCCTGCTGCAAGGTTCACTGTTCGTTACGATAAGAAAAAACAACGAGTGAAAAATGCAATTATCTATTATCAAATCAAAGACGATTTATACGGATTGGAAGAGTGACAAAGATTTTGCCAAATCCTTTGCCAAGCCTAAATATACCCCAAAACAAGCGATTTCTGCAGCAAGCGGTAAAGTTAAATCCATATTCATTGTCAATTTGGCCGGATATAAAGTTACTGTTAAATTGAATGAATATACATTCAAGAAAGATAAACAGCCTACAATCGTAGGCAAGATCAACAAGAAAGGGGAATTTTATTTCTTTTCTCTCACGCCTTAAGTTGGGCGCTACAGTCAACAGAAAATAAAGTATTTGACACCGATCGGACTCAGAGGTTATTTTTCATAGGCATTCTTCATACCAATCATCTTCAAGATTTTGAATAGTATCTTCTAAAAGTTCTGAAAATGTTGGAGCTATAAAATAAACAAAATCAGGGTCATGTACATAAAAGATAACTTGCCCAACTGTACCATGTTCTGTCGGGTCAAAGTCTAACATTAGATACAATGACCCTCCTACAACCTGTGCAAAAGGAAACCAACGCTTGTTAAATAAATATGGCTTAATACGAGGATCAAGCTTACTAATTTCCTTATCGCTGTAATACTCACTCATTAAATTATCGCGATCGCAGAAAAATTTCTTGGTATCTCTAATATCGTCAAAGGAAAGCAATGTAAATGGAATACAACTATCTTTATATGAAGTATACAAAAGATTAAGAGGATAGCCGCTACCATCTTTAATTTTATAAAACGCCTTAAAATCCGTTGGTAATGAAATGCTAAAATCTCTTTCAAAGTCGTCAAATTGTTTATCTGTTACTCCTGTTATCTACTTGTACTCTTCGAAATACTCAATATCCTCATCAACAACTTTCTCAGCTAATAAACCCTCTATTGTTTTATGTAATTCATCTATTAGAGACATCTTACTTACCTCCAAATATAATTATTCTTCGCAAGGAATCAATCTATTATTCCACGAATACATCCATTCTACCTTAAGAGCCGAAAGGCTCTTTTTCTAAAGTGTACTGTCAGCAGTCTCCTTTTATAAATAGAATGATGCCTTTATGAATCCTCAATAAAGCATACCACATCTTGGAATTGCGATGGTGCTATTCCACCTTACTATATTTTTGAAGATATTCCTAACATCCTGCCCGTTAGTTAAATAAAAATTTGTTGTATATTCTTATTGAGAGTCCTTATCGCTTTTGTACTCCAAAATATCGCCTGGCTGACAATCCAAAGTCTTACATATCGCTTCTAATGTTGAAAAACGAACCGCTTTTGCTTTTCCGTTCTTCAGAATGGAAATATTCGCTATAGTAATTCCAACCCTTTCTGAAAGCTCCGTTACACTCATTTTTCGTTTTGCTAACATCACATCAATATTAACAACAATTGCCATATCCTCCACCTCAGACCGTCAAATCATTTTCTGATTTTATATTAATCGCTTCTTGTAAAAGTCTTTGGAGAACAGCTGCAAAAATGGCGATAACCAACGAACCAAAAATGATGATGAGTCCCACAAATCCGATAGGAGGGTCAACTTTCTCCCCTATAAAATGAAAGAGCGGCATACCTAATACGTACCAACCACTTATTGTTATTGCACAACACTTTATGTTCTTTAACGCCTTTATAGATAAATCCGAGAACGCTGTGTTCTCGTCAATGTATCGCAAAAGGTTAAAAGCCTGATAGAGAGCAAAGTAAAAAGGCACAGCCGCTCCATACAACAAAATTAAAACGAGAGATTTTAGATAAGCAATATCTGGATACAATTTCCCAGCAAAAACTCCGATTTTAGGAGCCAAAAATATACAAAACGCAAGAACGGGGATTCCAATAAGAATAACAGCTAACTTTAAAAAGAACGTCGCTACTTTTTTCAAAAAAAAAGCACCTCACTTGATTTAATGACATAGTAACTTTATTATTAAATATATCGTTTTACAATAAATAAATATTGATATTTATTGAATTTTTATTGTTGTGCAATTTTACAAAAATAAAGAGCATTTCTCACTACAAAGAAATGCTCTTACTTTAAAATGTTAAATTTCCAACTTGTTCAACTAGATGCCCGTTAGTTTAATAACCACTAAGGATAGATGAATTCGATTTTTTATTTGTTGCGCCGATTTCCTATAACGTTCTTTTATCTACGAACCCTCACTGGTCTTAAGGGAGTGACAGGCCGCGACGTGGTTAGGCACAGGTTTGTCTAGCTGACCCCATTTCTCCGAAACCGATTCGGATCAACCTCAATAAGATCTTACATTGTCTGTTTAGTCATCAAAAAATCTTGAATTTGTTTCATATGGTAGCTTTCATGAGATATAAAGAATTCTGTTAAGTATGTTCCAATAGTGAATCCCCGATCTCCCGGGTAAACTACAGAAAATTGATTATCTTCCAGCTTCATTAAATTATTTATCATTATTTGGCGATTCTTAATTGTTTCTTCGATGATTTCTTTCTTATTTCTCCCCTCTCCATAAATAATGGATTGTTCATTAAATCCTAAATAGTCCGGATGTTCTCTTAATTCAGGAGATTTACTTTTTAATAAATTTGGGAATGTGACGTTATTAAAATAATCATCCCATTTCATGATATGGGTAATAACATCATGAATTCTCCATTTCCCTTCACCAAGGGGTGAAAACCATATTTCATCCTTTACGTTATCTAAAGATTCTACGAACGATACAAATTCATCTAATTCAGAAATTAATTGTAGTCTCATTTTCTTTCCCCTTTGTAAATTCATCCAGGGAAATTATACCACACCACAAGAATGTATGTTCTCTTTTATATTCTAAATCTTCTTTTATGCACTTGCACTGGTATCAGTATTCATGACATCAATCTCCCTTGGATAGCGCTTCTATCTTAGGATAATCGATGTGTCCAGCTGCTCTCGCTTCTCTGCATCTCAGTTGCCAGTCGGAAACTCTTCAGCCGCCAACCGGATCGAGGGGCGAATGCACCAATCGTGAGTCACGCTTTCCTCAATGAAAATAGAATATAGATCGATTCAATTTCATGGAATTCTTCCAAAACCCACGAGGTTTTAGTTAAAATTCGCTGCAATCCCTCCAGCCCAAGATAGCGGATTTGCACGCCAATAAACTCTGTAAATCCAAGGTATCCCGGATTTACATGCGCCCGATCGAAAATTAAGGAACCCGTGACCCGGGCATCTGCTGGGGAGGTGGTAAACAAATGGTTTAGATTCTCAATGATATCTGAATCCGAACCTTACTCAAATAGCCCGCCCTCCGATGAACAGAACTGAATCCATCCAGCTCGTTCCAAACTCAACTTCAGCAGTTCCCCTGGTTGGCTCCAGTCATAATGAATGATATTGAGGGTAATGTCCAGACCATAGAAGCGTTCCCCCGGCTGCTTCAGAACATCGATGCATCGTTTTGCGAAATTGGGTCCGTAGGTATCGATATCTAATATGTTGATTTCAATCTTCCGTCCCTTGAGTAATTCCGGATCCGATTCCTGAATTAGAATCAGAGTGTTGATACTGTCGGTTGCCGCACCTCCAGCGATATTGAAGAAGCAAAGGTTCCGTTCAGGGAATTGTTTGAGTTGGGGCTGCAAAATTTTCGATTGGTGCCGGCAAAGATCCCTCAGCCTGATCCGCAGCCCCATGAAAGAGGTTTGCTTCACCGCCCATTTGTCCCGGAAGCCTAATTTTATCCCCCCGCTTAACTCGGGACCAAGTTTGTACACCAGGGTACGCATACCGCTAAGATATGAATTGTCAACACTCGACATTTTCACAAATATGTTCTGAATAAAGCGAGGCATCTTCTTTAATGATTCAATACTCCGGGCTGACTTGAGACAGTTCAAATGATACGCCTGTTCATCAATACTTGCGTTGAAAAGGGGATGAGTAATATCCAGTATAGGTAATTGAGTTTCATTCTCGAAAACTGCATAGGGAATGCGCTGATCTTGATTTGCCTTCATCATTTTCAACCCCATCTCACTTGAAAGACGATTTGAATCTAACGAAAACCCACAGCGAGCGTTGATCTTCCTTTAGTATTCAAAGGGACTCTGAACTCGAAATAGAAATTAATCCTTAGACTCCTTGAACGTCAATTATTACTTCGTTTGGTAACGCCACTTAATTTCCGATAACGTTGCCGCGGCTGATGATTTTCATACTGTGATGGCTGATAGCCACGGTCGCGCTCCTTTCCATGCAATCGGCACAATGTTTTTCTGTGGTATTTAATAACAAGTTCGCGTTTGCTATACTGATAGCAAATAGCGTGGTTTTGGGAGGATAGTATGAACGAATTAGAGCAAATTGAACAGAAGTACAATTTTACGTACCCGAAACTATATAGACAGTTGTATTTAGACGGTATGTTGGATTCGGGCGGAGAATATGGGCAGGATTGGAACGCAAAGTATTATGCCAAATTAGCCCAAAACCCGCCTATGCTGTTTTTCGGCTTTGACTTTGAGTTGCTGAAATGGAACAGCATCGTTGAAGAAATCGAAGCATTCAAAGACCCTGACGATTATCGTCAGACGAAACCAGAGTTTCAGTTTGTTCCATTTGGTCGACAAAAAAACGGAGATTTGTATGTGTTCCAATTTGATAGACAAAACGGTGAGGATGTACCTGTTACGTTGGTTTATCACGATGATATTACCGCTGTTGTTTTGGCGAAAAATTTACAGGATTTTATTTTTCGGGACTTGCTTGAAGATTTAACGAATATGAAGTATTCCCATACAGCAAGTGGCGATTTAAAAGTCAATTCTGCCAACCTATTAAGAACACACCGAAAGTATTTGAAGCATAGTCAAGTTGAAAAGTTGGAAGAAATATATGCTAGAGATGTTTTTGAATACATAGAAACGACCTCAACTGGGCACGAATTGCCACTGGAAGGGTTAATCTCAAACGTTGAATTAGAACAGGTGTTAAAACAGGAGATTAGTTTCGACGCGCTCGACAACGAGTTTGAGTATTGCAATTCATAGACACGCACAAGACGTCAGCACGTCTACAGGCTGACGTCTTCACTTTGTCTTTTCGATTTGGATTTCTGATACATCCATAAACATAGAAATGCTGTTCCGAATTGATTAGCGCAGGGGGAACAGTGCTTTCTTAAAGCCTTTTCATAATATCTTTCTTCTTCAGACCATTCTTTTTAGCTTTTGCATGCCAAAAAGAGTGTGTCGCTGCAAATCGCCAGGCAAAGCGTGGGAAATTTGGACTGAACAGCAAGGAATCATCACTCCCCTGCGAATGTATATTTTTTGCCAGTCTCTCCATTGCCCTTCCTAGATTTTTTAAAGGGCCCTGGCCAAGTGGTACCTTTTCGATAAAACCCATCATTTCACCAGCGCCTTGCCCGATTCCTTGTCCAAAATGAAGGCCGGATCGTATGCACCAATTTTTGATGATTTCAAGAGCAATGCAAGTTTGCTTCCCCTCATAAAATCCATTGTTTACAAGAGCATAAACGTAAATTTCCTTTTTCCGTTCTGCTTTCATATACCCTTCAAGAGTAGTCAGCATCCCTAATAAATGCGACGGTATTGCATCGAAGTATAGAGGAAATGCAAAAATTAATGTATCCATGTGGCAAAGCTCGATGTATTGCTTATCGGTAAGCGGTTTTTTATTCATGTTATAGTGTGTTATTTCATGCTCGGAAATTATTAAGGGTTCAAGTGCTTTGAGCATCCTGCCCGAATTGCTCTTTCCTAACTTGGGGCTTCCATTTATCATAGCGATTCTCATTATATAACCCCCTTGATTGTTTGCAAGCTGTTATGGAAATACATCTTGTTTCCTATGGAATTTAAGTTCACGCTATTCGCCGCAACCAGAGCTTGTGCGGTTTCCTTTTCTGCGTTGGTTATGTCACTGCCATAAAAATGAACCGATAGAGTGAATTTGTTATCATACCGGAATCGGTGATGGGTTTCTCCATTTTTGATTGCAAAATAAGGCAGAAGATATGGTAAGCTCCTATCCACAATATTGCACACAAAGGGGCTGTAGCTCCCATAAACACATTTACTAATGATAACCAGCTCATGGCATTTTGAAAGAAGTTCGCCCATATTGTCATAACCATCCTTTATAACGCATTCTCCCGGTGTTCTGACCCAGCATCCGAAGCAACCAATGCATTTACGGATTGTTCCATTATCTGATATAACCGTTACGTCTGTATTTTGTGTATTTTGGTTATCATACAGCGCTATGAATTCTTGTTGATTCAAATCATGTATAATCATTTTCATCATTCTATCTCCTTAATACAATTGTTTATAAAAACATGAATCCAGTCCCCGGAATATCGGATACCCTGATTGGTAAGCAGTGAGGCTATGCCGTGTACCATTGACCAAAGAACAATCAATTTTTCGGAATAAGCTTCCTCTGGCAATCCTATGCTGTGAAACATTTGATACGCCGTTGTCCTGAATAAAGCAAATGGCGGATAATCATTGGCGTTATCATTGTCCAAATCAATGGTTAATCCTGAGTGATAGAAAAGAAACTGAAAATATTGCGGATTTTCAATAAAAAAAGAAATATAAGCCTGCCCTAGCAGCGAGGTTGCTTCGAGACTGTTTTCCTGTCCACGAATTGATGTACGCATCTTATCCATAAATCGCTCCGTTACATGCTCGCCCATAGCATATATCAGCTCGTCTATATCTTTAAAATGACTGTATGGTGCGGCATGACTGACGTTGCATTTCGCTGCGACCTTACGCAGGGAAAAACCTTTTAACCCATCTTCATTAATAAGCCCTATACCAGCTTCGATAAGTTTATTTCGCAAATCACCGTGATGATATGGTTTTTCTTTCATTTGATATATACTTCCTTTCATATAACTTGACACTGTAAAGATCATAATAAACAATCTTTACAGTGTCAAGTTGAACTTTCGAATCCCTCTTTCACTTCCTCACGTATTAATTTCCGATAATGTACATCTATTCACGAAAAGCCCCAGCCTTAGATAGCTCTTCAGGCTGGGGCTTTTGTTGATGTTGCGTCTTAATGCTAAATCAAACGTTTTTCGTAAAACACAATTGTCATTTTATCGTTAATTTGCACTAATTCCCCTGTCTTTTGATAACCTAATTTTTCATAGAGATAACAATTCCCCTGCTCTTGTAATATGGTATCCAATTCCCAAATTCGCGCATCGTTGTATATATCTTCGATTATAGAAAATACCTTGTGTGCAATTCCTTTCCCTTGATGCTCAGGCAAAATAAATATTGGGCTGACGCGATAGATTTTATTCTCTTTCCTTACAATTCTAATTGCACCTATTGAAATATTTGAACTTTTTATAATGTAATAATCCGTAAACGATTGATTTAATCGATCAATTATTCGTTCCACAGATTCATAAGCAGGGCTGGTTTCATAATCTTGATATTTATGTAACAGCGGCATAAATGCTTTGATTTGCATTTCGTGAATCATCGTTGCTTCATTAAGGCCTGATTTGATTAACGTGATGTCCATTTTATTACTCCCTCCAGATGCAAACTTATGACGTTACCTTTTTCGGTTTCCAGCAATTGCGTATAACGCCACCGACTTAAGGCGACAAAGTTGCCGGGTGCGATGCGCTTAGTTATCAATTATATTATTTTCGTCTTGTTCTTTTTTTTGTGCTCTTCTTTGTTCCCGTGCTTTATAATAACGAATTACATAATTTATTTCGCTCTTCTCATCTTTTGGAATACTGATCCATTGGGATTCACTTTTAATATTATATTCAAATTTCGCTTGTCCCTTGGCATTTGGAATAGTACCGTGAAACGTATCACCTGCGAAATTCCCATCTACATCATATCTATATAAGCTAAATCCATCAGATTTTTCTATCAGCAATACGAATTTTGCATTTGGGAGCGATCTAGCACTACTTGAATCTCCACTTATTTCTGGTGGAAACCCAATAAAATGCTTTGTTTTTGGTTCTACATCTTGTTTTAAAATAGCAAATTGTCTTAACATCAATGCCTCCAAGAGTTAAATAAAATCGAGCAACGTACATTGCGATGCTAGTAACGATGTTATATGGTGTCGGGGCCTACTTCAAAATCTTTAATAATATACGTTTAAAAAACGAGTCTGACAACTAGTTACCGTTGCATTTTTTGAGATTTTCTATTCATTTAGAATCTTTAAATTTCTTCAACTCATACCAACATATTATCAAGAATAAGATACTACCTGGTAAAAACGTAATAAAATATATCCATTTAGGTGCAAGTCCTGTCGGAGACAAAATACCTCCACACATTATAATGAAACTAACTAAGGATCGAAGCCGAAAGTCTTCCTCTATATTCATTCTTCAACATTCCCATTATCACCAAGGACTCATAATTTTCTTCTGATTTAATACATTCCCTTAACAAGCCTTCTACCTTAAATCCGGCCCACTCATATACGTGTCTTGCTCTATTATTATGTTCTTTAACATCCAACCAAAGCCTATGCGCTTTAAGATGATTAAACACGTATTCTTGTATCAGCTTCATTGTTTCCTTCCCATAACCTTTACCCTTTTCACCTATATTAATTCTAACTAATTCAATACAACCATTTTGATTGGATAGTCCTGATAATATGAAATACCCAATCTTCTGACTATTTGAGTTCTCTACAATCATATATATAAAATCATCGCTTCCCAATGCATCCTGGTGTTTATCCCTGGTCCAAGAAATAATATATTTCTTGCTATCTGGATGTTTTTCTAATGAGATAATGAAGTCTAAGTCCTCTATTCTGGCTCTCCTAAATTGAATGTTTTTCGATCTCATTAAGTACTCTAAGGTCAAATCATATCCTCCTCCTATCATATTTAGTAGCTCTTGCACAAGTTTTCACACTGAACCTTCTTCGATTTGCTCAATCAGACTCATCAATTCCAAGAGATCGGACAGTTCTGCAGTCGGGTTCACCTTCATCTGCTTCAACATTTCTTTATCGGATCGATAAGCTATAAACCTTATCCCTGCGCTAATAGATGCCTTTCCATCTATCCATGAATCGCCTATAGAGAGCCATTCATTCGCTGAGTTCTTAAATTCATCCAACACTCGCAAATATCCATCCGGTGAAGGCTTCAATGATTTCATTAACTCCCTACCAATAATGAAATCAAAATATTCATAAATACCATTATCTCTTAATGCGATTTCTGCAGCTTCAACAGAATTATTTGTTACAATTGCAAGGTGATATCTACCTTGAAGTTTATTAAGGATCTCCACTGCACCGGGCTCCAAATCAGCCCCCTGCATTCCACACACTTCATGCTTCTTCGCAATATCCCACATTTCATTCAGTAACTCTTCAGTCATTCGATTCGTTTGTATTGCTTCCTCAACAATTGTTGATGTTGTATGGTAATCAAGATTATATCCAGCGGGTAGGATCTCTTTCGATACGAGAAAATGATAGGTTTCATACTTCATGGCTTGGAAGTCAATTTTTGAGCTTAAAATCGTATTATCCATATCAAATACAATGCCTTTTAATTGATGCCTCATAGGATACCTCATTTACAAAGATGTGTTCTTAAAAAATCAATCACATTTTCAAAGGCGCTTTGAACTTGTAGTTCACTAAAGTTATGATCAAAAACATGATCCGCTCCTTTTATAGTTATTAACTTTGTAGCTACTCCCTTTTCCTTTAACTTCTTGTGCATTAATACTGATTGTTCGTAGGGAACATCTGTATCTTGATCACCATGAAGCAATAATGTTGGGGGAAAATCTACCGTTATATTATTGATTGGGTTATATTGAATTAATTTAGTAAGATCATGTTCATTATTGATTCCCGTTACTTCTTTTAACCAGACACCGTGCTGTCGGCAATATAAATAATAATTAAATCGTTCCCATTGGCCATTCGTAACTTCACGATCCCCGACATGCTGACAGGCTGCCTCCTTATTTATAGTCGGTTTCTGACAGTAGTATTCACTTGGTTTAGATAACCATTCCCCAAGGATATCCCCATAACCATAAAATGAAACGATCACTTTAGGTCTAATATCCATTGTTCCAATTAATAAGCTGAGATAGCCACCAGCTGAACTACCCATAACTGCAATATTATTTACATCGAAATCAAACCATTCGATTGCTTTCGTTCTTACCCAAGTAATTGCGTCCTTTATATCTTCTATGATATCCTCAAATCCAGTTTCAGGAGCAAGTCGGTAATCAACGCTGACTATACTAAAGCCAGATCGTCTGAAATATTCAATCTGATCTGAGGATAACCATGATCTTGCTCCAAAAATTAACGCTCCTCCATGGATATACAAGATCACAGGAGAATTTCTACCCTGATAATAAATATCTGCACTTATAGAACAATTATTTACTTCTTTATAGATCTTCGTATCTTTCAAGACTTATTCCTCCTTTCGTTATTACCGAGCATTTCAGCTAGCGTTTCTGTATTCGTAAAACGCCCCAGCCGATAACTCTTATCTTAGGCTGGAGCGTTTGTTGTCTGATTATCTTCCATGATTATACATCTAACAACCAAGAGACGTCACTGTCCCATATTCTTTGATTAAGAAACTTTCGTTCCAATGATCATCTTTATACGTTCTCGTTCTTCGTTCTTATCCAGGTACTCAAAAAATCCAAGGCGATTCCCCCAAGGATCTGTAAAGGTTCCCCATTTGACCGGAACCTCTGGTTTTGAGTAAATTTCAAAATCATCTATTTCTAACAGCTCAATTAATCTATCTTTTTCAGCTTCAATATTCGTTGTTCCTAAACGTAATGGTCCATTTCCTTCAGTAGGTATTCCTTCTGCAATCTGTAACCAACATCCGGGAATCAGTTCCCACTCCGCAAACCCTTCATGTGGAATAAAATCAGGCTTTCTATGTAAGAGCGTTTCATACCACTTCTGTCCTTCTTCGATATTCGATACCCGAAATTGAGTAGTCATCTCAAAAATCATTGTTAGCTCCCTCCCAAATTAATTGTTCTGACAATATTAGGCCCTTAGTATTTCTTTTTTCATTATCAGTAAATCTTCAAAAATAGGTCTTTGTACTGTACTAATGTTTGAAATGTCGATTTCTTCTAACGCTTTAAATTCAAGTCTTAAAGATTCCTTGTTAGGATCACTGAATTTTACGGTATTTCCATCATTCCCTATCTTCCCATTGAGATCTACCAGTGCATTGAATATAAACATTACAAATACGACTTCATTCCCATCGGGATACCGATACTGCATTCTAGGTCCACTATATACCCCGTAAAGTTCATTTTTACAAACTTCTAAACCTGTTTCTTCAAGAACTTCTCGTTTCATTGTTTCTTCAATCGTTTCTCCTGGCTCCATTCCCCCACCCGGTAAACCCCAATCCCCATAATCAGAACGCATTTGAAGTAATATTCTGTTATCTTTGTCCCGAATTATGGCTCCTCCTGTTACTATGATTCTCATCTTTGAACTATCCTCTCAATTTTGTTTTATGGTTTGCGCTAGTTTCATAGTTAGGTATTCGCGACGCCTCACTACCTTAAGGACGAAGTCGGCCGAATAAATTTTTTGCCATATGTACTTCATACTCATTTCTATCAAATTCTTTATAAGAAATTGCATCGTGCCAGGAATTTGTCGTTTCTAACACAATTCTCTTGAATCCTTTAGCTATTGCTCTTCTTTCAAGCTCTTTTAACATTTTTTGAGCTAATCCATGTCTTCGGTATTCTTTTTGTACCGACATTCTAACAATTCTCCCTGTATCAACCTCTTCACGAATTAATGCACCAGTGCAAATAACTTTTGTATTTATTCTGCCAACTAAAAAGTGATTTCCCCTACTACTATAATTAAGGACGATTTCATTGAGATCTTGATTTAATGATTCATCCAACGATCCAAATCTCTCCTTTAGTCCAGCTAAAACAATACGTTTAGCATCTTCTTGTGTGTCTTTACTTACTTCTTCGATTACAAGAGTTTGATAAACTTCTTTCAAATTGAGATCTCCATCCTTGAACTGCTTAAATTGACTACAGCCAAACCAAGGGTCGAATGATCCAAAGCATGAATATTGTGTTAGACGAACCCACTCTGACTCCGCTTTCAATTTCATTTGCTATTCATTTAATTGAATTGCTCCCCACATGTTCCCATTGAGATCTACGAATTTAAGAACCCATCCGAATCCTTCATCTTTATAAAAAGTAATTTCAGCTCCAATTTCTTTCAGATAATCATGGAACTGATGAATTTGCTTGGTGTTGTAGAGCAATACAGGCATCTCTTGTCCATTAAATATGAAGTTAGCACTTGTTATTTCATTGGTTTCCCACAACATTAACATTGGCCCTTCTTCCAATGTTAAAAAGGCATGATGCTGCTCTTTAGATTTCCCTGATAATTTGAATCCAAGGTGCGATACATACCACTCAATTGATTCATCCAAGTCTTTGACTGGAATTTGCATGTGTTCTAATTTTGTTAGAAAAGCATCGCTCATCCTCTTCACTCCTAAAATGAATAATTTCAAACTCTTTGTGATTTTATCTAACTTTTTGTATTCACGAAACGCCCCAGCCCTAGAAAGCTCATATCTTAGGGTGGGGCGTTTGTTGTCTGACCGACTTCCATGATTATACATCCGATACTCTACTCATTATAATTCATATTCCTGTATATCCTTTTTAAGTATCCTGAACGCTTTGTTACTTGGAACAATTAGATAGCTTTAAATATTCATGCTTCAAAATACTCATCATTATACGATCTACATATTGGCCATTTTTATAGACTTCGTCTCTTAGTATGCCATCCTTCTTGAAACCAGCCTTTTCATAAGTCCGAATAGCACCAGGATTATCAGCATCTACCGTCAAATACACCTTATGAAGGTTTAAACGCTCGAACGCAAAACCCAGGACAACACCTGTCACTTCTGTAGCGTACCCTTGCCCCCATACCGTTTTGTCCCCAATCCAAATACCAAATTCAGCATGCTTGGACCAAGGATGGATGTTAAACAATTGGGTACTGCCAATCGCGATGCAGTCTTCTTTTATTATGGTAAAATAGACAGCTGATAGATCTGTTTGTGCGTACCTCCGTGTACCTGGATTGGTACATATTTTAGCCCACAATTATCCGAAGTAAAGCCACGTCCACCTAAGACTCAACTGTAGTTATATTTTACCTTTTTTACATCTGCGTACAAGCGTTCCTATATTGGAAATAAAAAAAACAAATCCGACTCTATCATTCCCTCGAATATCGATTTTCGATCTCTTGTTTAAATACTTCTATTGGCCTGGAGTAATTAATCGGTTTATAAAAACTATCATTATTCCATTTATTTAGCTCAATATAATTTGCAAAATCGAAACTTATATTCTGCATTATTAACACTACGTCATTCATTGTGCTTATTACACTTCTGTTATTTGTGGTTGTAAATATAATATCTGCACAATCATTTATATATTGATTTATTCTTGCCTCATCAAGGTTTTCACTAATTAAATAGTCGGTTAATTCTTTCAAAAAGATATTTTTTAGGTTTTTATATTGAGTACTCCTTACTCCTACTATCGTCAAACTAAGTCTCGATAAATCATTCATAAAGATAAGGTACTTTCTCCTATTTACTACAACTACATTCGCATGCCAGCTAAAAAAAGAATCAGAACTGTCTATTTTTGTTATTGTTCTTTCCATTTTCAAGTCTTGTAATAATTTTTTAGTCCCTCGGATCACAAGCACAAAAATCACCTCTATTTTTGGTTTTAATAAAATCTTTGCAGGTGGTTTCGTCTAACGTCTCTGTATTCATGAACCCCGACGGGGTTGCCTGCCGAAATGCCTCTCCGAAATCCAGTTCTGCAGACCAAGGCTCCGTTAGGAGCCGCTGCATAAATATTAGAGATGTCTGCACATCACTGAATTAATTTCAATGCCTATTTAACATTAAGCACACTATTATCTATCGCCATCAATTACTTCTAGTATCGCAAAATAATATATACTTTACAAAATAATAGGTTTGTAGCTCATTGCTTTATCGACTATCTCTTCTGGGCTATACTCGATATCACTCCAAAATATTAAATCTGAGACATGAGGATCTGGCACATTACTTTCAAGTAAATTCATCATCTCATCTATTTCGTGCTCTGTTCCTTCACAATTCATAATTTTTCTTACGAGAATAATCAATTCATCTCTACTTAGTTTTTTGTTCATTCTTTACCTCTCAAATAAAAAGTTCTCTATTGGGTGATATTCTTTCAGAAATCCTTTTATTTTGTCTTCTCCAAAATAAAAACCCTTAAGCTGTGTATCAAAAAATTTCTTTAATTCTTCTTGATTAATTGAATAAACAGGGGCGAATGCCCCAATGCGTGAATACAATGCAATATGTACTTGCCTCTGCTTTGAGCAAGCTTCCAAAATTCAATGATCTTCAATACAAGAATTTGTTAGTAGTCCGATGATTTGAACTATTTCTGCTTCTGCTACCTTTTTAGGTCCCTCCATAAAATATCCCTTCATTCCTACTTCTAATGTTTTTCTATGACGTGCTCTAGAACTAGGAAATAGAATCCACATCCTTGCTGTTCCACTTATATTTACTTGCTTAATTCGTCCATAATAAGATTTCCAAACTCATCTTCAAATTCAGGGTGTATCACCCTTAAATCTATTGTATTATTCATAAAATCCGATTCTATAGCAAAATCACTTCGATAACCTTGATAAGGAAGATTTTGTCTTCCACCTTCTTCAGGTATAAAAAATCGATACTTAACAAGAAAATCTGGAGGATGTTTTCTTAATGTCTCATAAGGAACCCACATACGTTTATGTTCCTTTCTTCTTTTATCATGCTTTGCATTAGGCAATTACTTATAACGTTCTTGTATTCACGACCCCACCGACTTGAGACGACAAAGTCCCTGGGCGCGATGCGGTTAGTCGGTACGGATGTGTCCGCCTGATCCAACTTCTCGGAAATTCCTCGAGTGAATCAATGGGCGTAAGCCCCGCAGTGTAAACACAGTGTTAGGTGAAGTTGCTGACTTCTTCGAAATCCACTTACAAGTTATTTTATTTCTTCCTTTAGATACTCATTTAATTTCTTAACATTGTCAGTTACATATTCAATTTCTTGATTCTCTTGTTTTATTAATACATATAATGGTGTGCTTATTACGTTTATTCTCTTATCTGGAATTCCGATACCTGGTACTCCGAAACTGTAGACACTTATTCTATTACCTGGATCTTCCAATCCTTTAACCTTATTGCTATTACTTGCTGGATACTCATAGACAAAAAGTGTATATTGAGTCTTTTGAAAGGAATAAGTTGCGATTATATAAACAACAAAACATACGAATAAGCCTGATCCCAAATAATATAGATATTTATTTATTGAGTTTTTCATGGTTTAATCCTTTTGTTTTCTTATTTAATTTACTACAGTATTTCCGTCTAACGTCCTCAGTTTTCACGATAAAGGAGCGACAGTAGCTGGGTCGAAAACTTAGCCTCTCAGGATTGTCTGCTGATCCACTTCTTCGAATCAGCAGCGTGAGTACGGTGTTATGGGAAGTCATCGACTCCATTGATATACAAATTATTAATTGTTGTTATTAAGTATAGTAAGGTTATAATTTCGCTATGACCTCGTCAATGTTATCCCATTCATAAGTTAATTCATTCAAAACTTTTCCCCCAATTATTATCTGAGTGGAATCACATAATTTGGCACCATAATTTTCATAAAAATAGCGGGTCTTGTTATCTTCTAGAACATCAACAAAAATGTTTTGATATCCTAAAAATTTGAAATGTAGAAACAGTTGTCTGAGTAATTCTTTCCCTAAACCTCTTCCGTGATATTCCTTAAGTATGTATATAGATGTTAAGTTACCTGAATTAGGAACTGTCTCTCTCTTACCACAATCTGCAAATCCAATAATTTCTCCTTCTGGGTTCTCTACTAGAACTACAAAATTATCTTCTTTTTCAATATTTTTGATCCATAAATCAGTTCTTTTTTTATATGATAATTTTGACAAGAAATCATCTGAGATAACACCTTTGTAAGTTGTTCTCCAACTATCCACATGAACTTTTGCAATTCCTTCTGCATCGTTTATCGTTGCTTTTCTTATTCGCATAATATAATCACCTCTTAGGATTAATTAATGCAGATATTACAAAAACTTATCCATAACTATATATAATGAGTAGTAACATCTCTTCTGTTGAAATTTATTTACGATGATTTCTTATAACCTTTTGGCATCTATGCCATCCTGATATACGTAATAATCTTTTTTACAAAATCAGATCTCAAAATATTGATATCTTATCTTAAGACCTTCTTCCATCTCTTCTTTTTCTTGAAATTCGACATTCATATATTCATAAATTTTTCTCCAAAATTGAATTGCGGGAATATTATTAAATAGTTGGCCTATTGCATACCTTCCAGGACATTGTTGAAATAAATCTTGAACAGCCTGTTTCCCTAAGCCTTTCCTACGATATTTCTTTAAAATGAAAAACGAATTAATCAAATAATCATATCGTTCTGGATTCGTATATGGAGAGCTTTGAAGTAAAATGAAACCGATAATATCATCCTCATGCTTAATAAAAAATGGAAATAAACCTTCCTTCTCAAAAAACCATTCAAAAGCATCAAATTCAAATAAACCACTCTCTTGATTAAATTCCTGTTCTTCGTTAAATTCCGATAAGTCATGAAGAAACAATGTCATCAGGTGTTTTAAAATTATTTTCTGATTCAACTCAACTTTGACTACTGACATCTCAGATTCACCTCAATAATAGGACTTCAAGAATTTCCTTCTTCTAAGTATAACTTCGAAACCTCTTATTGGAAATATAACCCTCACAAAACAAAAGGGCACATCCACCTACTCATAATGGATGTACCCCCAATATACATAACTTCCTCGATCAAATCCGGTCATCTAGATGACGGTACTGCAACCGATACGTCCCTGAACCGAGCGTCGTTTCATAGTCTTCAACTGGCTCCCAGAGCTGGTTGTCGATTCGCAGTGTCGCAGTCGTATTGGCTGGAATGCTCACTGTCAGTTCGACCATACCATCCTCCAGCTTCCACTCGATTGCAATCTCACCGTATGCTGTTTCCCGCTTCACTCGCAGCCAATCTTGGCCATAACCAAAATGCGGCTGCAAATAGAAATGCTTATACGCAGGCTGCGCCTCATCGATTTCCAGGCCAACGACATAGCGGTACACCCACTCGATAATGGAACCGTAGGCGTAATGGTTGTAGGAATTCATACTGTCATTCCATAACGAGCCATCCTCCTTAATGCCGTCCCAATGCTCCCATATGGTGGTTGCGCCTTTCTTGATCGGATAGAACCATGACGGATAATCCTCTTGGAATAAGAGCTTGCACGCAAGCTCGTGATGTCCCCATTGACTCAAGACGAGGTTCAAGTACGGTGTCCCTAGAAATCCGGTCGTCAAATGTACCTTCTCATGCTTCAACAATTCTACCAAGCGCTTCACAGCGCGTTCCTTCACGCGCTCACCAGCTAGATTGAACATCAACTCCAGCACATGTGCGGTCTGCGTATCAGACGCCAGTCTGCCATTCGGCGTGATGAACTCATCCTGAAGCGCTTGAAGAATATGCCCGTGCAAGCTGCTATAGTACTGAGCATCCTCCACTTCACCCAGAATAACCGCAATCCGCTGCAGCAAGGAGGTCGAATATGCATAGTAAGCTGTCGCGATAAACCATTCCTAACTCAAAGCAAATGGGATTCTCTTTGTTCTCACACCGTACCTTCTTCACTATGAGCATAGTCGTCACCTGATTTCATGGAGTAATAGAAACATAGTACTGCTGCATATTTCCATAAATTATACCTTCAACTCACCATATTTGGAATAACTATTAAAAGAAATCTATTATTATTGAAGGAATGTGCTAGCAACCACCGTCCATCCTTTTCCCATTCCCTAACTTCCAACATGCAGCAAAAAAAGACGCGCCGATGCCCCATGCACAGCTGCGCGTCTTCTCCAACATTTATTTGTATAAGCCATGATCCAGTCGCAGTCCATATCTCACTTCTAATTCCCATTGCTCGATCTCCAACTTATGCTTGCCAATCAATGCAGTTCATCCGCATGATGATCATCTACTTCCCCTGCTTCCGCTGCAGTTAGAACATGCAGTGCATCAGCTGTACGCAAGTCTTCTTCCTCCATGTACCAGGGTGGTTCCACCGCAATTGCAGAGTTCGTCTCGCTTGCGGTTCCATCCCACTCAGACTGAGTACTCGCAGCCTCCTGCTTCGGCATTGATTTCACAGTCCGCTTCGCAAGAAGCTCCTCCTTCACTTCCGATGCCAGCTCTTGATTCCGCACCCACCGTGCAATAATCCCGTTCATCTCACGAGCTTGCTTCGTCGGAATTTGGTGCTTAGCCCCCTTCAGCCAATACAAATGATAATGCGGCAAATATCGCTGCAGCTTGACCGCATAACGATGGAAACCTTTGTCCTTCTCGCCATAAATCAGCAGCATAGGCGCCTGAATGCTCTTCAACTGCTCTGTGCAGCGATGCTTCAATGACGCTTGATAATATTGCTTCCAATTCGATACATCCCCACGCATCGCCGTACGTTTCAAGTTCCGGTATGTCGTCCGGCTGTCCGCATTTCCGAACGAAATAGCCCACGCAAGCAATGACTTGGCCTTCATCGCCGTCAGTGCGATCGCAAGCGCAATTCTTCCTCTTAGCCAGTAATCGCTTGCTTCCGCCATCGTACTCACAAGAATGCCGCCCTTGAATCGATGCGGATGTGATAATAGCGCCTGAAGCGCTACGGCTCCGCCAGTCGAGTATCCACAAATATAGGCCTGCTTAATGCCAAGCTCGTCAAGCAGCTTCACCATATCTTGGACAATGAGCGGATACGTAATGGGTTCCTTGGAAGCATCACTCTCCCCATGGCCGCGAATATCGAAGGTGATGACTTGATGAGTAGACGATAATTGCGCCGCTTGATATCGAAAGTTGGCCGAGGTCAACAGTGGCGGATGAATAAACAATATGGGTGTACCTGTGCCATACGTATGGTAGTGCAGATGAATTCCATTAATAAGCCTCTTGGGCATCAGTCTCACCTCGTAACGAATATAGAGGTAAAGATACCCTTTCTCCGCTCGATCTATGCACATTTGCACGTTTACCCGCTGTTCAATAACACGCTCAAAGCGAGACGACATACACAAATGCACTGCTGGTCTCCCACCCATATTTGTGCATTTTTCTCACGAGACAGTACAGGTGTACAGACTCAATTCCAAGTTCCCCAATATAATGTACCATCTTAACAGAAGGAGTTGTTATTCATGACATGTCCTCGTCCGTTCTGCCCGCCAGCAGAACCAATCGTATGTCCGCCAAGACCAGTAATTCGTGATTTCTTCCATCCTCAAATACTGCCTATCATTCATCCGATCGAAGTGATCAACCGTCATCATTGCTGCCCGATTCCTAAGCATGTATTCACGGTTGTCGAAAGAGAGGAAGTTGTAGGCCCTGTAGAAATCAGAAGCGTGAAAAATGGCAAGCGTACTGTTGGCACTCGCGGCGTTCGTCCAAAAACAAAGCGCAAATAATCGGAATCACCTAACTACCTAACTACGCATCTTCCTATTTGACAGGTTTATTGTCAAAAGAGCCGGTACACGGCTCTTTTTTCTTTGATCCCTTCTGACATGCATAATGACATTGCCCATCGGTACATGCTTTTATCGACGGAGTACTTAGATTGGATTCGGCTGGGATGCTTCAAGCGTCTTGATAAATGTCCTGATCTGGCCGAAATGCATGGCTTCATGACTTAACAAGAAGAAGAACATTTGGCTAGCCTTCGTAAATTGAAGAAAAGGATTGACCAAGTCGAGATCCCAGTTTCCCACAATTCGCTCACCGATCATATGACGCTGTGCCTCCAAATGGGTGATGATCTCCGCCAGAGCAGGAGCATCCCCGTTCCATTGCGAAGGACTTGTTCCATTGGCGAAATAGCCCATATAATGTTCAGGCAAGTGCTTTTCCTTAAAGACATTCTGGAAAATTCCTTGATCCCATGCCACAGCAAGGTGACCCGCATGCCAACGGATAGAGTTATTGCACCCTGCTGGGATCGTATCGACAATTTCCACGTCTACCTTATTCAAAACTTCGATTACCCATCCTCTCCAAGTTTGGAAACTATTTAGCACCTCATGCTCCAAATGAACCGATTCCACTACACTTCACTCCAATCTGAATGAAAGAGTCAACCCTTCTCCTTACATATATCGCTCTTGCCATCAGTTCAATGCCTAAAATTATGAATTTCCAACGAATTCTTTCCTAAGCTTTCCTAAAATCGATCGCCTGTTCCGCCCTTGTGTCTCACATCTGTATATCCAAGCTGTCCTGCGTGAAATTCATTCGCGCAGCACAAAAGCATGGGAGTACGCTTTAATGAATCCTGCTGCATGAAAAAAGAAAGAAGACAGCTGTCATCAGCCGTCTTCCCCCTTGGTACGATCATCGGTTATTTATTCTGCTACTCATGTGAACCTTGTGGTTGACCGACCGCCGTCATGCAGCGGAACACCGCGTGCTGGGAGCACGCGCGGTGCGAAAAGATTCAATACGCTGCACACCATCTGCCGCTACGCATCTGAATCTTTCTCGACGTGGCCGACAAGGCGATCCAATCTTGCAATTTGGAAGCCGTATTCATACATGGCCGCGGCAACAATGGACAACCTTAGCATCTCACTGCCATCTTGGGAACATAGCTTCATCGTGATCTGCATGAACTGCTCATTATCTTCCTCCATCTTATCCAGTTCCAAGCTATTCGGCTTTACCTTGTCTTCGAACTTTAACAGTACATGCTCATGACATTTAATCAGCATTTCCAAGTGTTGATCGAACATTTGATTCGTCTCCGGCTCACGGGCTGCTTGGAAGTAATGTTCATCGATAGCTTCCAGCACCTCAATTCCGCTGCGGAGCGTATGCAGCAGCTGCTTATATACAACCAACTCGCGTGAGCGGCTATACTTCGCTCGCTTCAGCTTCTTCGTCTCTTCTTCGAACAGCTTATACTTATCGGCGAGTACCTTCAATGAATCCACCAGACTTTGCTTCTCTTCCTGGAACACGGATTCCTTCATTTCATCCGAGATGACGGTTCTCAGCAGCAGCGACATTCGACTGAAGCATGATTCAATCAACGTAATGAACTGTGCCTTCGGATTCGGCGGGAAGAACAAAATATTAATAAGACAAGCAGAACCAATCCCGATCAATATCTGCGCGAAGCGAAGCAGGGCGAAATCCCATTGACCTGATGCTTCCATAACGGCAATGACGGTCACGAGCGTCAACCCTACTGTCTCTTCCATTTTCATTTTCAGACAAATCATAATGACCAGTACGCATACAATACCGACGGCTATCGGCTCATGCGAGAAATACATCCCTGCCAATAAGGCGATTGCAGCGCCCAATGTATTCGTCTGGAGCTGTTCAAGAAAATATCTCCATGAACGATAAATCGAAGGCTGCATCGCAAATATCGCGGCAACGGCGGCGATGACCGGGGTTTTGAACTGGAATATTTGACTAATGAACAACGCTAGCGTAACCGCAATCCCTGTCTTCAGCACTCTGGCTCCGAATGCCATCCTCAATCCCTCCATTTCTGCTAGACGGCACTCACACTCCCTTATTGTATACACGAATCCATCCCGCTTCAAGACAAGGTAGACGGCTAATAAAATGGATCACGCCTAAATATTCTGCTCTGTTGTTGTTTCTTCGCCCAGCACCGCAGCGATAGTCGACGCAGCTGCTTCTGCATGCGATAAGGGAAAATGATGCCCGTACGGCAAGCGAACTAGACGCTCATCTCCCTCGAGTAATGCAGGCAGCTGATGCAGCCTCTCCTTCTCCCCCCATACAATTCCTACGAGTGAACTAGCCAGCTTCACCCCATCGTTCAAAATGCTCTGCTCCGATAAGTGATGATATATTGCATGCATAACTGAAGCGTTGGCATTTGCAATCCGCGGGGAACGAAGACCAGCCATTATTCTTGATACATACCATTGTGGTATTGACGACGCCTTCTCGAACACTCCCTCGCGCAGCATTTTCTTTTTCATTAAGGAAGCAGGCATATACTTCAGCATGCTGGCAGTAAGCCTGCGCGAGCGACTCATGAATGAACGTGCAGCGCCACGTGGACGTTCCAGAACAGGCTGCAGCATAATCAATTCCTTCACGCCGTCTCCTAATCGCGCAGCACTTTCATTCGCTACCCACGCCCCGAAGGAATGGCCGATAAGCGACACAGTACCTTGATGCTGGATTGCTTCTACGACACTGTCTACAATTCCAGTTGCTGGATTGCTTCCATTTATCCTTGGCGATCGTCCGAAGCCCGGAAGGTCAGGAACAATAAGGGTCCTTCCTGTTCGCATATGCAGCTCAGCCGCCAGTGGTAACAGATCATCTGCTTGACTTAGCCAGCCGTGCAGCAGCACAATTGGCACTCCGCTCCCTTCCCTAACCCATGCAACCATGGAGCCGAAGCGTCCGTGAACGAAAGATCCCCCGTCAGGCTCCTCGGGAAAGGTAAGCCGGTAATCAATATCTGCAATGACGAACGGAAGGATCTCCTTGCAACAGAGAGGATCATGATACAAAGTTCGACTCAACAGCTGCTTCGCTGAAGCATTATCGAAATGTCTGTCCGTTACGAACGCTAATGATTGGGACGGAATGCCCGTCAACTTCTCCCCGCCAAATCTCATCACAGATGACAGCAATCGCAATGGCACGGATACAGCTGGTGCTCCTACATGCAGCTGCTGGGCAATTTCACCGAGCAGTTCCTTCATATTTGGCTGATTGGACTTATCACCAACTAAATTGATTGTAACAGGCTCACGAGTTGTGTATTCCTTCTCCCTAGCAAGTAATACGATGGATTTTGCGACATCATCATTCGTCACCAATGGAAGCCAATATCGATCCCCACCAGGAATGACAGGCATCTTCCTGCTGCGTACCGCCTTCACCAACAGCCCAAGCCCCTCCAGTTGCGGCGTACTTCCAGTTGGCCTAGCACCAATAACGGTGCTAGGATTGACAACAGATAGCGAATAGCCAACTCGAGCAGCCTCTTGACGAATCCACAGATCCGCCGTGAACTTCATACGTTCGTAAGGGGCAGCATCGGGCGGCACGAACCGACTCACATCATCAATGGAAAGCCCGCTAACATTCGTGTCTTGTTGAAAGGGGCTCATATAGCCAACTACATGAATGAAGCGTCGAAGTCCCTTGCTACCATGAATCTCTTCCGCTAACCGACTTATTGCCTGAGCACCGTGAAGAAAGGTTCGCTCTGCTGTTGAACTTGATTGCGTAATCTGCATCGCTCCACCGGCATGGATCAATACATCAGATTGCCTCGCTAATTGCCAATCCTCCTTCTTCAATCCCAGAAATTCCTGCTCCAAATCCCCCTCGATGAACACAATACGGCTTCTTACCGATTCTGAGTACTGCTGGAACACCTTTTCTGCTCGTGTCGCGGAACGTACGAGAAGAAGCAGCCTTTCATCACCATCCTTCAACTGCCGGATTACCTCTCTCCCAATAAACCCCGTTGCCCCAGTAATCAAGATCGTTTCCTTGTTGTACAGCATGTTATTGCCCCCTCTGATATTAGTACTACTCAGTTCTAATTCACGTCAAAAAAAAGCCTCGCCTCAGCGAAGCAGTTGAAAAAAATGTGCAACCGTATGCCGGACACGCGGCAGGCTTGGTTCTGTATCACCTAGCAGCAGTGCCCCTTCTATCGCGGACAGCAGTACAACTGCCAATCCATACGGATGATGATGGCTTGCAATCTCTCCGCTTGCTCTTGCCTGCTCGAACATCCGCTCGAACAAAGGCAGCTGCTGAGCGAAGAATTGTCCGATCTGCTGACGAACCTGAACCGCATCAAGCGGGCTCTGCATGAATAACGACATGAAGGGGCATCCCACTTGAACATCACACTGCTCATGCTGCTGCGCAGCAGCATCCACAAATGCCAGCACCCTCTCTTCTACGGTTAGATCGCTTCGTTCAAGCAGGCTTTCTAGCAACTGTTCATATTGTCCCATCCAATAGACGAGTACTGAACCAAGTAGTTCCTCTTTGCTTTTGAAATGGTAGTAGATGTTCGACTTAGACACATTGCTCGCATGCATAATCTCATCCATGCTCGTATAGGCATACCCTTGGCGCAAAAATAGCGTTGCAGCCGTGCCAATGACTCGATCTCGATTCGATAATGGTGGTATTCGTTTACTCTCATTCATAATTAGTACTATACAGTACTAAATCAATATTTACAACCTCTATTCACTGTTTTTATCCCTCCATACACTTAGCCCTTGCTTCGATAGCAAGGGCTAAGTGTGATTGTTCACGGATGCATACAGCTGATAAAGTGCAAGAGGACTTATGTAACCATCAGCGTAATAACTAATAATTCATACAGCACCAGCGGCAAGATGACGTTATTGTACATGTAAGCATTGTATAATCCCCGCTGCATAACCGGCTGCTGCGTCTGTACGTACACAATTCCCCGATCCACATTTACAATAACACCATCACAGATAAATCCGTCTATTGTCTGAATACGGACGGGTCGATTCATATACGAATGGCATATATGATGCAACTTTTCACGAGTATCTCGCAAGCACTGCAAGTGAGCGCCATCCGCTTGATATATAACTTGCGGCTCGGTTTGAGATGGAAGCGACTGATCGGATGATGGCTTCGAAGCATTCATAGCATACGACCTCCATTCTGTTCGAATGTCACACACTTCCACCTTATGTCTCATACCGTCCGATCATGACCGATTTGCATACATTCTCACGGTATGAACCGCCTGCTCCATCGTTACCAGAGCTGATGTGCTGGCGTCTGGATGTACAAGTTCTACCTTCCCTTCAGCAATATGCTTGCCGATAACGATACGCATTGGACAGCCAATTAGATCCGCATCGGCCAGTTTCACGCCGAACCGCTCATCGCGATCATCCCACAGCACAGTCGCACCGAAGCTGCTCATATCCTCAGCCAATCTCGATGCTGCTTCAGCTTGTGCTGCATCCTTCATCGATACTGGAATGATATGCACCAAGTAAGGTGCGACAGACAACGGCCAGCGCAGCCCTCGTTCATGCTGCATCTGCTCCACCATTGCGCTCATCATGCGGGATACGCCAATACCATAGCATCCCATCAGAAGCGTCTGCATTTGACCCGACTTGTTCATCACCTGTACGCCCAGCTTATCCGTATACTTCGTTCCAAGCTCGAAGACATGTCCTAGCTCAATTCCAAGATGGAACGACAGTGCATGACCACAATGTACGCATCGTTCTCCCTCCACGACATTCCGATAATCGCCTACCATAGTGAGTTCATAATCTCTCCCAGCCATCACATGCATCAGATGGTAATCCTGCTCATTCGCTCCCACAATCGCGTCTTCCACATGAGCCGCATCCTTATCGACTATGCACTTGATCTTCAATCCAACTGGCCCTGCAAATCCTGTGGGAGCGCCTGTTACTCGCATTACCGTCTCGGCATCGGCGAGTTCCAGCTGATTGGCTGTCAATGCTCGCATGACTTTCGTATCATTTACTTCATGATCCCCGCGAACGAGCACTGCAACTGGCTCACCATCTGCCACATATAACAATGTCTTTATCGTTTGGGACGGTTCCACTTGCAAATAGGCTGTCAACTCATCAATTGTCTTCACCCCAGGGGTATGGATACGTGCAGGCATATTTGCTGTCGATGCCTCTCCTGTTAAACGTGCTTCCTCAATTTGGACAGCCTTCGTGTCGACATCCTTCGTATGTCCAGCTTCGAGCGAATCGGGAAGCGCTTCGGTATTCACCGCAGATGCAGATGCAGAGTCAGACTGACTTACAGCCTTCTCAAGGTTCGCGGCGTATCCGCAATGCCCACAAGACACAATCGTATCTTCACCAATGCTGGTCAGTGCCATAAATTCATGTGTTCGTCCGCTTCCGCCAATCGCGCCAGCATCTGCCTCCACTGCACAATACGTTAGATTCAGACGCTGCATCACCCGATGGTATGCGTCAACCATTCGATCATATTGAGCTTGAAGCGACTCTGCATCCAGATGGAAGGAGTAAGCATCCTTCATGATGAATTCCCTGCATCGCAATAATCCATGTCTAGGCCGTCGTTCGTCACGATATTTCGTCTGAATTTGATACAGTGTAAGCGGCAGCCTCTTATACGAATTGACTTCATCTCGCACCAGTGCCGTAACGACTTCTTCATGTGTCGGGCCGAGTACGAACTCCCGTTCATGGCGATCACACAGCCGCATTAGCTCTTCACCATATACCTCATACCGTTCCGATTGCCGCCACAGGTCTGCAGGCTGCATCGCTGGCATGAGCATCTCCTGAGCACCTGCCCGCTCCATCTCTTCTCGAATCAGCTCCTGTAAATTCCGAAGCACTTTCCAGCCAAGCGGCAAATACGAGTATACGCCCGCCGCAACTTGCCGCATGTAACCGCCTCTCAGCAGCAGCCGATGACTGGCAGTCTCCGCATCTGAAGGCATATCCCGCATCGTAGATAGGAACAATTCACTCTGTTTCATCTCAATCCCCCTCTTCTTCTCTCCATAATAAAAACAACGCACCCATCCCATAAGGGACGAATGCGTTGTCGTGGTACCACCCTAATTCAGCAGTCGGCATATACCGACAGCTCTCACATGTTCCATAACGGGCTTGCGCCCGGCAGATCGAATCTGCAGCTGCAAAGTAGGAAGAATGAAGCTGCAAGGGAATCATTGCACCAAGTTGACTCCTCTCTGTACATGCATCTCGTTCACTCTCATGTCTTTGGTCGTCGCTTTTCGTGGTTATATTTTCTAAATAAATTACACGTTCTGCTGCTCGGTGTCAAGTATCTCATCCAACGATACCCGATTACCGCATCACCCAGTAGCCCAACTTCAACAATAAACCCAGTACCAATAACGCGATACCGACTCCCCGCTTCTCTTTGTCGTTGTTGAAGGCATATACGCCTCCCACTAAGATTCCGACAATTGGGTAAATAGCGGTGGCTATGATTACGATCAAGAGTGAAGTGCAGCCTATATTGCGCTCTGACGCTTGCTCTTCGCTAGGTCGATCATCTGACTTCTCACTGGCAATCTGATTCGAAATCATGGAACCACAATTTTTACACTCCGTGGAGCCTTGCTCTACATTTCCATTACACTCAGAGCATGTAAGCTCCACTTGCTTCACAGCCAAGATGCCGTTGTATTGCTTATCTTCCTCTGGCGTTCCCTGTAAGGAGGCGTCCTTCAGGGAGTGACTGCAGACGATGCATACCGATGCGGACTTTTCGTTCGAATACCCACAGTTGCTGCATATTTGGATCGCCATGCGCGATGCACTCCTTCCGTTACCCAGCCAAATCTTGAATACGCACTGATTCCGTTGTAAAGCAATTGCAAATTGACACAATCCGTTCCGAATAACCTGTACGCGCCTTTAGCGGCTAGGCTACTGCTACAGCTACAGCTGCATGAACGCTGGGAAATGCTCCTGCAAGCCCTGCTTCAGTACATCAATAGGCTGCATGCCAATATCCGCTAAATTACTCAAGGCAATAAGCACCGAATCCGACTTCGCATCCCGAATCATCGTACAGCTGTAGCCCGATAATCCCCCATTATGATACGAGATATGCGGTCGATCTGGATATACGACCCATCCGTAGCCATAACTGCGTTCCTCATCAATTCGAGCTTGCGGCGTGAAGATCGCATCGATTGACTCCGCACTCGCCACTTCGCCTGAGCGAAGGGCACGATCCCAGCGGAACAGGTCTTCGGTAGTGGAGAAGACAATGCTTCCTGCACTGTTATGGCTTGGTATATCTTCCTTCCAAGCGAGTTCTCCCCCTCTATAGCCGATCCCCATGTTCGGCTCACTGCGAAGTATATCCATACGTCCACCTGTTCTTGTCATACCGAATGGCTCGAAGAATTCCTTCTCGATATACGCTTCATACGGTTGATCCGACAGTCTCTCTACAATCAGTCCAAGCAGTGCATAACCGAAGTTGCTATAGCGATACGCCCCTTTTGCTCCGGATGGCGTGACGGTATCGAGCGCCAGCGTATGCAATGGCCTTAGATCCTCATGTACATTCCAATCAATTAGCGCATCTTCGTCCAATCCAGAGGAGTGAGTGAGCAGCTCATGGAGCGTAACATCCGCAAGCCCTGTGCACTCAGGTACATACTTCGCAAGCTTATCTTCTACACGAAGCAGCCCTTGCTCCTGCAGCTTCATAATGGCTGTTGCCGTAAATTGCTTGGCAATTGATGCAATTTTGAATACTGTATCCTTATTAATGGGCTGCCTCTCTTCCACGTTCGCTAGGCCGTACCCTTTACTTATGACAATCTCACCCTGTGACGCCAGCAAGATCGATCCGTTATATCCCTGCTTCTCTAACAATTGATCCACCCAAGCTGCCAACTCCATAACGGTCTTATCCCCTTCCCATGTTCTTCACAGCTTGCTGCTCTGAAGCCTAACTCTACTAGTGAGTACTACGTCATTACTGACTTCGATATCTACGGCGGGGTTTCCTTCATTTTCTAATCAAAGTCACAAAAACGCCTCCCATGGTGATAGTGGGAGGCGCTTTATAAAATTAATTATGGTATGGAGTTGTTCCTCATTTGTCACGGATCACGATCTGACTATTCCATTTGCACAAATGCCTCAACGATGCCCTGTCAGCTTCAGCATCAAGAAACAAGCTTCAGCCCAATTGCTGCTCCGAGTACCAAGGAGATGAATAAGATTCTCTTCCAATCGCGGGACTCCCCGTAGAAGAGCATCCCGAGGATGGCACCCCCAGATGCGCCAATTCCCGTCCATATCGCATAAGCCGTCCCCATCGGGAGCGACTTCATCGCAATAGACAGACAAATGAAGCTAGCGCTGAATGCTGTCGACATAAAGACGAAGGATTGCCAGTTGCGATCCTTGTTCAACTTACTAATCATCGCCACACCAAGCATTTCACATAATCCTGCTGCAATGAGACTTATCCAAGCCATTAGGATTCAGCTCCCTTCGCTTCGTTCTCAGTCGTCACCAGCTTTAATCCCATCACACCTGCTAGCATCACAAGGATAAGCAGCACTTTGATCATCTTGAATGGTTCTCCAAAGAAAGCCATCTCTGCGAAGACAGTTCCTGCAGTTCCAAGTCCAACGAATACGGCATATACCGTCCCTACAGGGAGCTTCTTGCCTGCCATAATCATCACATAGAAGCTGACAATAATTGAAATGGCCGTACCTCCCCATTCCCATACATTGTTCGCGTGCTTCAATCCGATCACCCAGAAGACCTCAAAGAAGGCGGCGATAAATACGTAGATCCAATGCTTATTCATTTGCTGCTCTCTCCCTTCCTTGCTATCTCTATAACGAGCACGATTCCATGCACTGCATCCCACAGATGCAGCTTACACCATTCTTATTTTTTCTATATTTCTTCTCAAACAAGAGATTCATTGTTCATACCACTTCACGAACTAGTCTCGTGTCAGGCTGCGCCAATATATGCGCCATGAAGCATCGAAGCGGCGTCGGAATCTGTCCGGGCCACCAAGCAGCATTTCAACGAGAATGCCATCAACAAGACACATATAAGAAGCGGTCATCATCTCCATATCCAGTTGATCAATCTCCGCTCGCTCCACTCCTAGCTTGAACACGGCCATAAGCTCCCGTTCCATCTGATCCAGATGGGCGTTGACCAGTTCCATAACTCGCTCCTGCATGATAACAGGCGGAAAGAACATCACCCGCAGCAAGAATTTCAATTGATTGCTCGTTTCATAGCGTGCCTCATACTGTTGAATCAATCCGTACAGCACATCCTTAATCGGATGCTCACGGTGAGTCTGAATGTACCGCTGCAAGTGTCCCATTTCCTCTTGTACTGCACGGCGGATTACGCTAACAAACAGATCATCTTTATTTTTGAAATGAGCGTAAATAGATGGTGTCTTGATGCCTACCTGTTCCGCGATATTCGCAAGGGAAGCCCCTTCATATCCGTGCTCTGCAAAATGATTCAACGCGACCTCAATAATTCGGTTAGCTGTCATTCTACTCATCTCCTTCAGGCTAACTAATATTCGTTAGGTAATGCACGCAGCGTTCCCGCATGCCATTACGACGACACATTTTTATCCTAACTAATATTCGTTAGGTACATCTTTTCACATCTCATCTCTTTTGTCAATCACGAGTTCGATAGTTAAATATCCTTTTATTTATTTTAAATACGATACATCTTCTCTAACCAGAGCTTCACAAGACTTATCGAGAAAAGGATAAAGCATCTCTTCCTAGAAATGAAGAACAGAAAGTTCAAACATTTATCCTAATGACATCCAAAAGTGCGAAGCAAAACCTGATCCCATTTTCCGATAAAAAGGGACTGAACGCTATATAGGATACAACAGCAGCCATTGAACAGATGAACCTCCCGCTTATCACTCCGGAATTTGGCAAAATGGCGATAATGACAGTAGCATCAAGCCTAATCTGTAAGTGACCTGTAAATGATCTGTACGTGACCTGTACATGACCCCTGTATGTGACCTGTGCGTGAGCCGGGAGACGATATCTCCGCGGCTCTTCTGTCGTCTACAGATAGACAGGATCAGATTGCGAGTACAAACCAACCCACCACCCCTACGAAATTCATGTCTTACATACGCATAATCAATGAAGTGATACAGATGATGCGAGTCTCTTTTTCACAACTCACATCGATATAACGCCCTACATATGTTCTGGCGCTTCAATGCCAAGCAGGTTCAGCCCCGCTTCAAGCACATATGCCACCGCTGCGACGATACGCAATTTGTGGTGGCGCTCGATCTCATTCTCCACGAGAATCTGCTCCTGATGGTAATAACGGTTGAACTGCTTGGCTGCATCAAGCAAATACCTAGCGAAGATGGACGGCTCATTGCTGGCCACCGCCATCTGAAGAGCACGCTCATACTTGCTGAGAGACTTCAAGCAGATCCATGCTTCTTGACTTACTCCTCCTGTCGCAATTGATTTCTTTCCCAACTGCTCACCTTGCCTCTCGGCTGGATCCTTGCCAAGCGTCGCGGAATCCGCTGGACAATCAGAGTATGACGTCCATCCCCCTTTGACGAGCAAGCTCTTTGCTCTGACGAGTGTGAACTGTACATAAGGGCCGGTTTCGCCCTCATAGCGCAGCGCATCCTCCAAGTTGAAGTCAACAGACAACATACGACTGCTCTTCAGGTCACCGAAGATGATCGCACCAATCCCAACCTTCGATGCCACCTTGCCTTTCTCTTTCAGAGATGGATTCTTGTCTTCGATAATTTGCAGCGCGCGATTTTCTGCCTCATTCAATACCTCATCAAGGAAGATAACCTTGCCCTTGCGCGTAGACATCTTCTTCCCTTCAAATGTCATTAAACCGAACGGAACATGAGTACATTCCTGTGCCCACTCATATCCCATCTTGCCAAGCACGGCGAATACCTGCTGAAAGTGCAGCTGCTGCTCCGCGCCAACCACATAAATCAGCTTGTCAGCCTTCATGACTTCCTTACGATAGATCGCCGTTGCCAAATCACGTGTCGGGTAAATCGTTGTTCCGTTTGATTTCAATATCAAGCATGGCGGCATACCCTCATCATCCAAACGAACGACCATCGCCCCATCACTTTCTTCGAGCAATTGAAGCTTCTGCAAATGAGCGACGACCGCATCCATCTTGTCATTGTAGAAGCTCTCGCCAAGAACGTGGTCAAAGTGAACGCCGAGTCGTTCGTACATGCGGTTGAATTCGACCATACTTGCGTTAACGAAATACGTCCACAGCTGTACGGTCTCTGCATCGCCCGCTTCAAGTTTGCGGAACCATTCGCGCGCCTCGTCTTCCAGCTCCGGCTGCTGAGCCGCCTCCTCGTGGAATCTTACATACAGCTTCAAGCTCTCACGGATTGGATCTTGGCGCAGCGTATCATCATCCCCCCACAGCTTATAGGCCGTAATCAGCTTGCCGAATTGGGTCCCCCAATCCCCAAGGTGATTCACCTTCAACACTTCGTATCCTGCGGCTTCGTACAGGTAAGCGAGCGCATTTCCAATCATCGTAGAACGCAGATGACCGACACTGAACGGCTTCGCAATATTCGGGGACGACATATCAATAACGACACGCTGCCCCTCTCCGATCGACAACTTGCCGAATAACGGCTCCTGCATGCGAGCAAGACAAGCCTCGCCATAGTAATCTTGATCAAAACATACATTCACATATCCGCCAGAGGCTTCCGCTCGTATCCGAATGTTATCGCTCTCTTGATTGATGCGTTCAGCAAGTTCCACCGCAATCTGCTGCGGAGAACGTCTCCACTGCTTCGCCAATGGGAAGCAAGGGAACGCCAAGTCGCCCAGCTCGCTCTGCGGAGGTACTTCCAAGGCACGTTCGATGTCTGCCCCGTTCATGTTCATTATAGGTTCTAGTACTTGCGCGGCAATTTCTTTTAGCATAAGTTCGTTCTCCTCCTGTTGTTGGTTACGGTTCGCGACACGTCAAAAAGCCCCCGTCTACAAAGAGACGGAGGCTTGAATCCCCGTGGTACCACTCTACTTGACCCTATCCGGAAGCTTGTTGCTCCGAAAAGAGTCCACTCAATAAATAACGGCTGTCGCCGGGCTCCCCTACGTTCCCATATATAAGGCAGTTCACAGAGCCAACTCCCGGGTCCGCTTCCTCTTCATTCCGTATCGGCTTCCACCATCCCGATTCGCTGCAGCACGGATTGTGCAGAGTACTCTCCCGTTCAACGTTGTTGCGTCGATTTTCATTTTACACATTATATCCAGAACAATTAGGAAAAATCAACCTATCACATGCATTATTTCAGAAAAATATTTCTTACTCTGCCGCCATTCGAGTACATAACGTCATGACCAGTAATGATTCACATCAAATTCGAGTCTCATTCTACTACTATCCGGCCAGCATCGATTACCGCATTGTATACTTGCGATCCTCAGTTCCATTCAATTCGACCGCAATATCTAGATAAGATTGCTCAATAAATTGGCATACATCTGGATAGATTAGAGGCTTGCCTGTTATATAGCGGCGATCTGGCGTTCCATGATCACGTATTAACAATTCACTGATCACTCTTGCACTGCCAACACCGGTCTCCACATATTGCTTCACGGCCGCCCGTTCAGCAGCAGTAAGCCCATTCCCAGCATTACTAACTTCTTGAACCACAGCAGCAGGCTCGGGCTCCGTCCACGACCATAAGTCGAACTCCACTAGAATCGGTGCAGGAGCAGGTGCAGGTTCAGGAGCTGCGCTAGGCTCGCTTGTCTTAGGCGAAGGTGAAGCATTCCTCACCACCGGCTTGCGTCGCAGCATATTGATCTGCTTGTCCAACAAGGGCAGTCCAAGCGACAATTGCCGTTGTAGCTGTTCAGGCAAATCTGCCACAGAATAGGCATCTGGTGCAGGTTGCCAATCGTTGGCTATCTTCAACAGGATCTCATCAAGCTCATAATCAATGGCCTCGAATCCCTTCTTAATCGTCGCCACGATTGCAGCATCAATCCCTAAGTGCTCCTTCAAGTGCTCAATGCCGAATTTTTTGATCTCGCCTGTTTTCCGGTTTTTTACCTCATGCTGATATCGAAGAGAACGGCCGCATTCGCATCGCAGCTCTGGACTTATCGTCCCCGCATCTTTATACCCCGTATAAATCCAATCATCTAACAGCGCCTCGATGTCCTCTGGTGCCGCATGTTCTGGAACATGATGCCCCTTCTCCTTCGCCATCGCATTGGCGAACGCCGTGCGGCGAGAGCGAACGAGATAGTGATTCAGGAACTCACGTTGGTTATCATTGAGCTGAGATAACATCTCATCCCGTTCCTGGATAGTTAATATCATATCTTCTCCTCCTCGCGCTTTGCTCCATTACTGTCTATTGTACAGGAAGTAGAGCATGGAAGTGAAGGCATGCCTCACATGAAAAAGCCGCCCTAGCGCAGGCAGTCAATCACTCCCTCGCTGGGCGGCAACCTATGGTAGGCACATCGATAAGAACGGCGATCTCTAGGAAGAGAAGCTAAAAGAAGAATACTTATTCTTCATCAATGGCATTTTACGATCGGATCTGGACTTGCCATTATGAAGCATCAATTCGTTCCTGCGGCGCTTGAAAGCATTTCTTGCATACCTTAATCTGTACGCCATTCCCTCTTGTCCGATTATACAGCAGCTTAATGCGAGTGCTGGCGCAGACCGGACATGTACCTCGGCCACGTGAAGGCAGATTCCATAATGATTTACCGCGTTTGTTCTTCGCCATTCTATCCCCTCATTTCCTGTCAATTCATTCGTTCTCCTACCCTTATGTATGAAGGAGGGGAAATATGACTGTATGATTTAGCTTCATCATTTCCATCAAATCCCACTAACTCACAACACTTGATAAACACATTCCTTCACCGCTTTCGCTTCAACTCATGGTATGATGGAGATAAGTACTTCGGTATGAACATGAAAGAAGAAAAGGAGAATGATAATGGCAATTCGCATTCTTACCGACAGCGCTGTTGACCTCCCTCAATCCGTCATTGACGAGTTGGGGATTACGGTCATGCCGCTAATCGTTACTATAGACAATGAACAATATGAGGACGGAGTAACAATTACGCCGAAAGCCATGCTCGATGGCATGCGCGAAGGCAATGTATATAAGACTTCTCAACTCTCGATGGAGGTACTGCAGACAACCTTCCAATCGATTGCCGAAGCGAACGAGGAAGCTATCTATATTGCGTTCTCGTCGGAACTGTCAGGAACGTATGCCTCTTCCCGCATTATGCATGATATGGTACAAGATGACTTCCCGTCCTTCACTTGCAGTATTATCGATTCCAAATGCGCTTCACTCGGGTTTGGCCTTGTTGTTAGACAGGCTGCGCTCTGGGCGCGTGAGGGATTGCCTAGGGAAGAGATTATTACACGCACACAATCCCTTGCCCGGCAAATGGAGCATGTGTTCACGGTCGATGACCTGCAATATTTGTATCGCGGCGGACGTGTCAGCAAGTCATCAGCCATCATTGGCGGACTGCTCAATATTAAGCCCGTGCTTCATGTTGAGGATGGAAAACTCATTCCCGTCGATAAAGTAAGAGGCAGAAAGAAATCCATTCAGCGTCTTGTCGAACTGATGGAGGAGCGAGCGAATCTCGATGATAAGCAGCAGGTTATCGGCATCGCCCATGGTGATGACGCAGAAGCGATGGAGCAGTTGAAGTCGATGATTACTGAACGCTTCGGGATGACGAACTTCCTGATTAGTTCCATTGGCTGCGCAGTTGGCGCTCATTCAGGCCCAGGAACATTAGCGCTCTTCTTCCCGAATAAATCCTATTCCGTATAAAGGTTTCAGCATGGCTGCCTTGGAATTGAAGATGCAGGAGACGAATTTACTCGCTCCTTGAACAATAAGATGCCCGCACAATCGGCGCTAACCGAATCGTGCGGGCATCTGCTTCTTATGTCAGCTTCTGGACTATTGTTACATCCATTTCGCCAATTGATCCTCTATCGTATCTAATGTTACCTTGGACTTCTGGAATAATGTAGATGGCACGCTCGCGTTATATTTCACGATTTTCTGATTCACATCGGACATCGCAGCCGATACGTCGGCTTGGGGCTGATCCTTGCTCAGCTTCACAATACGCTGCAGTTCATCTCTAATCTCATGCTGAAGCGCAAGCCAGGAAGGGACAACATTCGCGTTGTGCAGCACCCCGTTCAACGGGTCTCCGCCTCGCACCTCTAGCGGCTTGCCCTTGCCAGGCAAATCATCCAATCCGCCCTTCTTCTCATATTGGGTAAAGACATCATCCAACCAATTGCTCATCATTCGTTCAGTTGCTATCGTTTGCGGTGCGTCCTCTACGATTTCCGATTTGATCGGCTTAACTTCTGCTGACTGCTTACTTTCCTTTCGGAACCAACCCATTGCGATCCCCCCAATCACATGAATAACATAATTATCCAATCCCCTTCACAATTTTGTCTAGTATGCACCACCCTTTAAATGTGACAATTTCGTGCGAGTACGGTTTGAGTGGCTTATGTAAAATGCTTGTGATGAATAGCTTAATTGCATGTCTTAATTACATAGCTTTATGAATTGCTTTATTGAATATCATTGTTAATGACCTGCATGAAACCAAAGGCTCGAGCCTTGTGGCGATGATTGAGCACACATACCGCATAGCAAAAAACCCATTGGAATTCATCCAATGGGCCGTCACTATTGGTTATTGTCAGACTAGCTTGTTCAGAGCCTAAGAAGCTACAGAATGTTCAGTTTCTTCCTCGCTCTGCGTTCCATCAGATTGCTGCTTCGTACCGTTGAAGAGCAGGTTCATAACCAGCGCGGTAAAAGTTCCTGCTACGATTCCGTTATCCGTTAAGATTCGAACCGTTGACGGCAGGCTCGCGAACAATTGAGGCACTACCGTTACACCAAGTCCCATCCCTACCGAGCAGGCAATAATGAGCAGATTCTCATGACGATTCATATCTACTTGAGAGCCGAGCATCCGCAGACCGCTCGACACAACCATACCGAACATGGCAACCATGGCGCCGCCGAGCACTGAACTCGGAATCAACGTCGTTAATGCAGCAATTTTCGGTACAAGTCCAAGCAGCATCAGCAATCCGCCCGCTACCACGATCACATCACGTGTTTTCACACGGCTCATTTGGATAAGCCCGACATTTTGCGAATACGTTGTATATGGAAAAGCATTGAAGATACCGCCAATCGTTATGGCTAGACCCTCTGCCCGATAACCACGTGCCAGATCCTTCGAATCCACGTCGCGGTCTATAATTTTGCCTAGAGCCATGAACACGCCTGTAGATTCAGCAATGCCGACCATTGCTACAATAATCATAGTCAGGATAGCCGTCATATTAAATTTCGGAACGCCGAAATAAAATGGCTGTACTGCATGGAACCAGGAAGCCTCCGCTACGGGAGTGAAATCAACCTGACCCATGAGAGCTGCGATCGTTGTGCCAATGACAAGCCCTAATAAGATTGATACCGCACGGATAAATCCAGCGGATAGCTTGTTCATAATAACGATAAATATGAGTACACCGAAGCCAAGCAGCAAGTTCGTTGGACTACCGAAGTCCGGATTGCCTTGGCCTCCTCCTAAATCCGTGAATGCAACAGGAATTAGCGTTACACCGATAATCGTTACTACAGAGCCCGTTACGACAGGCGGAAATAGACGAATTAACTTGCCGAATAAGCCCCCGAACAAGATGACGAATATGCCCATTGCAATGATGGCTCCGTAAATATACGAAATGCCAAAATCCTTCCCGATTGCGATCATTGGCGTGACGGCTTGGAACGCACAGCCTAACACGACAGGCATCCCAATGCCGAACCACCGATTCGCAAATACTTGCAGCAGCGTGGCGATCCCGCACATAAATAAATCAATGGCAACCAAGTACGTAATTTGCTCTTGATTGAATCCTAAATTGCCGCCCACGATGAGCGGAACGATAACCGCTCCGGCATACATAGCGAGCACATGCTGCAAGCCGAGCGAGAAGGTTTGCAGCGGATGCCGATTTTTTACAAAAATACGGTTATCGACTCGGCTCATTGCTGCACCGCTTCCGATGTCGTTTCCGCAGTTTCATCCACGAATGTTACGCCCTCATTTGACAGAGAAGCAATGCGAGCCAAGGATTCAACACGGTATCCTGCATCGAGCAGCATTTGGCGTCCTGGTTGGAACGACTTCTCAATAACGATTCCAAAACCAGCTACACTTGCTCCTACCTGCTCCACAATACGAGCCAGGCCAGAAGCCGCTTCACCATTTGCAAGGAAATCATCAATGATCAGTACACGATCATCAGCGGACAAGAAGCGCTTCGACACCGTTACCTCATTCGTCTCTTGCTTCGTGAAGGAGTATACCTTCTCTACAATAATGTCTTCGCGCAGTGTCAATGACTTCTGCTTGCGAGCGAAGATGAGCGGTACATTCAACTCCAGTGCTGTCATCAAACCTGGGGCGATTCCGGAAGATTCAATGGTAAGTACCTTCGTAATACGTTCACCTGCATAACGACGCACGAATTCTTGACCAATCGCTTGCATAAGCGCTGGATCCATCTGATGATTAAGGAACGAGTCCACCTTCAATACATTGTTGCCGAGCACTAATCCCTCTTGAGTAATCTTATCCTGAAGCTGTTTCATGTCCAGTTCCCCTTTCGACGTATACAGTTGAACGTCTCTCTTCTCTAATACGACAACAACCCGATTCCAATCCCCTCCGCTGCAGGAAGGTGATTGGAATCGGGTTGTACGAAACCTGAATGCTGGTTAGTGCTTGTACGATTCGAATCGTCAGCCTAACAAACATGCAAGCTATCGACTGTGAACCTCGTTTCCCAGCAGAATCACTGAAAGAAACGGCCGCGCTGCAGTATTACGGAATACGGACGTATTCACCCAAATCCACGACATAATGTGCGGCACGCTGGTTCCCCGTAGTCCAATCATTCCGGTGATTGGGTAGAAACATGCAGGCCAATTCCTGCACCTATACGAGAAGACGCTGCTTTATGATTGTAGCGGTAAGTATACCTCATTTTTTTACTGAAAGGAAGTAACAATTTCTGAAAATAACTGTTCCTATCTTCTTAATCAAATAATGTCAGCTGCTCAGCTGGGAGCGGCGGATCTTCCAGTCCAAGCATACGCTTGAACTGCTTCCCATTGTGCGCTGCATCGCCTCCCGAATTATTGTTAAAGATCATCCAGCAGCGGTTCGTATTCATCAAGAGAGATTGGATATGTCCCTTCCACTCTGTAAGCTCTTGCTCATCATAACGGTACAAATAACGAACATCTCGCCAATTCGGCTGACCGCTTGCATTCCAGCCAGATTCATTGCGGCCGTGCATCCGAATCATGGTAGCCTCTGCCTGTGTCGATACAAGTACCGTTGGCACACTTCCTTCACCTGCCTGTGGTTCATCGCAAATACTATGAATCCAGCCTTCCTCGCGCATAAATGCAAGCGTCCGCTCACGCACTGGTTCCACAAACCAGCTCTGATGTCTGAATTCAAGAGCAACAGGCAAGCCCTCCATCCATTCCCGCGTACGCCGTAAGATGTCTACATTTCTGCGGTCGCAATGGAACCAGGGAGGATACTGAAACAGCACTGTTCTAAGCTTGCCCGCTTCTTGAAGCGCCTCGACGGATTGACGGAACACGTGAAACATCTCCTTCGTACTCGTATAAGGATGCTTCCCGCGAGAATGCCCTGTCATCCCCTGATACGCCTTAACGATAAATCCGAAGTGCTCAGGTGTCTGTTCGCACCAACCCAGCATTCGCTCAGGAGAAGGAATAGCATAGAAAGAACTGTCCAATTCCACGATTGAAAAATGCCGTGCATATTCACTTAGCTTCTCAGCAGCTCTTGTCCCCGGCCCATACAGCGCATCCTGATCCCCCCAGCCCGCTAGTCCAACTTCAATCTGATGATGCTCCATCCCCGACTCCTTCCACACCTTGTATTTGCTCTTATGTACACGCCATACTCATGTCTTCTTCATAAACGTCGAACCATCGGACAATATTTCCTTACTCATCATGATACATATCAATTTCAGTTCTGCAACTTATGTACATTACGCCCCTTCGTGCCAAAACAACCTTTTTCTGAAAAATATACTCATAACAAGATAATAAATGTACACGCTATAAGTGAGATAAGCGCTCTCCGCATTCAACATCTTGATCGTTGAATCGTTGCTTCAATAACGATAATTATGCTACTATATATTTGTTAGCAAAAGCTAGAAATAGAATATTATACCCTAGATGCGAATATCGCCTTGAAAGGATGACCAAATACGATGACTACATCAATGAATGCTAGCGAAACTATGCTGTCGCGCCACTCTGTTCGTAAATATGTTCCACATACACCAATTGCCTCTTCCGAATTGAACGAGATCTTGGAGCTTGCCGGATCCGCACCATCTGCTTGGAACTTGCAGCATTGGCGCTTCCTCGTCTTCCAACAGGAAGATACGAAGCAGAAGCTTCTGCCCATCGCCTACAATCAGCAGCAGGTTGTTGACTGCTCGGCTGTCATTGCCGTGCTTGGCGACACACAAGCGAACTTGATGGCGTCAGAATTGTATGGCGAGCAGCTGCAAGCAGGCAACATCTCGCAGCAAGTGCATGATACACTGGTAGGCAACATTAACCGCGCCTATGCATCTTCCGAGCAGGTTGGCACCGAAGCAGCGATCCTCAACAGTTCACTTGCTGCCATGCAATTGATGCTTGCCGCCAAAGCTAAAGGCTGGGACACTTGCTCAATGGGCGGCTTTAGCAAGGAGCAGTTCGTTACGGAATTCAACATCCCGTCCCGCTATGTGCCGGTGATGCTTATTACACTTGGCAAAGCAGCTGCACCTGCGCATGCAACAAGCCGCTTGCCATTGGAGCGTACGGTGTTCCATGAATCATTCCCAGCGAATCAATAAGATATGATCCTTATTTTTTGAGCACAATGAAATACAAAAGCGCCCATCCCATGGATGTGGCGCTTTTCTCTGTTGCTTAGGATTAGCTCGGATTCCAGCGCATCTTCACTTCCAGCTCGCAGCATCGTCCTGCCGCAGGATCCGTGTTGAAAATGATTTGGATACCATCTGGCGTAAATTTTACATCCAGCCTCGACTGTACCCCGATCTCGCGTATAAGCCGTATCACCTCAGCCTTGTTGCCCCGCTGCGCTGCGTCCATAACGGCAGTCGCCAGAGAATGCGAGCTCCTCAGTCGATCAAGCACACGTACCGCCTGCTCCGCTAGGGAATAGGTACTGGCTGCTGAGGTTACAAATATGCTCGAATCCATAGGCGGATAAGTTTCTGGAATGCGATCCCGCTTACCCAATACCGGTCGGACAGAAGGCACTCGTATGATGGATTGCAATGATCCTACCCGACACGTAATCCCTGGTTCATTAGACGACATCTCACACATCCCTCGTTTCTAAGTAGTCCGTACGAAGAAGGTACTATGTCAGCCTATGTAAGAGGAGCACATTTCGTGTTCTTCATTGCGGCTTAGCGGCGTGCTAAAAAATGCTCCAATCGTATCGTTCGGACAAAGCGCCAAGCAGATGTACCCCTGCTACACTATTGCCTTTCTTATTCAGGGAAGGCCCAACGACACCGATTCCCATCTTGCCAGGAATGACTGCAAGAATACCGCCAGACACACCGCTCTTGGCCGGGATGCCCACGTGAATCGCAAATTCTCCCGAGGCATTGTACATGCCGCACGTCACCATGAACGAATTCGCAATCTGCACATAATGCTTCGGAATGTAGCAGCGTCCTGTCTGTGGATTGCAGCCGCCATTTGCCAATACAAGAGCCATACGCGCAAGATGGTCGGTATTTACCTCAATTGCGCATTGGCGGAAATACACCTCCAGCGTATCCTCTACATCCGCTTCAAGTACACCATTATCCTTCAAGAAATAAGCCAATGAACGATTCCGATGTGCCGTATCCTTCTCGGATTGGTATACTTCCTCATTCCACGTGATGGAAGGGTCATCCGCCAATTCTCGAATGAATTCAAGCATGCGCATTGATTTTTCCTCAGGCGTTCCCCCCTCAATTAACGAGGCGATAGTAATCGCCCCTGCATTGATAAAGGGATTGAACGGCTTCCCAGGGTCAACGAGCTCAAGCTTCAAGATCGAGTTGAAATCATCACCAGTGGGCTCCATCCCTACCTTATTAAATACAACTGCCTCGCCGCTATCGAGCAAGGCCAAGAGCAGTGAGAAGACCTTGGATATGCTTTGCATTGTAAATTTGAACTTGCAATCGCCTGCATGCACCTGTTCACCTTGAATACCGAACAAGGATATGCACAGCCCATCCTTCGGAGCATTTGCAAGCCCCGGTATATATGAAGCGACCTCTCCATCCTGTGATACTGTCCGGCTCTCCTCTACCCAATGAGGGAGCTCTCTTCTAAGTTGCTGCCAATAGGTCGTCATACGTAATGTACACCTTTCCTTCCTTCAACCAACATTGCGATAAACATATCAGCATCTCGCTGATGAGATATATATGGTTATATCTATCGTTTCTTGGTTAGCGGGTTCACATGCGTCAGCATGTTATGCTGTCCAGCCTGTACTCTAGTCCTCACGCTGAGGCTCCGTAACACGCGAAACCTTGTTCACAATCTGTGATTCATACTGGGCAAACGCAGGTACAACAGCCCATCCCCGCTCCTCCATCATCATTTGCAGCCGCAGCTTCCGTTCATTCAGCTGCCTGCGTGTGTCACCAATCTTCTGTTCATCTTCGGGAGTGCAGGCAGCGAGAAGCTGTTCCAAGCGAACGACTTCGCGTCCTACATGCAGCTCTTCCGGCAACAGGCCCGCATTCTGCATCATCAAATAAGCTGGTCTCAATTCCTCAGGAACATGCGACAAGTCTTTGAGCACCAGAGGCTTCCCCTTGCCTGGCAGCTCATCGAATCCACCTTCATTCATTGCCTCTTGAATCTTCTGCTCTGCCATCCATCCGATAATATCCATGATTGCACACCTCGCTATTCGACTACATCTAATGTATGTAGACATACCCTGTAATAGGATACCACTAATCACCCCAGAATTTTAACTGGAAAATTAACAAAAAGAACTCACCCTCAGCCAATGAGGGCAAGCTCTTGTTATTCGTGCCAGTTCAATTACAAATCAATTGGAATCGCTGCTTGTGATTTATGCCAATCCTCTTCGTGAGTCAGTAAAAATTGCTCTGTCGTTAAGTAAAAAGAGATAGGCGGCTTCTCTTTTAAATAATGGCGCTGCATGAGCAGGTCATAGTGGACTTGGCGGTTGCGTGTTCCCGTGAGTACGGGAAGATCATCATGTTCATCCAAATAATCATCGACCGCAGCCTGAACCATATCTAGATATATCGGAATGTGCTTGTCTTTCTCTTCAAATATTTCGTACGTATAATGGGACATATAGAACTTCTGATCCGATTCCCCACCTAAATAACGGCGCAGGCGTTTCAAATCAATGCTTTGATCCCCTAGGAGCAGGGTCGTTCGTTTAATCTCTTTTGGCATATCTTTCTCATATTGAAGCACCGCTCTGCGGACATCTTCTAACGTTACATGCACCGCTTCAAGAGCTGCCTTAGAGTTTTTCTTATCCCGTTTGAACCATTGTGTGAACCAACGCATATCAGATCCCACCTTTCTGCCTCCGTATGATAAGGAAGATGGAAGCAGGAATCATGTATCCGCTTACATCTCTATTATAACATAATTTTCATTAATCGACATGTTTGGTTGTTCCGGTATTCCTTTAACATATGAATAACCAATGTTCATCTCATTCACTCACGCGCAGGAAAAGAAAAATGTCGATTTACCATATATTACGTATTTTAAATTTGAAGGTTTCACGTTATAAAAAAAGACCATCTCTGCATGGCAGTCGCGATGACTGCGAGAGATGGCCTTTCCCTATGATTAATGAAGAAATATTGAAGGTCTATGTGCGCGCGATGAAAACTAGCGAGGATCAGTTCTTATGCTTCAGTCGATACTGCTGCTTCATGACGTGCGCGAGCGAGCTTTGTTGCTTCTACCATGTTGCGCAGTGCAGCTACCGTCTCCGGTTCGCGGCGCGTCTTCAGACCACAGTCTGGGTTAATCCAGAACGTCTCAACCGGAAGCACTCGAAGCGCTTGCTCGATAATCCGATCAATCTCTTCCACAGCAGGCACACGTGGGCTATGAATATCATATACACCCAGACCAATGCCAAGCTCATAGCTCTGCTCCTCTAGTGTTGCAATCATATCGCCGCCACTTCGTGCCGTTTCGAGCGAGATCACGTCCGCATCCATCTTGCGGATCGTATCAACCATGTCGGAGAAGTCGCAATAGCACATATGCGTGTGTACTTGCGTCTCAGGCGCTGCTCCGCATGTTGCAAGCCGGAAAGCAAGCACCGCCCAATCCGTATAATAGACAGCATCCTCCACCTTAAGCGGCATACCTTCCTTCACCGCAGGCTCATCGACCTGGATCATGCCAATACCTGCAGTCTCCAGTGCTGCAATCTCTTGACGAAGCGCGTACGCCAGCTGGAATGCCGCCTGCTCGCGAGGAATGTCGTCACGTACGAACGACCAGTTCAAGATCGTAACCGGCCCCGTAAGCATCCCCTTAACCGGCTGAGACGTCAGGGACTGTGCAAATGCCGTTTCCTTCACCGTCATCGCCTCTGTGAACGCCACATCTCCGTACAGAACCGGTGGTTTTACACAGCGCGAACCATAGGATTGAACCCAGCCGAACTTCGTGAATGCGAACCCGTCCAGCTTCTCACCGAAGTATTCGACCATGTCCGTGCGTTCGAATTCACCATGTACCAGCACGTCAATGCCGATCTCTTCCTGAATGCGAATCCAGCGTGTCATTTCCTCTTCCAAATACGTTTCATACGTCTTCGCATCCCATTCTCCCTTGCGGAAGCGAAGGCGTGCGCGCCGGATATCCGCAGTTTGCGGCATACTGCCAATCGTTGTGGTCGGCAGCAGCGGCAGCGATGGCCAGCGCTTGCGCTGAAGCTCCTTGCGTTCCTCGAATGGAAGACGTTCAATTCCTTTTTCCTTCTCTGCACGAAGCAGTTCTTCCAACGCTTGAACGACTTGCGGACGCTGTCTTGACGGTTCTGTCCGCCATGCTTGAACACGAGCACCGCTCTCTGCTAATGCTGCACGCGTCTCTTCACTCGGGCTTGAGAAGTGACGAGCAAGTAGGGCAGTCTCCTCCAGCTTCTCATCCGCGAACGCCAATGCCTCGCGCACTGGTGCTGACAGCTCAGTTTCCCGCTCCGCCGTAAGTGGTACATGAAGCAGGCTGCATGATGGCTGAATAATCCAGCGTTCCTTCGGTACAATCTCTTCCACAGACTCGAGCCATGCTGCTGCTGCAGCCAAGTCCGTACGCCAAATATTGCGGCCATCAATAATGCCGACAGCAAGCTGCTTCTGCGCAGGGAATCCGAATTGACGAAGCGCTGCTTCATTTCTCCCTCTATCATGAACAAAGTCTAATCCGAGCGTATCCACTGGAAGCGACACGAACGCTTCGTAGTCGGACACCGCATCGAAGTAGGTCTGAACCCATAATGATAAGCTTGGTGCTGCCTTGCGTAATTCGGCATAGACTTCCTTCACAGCAGCCCAATGCTCGCTTGGCATTTCCAGCACGAATGCAGGTTCATCCAATTGCACAGCCTGCACACCTTCACCCTCCAACTCGCTAAGCAACTGTCCGTATACTCCTACGAATTGGCGAAGAACGTTCAGGCGCTCTTCCGGTTTAATCCCTTTAATAAAGCGGACATACGTATATGGCCCGATGATGACTGGCTTACCTTCAATGCCATGAATCTGCTTCGCTTGGCGATAGGCTTGCAGCGGGCGATTGACCGTAAGTTGCGGCGCCTTGCCTTCCCATTCCGGCACAATGTAGTGATAGTTCGTATTAAACCACTTCGTCATCTCGCAAGCTACCGCATCCTGTGTACCGCGAGCCAAGGCGAACAGCAAATCTGCGTTCACTTCTCCACCATCATATGCAAACCGTGACGGAATCAATCCGAATGTGGCCGTCATATCAAGCACATGATCATACCAGGAGTAATCATTTACTGGAATCAGGTCAATGCCAGCGTCCTGCATCGTCTTCAGCCGAACATCATTGATGCGCGCCAATTCTTCTTCCAGCTGCTGAACAGAACTGTTCCCAGCCCAATATTGCTCCAATGCCTTCTTCCATTCCCGGTCGTATCCGATCCGAGGGTAACCTGCTGTGCTTGTCTTGATTGAATGAACTGTCATCATACTGCCCCTCTCCATGAGTCATTTTGCCGTACGGGATATAATTGGACAATTTCTATCGCTTAACACGGAATTAAGATTGCAGTTGAGCGCTCTACCCCACCATATGTGACTTTATCACTCAGACTTCAGAAATTTCATTGCAAAACAATATGCAAAAAAGACATTCCTGTCCAACAACAGAAATGTCTCGTAAACGTCCATGAAGTCATAGTGGAATAGATCGATCCTTCCGTCTCATTAGCAGACTACCCTCATGCTAAGAGGAATCGAAAACCGATATCCATGCTTACGAACACTTCCCTATCTCCCGTAGGTACGAACAGTGTTGTCAAAACAGGCAGGTCTCCTGGCTTCAGCTTCATTGGCCTTTGCAGCCTTCCCGATCGATTACGACCAGTGGCTCTCTCGCAATACCTCAACTGTCACAGTGGCGGGACCGCGCCGGATTTCCAACCGGCTTCCCTATTAAGCTTCGACGTTACCCAAAGCACCTGTTTCCTCCTATTCAATTGCATTGAAAGTCGCAGTCACGCTTCCCCCAATTGAGAACGATTATATATCTAACCAGAACGAATGACAAGGATTTTTTCTCATCTCTACCCAAAATAAAAGAATACCGAGCTGTCACCTTATGTTCATTAAACTCCGCTTCACTAAGCTTCTATCCATATACAATAGGCGAGCCTCTCGGCTCGCCTATTGATGATTACGGTTTGATGCGCTAGATGACCATTCCTTCATGCAGAAAGACAATATCTTCACCTTTCTCATCTAGCGTCAATTCACGATTATCCAAGAACCATACATCATTTTGCTCCATAAAGAACGTAATGCCGTTCACAACTTCCGTCACTGCTGGATATTGCGGACTGTCTTTCATGATGCCGAATGAATAAGGTCCTGAAGCACTGAATCCGCTGTAGCGGACGAATATGCGTACTGAGTCTCCTGCTGTAAATCCCCAATCAGCCAAAAAACGCTCGACTGCCTTCGCTGTAACGCGTAATTGCATGTTCAGACCTCCTTAATCATACCTTTCATCCGATTTGATCATACCATGTGGCCGCCACTTTTGTTAACACCAAAGTTGACAGTTCGTCAATGATCCGCATCATCATTACCGCATAATACGTTCGGCGATATGATTATATGCTACCTTCTGTTTAGGAACATCACGATCTCTACCAAGGAATTGTGCCAGGTTACAGCTTGATGCGTTGAAGCCGCAGTGCATTCAGTACAACGGATACCGAGCTGAAGGCCATAGCCGCACCTGCAAGCCATGGGGCAAGCAATCCAATTGCTGCAATCGGGATGCCTATCGTATTGTATACGAGTGCCCAGAACAAGTTCTGCTTAATGTTGCGCATGGTACGGCGGCTCATCTCCATCGCATCCGCAATGCCGTTCAAGTCGCCACGCATTAAGGTTACGCCTGCCGTCTCCATTGCTACATCCGTACCTGTACCGATCGCGAACCCTATGTCCGCTGCTGCCAGAGCTGGCGCATCATTAATTCCATCGCCTACCATGGCCACAACACTGCCTCTCTGCTGCAGCTCGCGCACATGCTGTGCCTTCTGTTCAGGCAGCACCTCTGCAAATACATCATCAATCCCTACTTGTGACGCGATTGCTCTGGCCGTGCGTGTGTTGTCTCCCGTCATCATGACAACGCGTATCCCCATTTGATGCAACCGCTCAATGGCCTTCTTCGAGGAAGCTTTCACTTGATCGGCAACGGCAACTATGCCTTTCCAGCTTCCATCAACCGCGATAAGCATTGCCGTCTTGCCTGCCTGCTCCATGTCTTGCAATGCTTCCTCCGCATCGCTGCTTGCTACCCCGTTCTTCTCCATCCATCTGCGTGTGCCGACAATGATCTGATGCCCATTCACCTCAGCCGCTATTCCATATCCAGGTTCAGCTCGGAATGAATCCGGTTCAACCGTGCTGATTCCTTGCTCCGACAATCCCTTCACAATCGCCTGTGCCAATGGATGCTCGGATTGCTTCTCAGCTGATGCTAGTAAGATCAAGAGTTCTGTCTTCTCGTCTTCATTCCCATCATGCAGTACAACATCTGTAAGCGAAGGAGCCCCTTCTGTTACGGTTCCTGTCTTGTCGAGTACAACCGTCTGCACCCGATAGGCTCCTTCCAGATGCTCGCCGCCACGGAATAGTACACCATATTCCGCAGCACGTCCGGTTCCCGCCATAATCGACGTTGGCGTTGCCAAGCCGAGCGCACACGGGCAAGCGATTACGAGTACGGCAATGGTACGAGACAAGGCTACACCGAAGTTGCCTGGTTCAACAGCGAAATACCAAATTAAGAATACAAGCACCGCAATCCCAACGACTATCGGCACGAAGATGCCTGATATTTTATCAGCGATCCGCTGAATCGGAGCCTTGGAGCCCTGCGCCTCCTCAACGATTTTAATAATTTGCGAGAGCGCCGTCTCGGAGCCGACCTGGGTCGCTTTCATCGTAAATGCCCCCTGCGCATTCACGGTAGCCCCATATACATTATCGCCGGCTTGCTTCTCAACAGGGACGCTTTCACCGGTAAGCATGGATTCATCCACGGTCGATGTCCCGCTAACTACAATGCCGTCTACCGGTACTTTCTCACCTGGGCGAACAAGTACGAGATCCCCACTTGCCACATCTTCCACAGGCACTTCCACTTGTTCACCGTCGCGCACAACGGTTGCCGTTTTAGCACGCAGCCCCATCAAAGCTCGGATCGCTTGAGAAGACCGTCCTTTAGCCGAAGCCTCCAGCCATTTACCAAGAAGAATGAGCGTAATGAGAACAGCACTCGTCTCAAAATACATCTCAGGATGGTGAAGCTCGCCAATCTGCCATTGCCACGCCAAGTACACACTGTACACATAGGCTGAGGTCGTACCGAGCGCGACAAGCACATCCATATTGGCGCTCCCACTGCGGAGTGCCTTAAATGCCCCAACGTAGAAACGTGCCCCTATAATAAATTGAACCGGCGCTGCCAGTACCATTTGCACCCAAGGGTGCATGAACCATTCCGGCACCCAAATCCATGAGGTGAAAGAAAAATGACCCACCATGGACCACAGTAGTGGAATGGACAATAGGGCAGAGACGAGGAACGTATTACGCAATCGACGCATATTCCGCTGTGTTGGCGATTCCTGTTCACTCTCGCCTTCTTCCTTCTTCAGCCTCCCCGTATAACCTAGCTGAGAGATCTTATTCAATATATCTTCTTGCTTCAATCCAATAAAGGTGACCTTCGCCGTCTCCGTTGCTAAATTGACTGCTGCCGTCTGCACTCCCTGCATACGGCTCAGCCCCTTCTCAATGCGAGTGGAGCAAGCAGCACAAGTCATTCCTTCAATTTGCAAATCCAACGTTTCTACCGGAACCTTGTATCCGAGATGCTCGATCTTATCAACGACTTGCTGCAAGGTTACTGCATCACCGTCATATTGTACGGCCGCTCGTTCTGAAGCAAGATTGACAGATGCTTCTGCGATGCCGTCCATACGATTCAAGCCTTTTTCAATTCGTGTTGCACATGCGGCACAGGTCATTCCTTCAATCGGCAACGTTGCTTGCTTTTCTGCCATTGTTATGTCCTCCTTATCCTTCTCGAACATACCCCTATACCCTATATCTGATTCCAAAAGAAAACTCCTCTGAAGGAGTGTTCTTTGCAGTAATCAATCAGCGTATTCAGCATAATATGAGAATCGACGCCTAATCATTACACGACGTCGTAGCCTTGCTCCTCAATCGCCTCACGGATTTGTTCCGGCTTTACTTTGGACTCATCATAAGATACGGTTACTTGCTTAGCAGCCAAATCAACCTGTGCAGTTGCACCTGTACCTTCTACTGCTCGTTCTACAGCTTGCTTGCAGTGCCCGCATGTCATCCCTTCTACTGTCCATGTTTCGTTAACCATCTTACTTCCTCCTCTGTCCATTCCTTAAGGGAACAGGCCATGTTCTTATTTTAGTAATTTATGAATCGTTGTTAGCAACTCGTCTATGACTTCCGGCTCCCCGTCTTGCAATCGCTCAACGACACAACTCTTCATATGCCCTTCGAGCAGCAATTTGCCAACTGAATGAAGTGCAGACTGGATGGATGCGATCTGATTCAGCACATCGTCACAGTACGTATCTTTTTCAATCATGGATTTCACGCCTCGCACCTGACCTTCAATGCGATTCAAGCGGTGAACCAACTTCTTCTTCATCTCATCCGAGTGATGACTCATCCGCTTCCCGTCTGAAGTGTGGTGCTCGCACCCTTCTTCACTTGCATGGCAAGCATCTTCTGTACCAAAAGCAGCGGTCATCACGTCATCGACTTGTTCATCGATACGTTCGTTTGACATTTGTGTATCACCACCTCATGCATTAACTATACTATACCCCCCTACCCTATGCAAGCCCTTTTTTTGAATGCTTTCTTCTGCAGCTAACTCGAATTTCTCGCTGTGGTAAATTAGGGTTGGTTATTTCTTCGGAAAATGGTTAAAATTTAAGTGTTAGTCTGGCTTCAGGCCCATTGTCTAACAGACGAACTTATTGTTATTACTTTCGAGGAGGCACACTTATTATGACCCAAATGACAAAAGTGTCCCGCGTCGCGTTGATCGGATCGGGCTTTGTTGGCTCCAGTTACGCGTTCGCGTTGTTCAATCAAGGGTTGGCCGCTGAGCTAGTCATTATCGACGCTAACCGTAAAAAAGCAGAAGGAGATGCGATGGACTTGAATCATGGTCTTCCGTTCGCATCCAATATGCGCATATGGGCTGGAGACTATAGCGATTGCAAGGACGCTGACCTCGTTGTCATTACAGCAGGTGCGAACCAAGCACCAGGAGAAACACGTCTTGATCTAATCGGCAAAAATGCGAACATCTTCAAATCGATCGTTACTTCCGTCATGGAGAGCGGCTTTGATGGATTGTTCCTGGTTGCAACAAATCCAGTCGATGTTCTTACATATGCAACCTGGAAATACTCAGGTCTGCCTGCTCATCGCGTCATCGGCTCTGGTACAATTTTAGATACCGCACGTCTGCGTTATTTGCTCGGCGAAAAAATCGGCGTCGATCCGCGCAACGTCCATGCCTACATTATGGGCGAACATGGAGACACTGAGCTCCCTGCGTGGAGCAATGTCAGCATTGGCGGCCAGCCGCTCGAGCACTATCGCAAGACGCATGGAGAGCCGACACAGGAAGAATTGGATGATATCTTCCTAAATGTACGCGATGCTGCTTATCACATCATCGAGCGTAAAGGGGCTACCTACTACGGAATCGCAATGGGCTTGGCTCGCTTGACAAAGGCTATTCTGAAGAATGAGAACTCTGTGCTGTCCGTATCTGCCTTGCTGACTGGGCAATATGGTCTGGATGATGTGTACATCGGCGTTCCTGCCGTCGTAAATCGCCAAGGCATCCGCGATGTATACGAGCTTCACCTGTCTGAAGACGAGATGCAGAAGCTTCATCATTCCGCAGGCGTGCTTAAGCAAGCAATATCTTCGGTATTCCCTAAATAGTGTTGGGTGTTGATTGTGAATAAACGAATGGCGCACTGTCCGTAGACGGTGCGCCTTCCTAATTACGCATTCACAATCATTGTACGTACTTGCTCTGGAAGCTCCGCAGCCTCCTCCTTCGACAGGCCAGCTGTCGATACTGGAGGAAGAACGGTCACCTCCACATGAGCAGGACTGATCCAATTCCCATTCGCCTCCATCAGCTTGTAAGAGCCAGATATGCGAACAGGCACAATTGGGAACCCTGTCTTCGTAGCGACGCGGAAGCCGCCATTTTTGAACTCACCGATGTGTTCACTCTTGCTTCGTGTTCCTTCAGGGAAGATGACGATCGGATGACCGCTTTCTACGAGCTTGCCCGCCTCATTCAGACTGTTCATGGCTTGGCGTACGTTGCTGCGGTCAACGAAGATGCAGCGCAAGTACTTCATCCACACACGAATGAACGGCAGCTTCGCCAACTCTGCCTTGGCCATTAGCGCCTTCGGCTTGCCAACATGCCCAAGCATGATCGGCACATCGAAATTCCCTTGATGATTGGAGATAAAGACGGCTCCGCCTTCTGGGATATGCTCCAATCCACGAATCGTTACCTTCGCACCGGCTACACGCAGCAATGAACGTGCCCATCTTCCGACCTGCTGGGCCGTGTACGCATCCAGCTCTTCATACCGTCCTTGCTTGTATAGTCGATTGGCCTTCCACATCCCAGGGATAATGAAAAGTAAATAAAGCCAAAAATAAATAAACCAAATCAATGTTCGTATGAATTTCATGATGTGATGTAATTCCCCTCTACAACGTATCGATGTGTGATGCATTATTAAATCATTCCTGTTATGCACATCAAGCTAGACTATCAAGCTATTCTATCAAACCAGTTAATCAAGCCACTCTTGTGAGCAAGGCACACCCTCAACGGAATTCGCTGCAATGATGGCATTATGGACGGCATAAGCAAGCACCTCGGCTGCCCACATGCCCGCCAGATCAACAGAGGCGTCTATTCCGCCTGTTGTCATCGCGAACACTGTATCTCCGTCATACATCGTATGGACAGGATAAATGGTACGAGCCAAGCCATTATGCGCCATTTGTGCAATTTTCGTCATTTCGGTCTTTGTGAATGTTCCATTGCAAGCGACTGCGGCAATTGTCGTATTTGTCCCCGGCTTCATCGTCGCTTGGAAGGGATTAGCCAATTGCGTTAGGTAAGACAACGGATCAATGAACTGTCCCATCTCATCCGCTCTTGCCCCAGCTAATGTTATACCATGCTTCGGATGTCTCACTTCGCCAACCGCATTGACAGCAACAGCCGCACCAATAACAAGACCATTTGGCAATTGTACAGAAGCCGTACCAAATCCGCCCTTCATTGCTCGTTCCACTCCCGCGAACTTGCCAAGCGTTGCACCTGCGCCAGCACCTACATTGCCTTCGGCAACCGCTTCAGACATCGCATTCTCAACAGCCGAATATCCCATCTCTGCAGTTGGTACGACTGTCGGATTGCCTATCGCCAAGTCAAATAAAATAGCTGATGGAACAATTGGCACCTTGGCAACGCCGACATCAAGTCCAATCCCCTGCTCCTGCAATCGCTGCATCACCCCTTGTGAAGCAGCGAGTCCAAATGCGCTTCCGCCGCTGAGACACAATGCATGAATATGCTGAACGAGAGCGGTTGGCTGCAGTAACTCCGTTTCACGAGTGCCAGGCGCTGATCCCCTGACATCAACGCCGCATATAGCCCCTTGTTCTGCTACAATGACTGTACAGCCTGTATGTGCCTCATTATCATGCGCATGCCCGACAACAATACCTGGTACATCCGTGATTGCGCCAGGATAGCGAGCAGGCTTGCCCCCGGGTTTGATATTCCAATGGGAAGATTGCATATTCGCACCCTTTTCTGTCATCCTTGTTAGATGTCTATTTCCGGTTCTCATGATTCGATGATGCATGAAGCGACCCGCTGCGGGAATCATACGACATAAATGCAACTCGTAACTCGCTGGTGACTCGTCGAGCTTTGTACATTCATGCCGATTCATGCCTAATTCTGCGCTTTCCCGAGAAATAATAGGCTTTACAATCCTCGAGTTCTGTCTAAGCCGCAACTATCATCTACAAGTTATTACCCAAGCCCCATCGTTCACAAGAAGAGAGAGGAGCCCGCTGCTAGGGCTCCTCTTATTATGAATTAATTATACGAGTCCGAATAGACGTCGGCAGCGGCCAGGACGATTCGCTCGGAATCGTTCGACATTACCTTGATCCATGATCGTGACGTATACCGTACAGCCGTCTTCGCCGCCGAATGTTACATTCGTGCAGTTGCTTCCATGGAGGCGGATCTCTTCTGTCACGATTCCGTCTGGAGCAAGAACCGCGACTGTTCCTTTGCCGAAGCGTGCGACATACAGGTTGCCGTCAACATCACATCGCATGCCATCCAATCCAAAATCAGGGAACTGATGGAACAGACGCTTATTCGAGATGCTGCCATCCTCCTGAAGATCATATACCCAGATCCGTCGTTGAACCGATTCATTGACATAGAGCAAGCGTTCATCTGGGCTAACCTCGATGCCATTGGTCGTACCCATCCCTGTTTCCAGGAGCGTCATTTCTCCTTCTGGGCGAATACGCCAGATTTGCCCTGTATCATCGGCCCACTTCGGATCGCTGGCAAACACAATATCATTTGCCATGATCGCTATATCGTTCGGTTGATTCATCGTTGGATCATGTGCCAGAACGTGCAGTTCCTTCGTCACGAAGGAATAGCGGAATACGTGATGCCCTGCATAATCCGCAATGCACATGTCTCCATTGCGAGTAAAGCGTATACCATTGCCAATGCATCCCTCAGGCAGCTCCAAGAATACGGAGCATTCGCCTTCTGGCGTTACCTTGCCAATCGTGCCCTGCCGTTCGTAATTGACAGCATACAAGTTGCCTTCCTTATCGCAAGCAGGTCCCTCTATGCCTTGTGTAAATCCATGCTGTGGCGTAAATACCTCACTGCTTCGCATCTGAATTCCGGATCCATCAAACGTCTGATTCATGCAATCTCACTCTCCCTATTCGCATGTACATCATTTACAACGTTAACGATCTTGCAAGTGATAGGAGTGAACAGAGACAAATGCTATCACAGTTGCCCTTGCAGCATGACAGCGATTCTATCCCCGCTTCCTAGCCTGAATCTACATTACTCTCAACACGAACTTCTGGAAGCTTGTATAAATGAATCAATGAATGATACTTGTCCAACAATTGTTCCCGCTAATTAATCATGATCTTCCATATCACCGGCATCCATTTGGAATGTACGCCATTTTTCCTTCTCTTGAACATGTGATTCAATCATGTCGCGCTTCAGTTCCCAAGCCTTCGTGCTTACGTCAACATGATACTGCTCCGGATTCGACTTGCGCAAATATTCCGGCCAGAACAGCTGAAGCTGCTCCTTATGGTAATTACGGATTTCTTCCAGATTCGGACGCTCATAGACTAGTTTGCCGTCCCGATATACAGGTTGAAGCAGCAGTTCTGCTTCATAGTGCTCTACATACTTGTGCAAATATGGATGAATCGGATCGAATAACTTAATCTTTGCCCGACGTTTTACCTCATCTTCTTCAGAGAGGCAAATGTAATCCGCAATTGCTTTTTTCTTCTTCTTATGAATAATGCGGTATACATCTTTCTTGCCTGGTGTCGTTACCTTCTCAGGATTAGCCGAAATCTTGATTGTCGGCTTCATCTCGCCGTTCACTTCACGCGATACGAGCTTGTACACTCCGCCAAGAGATGGCTGATCCGCTGCAGTAATAAGCTGCGTACCAACTCCCCACATATCCACGCGGGCACCTTGTGATTTCAAGTCTGAGATGGTGTATTCATCCAGATCATTGGACGCACATATTTGTACATCCTTCAAACCAGCATCATCCAACAACTTGCGGGCTTGAATCGACAAATAGGCAATATCGCCGCTATCGAGTCGGATGGCTTGCAGCTTCTTCCCTTTCTTCTCCAACTCCATACCAATCTGAATGGCATTCGGTATTCCACTGTGCAGCGTATCATACGTATCAACGAGCAGCGTCACCTGATCAGGCAATGCTTCAGCGAACACTTGGAATGCCTCTTCCTCGCTCTCGAAGCTCTGCACCCATGCGTGTGCATGCGTACCTTTTGTCGGAATGCCGAATCTGCGGCCTGCCAGCATGTTAGACGTTGCATGGAAGCCAGCCAAGTAAGCGGCGCGTGCCCCCCATAGAGCTGCGTCGGCTTCCTGTGCACGACGTGTGCCGAATTCCATCAGAATATCAGTGGAAGCAACATGCTTAATGCGCGATGCCTTCGTTGCAATGAGTGTCTGGAAGTTCATGAAGTTCAGCAGTGCCGTCTCAATCAGCTGAGTCTCGAACACGCGTCCTTCAACACGAATAAGCGGTTCATTCGCAAATACAAGCGTACCTTCCCGAACCGCATCGATCTGTCCCGTAAAGCGGAAGTTGCGCAGTTCCTCCAGAAATGCTTCCTCGTACTGCTCCTCCTGCATGCCGAGATACTCAATATCTTCTGTTGTAAAATGCAAGCGTTCAATATATTCAACGATGCGCTCAAGGCCAGCGAACACAGCATACCCGTTATGGAAGGGCAGCTTGCGGAAAAAAGCTTCGAACACAGTCTGCTGATTGTGAGTGCCATTTTTCCAGTGTGCATACATCATATTAATTTGATATTTATCTGTGTGTAGGGCCATTGATGTATTCATCAGGTCATCTCTCTTTCTACCACTTACCAGTCATACAGTATGCGGCATTAACTATTCTGTGCGGTACCCACTTATAATCTGAGCACCGAGTGAATTGCGGAAGTTCTGTAGCGCCCATTCATGCGCATGCTCATTAAAGGTGGCGACAGCATCCTCATGGACAATAATCTTATATCCCATATTATAAGCATCTACAGCTGTATGAAGCACGCAGATGTCCGTACATACTCCAACTAAATGGACTTCTTCAATCTGTCTTGCTCGCAGTCTCATATCAAGATCCGTGCCGCAGAATGAGCTGTATCTGGTCTTATCCATCCAGTATACTTCGGATTGATGGCGTTCGTATACTTCAGCTACTTGACCGTATAGATTTCGCCCATCCGTGCCCCTAATATTATGCGGCGGGAACAGAGACGTTTCAGGATGGTAGGGATCTTGTTCTTCGTGCAGATCAACCGCCATCGTCACGAAATCTCCAGCATTCACGAAGGAATCTACCAACTCCGCAACACGATTCTCAATATGTACGGCCGGTTCCCCGCATGGAAGTCGGCCCAATACAAAATCATACGTATAATCTATGACAATCAATGCCTTCAATTCCGAATCCATCTCCTCTCCGAGACCTGATATCCGATAGTTAGCTTAACGTCATTATGACAAATCGGTGCTAAATGTCAACCTCCCGCGCGTTGACCTCTCACGTGGAAAGTCCCCGTTGCCATCGTGCCAAGCTCCCCTTGCTCATTCACTACCGTGCCTTGAAGCGTGAGCACGCGCTTCGTTGCATGAACGACATGCGCCCTTACTTCCAATATGCCTGCCTTCATTGGTCGCAGAAAGTTCACATTCAGGCTTCCGGTAACAATATTCGGATCTTGCTTGTATGCGGAAGCGGCGATTCCCATCGCATTATCAAGCAGGGAGGACAACACGCCCCCATGTACAATGCCTATCATATTCAAATGGTAATCCTTCGCATCTAACCGGAGGATCACTTCCTTCTCATCCGCATGAACGAGCTCACAACCCAAGTATCCCCAGAACGAAGACTGCGCACGTGCCTCTAATTCATCCCACTGCAGATTCTGCTCATTGCTCATGTTAGCCACCTCTCGATTCTTCCGCCATTATTTACCTAATAGTATACTAACATTATGCCCTTACTTCACTAACAAAATGTTGAAAGTAGAGAAGGCCGATCTCTATCAACGACCGGCCTTCCCCTTCTATCTTATCACAATGCATGCATATTGCGCAGCATCTACTCTTTGTCCTTGTCTGTATCATCTGATGCGATCCCATCCCGATGGCCATCGCGCTGCAGCCGGCGCTGGGCCTCTTCCTCCACTAGCTTGCGCCTTAGCACCTTGCCAACCATTGTTTTAGGCAGCTCCGATCGGAATTCAATTTGCCGCGGAATCTTGAATGCAGCGAGTTTAGCCCGGCACCATCCTTCCAGTTCCTTCTCTGTAATCGCAGCTCCTTCCACTGGCACGATGAAGGCCTTGACTGTCTCCCCCCGATAAGGATCCGGCACACCGATGACAGCTGCCTCTTTTACCTGCGGGTGCTCGAACAGCACTTCTTCCACATCGCGCGGGAACACTTTAAATCCGCTTGCATTGATCATTTCCTTCATCCGATCGACGATTGAGAAGAACCCGTCGGCATCCATCTTGGCCATGTCGCCAGTATGCAGCCACCCCTCTTTCAACACATCTGCCGTCTCCTCAGGTCGATTCCAGTATCCCTTCATGATCTGCGGCCCTCGTACAGCCAGTTCGCCAATGGCGCCGACTGGCATCGTCTCTCCAGTGTCTGGATTGACGATCTTAGCATCTGTATCGGGAAATGGAATGCCAATGGTTCCGATCTTCCGATATCCCCAGAGCGGATTCGCATGTGTAACCGGTGAAGCTTCCGTTAAGCCATAACCTTCAATTAACCGGCCTCCTGTAATGGCTTCGAACCGCTCTTGCACCTCCAATGGGAGTGGTGCAGAGCCAGACACGCACGCCTGCACAGACGATAGGTCGTACTGTGCTACCTCCTTATGGTGGTTAATTGCAATGTACATCGTCGGAGCTCCTGGGAAGATCGTTGCTCTTTCCTTATGAATGCACTCGAGCACCTGCATCGTATCGAACCGAGGCAGCAGAATAAGCTTGCTTGCCAGATGAATTCCTAAATTGAGCAGTACCGTCAAGCCGAACACATGGAAGCATGGGAGTGCCGCAAGGAACGTTTCCTTGCCGCGCTGCGCGCGATAGAACCAATTTGACGTCTGCACCGTATTGGCAATCAAATTATAATGCGTCAGCATCACTCCCTTCGCTCTTCCGGTTGTGCCTCCTGTATATTGAATCATGGCGACATCCTGTTCGGCATCCACAGAATGCGCGCTCGTTAGGGGCGCACTTGATGCGAGCCAGCGCTTATAGCGAACAACACCCGGAACATCAGGAATTGCGAGCGATTGGCCATCCTTTTTCATCTTCAATGGATACAACCAATTTTTTGGGAACGGCAAATAATCCCGAATAGAAGTAACAATCATGTGGTTGAGCTTCGTCTTCTGCCTCACATGAAGTACACGAGCAAACAGCAAATCCAATGTAATGATCGCGGTTGCTCCGGAATCCTCCAGTTGGTGGGCCAATTCTCCCTCCATGTACAGCGGACTCGTCATCACCGCAATTCCACCCATCATCAATGTGCCGTAATAGGCTATGATCATTTGCGGGCAATTCGGCAGCATGATGGCAACCCGCTCTCCTGGACTCACACCAAGTGAGCGCAGGCCTCCAGCAAATTGATAGACAGAAGCGAGTAGTTCACGATACGTAAGCGTCTTCCCCATAAACTCAATAGCTGCGCGCTCGGGGAATTCTGCCGCAGCCTTCTCTAGCAGGTGGGCCACATTATGCTTCGGATAGTCGAACGACGGTGCTACTTCTTCGGGATAATGGCGCAGCCATGGCCTTTCATCAGAATAGGCATTCATGATGCTACTCCCCTTCCTCGTTCTAGTTGCGCTTCACCATGCATCAGCGCATATTGATTGCTGCTCATTGTTAATCTAGACAACGGTGTAACGCTCGTTCGCAATAATGCGTGCAGCGATAGCCCGCTTCCGCGAGGTCAAGGATAATGGAGTGGTGCGGCTGAATTTCTTGAGCAGCGATAACTGCGTGCGAAGGGCATCTCCTGATGCTGCTTCTTGAAGCGTTTCTTTGGCTCTCTGTTCAATTACCTGAAGCGCATCACGAACGAACACCTGTGTCATTTGCAGAGCAAGCGCAGCCTTCTCTTTACCTAAGCGGCTAACCAGCTTATCCGTTCGGAGAATCGCACTTTCTGCTGCGTAAATATAAATCATCATGTCTGCGAGTGCGGAAAGAACCTCCTGCTCTTGCTCGATGCGCGTACCATACTTCTGAACCGCCGTTCCGCCCACAACGAGAAACGCAGTTTTCATTTGGTTCAACAACTTATAAAGTTCAGCCATTGGGCCATCTTCTTCATCGCCAAGTGAAGGGCTGAATGCCAGAACCTCTTCCTGCAGCTGCTCTAGGCGCTCCATTAACGGAAGCTCACCCTTTAATGCTTTTTTCAACAAGGTTCCAGGAATAAGCAGTCGATTGATCTCATTCGTGCCCTCGAATATCCGATTAATGCGTGCATCGCGATAGATCCGCTCGACCTTGTATTCTTGGATGTAGCCATAACCGCCATGGATTTGCACGCCCTCATCCGCAATCGTGTTCAGTGCTTCACTGCCAAATACCTTAATAATGGAGCATTCAAGCGCAAACTCCGCGATTGCTTTGGCCGGAGATACGCCTGCATGGGCTGAATCTTGCGCTCCCGTACTAGAAGAGCCATCATTGACGTCTTGCAGCATCGCATCAATATATCCTGATGTTCGATATACCATGCTCTCTAACACATAGGTCAGCGTATTCATCTCCGCGAGCTTCTTCCCAATAAGCGGGAAACTGCTGATTGGCTTTCCGAACTGTGTGCGAGCATTCGCATATGCGGAAGCCAACTGGATCGTCTCCTTCGCCGCACCCAAACAACCTGCCCCCAGCTTGAATCTGCCTATGTTCAAAATATTAAATGCGATCAGATGCCCCTTGCCGATTTCGCCAAGCACATTTTCAATCGGAACACGGACATGATCGAAGTAAATCGGGCAGGTGGATGAGCCCTTGATCCCCATCTTTTTCTCTTCCGGCCCAACCGTAAATCCTTCCATGCTTCGCTCCACAATAAATGCTGTAAATTTCACACCATCTACCTTGGCATACACAATGAAAATATCTGCAAAACCAGCATTCGTAATATACAACTTCGATCCGCTCAGAATGTAATGAGTACCATCATCAGACAGCTTAGCCGTTGTTCGTGCGCCGAGCGCATCAGAACCGGATGCTGGTTCTGTTAGACAATAGGCAGCGATCTTAGCGCCTGTCGCCAGTTCAGGCAAATACGTGCGCTTCTGCTGATCCGTTCCAAAGTACACAATCGGCAGAGTGCCGATGCCAACATGAGCGCCAATGGACAATGCGAAGGAAGATGCACGGGCCAAGTTCTCATTGACAATCGTAGAACTTACCTTATCGAGACCAAGCCCCCCATAGGCTTCTGGGATATCTGTCGCTAACAGTCCAAGCTCTCCTGCCTTGCGCATCAATTGAACAGTCAGCTCATAATTAAGATGTTCAATATCCTCATCATGCGGCAGCACATCTCCCTCAACAAATGCCTGAGTCGTGTCCGCGAACAATCGCTGCTCCGAAGTGAAATCCTCTGGTGTTACTACCCACTCCAGATTCGGCTCGTCAATGACGAAGCCACCGCCTCTTACACGCGTCGTAGACGCAGCTTCCATGCTTCATTCCTCCGATCCATCCTCATTCTTGTACCCGCCATCTTCCCGTCTGGTACGATTCATGCAGACAAGTCTATGTGCCGTTAATCCTCATCTGAATCTTTCGATGCGATTGCAAGATCCTCACCGTTCTCTTCACGCGGCGGCAGAACCTCAAATACGCCTGCAGCCCCCATCCCGCCGCCGATGCACATGGACACAACACCAAGACCACCACCTCTGCGGCGCAGCTCATAAATGAGACTTGTGGTCAGCTTCGCGCCCGTGCAGCCAAGCGGATGACCAAGCGCAATCGCTCCACCATTTACATTCACAATGCTGTCATCAAGTCCCAGCTCCTGAATGACCGCAAGGCACTGTGCGGCAAATGCCTCATTTACCTCATAGAGCGCTACCTCTTCCTTCGTGATTCCTGCAAGGCGAAGCGCCTTCGGGATAGCCTCAACCGGTCCGATGCCCATCACTTCAGGCGGGACGCCCGCAACGGCAAACGAACGGTATACCGCGAGCGGTTCCAACCCTAGTTCTTCTGCCCGCTCCCGGCTCATTACCATGACCGCGGCCGCTCCATCGCTATACGGTGAGGAATTGCCAGCTGTTACAGAGCCCTGTGCGGCAAAAGACGGCTTCAGCTTGCGCAACGTATCCTCATTTGTCTCTGGGCGAATGCATTCATCTATTCGAAAATCGATGGTCGTACTCTTCAGTTTGCCGCCTGCTTCCTCCCAAGTTCGCTTAGCCTGAACGGTCACCACTTCATCGTTGAATTTCCCGTCCGCATAGGCTTGAACTGCACGTTGGTGGCTCCTTGTCGCATATGCATCCTGCATCTCGCGAGTTATGCCAAATTGCTTGGCGACCCGTTCCGCTGTGTGACCCATACTGATATAGACTTCAGGACGTTCTTCAGAGATAACTGGATGAGGAGACAGCTTGAAGCCTGTCATTGGAACATGTGACATACTCTCCACGCCTCCGGCAATGATGACGTCCGCAGCTCCCGTCATAATCCGCTCCGCTGCATAGGCAATTGCCTGCAATCCGGAAGAGCAGAATCGATTGATGGTGACCCCAGGAACCGTATGGGGCAGCCCTGCATAAAGCGCGATTGTCCTCGCTACATTCAGCCCCTGCTCCCCCTCCGGCATCGCACAACCGAGAATGACATCATCTATGTCATGCTTCTCTAGTCCTGGGGTTCGCTCCAGCACCGCCTCAATGACGGTCCGTCCCAAATCCTCCGCTCTCGTGTCAGCCAGTGCTCCACGCTTTCCCTTACCTACTGCTGTTCTTGCTGCCGCAACGATGACCACTTCTCTTAATGCTTTTGCAGGCGTATCCGCTACCATGCATATCCCCCTCTCACCCAATTGCCTTCCAGCAACAGGAACCAATGCCAGCTATCACCGCCCAGTTGCTCTGATTCTGTTCTGTTGCTCTGTTGCTCTGTTGCTCTGTTGCTCTGTTGCTCTGATGTTCTGTTGTTCCGTTACTGGTTGCTTCATTGTTTCTTTGCTGCTATCCAAGCCACTGCTCCGTCCCTGCTTGCCAGTATGATGTCTAATTCGATATGCCCTAATTGCGCAGCGGCTTCCCCTTGCTCAGCATGTGCTGCATCCGCTGCTGTGTTTTCCGTTCTCCGCAAAGAGATAAGAAGGCTTCCCGCTCCAAGTCGAGCAGATGCGATTCAGATACGAGGCGATTGGCAGGCACGTCTCCACCTGTAAGTACACGTGCGAGCTTGCGAGCAATTAACGCATCGTGCTCACTTATGTAGCCGCCCTCCAGCATATTGGATACGGCTAACTGCAGAACGCCAAAGCCTTCCCGTCCAGCTACGCGTATAGATGGTCGACCAGCCTCTTGCACTTGCCCTACATACCCTGCCGAATCCATAGCGAGAACGGCCTGCTTCGCTTCATAGATGCGGCGCTGCTCCGCGAATAGCACACGATCTTGGGATCGTACATAGGCGAGTCGCAGTGCATCATGACCGCTGTTCGACACTTTGGCCATGGCGATCGTCTCGAATGCTCGCACAAGTGATGCGTTCAGATCATCATCGGGATGCGGCAGCCGATGTGAGAGCGCAATCGCCGTTTCCTTGCAGCCTCCCCCACCAGGAATCAGTCCAACTCCGGTCTCCACTAGTCCGAAGTATGTCTCTGGACTGAACACAATCATATCGGCCGGCAGGCACGCCTCCACACCTCCGCCAAGTGTCATTCGGTGCGGTGCAGCAACGACGGGCCGCTGCAAGCCCTTCAGCTTCATCATCGCTCGCTGGAATTGGCGGATAATGAAGTCGATTTCGTCCCATTCCTCGGCCTGAGCTTCGCCGAGCAGAAGCATCACATTTGCCCCAACGCAGAAGTTACGTCCCTCATTCGCAACAATGAGACCTCGGTAGTCACGCGCTACGATATCTACGCTCTTCTCGATCATGGATAAAATATCTTCCCCGATTGCATTGTTCGGAGAATGGAATTCCAGACAGGCCACATCATCGCCGACATCAATAAGACTTGCACCGCTATTGCGTGCGATTGTCCTTCCCTGTTCCTTCAAAGAGCGAAGCAATATCGATTGTTCACTCTCCACGGCTTGCTGCCATTCTCCTGCCGCGGCGAAGAACAATCCGCTGCTTCGATGCTCATAGAACCGCTCGTGACCTTGTTCCAGCCATGCCTCCAGCCAGGCCGGAATTTCTGTGCCCTCCGCCCTCATGCGTGCGACACTATCCCGAAGACCAATCGCATCCCAGCATTCAAATGGGCCCAGCTCCCAATTGAAGCCCCATCGCATTGCTTTATCAATATCCTCGATATGATCTGCAATTTCCCCTACCTTGGAAGCTGCATAGCACAATACCTGCTTCATCATGCTCCAGATGAACTGTGAACCTTGGTCACGGCCGCTGATTGCAGCTCTCAGCTTTGCTGCCGTTCCCTTCTCCCGCTTCGCCTGCTGCAGCGTCACCGAAGCAACCTGCTGCCTCGGCCCATACGTCCAATCCTGCCAACGCAGTGCATGGATCGGATCTTCTCCAGGTGAACCGCTGCGTACCTTGCGATAGAATCCTTGGCCGCTCTTCTCTCCTAGCCAGCCTCGTTCTACCATTTCTTTGAACCAAGGCGGCAGAGCAAACGCATTCCGCTCCGTTTCTGTCTCAGCATGCTCAGCCACATTGTTCGCTACATGGAGGAATGTATCTAGTCCGACGATATCCAGCGTTCGGAATGTAGCACTCTTCGGCCGCCCGATAATCGGCCCTGTTAAGGCATCGACCTCCTCGATGGTAAGACCGTACCGTTCCATTTCTTGAAGCGTGATCACCAAGCCGTACGTCCCAATTCGATTGGCAATGAAGTTAGGCGTGTCTTTGGCAATGACTACTCCCTTGCCCAGTCTGCGCTCACACCATTCCTTGGCCCCTTCTAATACCGACTGATCCGACAATGCATTCGGTATAAGCTCCACCAGATGCATGTATCGTGGCGGATTAAAGAAATGAGTGCCGACAAATGAACGCCTAAATGCTTCTGATCGCCCTTCCAACATGGATTCAAGGGAAATGCCTGACGTATTCGAGCTGATCAGCGTCCCTTCTTCCCAGTGGCGCTCTATTTGCGCCAGCACCGTGCGCTTCACGTCCACTCGTTCCGTGACCGCCTCAATAATCCAATCTACCTGCGCAAGTTCCTGCAAATGATCCGCTGTATTACACGGTATGATACGCTCTGCGAACGCTTCCATATAGAGCGGTGCTGGGCTCGACTTCTTCAATCGCGCAATCGCTTGATTAGCGTGGCGGCTGCGGACATCTGGATGCTCCAGAGTCTTGCCTGCCTCCACTTCGTCCTCCGTCAGCTCTTCTGGCACGATATCTAATAACAGACATCGTATGCCTGCATTCGCCAAATGAGCTGCGATGGCGGCTCCCATTACCCCTGAGCCAATAACAGCTGCCCGTTGAACCTCATTCCATCGTTTCACCTCGGTACCCCTCCTACTGCATATGCATGATATAGCCCAGCTGCCTTTCATTTGCACGGACACACTTCCCCGCAATCTGTCCTTCTATATGCCTCACTCCTTCTCAGACGCACCCCAGGACACCATAAGCAAGCCTCGTATGTTAATCAGCTAACGCAGCGTAGAAGAACGGCCATACAAGCATGCCATGCTTCACTCCACCTCCCTGAACATTAGATTCCACATACAGACTTGACGAGCAGCTCAGCAATATCGGCACTGCGCACATCGCTTCGCTCTTTCGCCTTGACACCATCCTCCATCATCGTGAGGCAATATGGACATGCAGACCCAATCACAGAAGGCTGAACCTGAAGCGCCTGCTCCACCCGCGCCACATTGACGCGCGTCCCAGACGTTTCCTCCATCCACATCTGACCACCGCCTGCCCCGCAGCACATCGCATTAGCCCCACTTCGTTCCAATTCAAGCACCGTTAGTTCCGGCACTGCACGCAGCAGTTCTCTAGGGACGTCAATAATCCCGTTGTAACGTGCCAAATAGCAGGAGTCATGCCAAGCGACGCTCTCGTGAACCGGATGAACGAAGCGAATACGCCCCGCCTGCCACAACTGATACAGCCATTCTGTGTGATGATATACCTGCACTTCTGAATCCAACCCAAAATCCGGATACTCTTTCTTCAATGTGTGATACGTATGCGGACAAGCGGTAACGATCCTTCGGACACCATATTTGTGGAACGTTGCAATATTCTCTGTGCACATCTGCTGAAACAAAAATTCATTGCCCATACGCCGCGCGGTATCTCCTGAGCTCCGCTCTTCATTGCCAAGAACAGCAAATGCCACATCAGCTGCATGGAAAAGACGAATTAGTGCCTTCGTTACGTGCTGTGTACGCATATCATAGGAACCCATAGCTCCCACGAACAGCAGCACCTCGAAATCTGGACGCTCCTTAACCGTCGGCACAGTTATCCCTGTTTCCTTCGTCCACTCTGCGGCCCATTTGAATCTGTCATTGCGGCTGATCCCCCATGGGTTGCCCTGACGCTCAATATTTTGCAGCGCTCGTTGTCCGTCCACAGGCATTTGCCCTTGTGTCAGCACCAGATAGCGCCTCATGTCTACAATTTTATCGACATGCTCATTTCCGACTGGACACTGATCCTCGCAGTTGCGGCATGTTGTACATGCCCATAGTTCTTCCTCGGTAATAACATTACCGATCAAATCGATTGACTGAGCAGACGGATGCTGCTCATCAGGTATGTTTCTCAGCCATCTCTCCTGCTGCTTAGCCATCGTCCCCTGCATCCCTTGCGGAAATCGCTGCAGCGCAGCTGGCTCATCAAATGCACCTTCGGCCTGCTGCACACCTTCCTCCGCCATGCGATGGAACGGCAGCGACCCAGGTGCTGCCAAGCTTGGTACCCACGGGTTGGTCGAAGTTATGGCTGCCCCTTTCTCGGTTAAGTGATCACGCAGCTTCGAGATGAGATGCATAGGAGAGAGAAGCTTGCCCGTATGCGATGCAGGACACACATTCGTACAGCGTCCGCACTCCACGCAGGCATACAGATCAAGCAGCTGCTTCCGCTCGAATTGCTCGATTGCTCCAACCCCGAATGATTCTGCCTCCTCGTCTTCTAAATTGATCATTTTCAGCTTCCCTGTCTCTTCCTCTGGACGCTTCAGCCAGAGATTAATCGGTGCAGTTATCAGGTGGAAATGCTTCGATTGCGGCACATATATGAGAAATGAAAACAAAATCAGCAAATGTAACCACCAAAATAATTCATATCCGACGGTGAGCCACAGTTCTGCATGTGCGCCAATTGACAAGGGCATTACGATAGCCGATGCAATTCCTGCCGAAATCGAACCATTAGGCCCTCCAACTCCATTCATGGCCTCTAGCGCATAATCGAATGTCATGGTGCCAATGACAGTCACCATCAATCCGCCGATGAAGAACAGTACAATTGAGGGCTTCCACCCCCCGCTTCAAGCGAGGCAGCCTCTCCACGTAGCGTCGATAGACTGCAAACAATACTGCTGTGAGCACCATGAGCACTGTCCATTCCTGAGCCACGATGAAGACATGATGAGCTGGCAGCGGCAGTGAGTGGCCGGTCAACCCCTTCCAAATCAAATCTAGTGCTCCGACCTGCAAATGGAGGAATCCGTAGAACATTACTGCATGCATAAACCCACTTCGCGGATCCTTCCACAGCTTGCCTTGACCGAACGTCTGTCCTATGGCACGCATGGTTCGCCTCGCCTGCTCGGTTGGCTTCGTGCCTGCCAGCCCCAAGCCTATGTAGCTGACTCGTCGTCGAATTGCAGCAGATGCCAAGCCGATGCCTATCGCAACAACGAAGAGAAAGACAAGCCATTTTACATAAATCAGCACCATACCTCCCCTCCCTTTTGGGTGATACATGCATGATCTCGTTTTGTTCAACATAGCTGTTCGTAATGAACTATGTTTGATGGATATGAGTTGGGACATGAAAAAATACGTTCTTGCCTTTTATGACCACTGGTTAATGAAATTCGAATAAAAGTAGTAGAGATAAGTCCGAAGATTTCTCCATACAATGATCGTAATGAAGCCGGAACTTGGGGTGATGACCTTGAATTTAGTTGTGCTTATGAAGCAAACGTTCGACACAGAAGAAAAAGTCATAATTACAGATGGTCTGCTCTCTGAAGACGGAGTAAAATGGATAATAAATCCCTATGATGAATATGCCATCGAAGAAGCCGTACGATGGAAAGAAAATCATGGCGGCGTAGTCACCGTAGTGACTGCCGGTCCTGATCGTTCCGAGGAAGCGCTTCGCATAGCGCTCGCAATGGGAGCAGACGAAGCCGTACATCTTGTTCTGTCGCCAAGTGAAACAGGGGAGATGGATGAATTCACAATCTCTCACTTGCTCGCAAAGACATTGCAGGAGAAACAGCCGGATCTAATCTTCTCTGGTCACTTCTCTGTTGATCAAGGCAGTGCCCAGGTTGCTGTCCGTGTCGCCAGCCTGCTCGACCTGCCACATGTCGCTGCGATCACTTCGATCGAGCGTATCGATGATTCGCAGGTAACGGTCAGTCGTGACGCAGAAGGTGATAACGAGAATCTCAAAGTGACCTTGCCTGCATTATTTACGGCACAGCAAGGATTGAACGAGCCCAGATATCCGACTCTACCAGGCATTATGAAGGCGAAGCGGAAGCCTATCGAAAAGCGGTCGGCTGCCGAACAGCTTCAGAATGAATCTTATGCTCCTGCCACAGAGCGAGTAGCCCTCGAGCTTCCTCCCCCAAGACAGGAGGGGCAGATATTGAAGGGCACTGTATCGGAGCAAGTAGAGCAATTGGTTCAATCGCTACGCGATACTTCCTCTCTCTTCTAACTCTTTCTAACTAGGTTGCAAATTGAACATGCACTTACTTGTAACGATTGAGCCTTAACATGAAGCCGCAAGCGTGCTATCGACTGGAAAGGAGTGCTGCTATGAGCCGCACATATGCTGTTATTGCTGAAATACGCGGAGATCGATTGCGCCAGGTTACATTCGAAGCGCTTGGTGCTGCCGCGCAAATGGCGAAGCCTGATGATCGAATTATTGTCCTTGTCATTGGGTTTCAACTTGCAGAGGACACAATCCAGTCCTTGATGATTCCAGGAATTGCGCAAGTTAGCTGCGCAGATGATGAGAGGTATAAATATTACGAGGCGGAGACGTATTTCGCGGCACTGCATGCCTTTACAGAGCAGCAATCGCCGGACGTCGTGCTGCTTGGGCATACAGCGATGGGACGTGATCTCGCGCCGATGCTAGCAGCTCAGCTCCATACAGGTCAAATATCCGATGTCGTATCGATTCGTGCGGATGACTCCGATACGACCTTCCTAAGGCCTGTCTATGCAGGCAAAGCATTAGAAACTAGACGCTTCGCCAATCAAGCACGACCTTGGATCATTACGGTTAGACCTAACAACTTCACTCCTGTTACTCAACAAGCGGGTTTACTTCCGACTCACGAGAGCATTCAGCAGCCGCAGGTTGATTCCTTGCTTGCCCCCGCCCCATCCCTACGGACGGTTGTCCACGAAGTCGTCACGAAGATGAGCGGCTCCGTTGATTTGTCAGAGGCCAAAATTATTATTTCTGGCGGTCGAGGTGTGAAAAGTGCCGAAGGATTCAAGCCCCTGGAACAGCTGGCACGTGTGCTGAATGGAGCAGTCGGCGCTTCGCGCGGAGCTTGTGATGCGGGCTATTGCGACTACTCGTTGCAGATCGGACAGACGGGTAAGGTTGTTACACCTGAGATTTATTTTGCCTGCGGGATTAGTGGAGCCATCCAGCATATCGCAGGAATGAGTCAAGCTCGAATCATTGTTGCCATTAATATCGATCCGGAAGCCCCTATCTTTAAAGTAGCAAATTACGGGATCGTCGGTGATTTATTCGAGGTGGTGCCGCTGCTTACCGAACAATTCCGCAAGCTGCTCTCCTGATTGTTTCGCAGGCTGTCAACGGCTCAATCTCGCTGACGACTATACTGCTCCTAATGCCGCATACGTCGTCTGTGTACCTTGGAGCAATGCTGCCTACTATGAAAGATGATCGATGATCCCCTCTCCGTTCATAAGAAAAAGAAGGCTTCCCACATCATCTGTAGGAAGCCTTCTTCTATTCATCCGTGCTTAATCGCATGATTCTGGCGCTTCAGGAGTTGCTGCTTCTACTTCAATCTTATTAGATACCGTATCACGAATAACCGACATAACCAGTTGCAGCATGTAATTCACATCGCTCTGGCTTTGCTGGAATTCCACAACGAGTGGAATATTGTCCAGTTCATCCTGGAGCTCACTAATCTCATTCTCGATTTTATCTACCATCTTCGCGTTTTGGAACGATTGGAACGCAACCAGTTCCTTCTGCTTCTTCTTAATCGTTGAGATCAGCTCTTGTACCCTAGTATGCGTTTGAATTTGCTTCTCAGCTTGCTGATATTGCCGAACCTCATCCGTTGTAATAATGAGTTCAGACAATTGCTTCGCCTTCGTCATAATATCTTCTCGTACTAGCAAATCCCGCGTATTGAACTTCGGTATACCGCATCCCGATCGATGGGCGTGCTCCTCATGCTCCGAGTGTTCTGCGTGTTCTGAATTCACCTTCGAAGATTGTGATTGTTGCGTCAATGAGAACCTCTCCCATCTATTCGGCCTGAATTGTATTGGTAAAATCTATCTCTTCTCGTTTATTGTATCCGAAAATAAAGAAAAGGTTAAGAAGTCATTTGCATCGGTTGTGTGACAAGCACACCCTTGATGTAATAGGACATCACATCTGTAATCTTAACATGAACGATTTGACCGATCAACGAGGCCGATCCTGCAAAATGGACAAGCTTATTCGTGCGCGTCCGAGCGGATAAAATGTCTGGGTTATTCTTGCTCTCCCCTTCCACTAGCACCTCCACCACTTGATCTTGCAGCCTTTCATTGCTTCGACGGCTCTGATCCTGCAGCAGGGCGTTCAGGCGCTGCAGGCGCTCCTTCTTCACTTCCATCGGAACATTGTCTTCCATCCCTGCCGCCGGTGTGCCTTCGCGCGGGGAATAGATGAATGTATAGGCAAAGTCGAACTCTACCTCCCGTACAAGTGACATCGTTTCTTCGAACTGTTCGTCCGTCTCGCCAGGGAACCCTACAATAATATCCGTTGTAAAGACAACATCCGGTATCGCCTGTTTGATTTTAAATGCCAGCTCCAGGAAGCGCTCCCGATCATACTTGCGGCTCATCTTCTTCAATATTTCCGTGCTTCCCGATTGTACAGGAAGATGTATATGCTCAACCAGGTTGCCGCGCTTCGCAAGTACTTCAATTAATCGATCGTCAAAGTCTCTTGGATGTGAAGTAGTGAAGCGGATACGCGGTACATCAATAGTTCGAATTTCGTCCATCAGATCGCCGAACGAGTAGTCGATGTCCGTAAAGTCTTTGCCGTAAGCGTTAACGTTTTGACCAAGCAGTGTAATTTCCTTGAATCCTTGACGAGCCAAGTCTCTTACTTCGGCAATTACGTCTTCCGGACGGCGGCTGCGTTCTTTGCCACGGGTATAAGGAACGATGCAATATGTACAGAACTTATCACAGCCATACATAATGTTGACCCAAGCTCGCATTCCTTCCCGCTTCTTCGGCAGATTCTCGATGATGTCGCCTTCCTTAGACCACACTTCCACGACCATTTCCTTATTAAACAAGGCATCGCGCACCAAGATCGGCAAGCGGTGGATATTATGCGTACCGAATACGATATCAACAAATTGATGCTTCTGCATAATGCGATTCACGACATTTTCTTCTTGGGACATACAACCGCACACGCCAAGAATAAGCCCCGGTCTTTGCAGCTTCAATGTCTTCAAATGTCCAAGCTCACCAAATACTTTATCTTCTGCATTTTCACGAATCGCGCATGTATTTAATAAGATAATATCTGCTTGTTTTCGGTCTTCCGTTTTTTCATAGCCCATCTGTTCAAGCAAGCCGCTCATCGTCTCGGAATCATGCTCGTTCATTTGGCAGCCAAATGTATAAATAATATATTTCTTCCCAACGCCTAGTCCCTGCAGCTCCTCAGGCACGGCCTGATCATAGTGTACCTGTACATCCTGCTTACCCCGCTGCTTCTCCTGACGTTGGTTAGGCTCCGAAATAATGTTGATTTCACGACCATTTATACGAATCCGTTTACCTTGTTCATCCTCGGAAATGACTTTGGCATTCGAGAAATCAAAATATTTGGAGTAATCTTTCGACTCTTTGTTCATTGGTCGGCACTCCTTCTTCTCATTCGATTCTGTAGTCTGTAGGTTATCTATGTACATGAACATCACTTCAAATTATACCATCATCCAAAGTGGAGAGCCAAGAATGAACTTCCAGATTTAGTTATTAGGGAGTAGGCAATATCGCCTTATGTTGTCCAAAACACTGAAATGGTGCGGTTTTCTGAGCTTTCGCTACAGACAAGGTTCGACAACTTTATCCGGTGTTTACATCGATTTTGTGAGTAAAGTGTAGGTCAGTAACTATTGGCGGTTCTGCGAGTAGTAATATCTATGTGGATCCTAGAAAAGCGGAATTTCCCACATCATCATTGTTCGGTAAAAAGGATGTGGAGATATACGTATCATCTAAAGGTGGGACAAATTTGCGTATCGAGGTTAAAGCTAGACAGTACATTAATAAAGTAATATTACAAAGAGCCTAGGTATGCTTTCCTCGGCTCTTGTTTCATGCGCTAGTTTTAATTAAAACCTATTTTTTTAAGACATTTAAAGCCGCTCTTAATTTTCTGGCAAACGTAACAGGGTTTTCGATCGTTTCAATATGCAGGTACATTAAGCGTGGCTTATCAAATAACCAATGATTGTGTATAGCCGTGATTTTGAATCCCTGTTTGCGAGCCGCATTGATAAAGCGCTGGACTTCCGATTGGAGCAGTGTAATTTCCGCGGTATTTAGCGTTGTTCCATTTCTCGGCGATTGAATCGTGATTTCATGCTCTGTCTCATAGTTTCTCCCAAGGATTCTTGCATTTAATTTTCTCTCGACCATAATGCTACAGCTTTTCCCATCGGACATTCCCTTTCCACCTAGGATCTTTGCAAGGCGCTTACAAAGTGACTCGGAAATTTTCATGTCGTGGTCTCTCCTTTTCCGTAGATGATACAAAATATGAAGGTTGGGAAAGTGACGGAACTAGCCACTGTCCTGTAATCATAAAAATGTGCATTGCTACGTCTTAAGGTTCATTTGTTCTCTCATTATGGATTGCGACAGAATTTCCATAAATAAAAAAGGATCCCGCCAGCACTATGCCAGCAGAGCCCCTTTTCACTAGTTCCTACGGATTTGATTCTAATAACACTATATTATGTTAAAATGCCAACTCTCCAGATTTAGTATGAACCCTGCACGAACGAAGAAGAGTCTCACTCCATGCAAAAAAGGCGCAGCCCTATAAGGACTGCACCTTTCATTTCGAAAGTATGAATCAATAATTAATCAATGATCTCAGCAGTATCGCCGTTTTTCACGCCAGAAGCATTCGCTTCGTCTGTGTCGATATGCATGTCCAATGCAAAATTCTCAGATACGCGTGCAACCACGTGTTCAAATACAACACCGCGCTCTCCACCTACACGTACGCGAAGCTTTTGCTTGTCTTGAATCCCCCATTTTTCTGCATCAGAAGTATGGAAGTGAATGTGACGAGCAGCTACGATAACGCCGTCTTGCAATTCAACTTCCCCTGCAGGTCCTTTTACAAGAACGCCTGGTGTACCTTCGATATCTCCAGATTCGCGAACAGGTGCTTTTACACCGATTGCGAAGGAGTCAGTGCGGGAAATTTCCAATTGGGATGCAGGACGTGCTGGTCCCAAAATACGAACTTTATTGAAGGATCCTTTGGAGCCTACAACTTCAACTGTTTCGTTCGCAGCAAATTGTCCTGGTTGGGACAATGGCTTGAACTCCGTCAATTGATAACCTTTACCGAACAAAATCTCGATATGTTCTTGAGTCAAATGAATATGGCGAGCGGATACGCCGACAGGTACGTTTTTCATTTCTCTTCCACCTCACGTATGTGTTCTCTCTAGCTAGTACCAAATCATATTATACTACGAAATGCAACAAGGCATGCGCCTAAAGACGCATGCCTTTTCAACAATTATTTGAATTCTGCCACCAATTTGTCAAATTCTTCAGAAGAAAGGCGAATATTTTGCTTCGCTAACGGTTCATCACGGAATCCAGATACAAGATTCTCGTAGCTCTTCTTCGATTTATCTTGATAGATAAGACCTGTTATCATTCCATCTGTTTCCATTAACTTCGTCATTGCTGCGATCCGATTGGACGGATCATAGCCTTCTACGGATTCCAGATTGATTATGTTTTCCTTGAACCAGTCATACGTATTGATCTTGTTGAATGTTACGCAAGGGCTGAATACGTTGATTAAAGAGAAGCCTTCGTGCTTAATGCCTTCCTCAATCAGTGAAGTCAACTGCTTCAAATCACTAGAGAACGACTGTGCTACAAAGGTAGCTCCCGCAGACAGTGCAATCTCAAGCGGACTTAATGTGTTCTCGATTGCGCCATCTGGTGTACTCTTCGTCTTGAACCCAACCGCACTACGTGGCGAAGTCTGACCTTTCGTCAATCCATAGATTTGGTTATCCATGACGATATACGTAACGTTGATGTTCCGGCGAATCGCATGTACGGTATGTCCCATCCCGATTGCGAAGCCGTCTCCATCTCCACCGGATGCAATAACAGTCAGGTCACGGTTAGCTAGCTTCAACCCTTGTGCAATTGGCAGCGCACGGCCGTGAATGCTGTGGAAGCCATATGCATTGATATAACCGGAAATCCGACCAGAACATCCAATCCCGGATACAACAGCCAAATTCTCAGGTTCCAGTCCGACGTTGGCTGCCGCGCGTTGAATGGCTGCCTGAATTGAGAAGTCGCCGCAGCCAGGGCACCAGTTCGGCTTCACATTGTTGCGAAACTCTTTGAACGTTGCCATACTAGACCAACTCCTTGCTTTGTTTGTACAATTCCAAAGGCAGGAACGGAGTTCCATCATATTTATTAATTCGGCGAAGCTTCTCTCCGAATCCAACGTTCAATTTTACTTGATCAGCCAGTTGGCCGGTAGCATTGTTCTCAACAACGACGATTTGCTTCGCCTTCTGCGCATGCGGTGTGAACAGCTCTGTTGGGAATGGATAAATTTGACGAACCGTAATATGGTTGGTCTTTACCCCATCCGCTTCCAAGTGTCTGCGTGCTTCATCAATCGTACCGCCAGTGGAGCCCATGCCTACGATAAGTAGATCTGGTTCTTCATGCGGCACATCTGCGTGAATCGCATTCGTCACCTGCAGTCCATTCAGTTTGTTCAACCGTTTGTCCATCATCTTCTTGCGGTTCACTGCACTCTCAGACGGTCTGCCGATCTCGTCGTGCTCAACGCCAGTTACGTGGTGAAGTCCGCCTTTCTCCCCCGGAACAACACGTGGAGAAATTCCGTCTTCCGTAAGTTCATAGCGCTTAAACTGTTGATTCGTCTCTAGTGGAGGAACATCGCTCATCAGCTTACCGCGATCGATTGTAATTTGCTCATAATCAAGCATCTCACAAGTTTGCTTACCGAGAGACAACTGCAAATCCGTCAAGACGATAACTGGACATTGGTACTGCTCAGCCAGGTTGAATGCCTCTACTGTATCGAAGAAGCACTCTTCTATTGAACTTGGCGCAATTACAATCTTCGGAATCTCACCATGCGTTCCGTAGATCATCGCGTTCATATCACTTTGTTCCTGCTTCGTCGGAAGTCCAGTACTTGGACCGCCACGCTGTGTATTCACGATAACAATCGGAGTCTCCGTCATGCCAGCAAGACCGATTGCTTCCGTCTTCAGGGAAAGACCAGGACCTGCGGATGCAGTCAGTGCACGTACGCCGCCATAGTTGGCGCCAATCGCCATCGTAACTGCCGCAATCTCATCCTCTGTCTGAATAACCGTGCCGCCGAACTTCGGCAGACGCTTAATCAAATATTCCATAATCTCGGATGCAGGCGTAATCGGATATGCTGCCATCAGACGGCATCCTGCCGCTACCGCACCCAAGCCAATTGCATCGTTACCAATCATGAACAGCTTCTGCTTGCCGTCAGCCGGCTCCAGCTTGAAATCGTCAAGCGGACCGCCTGCTTGCTCCAGTACGAACTCCGCACCTCTACGTGCAGCTTCAACGTTCTTCTCCACAACTGCTGGACCCTTGCGGCTGAATTCCTCTTCAAGAGCTTTGTTGAAGACCTCCAGCGGCAATCCAAGCAATGCCCAAGATGCGCCCGAAGCAACCATGTTCTTCATGAGGGAAGCACCGAGTTCCTCAGCAATCGATGTGAAAGGAACCGCGAAGAGACGTGCATCCACACCTTCTGGAACGGATGGATTGAACTTGGCATCTGCGACGATAACGCCGCCTGGACGAAGTTCACCAACGTTCAAATCAATGGATTCCTGATCGAATGCAACCAAAATGTCCAAGTCGTCCGAAATTGCGCGAATTGGCTTCGTGCTGATTCGAATCTTGTTGTTCGTATGACCACCCTTAATACGAGAAGAAAAATGACGGTACCCATATAAATAGTATCCAAGACGATTCAATGCCGTCGAGAAAATACGGTCCGTACTTTCTACGCCTTCCCCTTGCTGACCCCCGATTTTCCAAGACAATTGACTAATCAAGCTCGCCCACTCCTTTTGAAAGGTGACTCGCATATGCACCACGACGGATGCCACCAAAATTCGCTAAATTGTAACAAGTAAAATATTGTAATGGTTGAGTCACTCTCATTCTATGTGCAGAGGTTGGAAAAAGCAAGCGTTTTCGCCGATGTCCACGATAGCAAGATTCGATGGATATGATACCTTCATGAGATGAATGGACAATTATCCTTCTCGGGCAGGAAGGTTCGTCTTCAGAAATTGCAGAGCATTGCTATGAGCAATTCGATTGACAAATTCCGACGAATATCTACGCTCTATTGCTTCCAGCAAATTTCCGTACTGTCCAGCATGCTCCAGACCTTGAACTTTGTCATCAATGCCATCGAAGTCCGAGCCGAACATAATATGCTGTTCACCGCCGAGCTCGCAGATCCGATCAATATGGCTAAGCAGATGCTCAATAGTCACTTGCTGGCTATCTGCAATAAAGGCAGGTACAAAGGTGATTCCGATTCTACCATTCCGATCGATTATGGCTTTGATCTGTTCATCACTTAGATTTCTTGGGTGCTTACGCACATGTGCCGAATTGGAATGGGAAGCGAACACTGGACGCTCAGTAAGCTCTAGCAGTTCCCAGAATGCTCTTTCATTCAAATGGGATACATCAACGAGTATCCCCAGCTTGTCGCATTCGCGAATAAGCTGCCGCCCTTTGTTCGTAAACCCAGCCTGCCTTGGCTCCATTGTTCCGTCCACAGCCCAGTTCGAATGATTCCATGTCAAACCAAGAAAGCGAACCCCAAGCTCATATGCAGTCCGCACATACACCATGTCGCCTTCCAGCCCATCAGCGCCTTCTATAGACAGCAGAGCACCCGTTAACTGTGGCGAACGCTCCCAATGCTCTACATCTTCACGCCATCGAATAAGGGACACATCAGGCAGCGAGCATATCCGTTCACGCAGCAGGTCAATACAGCGCAAGATTTGAGAAAATTGCGGCTGACCGCTAATTAATGCTTCTTCCAGGAATACCGCAAATACTTGCATCCCTACCTGACCGGTCTGCATGCGCGGCAGCGTAATATCTAATGCATCCTTGCTCATAAAATCCAACTTGCCTTCATACAGCATCTTGTACAGAACATCACAATGAAAATCAATGATCCGTTGGCTCATAATTCTACGTCCCCTTCTCAGCTTCTTTATTCGTAATCCGGTGAAGGCAGCTGTTTATGTTCTAGTTCTAGTTCTAGTTACCAAGCTGCGCTTGTCCCATTGCATCTCATCTCTAACCCATCTGCTCCCGAGGTAGAACAAAGCAAAAAACCTGCTTACGTTGTAAACAGGCTGAATAAATTCATTACTTACGCACCACTGTCGACGTATATTATCTGGGTTCAACTATCAGTTTGATTGCAGTCCGATCTTCTCCATCGATGACAATATCCGTGAAAGCGGGAACACAAATCAGATCCACACCGCTCGGCGCAACGAATCCCCGTGCAATGGCAACGGCTTTAATCGCCTGATTCAAGGCACCTGCGCCAATTGCTTGCAGTTCGGCTGCTCCCCGTTCACGCAAAACCCCTGCTAACGCTCCAGCTACCGAATTAGGATTGGACTTTGCTGAAACTTTTAATACTTCCATGGAAAGTACCTCCTCGGGATTGTTAAGGTTAGACTCCATTATTAAAACATATTCGTGAAAGTCCTAAAAATTCCTTCACAATGCAGATTCCTTCACTTCCTCACGATGAACTTGAGGCATCCTCCTAACGAAACAGATTCTGTGCATAAAAAAAGCGAGGCCCAGTGCCAACGCACTGACCTCGCTACGCTTTCGTATTCCTATTCCATGATCCAGTCGTCTTCGCGGACGCGGATCTTCTCAAGCTTAACTGCCTTGCCGGTTGTCTCATCGATCTCGACGACAAGTCCATGGAACTGCCATTTCCCTTCGTCAACGACGAAGCGGACAGGCAGCTGTGTCTTGAACTTGCGCAGTACAGCTTCCCGTTCCATGCCTAGTACGCCTTCCTTGGATCCAACCATGCCGACATCTGTTAAGTATGCCGTTCCACCTGGCAGGATTGTATCATCATTCGTCTGAACATGCGTGTGCGTTCCTACAACGAGTGATGCACGGCCATCCAGATGCCATCCCATCGCGATTTTCTCCGATGTAGCCTCAGCGTGGAAGTCAACAAGAATGGCACGCGGCTTCTTGCCGAGTGACTCAAGGATCTCATCTGTCTTGCGGAAAGGGCAATCAATCGCCGGCAGGAATGTACGGCCTTGCACGTTGACAATCACCAGTTCCTTGCCGTTGGCCTTAATGACCGCATGGCCTTGACCTGGTGTTCCTGGCGGGAAGTTCGCAGGGCGAATCATGCGCTTCTCGTCGTCAATCCATTCGAATATATCCTTGTTGTCCCACGTATGGTTACCCATCGTAAAACCATGCACGCCTAAATCAGCGAATTCCTTGACAATGGCCGCCGTAACGCCTCTGCCTCCTGCTGCATTTTCAGCATTCGCAATGATAATATGTGGGTTATGCTTTTGCTTGAGCGACGGAAGAAGCTGCTTCAAAGCCTTACGTCCTGTATTTCCGACGATATCACCGATAAACATTACTTTCATCTAGCCTGAGTCCTCCTTGCAGCAACCTCTATTCGAGCCTGATCGGTACGATCGATCGCAGAGGCCGCTTTATATCTCCTAAAAGGGAGAAGTGGCCTAATAAGGCCACTTCTCCAAATCCTATATGTGCATCTTACTTCGCATATTCAACCGCTCGGGTTTCGCGAATGACCGTAACTTTAATATGCCCCGGATAATCCAATTCGCCCTCAATTGTCTTCGTAATCTCGCGAGCGAGGCGATACGCTTCCGCATCATCAATCTTATCCGGTTGTACCATTACGCGAACCTCACGTCCCGCTTGAATCGCGTATGATTTCTCAACGCCCTCGAACGACTCCGAAATCTCTTCCAGTTTTTCAAGTCGTTTGATGTATGTTTCAAGCGTTTCCCTACGAGCTCCCGGTCTTGCTGCTGACAAGGCATCAGCCGCAGCGACCAGCATAGCGATAACAGATGTTGCTTCACAATCGCCATGGTGGGATGCGATACTGTTAATGACTACAGGATGTTCTTTATACTTCTTCGCCAACTCTACGCCGATTTCGACGTGAGATCCTTCAACTTCATGATCCAACGCTTTTCCGATGTCATGCAACAGCCCGGCACGTTTGGCTAACGTTACATCCACTCCGAGCTCTCCTGCCATCAATCCAGCAAGATAAGCCACTTCCATAGAATGCTTCAGTACGTTTTGTCCGTAGCTTGTACGGAACTTCAAACGTCCCAATATTTTGATCAAATCAGGATGCAATCCGTGCACACCGACTTCGAACGTAGCTTGTTCTCCGTATTCGCGAATACGCTCGTCCACTTCCTTGCGCGATTTCTCCACCATCTCCTCGATGCGTGCTGGATGAATACGTCCATCTGCAACGAGCTTCTCAAGAGATGTTCTTGCAATTTCACGGCGAATCGGGTCGAATCCGGACAGAATAACCGCTTCAGGTGTATCGTCAATGATGAGATCGATTCCTGTCAATGTCTCGAGCGCGCGGATATTGCGTCCTTCGCGTCCGATGATGCGGCCCTTCATCTCTTCGTTCGGCAATGCAACAACGGATACCGTCGTTTCTGCGACATGATCTGCAGCGCAACGTTGGATAGCCATCGTAATAATCTCACGAGAGCGCTTGTCCGATTCCTCACGAGCCTGCTGCTCGATTTCTTTAATCATTTGTGCCGTTTCATGACGCACTTCTTGCTCTACATTCGTCAAAATAATTGTACGCGCATCTTCCATCGTCAGATTCGAAATGCGTTCCAATTCTGTAACTTGCTGCTGACAAATTTGATCGACCTGTTCTTGTGTTTCTTCGATTCGTCTCTCTTTAGCAGCTACTTGTTCTTCTTTACGTTCCAGCGCTTCTAACTTTTTATCCAACGACTCTTCTTTTTGCAATAAGCGTCTTTCGAGTCGTTGAACTTCGTTCCGTCGTTCGCGGATATCCTTCTCCGCTTCATTACGAAGCTTATGGATTTCGTCTTTTGCTTCAAGCACCGTTTCTTTCTTTAGTGCTTCAGCTTCCTTGCGTGCGCCATCCATAATTTGTTCCGCGGCGTGTTCAGCACTCGTTATCTTCGCTTCGGCAAGCGATTTGCGAATCAGGTATCCGATTCCAAACCCCAAGAACAATGCGGCCACAACGAGAACGATCGCGAGCCAAAGTTGAACGTTCATTGCCTCACCTCCCCGTTGGTTCCTCCAAGCACTGCTTGGGACAGGTTACATTTGTGGTTTTCAAGTTTCCCTATTCATTAATTAACTCAATGGACTGGCGCGAATACGCCAGCTTATGTGTATGCCTTGCGCATACACGGGCGTCGCCTTGAGGCGACAATCGGAAATCAGTAAATTGGCGAAATGAATCATTAGAAATCAATCTCTGGAAGAGGAGATTGATCTCGTGAAAATAAAGATACATGTTCATTTTATTATTCAAGAAAAGATATTGTCAAGCAAATGACGTGAGTGGTCATTTTATTATTCCTCGATGTCGTGGGAAACTTCCTCTTCTTCACTGCGCTCATCTGCTGCAGTGTAAGCTGCGCGCCTAGCCATATCCATTGGATAGCCTCTACGTGCAAGGAATGCGGCGACCTTCTGCTTGCGCAGATGCAGTTCTCCCTTTGTCTGCCGCCATTTTTTGCGAGCTGCGGTCAATGCACTGTCCCACTCTTCATCTGGGTCTATCGAATGAAGAGCTGTCTCAATATGCCGCTCTTGGACTCCCTTCTGCTTCAGCTCATGCTGAATCCATCGCCGCCCCTTCATATGTCGATTCAAGCGCTGATGCGTCCATTGCATTGCATATGATTTATCATCGACAAGCCACTCTCGTTCCAGACGATCAAGCACCTCTTGCACTATCCCATCCTCATAGCCCTTCTGAGCTAGCTTACGGGCGAGTTCAATGCGAGTACGTGGTTTGCGTTGCAAATACTTGATCGCCTGCACGTAGGCCTTATTCCCTTCGTCTGCGCGCAATATCTCCGTGAGCGAGTCCAGAGACAACTCAGTACCTTTCAATAACCGAAACTTTACCATCACATCTTCATGCACTTCTAGCGGTTCCGCTTCATCGAAATGAATCTTATAACGGCCTGCCTGCCTCTCGATTCGCTCTACACGAGTAATCGTTACGATGCGTTCGCTATCCTTCAAACGACTCTCCTCCATACAAATACATAGAAGCACCTTCGCTTAACGCGAAGGTGCTTGAGCTAACAACAAATTATTCGTCGTCACCTAATTCCAATTCAAATGCATCATCGTCATCTTCACTGACACCCTTATCAGGGATTGTTGTAGTCAGATTGCTTGCTGCACGAATTTGATTTTCGATTGTAAGAGCAATCTCCGAATGTTCCTTCAAGAATTGCTTGGCATTCTCGCGGCCTTGACCCAGACGCTCACCTTCGAAGGAGTACCATGCACCGCTCTTCTGCACGATATCCATCTCTGTACCAATATCGACGATGCTTCCCTCACGAGAAATACCTTCACCATACATAATATCGATGTCCGCCTGTTTGAATGGAGGCGCAACCTTATTCTTAACGACTTTAATCCGAGTGCGGTTACCAATCATGTCCGTACCTTGCTTAATGGTCTCAACACGACGCACATCAAGACGAACACTGGAATAGAACTTCAAGGCACGGCCACCAGGAGTCGTCTCTGGGTTACCGAACATAACGCCAACCTTCTCACGAAGCTGGTTGATGAAGATCGCAATCGTCTTCGACTTGCTGATTGCACCAGACAATTTACGCAAAGCCTGCGACATTAGACGTGCTTGCAGGCCGACATGGGAATCACCCATCTCGCCTTCAATCTCCGCTTTCGGCACAAGTGCAGCAACAGAGTCAATAACGATAATGTCTACTGCACCACTTCGTACCAATGCTTCCGCGATTTCAAGCGCCTGCTCCCCTGTGTCCGGTTGAGATAACAGGAGCTCATCGATATTAACGCCAAGCTTGTTCGCATATGCTGGATCCAATGCGTGCTCCGCATCAATAAATGCAGCTTGTCCACCCGTCTTCTGTACTTCTGCGATCGCATGAAGTGCAACCGTTGTCTTACCGGAAGATTCCGGTCCATATACTTCAATAATACGACCTCTCGGCAAACCACCGATTCCTAGAGCTATATCTAATGCAAGCGATCCACTTGGCACAATCTCCACTTGCATGTGATTGGATTCGCCAAGTTTCATGATCGAACCTTTACCGAATTGTTTCTCAATTTGACGCAAAGCCATTTCTAACGCAGCGCGACGATCTGACACAAACTCACTTCCTTCACTGATTCGTTTGATATATACATCATAACGTGTTTTATTCAGTTTGCCAAGCATTTTTTCGAACATACATTCGTTTTTTACGAACGTTTATTACTTTTATTTACATATTATCCACATACAAACATCTGGTGCACCAACAAAAAAAACCGCAACAAAGCGTGTAAATACACTTCGTTACGGTTCTTCCGTATCTTATGATTCGATTGTATCCTCAACTACTTCATTTGTCAACATTTGTTAATGAATATGTACTGTTCGATCCTGCAGCCTTCTCCACAATCGATACATAATAGCATATACAGTGCGGCGGCGGATTCCTTCTCGATCTCCGTTCAAACGAAGCTCCTCCACTACGATTTCCCGGCCCTTCTCCGCAATCGCAATATAAACTAGGCCTACAGGCTTCCGCTCGGAGTGAGCTGGTCCTGCTACGCCTGTTATGGCAACTGTGAAATCCGTATCTGCAATATCACGCATCCCTTCAGCCATTGCCTTGGCTGTTGGCTCGCTGACCGCACCAGGCGCATTTTCACCCTCGAGCAGTTCATTAGGCACGCCTAAAATGCGCTCTTTCATCTCATTCGAATAGGTTACCGCCCCGCCCGCAAATACTTGCGAGCTTCCCGGAACAGCTGTGATCATGTCCGCGAACATCCCGCCCGTACAGCTCTCTGCTGCGGACAAGGTCAGGCCAAGCTGCGATAACTGCTCCACCAACACCTCTGGCAAAGATACATCCTTGGCAGCATATAAATGCATCCCCAATCGGTTGTGAATTTCCCGTTCAACCTGATCAAGCTTCACATCTGCCTCGTGCTGATCTGTCCCTTTGACGGCTAATCGAACGAGAACCTCGCCTTCTTTAGCATAGGTGGCAATCGTTGTGTCCGTCTGCTGTTCAATGAGATCTAGAAGAGCATTCTCAAGCCCAGATTCACCGATGCCTGCGAATTTCAGCATCCGTGTATATAATGAAGATTGATCAATGAGCTGCTGGCTCTTCAACCACGGAATCGCCTCATCATCGAGCATCGGCTTCATTTCACGAGGTGGTCCAGGAAGCAGTACATATGTAGTACCATCATGCCGCAGGGCATTTCCTACAGCAAGCCCCGTCGAGTTCTTCAGCACATCAGCGCCGTCTATCACATTCGCCTGACGCTTATTGCTTTCGACCATTTGTATGCCGCGCCCCGCAAACATCTCGGTCATCTTGGCCATTGCGGGCTCATCATAGGTCATCTTGCGGCCCAACATCTCCGCTAGCACATCCTTCGTCAGATCATCCATCGTCGGTCCTAGACCACCCGTGAAGATAAGCAGATCGGAACGCTTGCATGCCGTTTCAATACATTGTCGAATCCGCATAGCATTATCCCCAACAACCGTATGATAGAACACATCTACACCAACCACTGCCAGTCGCTGCGAAATATATTGCGCATTCGTATTGACGATTTGTCCCAGCAGCAGTTCTGTCCCAACTGCAATGATCTCTGCTTTCATGCCAACCACCATCCCTATAAGTCGTTATCAAGCACTTTACTAGTCTATACATGCGAATAGGTGCCCCTTCCTGCCCGGAGAGCCGGAACTATGGAAAAAGCACCTATTGACCTATCAGCTTCCGTTATTAATCCGAAAGGTGAAGCACATTTTTATTTTTTACAAAGTAGTCAATTCCCGAGTATACGGTAATTAACGCAGCGACCCAAGTCGCCAAGATGTCAAACCGGAAATGAACGAACGCAAATGGGAAATTGTTCAGTAGCATCGCTGCAATCGCCGTAATTTGGGTTGCTGTTTTCCATTTCCCCCACTTGCTTGCAGCAACAACAGTTCCTTCGAGCAAGGCAACTTGCCTTAGGCCAGTAACCGCAAATTCACGGCTAATAATAACAACCGCAATCCACGCATCACATTTTTGCATCTCAACAAGTGAGATAAGAACCGCCGCTACGAGCAGCTTGTCTGCAAGTGGATCAAGAAGCTTTCCTAAATTTGTAACCATTTTGCGTTTACGGGCGATATAACCATCCAATCCATCGGTACTTGCAGCAATAATGAAGATCAAGGCCGCAATAATCTGGTTGTAAGTAATCGAGAAACCCTCTAGTTCAATCGCAGGCAAATAATCAAAGTTCACCAATAGGAAGAACATCATTATTGGCACAAGAAAAATACGGACTAACGTTATCTTGTTCGCCAGATTCACGCGAGACCCTCCCCGGCTAAGTCAAATTCAAGCGCATGAGTAATCCTTACCTTGGCAATTTCCCCAATACTCAATGGCTGGCCGGAAATAAATACTTCCCCGTCAATTTCAGGGGCGTCGAATTGCGAGCGGCCAATGAACACATCATTGCGGCCATCGTAACGCTCAACAAGGACTTCCAATATATCACCAATACGCTTTTCACTTACATCTTTAGATACTTGGCGCTGAATTTCCATAAGGGTATTCGCACGCCACTCCTTAACATCATCAGGCACATGGTCTGGCAGCCTCGTTGCAGGCGTGTCCTCTTCGGAAGAATAGGTAAATACGCCAAGCCGATCGAACTTCATCTCCCTGATGAAGTCGCATAGTCTGTCAAAGTCTTCGTCTGTTTCTCCAGGGAACCCTACGATAATAGACGTACGCAGCGCTACACCAGGAATTCGTTCACGAATTTTGTTCACCAGCTCTCGGGAATCACGCTGGCGACCAGGACGTCTCATGCGCTTCAAAATGCTATCTTCACTATGCTGCAATGGCATGTCGATATACTTGCAAATCTTCGGATTGCTCGCAATCGCATCCATAAGCTCCTCAGTAAAAAATCCAGGGTACGCATAGTGCAGACGAACCCATTCCACACCCGGAATTTCGCTTACTTTATTCATTAACTCCGGCAGCTTGAAACCGTCGTATAAATCTACACCATAATTCGTGGAATCTTGGGCAATTAGGCTAATCTCCTTGACCCCTTGTCCTGCAAGCTGAGCTACCTCAGCAAGAATGGATTCCATTGTACGGCTGCGGAACTTGCCTCTCATGATTGGTATACTGCAAAATGTGCAGTTATTGTCGCAGCCTTCGGCTATTTTGACATATGCCGTATAGCGCGGAGTCGCCACTTTGCGTGGAAGGATGCGATCATAATCGAATACGGGATTGCCTACACGAATCGGCCTGCTTCCTTGCAGGGCTTCATCAACAATATCATTGATTTTGTCAAAATCACCGGTACCAACGATACCGTCAATCTCCGGCATTTCATCAAGCAGCTGCTCCTTGTATCGCTGCGTTAAGCATCCGGATACAATAAGTGCCTTCAAGTCAGCAGTTTCCTTCAAATCTGCTAGTCTTAAGATCGTATTCACCGATTCTTCCTTAGCAGCATCAATGAATCCACATGTGTTGACGATGATTACCGTTGCTTCTTCTTCGTTTTCCACCAGTTCATATCCACGCTCATAAATTAAGCCGGACATAATCTCGGAATCAACCAAGTTTTTGTCGCAGCCCAACGTTACGATTTTAATCTTTTCTGTCATTTTACATCCCCCATAAGGCAGACTCCCATTGGAGTATTTTCACATCCGTATGTCTATGTACCTCATCAAGTATAATACAGGCATGACTTTGGAGTCAAAAAAGCAAAAAGAGCCCAGCATCCTTCCCTCTTGCAGCTTAGTGATGATGGGCTATCGTTTAGCGATAATTCGTAAACTGTAGATCTAGCGGCAGATTTGCACCTCGTAACAGCGTCATAACAGCTTGCAAATCATCTTTACTTTTCCCAGTAACCCGAATCTGATCACCTTGGATTTGACTCTTTACTTTTAACTTCGAATCACGGATCATAATGTTAATTTTCTTTGCTACATCCTGATCGATTCCTTGTTTGCATTTCGCTCGCTGCCGTACCGCAGCAGAAGCTGCAGGTTCAATTTTGCCGAATTCCATATTTTTAATGGCTACGCCGCGCTTTGCCATTTTGGACTGTAAAATATCAATGACATTTTTCAGTTTGTACTCGTCATCCGAGACAATTATCACTTCATCCTTCTCGAGTGTAATTTTACTTTTGCTCCCTTTGAAATCGTATCGAGATTCGATCTCCTTCATTGCTTGTGTAATCGCGTTATTCATTTCCTGTAGATCCAACTTGGATACAATATCAAATGAACTGTCCGCCATCATTAGCTCCCCCTTTACAAATACTGCTGTCAAATCAAACCCTTTGTATGATCATAGTTATGTATATACACAAAGGCATTCTTACACAGAACTAAGCCTGCAAAAGAATGCCCCTGTAGCATGCGATTGTCTAAAAACGGACACGTGCTGGCGCTCGGAACATATCAATAATGCCCAGCAAAATATGAGCCAGTCCGAAGCCTAACACACCGTACCCCCAAACACTTGGCGTCAAGTAATACCCTAACAAGCTGACCACAATACCTGCTCCGGTAACGATCCAACTGGTTGCCATTGCTCGACACCTCACTTTATTTTATTGGAGAATAACAATGATCGCCGCAGCTATTATTGTATCCCCTCGCAAAGTGAATATGTCATGTATCATGATGAAATTCACACCAAGTACCTAAGGAAAGACCGCTTACTTAACGTGAGCCTTGGTTCGCATTGTTCGTTGAGGCTTGACCTTGCTTCTCCGTTTGCAGCTTCTGAGCTTCCTCATAAGATACCCACTGCAGACGAATATTTTTGGAGCCTTCGTTATCGGATTTCGTCAATGCTTCGCCAGCAACTGTCACTTCAATTGCTTTGGCATAGCCTGCACGAATGAACATACCTTGTTCGGTCATATCGAACGTAACGGTCTGATCTTTCTCCAATGTTGCATAATGAAGCTTCTTCCCGCTGCTGCTCTTCTCATGAACAGCCAGCCAGCTTCTGTCGCCTGCCGCTTTAATCTCTACCTTCACTGGCGTGTTTGCTGGAGCCGATACGGTGTATACATCCTCAGAACGCTTGGAGGATTCCAACATGACGATTGGCTTCTCCACCTGTTTCGGAGGTTCCGGCGTAGTAGGCTTAACCGGCTGCTGAACCGCTCCACCTGCATTGTTTTGTCCTGCTTTGTCGCCATTCGCCGCTCCATTTGAGCCTGTTGATGGATTTTGTGTCTCTGTAATATTCGTATCATCAGAAGTATTATCCGTTGTGCTCGGATTCACTTTCATCACGACGAAGAAATATACTATGACACCAATAAGAATGATGAATGCCCATAGAAGCAGCGTCGATGCCCAGCGTCCGAATCGATCAGACGGCGCTTGTACACTACGTTTCTTCGTACGCATTAGCGGTTCAATTGTTGGCTCTGGTTCCGGCGTTGGGATGTCGTTGCGGTAATACTGCAATACTTCATCAGGATTCAAGCCTACCGTCTCTGCATACGTCTTCACGAAAGCACGTACATAGAACGAACCCGGCAGAACCTTATAGTCCCCTTCTTCAATCGCTTCCAAGTAACGTTTACGTATCTTCGTTGCTTCTTGCACATCATCCAGAGAGAGATTCTTCTCCACTCTTGCTTTTTTCAATAATTGCCCTAATTCTGACACAACTTCACCTCCTGTCCTTAATCCAAGCTGCACTTGCGTACTGCTTTATGTTAAATTTCGTTATAATTTATCGTAAACGATTCATACGTAATTTCCTCATCCGGGTTACTGCGCAATTCAATAATATAATCGAAGAAATCATAACTATAGCCGGTTTCTTGAACAAATATGTCTGGATGCTCTATGACCTTCGTGGATGGCATGTTGATAATTTCATCTAGCAATCCAGCATGCTTCTCATTTGAACGAATTGTACTGACAATACCATCGATAATAAAGATATTGTTTGGATTCAATTCTTCATCCGACATTTGGCTGCGTACGGTCTGCCTGAGCAGCGTCGAAGATACAAACGTCCAGCGCTTCATCGCACACACACTTCCAGCAATGATGGACTCTGTCTTGCCAACCCGGGGCATTCCTCGAAGCCCGATCACCTGATGGCCATCCCGCTTGAATATTTCCCCCAGAAAATCAACCAGCAAGCCAAGCTCATCCCTTGTAAAGCGGAACGTCTTCCGATCATCAGAATCGCGTTCAATATATCTGCCATGGCGTACAGCCAGAATATCAACCAACTTCGGCTGCCGGAGTGCGGACACTGTAATATTGTCAACCTTTTTCAGCATCTGTCCCATGATTTCGATCTTCTCATCATCATCGGTTTGCAGAAGCATTCCTCTTGTCTTGTCTTCCACACCATTAATCGTCAAGATATTCACTTCAAGCATACCAAGCAGCGAAGCAATGTCTCCAAGAAGACCAGGTCGGTTCTTATGTATCTTATATTCCATATACCACTGTTTGTACTCCATGACACACCTCATCCACGGTTATCCGCCGTTTTCCATTCTACAATACATGGGACACAAATTCCACCGGAGTATGGCTAAAAAACGAGAAAAAACGCAATACTTTCTTATTTTCTCCGATTAAGTACCATTATAGCAGGTTCTGAGCATGTATTCATGTCGTTCGCGCCTGGTTATGGGTATGAAAAGAAAGAAAGTTCGTACCAGAACTTCCTTTCTTTAGATATATGGACAAAATGACGAATTACCCGTTTTGATCAGCCAATTTTACCATCAAACGAGCAATCGTTTGCCGCTCTTCATCAGAGCCTACATTCCATAACTCCCTTAATGCACTTTCTTCTGCATTTTTAGGATCAACCTTTTCTTCCAGAAATGATCCGATCTCAAAAGCAAGCTTGGAAATCGTTTCTTCAGACATGCCTAGCCCTTTTGCTTGCTTGACACGCTCACCAAGAAACTTTTTCCACGAGTCGAAGTTTTCAAGTACTGATGACATGAGAACGCCCTCCTTGTGGCCTAGTGTGAATTCATCAGTCGTAATATGTGCCTCTGCCACCGGAATTATACGTTCTGTCTGCAAACAGATCGCTTACATCTGCCATCCACCGTTGGGACTAATAATCTGTCCTGTAATATAACCGGATTCCGGCAATGCCAAATAGTAAATAAGGGAGGCTATTTCTTCAGGGGTTCCAAGCCGTCCTAACGGAATATCTTCTTGCAATGCCATTCGCTCTTGTTTATCCAGATGCTTCACCATATCGGTATCCACTACCCCTGGAGCTACTGCATTTACGGTTACACCAGAAGGAGCCAGCTCTTTGGCCAATGCTTTTGTAAACGCATTAACCCCGCCTTTGGCCATCGAATACATGACTTCACAAGATGCTCCAGTGATTCCCCAAATTGAAGATACGTTGATGATTCGACCGTACTTCTGCGTAATCATGTAAGGAGCGAACCGCTGGGTGCACATAAACATCCCCTTCAGATTGATATCCATGCAGTCCGTCCATTCTTGTTCTGTCACATCCGTGAACAATCCGTAATAGGCAACCCCAGCATTGTTAACCAAGATGTCGGGTGTAAACCCCAGTTCATCAAGCTTGTCCTTCATTCGATCTAGCTGTTCCATATCTCTAAGATCAGCTGAAATCGTCATTACTTGCGCCCCGTGATTGATGCATTTACGGGCCACCTCATTTGCTGCTTCATGTGAATGCAAATAATGAATAACAATTTTCATGCCGACTTGGGCGAAGCGCTCCGCAATCGCAGCTCCAATTCCTCGGCTTGCTCCGGTAATAAGAACAGAAGTATCTGACAATGCTTTCATACATGTTCTCCCCCTATGGACAAGTATTCTCTTTAGATAAAAAAAGAAGACGCACCTATTGATAGGCACGCCTTCGTATGTTACGGTTGTTCGACAATAGATACTGCCAGCCGATTCCAATCAAAATGATCTTTCAACCGTTGATGAACTTGTTCTAACGTTAGCGTCTCGTATACCGAAAGTATATCAAATAAATCGGTATCACGGAACTTATACTTCGTAAATTCATTGGCAATTGCTTCAGGTGAATTAAGCATGCGCAAGTATGAGCCAATCGCTTTGTTGCGAATACGCTCAAATGCTGCCTGCTCAAAGCCCGACGCCTTGCGTTCATCAATTAGCTCCTGCACCCGCTTCACTAGGCCATCAGGGTCTTTTGATTCACCGCCGATAATGGAGAATGCATAGTCCGGACTGCAGGTATATTCGCTGCCAAAAGAATCTGTCGTCAAACCCTCCTCATACAGGGTCTGATACAACTGCGAACTACTGCCCATCATCAAGTCCAGCATGAGGCGGGTTGTCACTTCGTATTCCAAAAGCGCTCTGCCCTCTAAGCCCGGACGCGGTTCCTTGCAGCCAAATAGACAACGCGGCAGAGAAACGGGCAGCTTCGCCACACGTCTTGCTTCCTTAACCTCTACAGGCTCCTCTTCAAAGATCCGGCGAATGTCGCCCTGTGGCTCGAATGATTTGGCCGCTTGATTGCTCCGCACAAGTTCGAAGATGCCCTTCGGATCAACACCGCCTACAACGAACAGCAGCATATTGGAAGGATGATAGAAGGTATGGTAGCACGTATAGAGCGTCTCCTTCGTAATGGTTCCAATCGATTCGATTGTGCCTGCTATGTCGATATGTACAGGATGGATGTGGTACATTGCCTCAATGAGGCCGAAGTACACTCGCCACGCTGCATTGTCGCGATACATGTTAATCTCTTGGCCGATAATGCCTTTTTCTTTTTCTACATTTTCATCTGTAAAATAAGGTCTCTGCACGAAATCAATCAATGTCTGCAGGCTCTCTTCAATGTGTGAAGTGGAAGAGAACAAATAGACCGTACGATCAAATGAAGTGAAGGCATTCGCAGATGCCCCCTGTTCAGCGAACTTCGCGAATATATCCCCTTCTGGCTCTTCGAACATTTTATGTTCTAAAAAATGGGCAATCCCATCGGGGACTTGAACCTCTTCTTGTCCTTCTACTTGAAAGTGATTGTCGATGGAGCCATATTTTGTAGAGAATGTTGCGTATGTTTTCTGGAATCCCGCTTTTGGCAGCACATACACATCTAGACCATTGTCCATCCGCTCATAATATATAGTTTCTTGCAAATTGGAGTATTGACGTTGTTCCATCGATTAAGCCTCCTCCTTATTGCGCAAGAAATAAATGGTATCCAAGTGGAAGGTCTGCGCGACTTCTTGAATATGTGCAGCTTCAATATGCTCTACCTCATCAATGAGCTGGGATGTTGTGCGCTCTCTTCCCGATAACACTCGATTGAAATCAAAGCCAATCATCTCAAACGAAGAATCATCAATCTCCCGCAATTGATTCGCAATCATGGCCTTAGTCTGGCTAATTTCAAGCGATTGCAGCTGCCCAGCCTTCATCGCATCCAGCTGCTCGATAATAATTTGACGGGCTTTGTCGAAGTTCTCGAACTCAATACCTGACTGAATGGTACAAATACCCTTGTGGCCTTCAAAGCGAGAAGCTGCATAGTATGCAAGGCTGTTTTTCTCCCGTACATTTATAAACAGCTTTGAATGCGGGTAACCGCCTAATATGCCATTGTACATAAGCACGGCAGGATAAGCATCGTCCGCATACGTAATCGTAGATCGAAGCCCCATATTCATTTTGCCCTGGCTAACCTCCAAACGTTCAATGACGGTGTTCGGTTCACCAATACGTGGTACTGGAATAGAACGTGCATATGGTGTCTCCACGTTTCGATCGATACGGAATGAAGCCTCGACACAGCGTTCTACTTCTTCATAGGACGTATCTCCAACAACATATACATCAATCGCCGCATGCTCAAGCAGCCAGCGATACTTATCGGTTAAGGTCGCTGCATCAATTCCATCCAGATCGTCCCGATTACCAAGCGCATGCAGTCGATACGGTTCATTCTTGCACATTTCTTCCACACAGCGTTCTGCTGCGTAGCGAATTTTATCGTTGACAATAGATTCAATCCGCTGACGCACTGTCTGCTTCTCTTCTTCTACATACTTATTGCGCAATGTTCCATTGTCCATAACTGGTGCTGTAATGGCTTCACCCAAAAACTGAAATGCTTGGGCAAGCAAAGACTCAGATGAATTTACAAATGCATCATTAATAACGTCCATGCGGAACTGGATAATTTGATAATCTGCTCGCTTGAACACATCGAAGCCGAAGCCCGCTCCATACAGCTCATCAAGTCGCTCGCGGAACCGAATCGTCTCTGGATAAGAAGCCGTCCCTCTCCGTAATACAAAAGGCGTAAGTGCCGTACTCGTTACGGTATCCTCTTGAAGAGGAATGCCCACATACACAGAGATGGCGAACGTTTTGAAGCGCTTTGTCGGCATAACATGAACACGCATGCCTTTAACCTTTCCCCGTTCAAATGTCGGTTTGCTCACCATATCTAACCCCATTTCTTCCGTGATTGTCACGGTGAATTGCAACCATGTTGCATGTTATATTCAGTGATAATCCAATGTATACCTTCTCGCTTCCGTACACATATGATCAATCGTTCAACATCCCTAACATACCGAAATGGAAACAAAGAAGCAAATGGACTGAACGCCATTGCTTCTTCATCCCGCTTCTGTATGTAGCATCCCGTACCGTCTCATCTCAACCGTCGCTTCGGTCACTTGATTACATACAGAAGATATGTTTGCCGATTGTTTTGACTTGAGGTCGAGTCCAAATCCACTTCGAAGTTGCCGTCTCAGGGTTGAAATAGTACAGACAGCCACCAGAAGGATCCCAGCCATTTATGGCGTCCTTCACTGCTCGTTTGGCATTCTCGTTCGGTTCCAGCCAAATCTGTCCATCCGCTACTGCAGTAAATGCCCCTGGTTGAAAAATTACGCCATACGCTGTCTTCGGAAAGCTTGGCGACTTCACACGGTTCAATATTACCGCAGCTACAGCTACTTGTCCCTCATAAGGCTCACCGCGCGCTTCGCCATACACGGCATTGGCCATAAATTTTAAATCATTCTCCGACAACCCTAAATTGTTGGAGCCGCTAACATTATTATTTGTTGAGCCAGATGGCTTGTTAGGTGCCGTTCCTCCCGAAGTTTCAGGCTTCCAATTTTTCGTAGCTTTTACTAGCATTTCTTTGGTTTTCGATCCAACGATTCCGTCTGACTTCATTCCGAACTTCCATTGGAACCATGTCACTGCATTCTTCGTCGCGGGACCAAAGATTCCATCTGTCTTGCCATCATAGTAACCAAGGAATTTCAATCGACCTTGTAACTCCTTCACATCTTGGCCTTGGGAGCCTTGCTGCAGTGTTGCATTGCTAAATGTGGCTTCCGTCTTGCCCATATGCTTGTACTGGAACGCTCCAATTAGCATGAATACAATACATATCGTGATCCAAATCATCCGTTTTCTCATGCCTAACGTCTACCTCTCTCTTGTGAATTTAACAGGATTGGCAACATTATTATGAGATAACGGATAGAGATCTATGCACTTACAGCCAACACCTACTGCATAAGCAAAAGAGAGCGCAGGGCGCTCTCTTTCTGTATCCTATTTAGGATGAAATTTTGCTTTGTTGATATTGTTCCAATGTGATCAGCACTTCACGCGGCTTACTGCCCTCATGCGCGCCAATCAAGCCCTGCATATGCATATGATCAATCAGACGACTGGCGCGGTTATATCCGATGCGCATCCGGCGCTGCAGTAGCGATGCCGAGGCTTGCTGCGCTTCGAGCACGATTTGAATCGCTTGATCATACAACTCATCGACCGGTTCATCAGAAGCATGTCCACTCTCATCGATTTCCGGCACCAGCTCTTCGTTGTATTCCGCCTGCGCTTGACCGCTTACGAACCCAACGACTGCCTCGACCTCTTGGTCGGACAGGAATGCGCCCTGCACACGAATCGGCTTGGATGAGCCCATCGGTAGGAATAGCATGTCCCCACGTCCGAGCAGCTTCTCGGCGCCTGCCATATCCAGAATTGTTCGTGAATCCACCTGGGACGATACACCGAACGCGATACGAGACGGAATATTAGCTTTAATAACCCCGGTAATAACGTCAACCGATGGGCGCTGGGTCGCAATAATCAGATGGATACCAGCTGCACGCGCCATTTGAGCTAATCGGCATATTGAATCCTCTACATCATTGGCAGCAACCATCATCAAGTCCGCGAGCTCATCGACAATAATGACGATATAAGGAAGTACCTTGTCTGGCTCATCTGCAACCAGCTTGTTATACCCTTCAATATTCCGAGTCGCCGATTTGGAGAACAACTCATAACGCTTTTCCATTTCAACAACGATTTTCTTCAAAGCAAGCGAAGCGCGTCTTGGATCAGTAACGACTGGCGCAAGAAGATGCGGGATGCCATTGTATACATTCAGTTCTACCATTTTCGGGTCGACCATGAGGAACTTCACTTCATCCGGCTTCGCCTTATACAAGATACTCGTAATAATCCCGTTGATACATACCGATTTCCCCGAACCTGTAGCACCTGCAACGAGCAAATGAGGCATTCGAGCAAGGTTGCCTACAATCGGCGTCCCGGCAATATCACGGCCTAATGTAATGGACAACCGTGACGGAGCATCAATGAAAGTTGGTGTCTCCATGACCTCTCGCATCGTAACGATTGATACTTCATTGTTCGGAACCTCGATCCCAATCGCGGATTTCCCTGGTATGGGCGCTTCCATCCGAATGTCCTTCGCTGCTAAGGCAAGTGCGATATCATCAGACAGGCTGACAATGCGGCTAACCTTAACCCCGATGTCAGGTTGGATTTCATAGCGGGTAACTGCCGGCCCTCGAACGACCTCTAGTACCTTCGCTCGAACGCCGAAGCTCTCGAGCGTAGCTTCCAGCTTGCGAGCTGTCTGCATGAAGTCGGCTTGATCGCCGCCCTTCCCATTTCCCTGCTGCTTCGCAAGCAGGTTGAATGGAGGCATCTTGTACGGCTTCGGAGGCGGCTTTTGGACAACGACTGCCTGCCCTGAGCCTTCACCGTCACTGAGCAATCCATCTGTCTCCAGATGGATATCACCCTCATCACCTGTAAGCTCATCCGCATGGTTATGCTCAATCTGCCCGTGCTTCATGTCTTTCGACTTAGCTTGGTTCTCATTGTTCCAATCATCTTCAATGTCGTCTGCTGCCTCATCAATAGGAGAAGTGTGCGGCTTGGTAAATCCACTGATTGCTACATCCTCTTGGGAATCCGAATTATCAATATGATCGACGTCCGCAGTTGCTGTAAAATCACGGAACAATGGAGCATGGGATTGTTCGTCATCCTGTTCAATACGAGCAAGGAGTGCGTTCAGCTTCGAAGCTTTGCTTACCGTATTCATTGCAGCGGCTCCAGCCTCTGGCTGTATAGTGTGCTCTTCATTTAATCTAGCTGCGTGCGGCTTGCTTGTATATACAGCAGAACCTTCATTGTATTCTTCATCATCTTCTTTGGTGGCGAGGAATCGCTTCTTGCTTGCCTCACTGATTTTGCCGAATATCTGCATAAATACAGGTGTGCGGCCTTGTAAATTCTCATCATCTTCTTCATCATCAAGCGCATCATCGAGCATGTAATCGTCGTCTGCGTCCTTCTTCGCCGATTTACGCTGCTTGTTTTCCATTCGTTTGCGCTCATTGATACGCGCTTTGCGCTTCTTCTTCATGACAGCCGCGAATTTCTTCAATTGGGTGCGAATCAGCCTCACAAGCTCAACATAGGAAAGCTGTGTAGCCAGCATGAAACCAATGAAGAGCATGACGATGGTGAGCAGTTTTGTTCCTAATGCACCAAATAATACAAATAAGGTACAATAAAGAATTGCACCTATATATCCGCCGCTAATGTCTTTCTGCAGCATCGTTCCAGCCGTGCCTGTATCGGTTGCTTGCACGAGTTCTAAGTTCAAAGCATTATGTATGTCTTTCAATATGTATCCAGCACTTACTTCATCCGTTGCAGTTGGCAAAATACGTTGTTCTACCGCGTGCACGGTACTTATCATCGTCAAAGCAAGAATAATGACCATGATGCCGCTCTTGCGGGAGTTCCAGCCTGAAGGCCACTGGCGTTTAATCATTACCGACAATCCAATATATATGAACACGAGCGGTATGAAAAAGTACCATTTACCAAGCAGCAAGCCTGATATTTTAGATAAGGAGCGCCCGAACGCCGCCCCGCCAGCCAGCGCAATGACGGAACAGGTAATCAGCAATATGCCATAAATTTCGTATTTCAGGCTCTTGCTGAAGGATTGCTTTTTCTTCTTCTTACGGGCCAAAATGCCGTCACCTCCATCCCTTATTATAACACAGAACAACCGTTCTTCCTATGACCATTCCATAACAAGGGAATTGAGAAAAATAAAAAAGACAGAGCCGGGTAGGATCTGTCTAAATGAGAAATATGGATCAGTGTGGATCACGTGACCTCACATCGCACAAGATAACACTTAGCGTAGAGGAATAATCGTACCGGGTGAAAACCCCGGATCCAGAAAATCATGCATACTTGTGTCTTTCAGCAATCGTTCGATACGAACCGTCGTATTGTCAACCTGCTGTACAAGCAAGGTGCGTCCCTGCCACTGCATTTCGAAAAAAGACGGCTCCTTGTCAATCCCTTGCAGCACTTGCTCCATCGGAATAATTGTGTGCAGCATTATCCTCGCTCCTTTGCTGGCACATACATTGCCTGTGTACCAGTATGCTGCGGATTAGTCCCACACTGTCCACCTAATAGCATTGGCTGCTCAGACGTGTTGGCCTGATGTTCACAATGATTCGAATGTGCTCCATGCTGGGCATGCTCATGATGGCCTTGATTATGTTGTGCTTGTTCATGCTGGACGTGCTCATGATGACCTTGATTATGATGGCCTTGATCATGGTGCCCCTCCTTCGAACATCTCTCTGCACGCTTCTCTTCAATCAAGCGATTCAAATGCTCCAATGCAGTACCAATTCCGCCGACTTCATCAATTAGGCCATGCTTGACAGCATCCTGTCCGATTACCGTCGTCCCAATGTCGCGGGTCAGCTCGCCAGTTGTGAACATTAAGTCCTTGAATTTGTGTTCCGAAATATTCGAATGAGCTTTAACGAAGCGAACGACACGTTCCTGCATTTTCTCTAAGTACTCAAAGGTTTGCGGAACGCCAATGACAAGACCTGTTAATCGAATCGGATGAATCGTCATCGTCGCTGTCTCCGCGATTACACTCACATTGGCAGACACAGCAATCGGCACTCCTATACTGTGCCCTCCTCCAAGTACCAAGGTCACCGACGGCTTGGACAGGGAGGATATCATCTCTGCGATAGCCAGACCTGCCTCTACATCGCCACCAACCGTGTTCAATACGATAAGTACACCCTCAATTTTATGATTTTGCTCCACTGCGATAAGCTGAGGAATGACATGTTCGTATTTCGTTGTCTTGTTCTGTGGAGGCAATACGATATGCCCCTCAATCTGACCGATGATATTCAAGCAATAAATATTTGACTCACCAGTTGACGGAATCGATGCCGTCCCCAGCTGTTGGATCGTTTCTACCGTTGGCGGACCCTTGGGTAGCTGCTGCGGCTGTCCCTGTGGATCTAAAGGCTGTTCGTTCATCATGTTCCATTACCTCCAATTGACCGGTACAATGCCGTCATAGCATGCTTCACCCTGCGATGTTTTATACAGCAGCGGGAACGCAAAAAGCCGCCGTCCCTACCTTACGGCAGGAACGGCGGCTGATAACGTTCGTGAGCGAGAATGACTGGTGACTGGGATTCTCGCTCACTTCGTTCTATACTTCCATAATGATTGGCAAAATCATTGGACGACGGCGCGTTTGCTCGTATAAGAAACGTCCAAGCGCATCCTTCACATTCGTCTTCAGTGATGCCCATTCGTTCACATTTTCATTCATTAGCTTATGCAGTGTTGAAGTGACGATGCGGTTCGCTTCATCAAGCAGTCCTTCCGATTCCCGAACATAGACAAATCCGCGAGAGATGATGTCTGGTCCTGACAAAATCGTACCTTCCTGCTTGCTGAGTGTAACAACAACAACCAAAATTCCGTCTTGGGAAAGCAGCTTCCGATCGCGCAATACGATATTGCCGACATCGCCGACACCAAGACCATCGATAAGTACATAACCGGATTGAACCTTAGAGCCACGACGTGCAACACCATTTGTAATTTCAACAGTATCACCGATATCTGTAATGAAGATATTCTCGCGCTCAATTCCGACTGCTTCCGCCAAATCAGCGTGGTTGCGCAACATACGGTATTCACCGTGAATCGGAATAAAGTACTTCGGTCTCATCAGATTCAACATCAGTTTCAATTCTTCTTGACTGCCGTGACCAGATACATGGACGCCAGTCTTCGATCCGCCATAGATGACATGTGCGCCTAGTCGGCACAATTCATCGACAGTTCTACCTACGTATTTTTCGTTTCCTGGAATTGGTGTAGCTGCGATAACTACGGTATCACCTGGCAGAATATCAACCTTGCGGTGCGTAGAACGCGCCATGCGCGTCAAGGCTGACATCGGCTCGCCTTGGGAGCCTGTGGACAGGATTACTACCCGGTCAGCAGCCATCTTGTTCACTTCTTCAGGTTCGATCAGCATTCCATCAGGTATGTTCAAGTAGCCAAGTTCGGAAGCGATCGTGACGACGTTCACCATGCTCCGACCAATGACTGTTAATTTACGGTTTGTTGCATATGCTGCATCAATGACTTGTTGAATACGGTGAATATTTGAAGCGAATGTCGCAACAACTACACGCTGCTCTGCCTTCCGGAAGATATCTTCCAGAACGACACCCACACTACTTTCTGATGGTGTAAAGCCTGGGCGTTCTGCATTCGTACTGTCGGACAGCAGTGCAAGAACTCCTCTCTGGCCAATTTCCGCCATACGCTGCAGGTCAGCATACTGACCGTTGACCGGCGTATGGTCAAACTTAAAGTCTCCTGTATGAACGACGCATCCTTCGGGTGTATCAAGACATACACCAACCGAATCCGGGATGGAGTGGTTCGTCTTGAAAAAGCTTGCACGAATAGCTCCGAGCTGAATTTCCGAGTCAGCTGTAATTAGAATTCGCTTTGTTTCACCTAGCAAATTCGCTTCCCGCAATTTGCTCTCAATCAATCCGAGCGTTAATCTTGTTCCGTATACTGGAACGTTCAAATGCTTCAGTACATATGGCAACCCGCCAATATGATCTTCATGTCCGTGCGTAATCAAGATTGCTCTTACTTTATCTCGATTCTCCGTGAGGTATGAAATATCCGGGATGACAATATCTATTCCGAGCATGTCTTCTTCCGGGAACTTCAACCCTGCGTCTACGACGACGATATCGTTACCGTATTGGACGACGTACATATTTTTTCCGATTTCACCTACGCCGCCCAATGCGAAGATGGACAATTTATCAACGTTGTTTTTCTTCGACAATTGGATCTTAACCTCCTATATTCAATTGGCCGTCGTACCAATGAACATCCTTCTTTTGAAAAATATACCGCACCCAGTCACTTGATATCCATTATACATGAACAAAAGTAAAAAACACAAGTCGGCGATTTGTCCTCCTATTGTTGCCGAAAAACACAAAACCGATGCTGGTTCTCAGCATCGGCTTCGTAAGTGCGCTATTATGCACATTGTAAAAGTTCTATTTTCCTATTATTTCTTAATGGATTGAACAAGCTCACGGATCGCTGCAGCCTCATCCGAAGTTGCCTCAACAAGCGGCAAACGGACGCTCCCTACCTCGAAACCAGCTAACTGGAGAGCATACTTCACTCCAACTGGATTCGGGCATAAGAATATTCCCTTAAATACGGGGAACAGTTCGAGATGCAGTCTGGCTGCTTCTTCATGTTGACCAGCCAGATAATGTTCAATCATCGCTTTCATCTGTGCACCTACGAGATGGCTAGCAACGCTGACAATCCCATACGCACCAACGGCCAAAGTAGGCAATGTCATAGAATCCTCACCGCTATACACTCTAAAAGAAGCGGGTGCACCAGCAACGATCTGCGATGTTTGCTCAAGACCAGCACACTCCTTCGTAGCAACTACATTTGGCAGTTCAGCCAAACGTAGCGTCGTCTCGACAGAAATGCTCGATGCAGTCCGTCCTGGAACGTTGTACAGCATGATTGGCAAAGAGGTAGAGTTCGCAATGGCCTCAAAATGTCGATACATGCCTTCTTGTGTCGGACGATTATAGTAAGGAGCGACAAGGAGGATGCCATCAACGCCCGCTTCCTCTGCTGCCTTCGTCAAATGAATGGAATGAGCTGTATTATTGCTACCTGTACCAGCAATAATGCGTGCACGTCCATTTGCCTTCTGAGCTGCAAAACGGAATAGCGCAATCTTTTCGTCGTCTGTCAATGTAGGAGATTCCCCTGTCGTCCCACACACAACGATACTGTCGCTCTTCTGTTCTTCAATCAAAGCATTCAGCAAACGCTCGAACTCAGACCAGTTTACCTCATTATGTTCATTGAACGGCGTCACCATCGCCGTAATTAATCTACCAAAATCCACTAAAGGCTCCTCCTCCTGCGACAATATGCACAAGACCCGGACATCCCTAGCGCTGCGTGCTATCGATTCAGATGGAACTTCGCATGCAGCGCTCGCAAAGCCCGAACCATATCTTCCTTGCGTACAAGAACCCAAATCGTTGTATTGGAGTCGGCGGATTGAAGAATCTGAATTTCTTGCTCTGTCAAGGCTTCTACGATGTGTGCCATAATACCTGGCACCCCATTGATGCCTCCACCGATTACAGATACTTTCGCACAACCCGATAACGATTTTGGCTCGAATCCCATCTCTTTGAGCACATGCAGTGCCCGCGGCGCATCGCTATCAAATACCGTATAAACCGCGCCAGAAGGGGTTACATTAATAAAATCAACGCTAATTTGATTTTGTGCCATTGCCTTGAACACTTTTAATTGCAAATCATATACGCCTTCGCGCGATTCCACCGTGATTTGCGTTACATTGCCGACATAGGCAATTCCCGTTACAAAGCGATCAACGATGTCAGGCTGCATATCTCGGAACCCTTCCGGATTCGTAACGAGCGTTCCTTCTTCATCGCTGAATGTCGAACGAACGCGAACAGGCACCTGCGCTTGCATCGCAATTTCCACCGCCCGCGGATGAATAACTTTGGCGCCGTGATGTGCCATGTTGCATATTTCTGCATAACTAACGATCGTAAGCGGCTTCGCGTCCTCTACCAGTCGAGGATCTGCCGTTAGGATGCCGTTAACATCCGTATAAATATCGACAATTTCTGCGTGCAGCGCCGCACCCAATGCTGTTGCAGATGTATCACTGCCACCACGGCCAAGAGTCGTAAAGTCACCTGTTTCTGTTTGGCCTTGGAATCCTGTTACAATTACAACCTGTACATCTTTCCACGCATCAACGACCCGATCCGGAGTAACATCCAGAATACGGGCATTATTGAAGTGGCTATCTGTCTTGAAACCAGCTTGAGCACCTGTTAGCACAGTAGATGTAATCCCCTCACTGTTCAACAAGCTGCACAGGGTTGTAGCCGAGATAATCTCGCCGCAGCACAATAGCATATCCTTCTCACGTGCTGGCAAACTGTCCCCGTTCTGACCGGCCCAATCAAGTAATGTATCGGTTGCATATGGCTCTCCTCGTCTTCCCATTGCTGATACAACCACAGCTAATTGGTAACCCTGCGCCAGTTCCCGACGGATATGGTGTATGACTCTTTCTCTGGCTTCGGGTGTAGACAAGGAAGTTCCACCAAATTTTTGTACTAATATTCGCATGTATTATTTCCCCCAACTAATGAACACTGACTGCCAGAACGAAATATAAGGCTATTCAACGAATCACGCAGTGACCAAGCTGAACACACCTTGTCAAGTAAGACAAAAAGGCAGGAGCGGCCTGCCAATTACTGCCGCTCCGAAGCGATGTACTCTGCGATTTGTACCGCGTTCCATGCAGCGCCTTTCATTAAATTGTCGGATACGACCCACATATTCAATGCGCGTGGCTGAGACAGATCACGACGCAAACGGCCAACGAAAACATCTGGCTTGCCTGCAGATTCGGTAGCAAGCGGGTACTTCTGTTCAGAAGGCTCATCGACGAGCGTCAATCCTGGCGCGTTTGCCAACAGCTCGCGCACATCCTCCATTTGGAAGTCGTCCTTCAACTCAACATATACAGATTCAGAGTGGCCATATACGACCGGAATTCGGACGCATGTTGCCGTCACTTGAAGGCTATCATCATTCATGATCTTCTTGGTTTCACGGATCATTTTCATTTCCTCGAGCGTGAATCCATTATCTTGGAACTTATCGATTTGAGGAATAGCATTGAATGCGATTTGATGCTTCACGGGCAAAGAACCAACTGGAAGAATGTCCGGCTCAACTTCATTGCCTGCAAGCACTTCTGTAGATTGACGCAACAGCTCGCTAATCGCTTTGCTGCCAGCGCCTGACACTGCTTGATACGTAGACACGATGATGCGGGAAATACCGTAGCGATCATAGAGCGGCTTCAAGGCTGCTACCATTTGAATCGTGGAACAGTTCGGATTGGCAATAATGCCTTGGTGTTCCTTCACTTTCTCGATGTTCACTTCTGGAACTACGAGTGGTGTGTTGGGATCCATACGGAATGCATTGGTATTGTCAATACATACCGCTCCGCGTTCTACAGCTGCTGGAGCCAACTCTTTACTAACGTCGCCGCCTGCGCTGAACAGGGCAATATCAACGCCTTCGAAGCTCTCCGGTTTCGCTTCCTCAACCGTAATTTCTTGACCGTCAAATACGATCTTCTTACCGGCTGAACGTGCCGAAGACAACAACTTCAAAGATTGAATGGGGAATTGACGTTGTTCCAATAATGCAATGATTTGTTCCCCTACTGCACCCGTAGCACCGACTACAGCAACATTATACCGCTTCTGATTCGTCATCTGTCGTTTCTCCCCTCTATACCCACAATCTTTCAAACATCTATTTTATGATAATTTGCGTGGTATGCTATGTTCAGTATAAGAACCGTTCAATTAATACCGGTTGAAGCTGCTTGCCTTCTAATGCTGCATAGCATGCCTCTGGTACCAAGTCCATGCGCGCCACCAATGAATTCGGCTTCTGCTGTGGATTATCTTGGCCGAACGGAACGAAGTATATGTTCTTGGCTACAAGGAGTTTGGCTATATTGGCTGCGTTTAAACCGAGTCCATCATTAGTCGAAATCGCAAGCACAAGAGGGCGCTGGTTGCGCATTTGTGCTTTGGCTGCCATTAGGACAGGGCTTTCTGTCAATGCATTTGCCAGCTTACTCGTTGTATTGCCTGTGCAAGGCGCGATCACCATCACATCCAGCAATTTGGATGGCCCGAGCGGTTCTGCGTCCACAATTGTAGAAATGATATCATTACCAGTAATCTCTTTCAACTGTTTCTGCCAGTGATCGGATTCCCCGAAGCGTGTATCGGTCGTCATGACCGAATGTGATGCAATCGGGATAACGCGCGCTCCAGCATCTACGAAGCGTTTCACCTGAGGCATTACTTCTTCTAATGTGCAGTGTGAGCCTGTTAGTGCATAGCCAACTGTCTTCCCCGTGAAGTTCATTGTCCATTCCCCCGATTCCGCATGTCCTCAAGCAACAGCTGCGTGATACTCTGTGCCAATATTCGTCCAGCAGACTTCGGTGCGACAATGCCTGGCAATCCTGGTGCCAGCATAGCCTTGATCCCCCGCTTCTCCGCGAATCGGAAATCCACGCCACCCGGCAGGGAAGCAAGGTCGATAATCACGGCACGGTTAGGGATTTGCGCTATGACCTGCGCTGTGACTATCATAGTCGGTATCGTATTAAAAAGCAAGTCGATATTTGCCGCCTGACGCGCGAGATCTGCTATGAAAAAAGGCTTGAAACCCATTTCTGTCGCTCTGGCAAAATGTTCATCTCTGCGCACCCCAATCCGCACATTAGCCCCTAAGCCAAGAAGGGTACGTGCCAATGTGAACCCTGTTCTCCCCATCCCAAGTACGACCGATTCAGAACCATGAAGGGTGATATCGGTGTTCTGAATCGCCATCATAATCGCGCCTTCAGCCGTCGGAATGGAATTGTATATTGCAACATCATCCCGATCGAACAATTCAACAAGCGAGAGGCGGTATTTCGCACACAGCTTGCTTAAATATGGTTTGGCCATCCCCGTAAAGACAACACAGTGCTCCGGCAGTACCGCAATATGCTCTTCCGTCAGCACCAATTCATCCGATGTAAAGATGGCATGAACCTTCCCACTGTCATCAGTTCCTACAGCAGGAAGCACAAGAGCATCCGCCTGCTTCAACAGCTCGATAGAGAGGGATTGGCGCTGTACGCCATGATATGGGTTTTGCAGTTGATCGTACCCAACGATCGTGACACTGGCATCTAATTCAGTCAGCTTATGGATGATCTCAAGCTGGCGAGCATCTCCGCCAATAAACACGACCTGAACTCCAGTCAACATCCTCGCTGATCACTCCTTTCACAAACGTGCACACAACGTATAAAACATCTTATGCGCACGCCTAAAAAGGGTGCATCCATGTGCAAGCCCATCTCAAGACGTAAAAAAAACGCAGCTGATTTACCAAAACGGTAATTCAACTGCGTCCTGTTTAATCATTATTTTACTTCGTTCCGGTATGGCCGAAGCCGCCTTCTCCGCGTTCCGTATCAGTCAACTCGTCTACCTCGACAAGTTGAATAGAAGGAACGAATTGAATCACCATTTGCGCAATACGCTCATTGCGCTCAATCGTGAAGTGAGTCTGTCCAAGGTTGGCAAGCAAGACCTTCACCTCGCCGCGGTAATCGGCATCAATCGTTCCTGGTGAATTCAAGCAAGTAATGCCATGCTTATAGGCAAGTCCGCTGCGTGGACGAATCTGTGCCTCTAAGTATCCAGGCATTGCCATGCAAAATCCAGTAGGCACGAGTGCGCGATGGCCGGGTGCTAATGTAAGCGGCTCTTCTACCGCTGCATATAGATCGAAGCCTGCTGCGAGTTCGGACATTTTTTGAGGGAGCGGTACATCCTCATTGCCTGGCAGGCGTTTAATTTGAACTTGGTGTGATTGTTGTAACAAGTTGATCCCTCCTGAAAGCCGATATTGCTTTATCATTTGCTCCGACCATTGAACCTGCGAATGGATGGGAAAGCATACGGTTCAATACAAAGGTAACGTCTTCTAGTTTAATCGATTCAATTCGAGCGATGATCTCATCCAGCGTGAAATGCTTGCCTAGCATCAGCTCATTTTTCCCTAATCGATTCATTCGGCTGCCTGTGCTCTCAAGGCCGAGGATAAGGCTTCCCTTCAACTGCTCCTTGCCTTTGTGAAGTTCTTCCTCAGACAAGCCCTTCACTGCCAGTTCACCTAGCATATCCAAGGTTAAATCAAGCACTTCCTTCGTCTGCTTCGGTGCGGTTCCTGCATAGAGCGTGAATAGACCGCTATCTGCATGTGACGAATGATAGGAGTAAACAGAATAGGCAAGTCCACGCTTCTCTCGAATTTCCTGGAACAGGCGAGAGCTCATGCCGCCACCGATCAAGTTGTTGAGCAATATCATAGCGTAAAGGCGCGGATCTGTCATCGAACAGCCTGGCAGGCTGAGACAAATATGATTCTGTTCTGTCTTCTTCTTATGATATATGAATTCACTATGGAAGCTTGGTTCCGTTAATATGGCCGCAGGCTCATCATTCGTGAATTGTCCGAAGTGCTTCTCCAGCAATTCGATGATCGAGTCATCAAAGTTACCTGCTACTGCAATGACCGTATTCGAGACCGTATAATGATTCTTCATATATGCGCGGAGATGAACAGGCCCCATTGGTGTCAGGCGTTCCTTCGTTCCTAATATCGGATATGCGAGCGGGTGTGCGCCAAAGGCAGCACGAGTAACCAGATCATGCACCGTATCATCCGGTGTATCCTCATACATCGCAATTTCTTCAAGGATTACATTTTTCTCTTTCTGCAATTCCTCGTCCAGCATGGATGACCGGAAAAACATATCGGACAGCACATCAACCGCTATCGGCAAATGCTCATCCAATACTTTTGCATAATAACAGGTATATTCTTTGGAAGTGAACGCATTAACACTTCCTCCGATCGCATCGAAGGAGTCTGCGATTGCTTTCGCATCAAACCGTTCTGTTCCTTTGAACATCATATGTTCGATAAAATGGGAAATCCCGTTGGTCGTTTCATCCTCATTGCGTGAACCTGTCTTAACCCATATCCCAAATGAAACGGAACGGCAGGTTGGTATTTTCTCCATCACGACACGAAGGCCGTTAGACAGCTGCACTTTTTCCACCGGCAATTCCTCCTCGTCCAAGTACATTCCAAGTATGCCTTTCTAATCCTACCAGAAATCTGATCACCTCTCAACTTCAATCGGAGGCACCCGCTTCTCAGAAAGTGTTTCTCCTACCGTACCTGGTACAATGCCCTTTTGCTTCAATATCCGAATCATTTCCTTCAAGGCTGTACTGGATGGCTCCGTTGGATGCATGAGGATCAGTGATCCCGGTTCTGTCTTCTCTTGAAATCTACGCAGTATCGTAGCCACAGAGGGCTTCATCCAGTCTCTCGTATCAAAGGTCCACAGCACTGTCTTCAATCCGAGTGCATGTGCTGTACGTACCGTCAACATATTGAAGTCTCCTGATGGTGGAGCGAACCATTTATTCTCTACGCCAAGCGTTTGCTTCAGCAATTGCTTCGTCTTCTCAATTTGCTGCGTCTGGTGCCCCTCGCTTAGCTCGCTCATATTGGGATGAGAGTATGCATGATTCTCCATCTCATGTCCCGCCGCCTGAATCCGCTTCGCAATGTCAGGATTTTTCTTCAACCAGCTGCCGTCTAAGAAAAATGTCGCATGCACCTTCTCATCTGCTAGCACTTTCAGCATTGGATCGATGTACTCGTTCCCCCAAGCGACATTGATCATAAGCGCTGCCATCGGCTTATTCGGATTCCCTCGATAGATGGGCTGTGGATCTAGACTCGTCAATGAGACCTCCGGCTTCACCTCGCGCATGACCATTTTCAATTCAGCCGAACGATCTTTCCCCGAATTGGCAGTGTACGTTCGCTCAATATCTACTTCCTGCCCATTGTATCCGGGTATTGCCTTCCACACCCGATCAATGCGGGCATTAATTGGAGCAATATATCGTTTGGCTGCTTCCTCCTTAATTCGAGCCATTAATGGATCATTCGCAGCCTTATCCTCTACCCCCGATTGGTAAGCATAGCTCACGGCGAGCTCTGCCTTCTTCTCCTGCAAATAGCTTCTCACATCGGGCTGCGCTACTGCTGCCAGCACGATGACAACTCCTGCTGTTACGGCGAACCATTTCTTTAACATTGGCTGCATCCAGTCCATTCCCTTCCAAGATAGTCCTTTTGATTCTATGCGATTTCGGGACGAGTTATTCGGTCTGGAAGCAATCTATGCCTATCATGCAATCAATACCTATTTTTTGCATCAAAAAAAGAGCCAGAAACCAGTCTGCCTCTTTCCTTGCTACGTATGTTGCCTTCTCAGGCTTGTCTTGCTCGCTGTATCCGACTTAGCTTTGCGGCTTAGACGGACGCGGTCCGCGAGGTGGACGATTGCCGCCCCCTTGTGGTGGTCTGCTGCTGCGTGGACGTTCTGTAGCTGCAGCTTCGGAGCTTGCAGTTCCTTCTGTCTGTGCAGGCTGAAGCAGCACTTTGTGGGACAAATTGATGCGTCCCTGTTGGTCGATCTCGACAACCTTAACCTCAAGCTTATCGCCAATTTTAACGACATCTTCGACTTTCTCTACACGCTCAGTTGACAATTGAGAAATATGCACAAGACCTTCCTTGCCTGGAAGCACTTCAACAAATGCACCGAACTTCTCAACGCGTTTCACTGTTCCTGTGTATACTTCACCAACGACAACTTCCTTCACGATACCCTCGATAATTTCACGGGCACGCTCATTGGACTCTGCATTTGTAGATGCGATGAAGATGCGGCCATCCTGCTCGATGTCAATTTTGACACCTGTTTCCTCGATGATTTTGTTGACGACTTTACCGCCGGCACCAATAACATCACGGATCTTATCTGGATTAATATGCATCGTCAAGATCTTAGGCGCATACTGTGACAAGGATTCACGTGGAGTTTGGATGACTTCATTCATTTTACCCAAGATGTGCATACGTCCTGCACGTGCTTGATCCAACGCTTGTGTCAAGATGCTGCGGTCGATACCATCAATTTTGATATCCATTTGAATGGCTGTAACACCTTCAGCTGTACCAGCAACCTTGAAGTCCATGTCGCCGAGGTGGTCTTCCATACCTTGAATATCGGACAAGATGGAGAAGTGTTCCCCGTCTTTGATCAGACCCATTGCAATACCTGCAACCGGTGCCTTGATCGGAACCCCTGCATCCATCATCGCAAGTGTGCTTGCACAAATACTTGCTTGGGAAGTAGAACCGTTAGATTCTATGACCTCGGATACAAGTCGGATTGTATACGGGAATTCGCTCTCAGGCGGAATCACCTTGGACAAGGCACGTTCACCGAGTGCACCGTGACCAATCTCGCGGCGTCCAGGAGCACGAAGCGGACGAGCTTCCCCTACGGAGAATGGAGGGAAGTTGTAGTGATGCATGAAGCGTTTCGACTCTTCCAAGCCAAGACCATCCAAAATTTGCACATCTCCAAGCGCGCCTAGCGTACAGATGCTGAGTGCTTGCGTTTGTCCACGTGTGAACAAGCCAGATCCGTGAGTACGAGGCAAGAGTCCTGTATCACAATCGATCGGACGAATCTCCTCAAGCTGTCTGCCGTCTGGACGAACTTTATCATGTGTAATCAAGCGGCGAACTTCTTCCTTCACGATATCGTACAAGGTTTCGCTCACATCACTCATATTCTCAGGCGTTTCCACATACAATTGTTCGAAGTGTGCAGTTGCTTCCTGATTGACTGCATCAATCGCATCTTGACGCGCATGCTTCTCAGGAATACGAATTGCCTCAACGAGACGTTCCTTTGCGAACGCACGAACAGCTGCATTCACATCTGTATCAACTGCGTGCAACTTCACTTCCATCTTCGGTTTAGCTGCCATCGCAGCGAATTCTTCAATCTTCGCTACAATTTTCTTAATTTCATCGTGACCGAACATGATTGCTTCAAGCATAACCGATTCCGGTACTTCGTTCGCTTCTGCTTCAACCATCATGATCGCGTCTTTTGTACCCGATACAACAAGGTGAATATCGCTCTTTTCCTCTTGTTCAACGGTTGGGTTGATAATAAATTGACCGTCAATACGACCTACAATCACGCCTCCGATAGGGCCATTAAATGGCACATCAGATATCGTCAATGCAGCGGATGTTCCGATCATTGCCGCGATTTCTGGCGGGCAGTCTTGATCCACGCTCATAACCAAATCCACGATTTGCACATCATTGCGGAAACCTTCCGGGAACAATGGGCGGATTGGGCGGTCAATAAGGCGGCTGGCAAGAATCGCTTTCTCACTTGGACGACCTTCGCGCTTGATGAATCCTCCAGGAATTTTACCTACAGCATATAATCTTTCTTCGTAATTGACAGTCAATGGGAAGAAATCTAGATCTTTAGGTTCCTTCGATGCGGTAACGGTACACAATACGACTGTATCACCGTACTCGACTTTGACTGCGGCATTTGCTTGCTTGGCCAAACGACCCGTTTCCAGGACAAGCCTTCTGCCGCCAAGTTCCATCTCGATGCGGTTCATCGGATCCCTCCTTAAGTTTCACTTTATATTCTTCGTTACTACTCCCATTATTTCCTGCATTTCATTTGAAATACCGTCCTGATGGGAGTTTGTCTACTATCACAATATGTAGTATCATATGCAATCACTAAAAAGCAACCCGGTTGCATGCCGCGATAAGAAGCGGCAATGAACAACCAGGCTGCTTTGGTTCGTGCTATTAACGGCGAAGACCGAGTCTTGCGATCAATGCGCTGTAGCGTTTAACATCTTTGTTCTTAACATAAGCCAACAATTTACGGCGTTGACCTACCATTTTCATCAAACCACGACGGGAATGATGATCCTTCTTGTGTGTACGAAGATGGTCCGTCAAGTTTACGATGTTTTCAGTAAGGATAGCGACTTGCACCTCCGGAGAACCTGTATCCGTAGCGTGCGTCTTATGTTCTTCAATAAGCTGTTGTTTACGCTCTTGAGTCATAGCCATCCTATTCACCTCCTAAAATATGTGTTAGTTTACGCCATTAGCCTCGTCATCGACGGTGAGATCGAATAACCAAGCTATGGACAGGTCGTTTTTCACGACAACGTTATTAGTATAGCATCTCCATCTACAAAAGTAAAACAAGTCTTAGCAATCAATTCGTACAAAGATAGAAGGCTAAGAATATTGTGCACAATATTAGACGCCAATTGTTACTGCAGGCGCCTTATCCATCGTGCTTAGACGTTGGCGCGCTTCCTCTGAATCCGCAGTAATCTGTGCGATCAGCTCTTGTATGGAGCTGAACTTGCGCTCTGGACGAATGTAGCTCATCAGGGCAACCGTTACGGTCTCCCCGTATATATCTTGATCAAAATCAAACAGATGCGCTTCAACCGATTGAACGGTTTCTCCCGTCTTGAATGTCGGCTTCAAGCCAATATTCAGCACACCATCATGCCACGTCCCGTGAACCAGCACCTTCACTGCATATACGCCATTCGCTGGGATGACATATGCTTCTTCTGCCCGGACATTCGCAGTTGGGAAGCCCATCGTACGACCACGGGCGTCACCGTGAACAACCTCGCCGCGAATGATATACGTTCGGCCTAGCAGTCGATTCGCATTGACAACATCACCTTGCAGCAGACTCTCGCGAATCCGTGTGCTGCTCACCTTCACTGCGGTCTCAACATCATTATGTGCCGGTATGATATCCACAGTAAAGCAGCCCTTGCCCCATTCCTGCAGCAATTGCGCAGTGCCTTCTCCACCATGACCAAAGCGATAGTCGAAGCCGACAACGACGTGTTTTACCTTCATACGGCAGATCGCTTCTGCGAACTGCTGCGCGGTAACCTTAGCGAATGACAAATCAAAATGTACAACATACAAACGGTCAAGCCCAAGCTGACTCAAAATCCGTTTTTTCTCCGACAATGGCGTAATGAATCGTTCATACTCCGGCTTGCCGAATACTCCCTTGGGATGTGGATGGAAAGTCATCAGACTTACGGGCAATTGATGCTGCTTCCCGTAGTCCAACGCATGCCGAATGACCTGTACATGTCCCTCATGAATACCGTCAAAATGTCCTAATATTAATACTTGCGGCTGCTCCTGCAGTCGCCAGCTCGAATCATCGAGCGCTGCATGTAATGCTATCGTTTCCATTGTAATCAGAGCCCCTGCGTATTATCGATTTGTGGTTAAACTCCCAATCCAGTTACACGGACAGTAAACCAAAGTTCCTACCTACTAGTATGTTCTCCCTTTCACAAGAGTAGACAAAAGCTAGCGCAAGCCGAGTCAATTGCCTGCTCGAATCGCGCACAGCATTATATACATTACTCGTTCGGAAGAAATACCTTCACAGGACGCAATACCGATTGCCCCTGTGGAACTTGGAATATCCCATAGAACGTTCCTTGTTCATCATACAATCGAATCGTACCATTCGTCAAAGGTTTCGGCTGTAAAGCGTGCAAAGGAATTGATCGGCCGGTCAATGCATAGTGGGCAAACTTCTCAGAAACCTGAATTCTAGGCATATCTGAGATTGCATCCTCCACAGATAGAAGCATCGTTTCAAATGTTCCATCCGCGACAGCCTGCTCAATCTGATCGAAGGTTACACATTGTGAAGGAACAAACCCAGCAGATACCGTTCGCATCAGCTTCGCCATTGTAGATGGAACGCCAAGCTTACGACCGATATCAACACATAGTGTTCGGATATAAGTTCCTTTGGAGCACTCAACTAGAAAACGTACTTCCGGTTCAGAGGTGCCTAACTGTACATCTAGAAGATCAATGTTATGGATCGTAACTTGGCGCGCTTTACGCTCCACCGTCTTCCCCTCACGCGCTAGATCATACAGTCGCTTTCCGTCTACCTTAACAGCGGAGTACATCGGAGGCACTTGTTCGATATGCCCGATAAAGGATAGAATCGTCTCACGAATCATCTCTTCCGTCAAATGCGAAGCGTCCGAGCGCTCCAGTACCTCTCCACTTAGATCCTCGGTATCTGTTGATACACCGAATCGGAGGGTTGCCTCATACTGCTTAGGCATCTCCTGCAAATACTCAACGATCCGTGTCGCCTTGCCTATACATAGCGGCAGCACTCCAACAACCTTCGGATCCAATGTTCCCGTATGCCCGATACGCTTCTCCCAAATAAGGCGGCGTACTTTGGCAACTACGTCATGGGACGTCCAGTCCTCAGGCTTCCATACGGGTAATACACCATGATAGTTACTCATAAAGCTTGCTTCACCCGTTCTATTACAATGGTAATGACTTCTTCTAAAGTACCAGTAAGCTTGCAGCCTGCTGCACGGACATGACCGCCTCCACTAAAGGATTGAGCAATCTCAGCCACATTAGCAAGCCCTGCGGAACGCATACTCACTTTTACTCCTGTATCATCTACTTGCTTAAATAAAAGACCAACTTCTACACCATCGATATTGCGTGGATAATTGACCAAGCCTTCCAGATCTTCATTAAGCGCCCCGGTCTCTTGCATATCCTGAGGAGTCACGTACAACCAGGCAATTCGATGATCCTCGCTAAATGCCAATCGCGATAGGCCGCGCTGTATTAGCTGCATCTGTGCCATCGACATCTTCTCAAGCAATCGATCCGCAATGTCATTGCCGTTAACACCCTGCTTAAGCAGCTCAGATGCGATCGTCATCACATGTGGTGTCGTGTTGCTGTACCGGAATCCCCCCGTGTCAGTTAGCAAGCCAGTATACAGTACTGTCGCTACATCTAAATCGAGTGCAAGCCCGTAGGAAGCAATCATATCGAATAATATCTCAACGGTCGCCGCAGCATCCTCGCGGATGACTGCAACTTCCCCATAGTGGTCATTCGTTGGATGATGATCAATATTTAAAATACGAGCATCCTTATCGATCCATTCTGCTATTTTTCCGATGCGCGCATAGTCCGCACAATCCACACAAATAACAGTATCAAATGGCTTGACAGCAATGTTTTCAAGTTCTGCATGAACGTTGATTTGATCAGAGCCCGGCAAATAATTTAGCTTATTAGGAACTCCATTCTCATTCACCATGACATAGGATTTGTTCCATTGACGAAGCAGCCAGCCTACCGCCAACGTTGAGCTTATCGCATCTCCGTCAGGCTGAACATGTGCAACCACAAGAAAATGATTGCCCTCTTGAATAAAGTTTCTAGCTCTCTCGATCTGCTGTGCATAAGATAGCGTCGTTAGTCCAGTCATTAATAACCTCCATACAGACAAGTGAATCGAGCCTTGGCCCGATTCACTTGTGCGTTCTTATGCTGCTGACTTAGTTATTGTCGCGACCGCGAATTTCACCAAGCAGCTTTTCAATATGGCTACCGTATTCGATTGAAGAATCGATCTTGAACAGCAGCTCTGGAGTATGACGAAGACGAATTCGCTTGCCAATCTCGGAACGAAGGAATCCGCTCGCCTTCTCCAATGCTTTCATGGATTGATCCTTTTGTTCTTCATTGCCCATGACACTCAAGTACACTTTGGCTTGTGACAAATCGTTCGTTACATCAACGCCTGTCACCGTAATGAAGCCGATTCGAGGATCCTTAATCTCGGTTTGGATCAACTGGCTAAGTTCCTTCTTCATCTGCTCGCCAACACGTCCGGAGCGAAAGTTCGCCATGGGAAACACCTCATTTCATATATAGCTTACAACATCATCTGAGTTGAAACCATTCTATTTGCGTTCGATGGTTTCCATGACAAAGGCTTCGATGATGTCGCCTTCCTTCATGTCATTGTACTTCTCAAGCATAATACCGCACTCGTAGCCTTGCGCAACTTCCTTCGCATCATCCTTGAAGCGCTTGAGCGAGTCGATTTTGCCTTCGTGAACAACTATGCCGTCTCGAACAAGGCGTACTTCTGCAGAGCGGGAAATCTTACCTTCTGTAACCATACATCCTGCGATTGTACCGACTTTGCTGATTTTGAATGTATTGCGTACTTCAGCATGACCGATCACAACTTCTTTATATTCTGGATCAAGCATACCCTTCATCGCCTGCTCGATTTCTTCAACAATCGAGTAGATGACACGATGCAAGCGAACATCAACCTTCTCTTGATCAGCAGTAATCTTCGCTTGTGCGTCTGGACGGACGTTAAAGCCGATAACGATAGCGTTGGACGCTGTTGCCAAGATGATGTCCGACTCTGTAATTGCACCAGCGCCGGAGTGAATAATCTTAACGCGAACTCCCTCAACTTCAATCTTCTCGAGCGAGCCGCGAAGTGCTTCAACAGAACCTTGAACGTCACCCTTGATGATTACGTTCAATTCTTTCATCTCGCCGTCTTTAATGTGCTTGAACAAGTCATCCAACGTTACACGAGTGTTCGCACCCAATTGGCTCTCTCTATATGTTGTCGAACGCTTCTCAGCAATGGAGCGAGCCTTACGCTCATCATCAAACGCGACGAACATATCGCCAGCTTGTGGAACATCTGTAAGACCTGTAATTTCGATCGGTGTAGATGGGCCTGCTTCTTTCAAGCGACGACCACGGTCATTCACCATTGCACGCACACGGCCAAAGCATGTGCCTGCTACGAATGCATCTCCTACTTTCAGCGTACCTTGTTGAACGAGGATGCGAGCAACTGGTCCACGGCCTTTGTCCAGCTCTGCCTCAAGCACCGTACCGCGAGCATCCTTATTCGGGTTCGCCTTGAACTCGTTTACTTCGGATACGAGCAGGATCATTTCGAGCAATTCTTCTAAGCCCGTACGCTGCTTCGCAGAAACGTTAACGAAAATAGTGTCTCCGCCCCACTCTTCTGGAACCAATTCATATTCAGTCAATTCTTGCTTTACACGATCGACATTGGCTTCTGGCTTATCGACCTTGTTAACAGCTACGATGATTGGGCAGTTCGCTGCCTTTGCGTGGCTGATTGCCTCTACCGTTTGCGGCATAACACCATCGTCAGCAGCAACAACGATAATCGTAATGTCGGTTACTTGTGCACCGCGGGCACGCATCAACGTAAACGCTTCGTGGCCCGGTGTATCCAGGAACGTAATCTTCTTCGAGTTGAACTCAACTTGGTATGCACCAATATGCTGCGTAATACCGCCTGCTTCTCCACCCGTAACGTTCGTCTTGCGGATTGAATCAAGCAATGTCGTTTTACCATGGTCAACGTGACCCATAATCGTAACAACTGCTGGACGTTCAACCAAGTCTGCTGCATCTTCTTCTTTTTCTTCTGTTTCCTCGAACGGATCTTCGGATACAGGCAGCTTCAAATCAACTTCAACCTTGAATTCGTCTGCAATCAACTGGATTGTATCCAAGTCTACTTCTTGGTTGATTGTTGCCATAACGCCCATGAGCAAGAACTTCTTAATAACCTCGGAAGCGTCTTTATGAAGCAATTTTGCCAATTCACCTACTGTCATTGCACCGCGTACAATAATCTTTTTCGGCGTATTGTCAATTTTCTCACGCTGTACCTGCTGTTGATTATTTCTGCCTCTGTTCTTGCCGCCGCGGCCGCGCATGCCTCCGCCATTACGGTTGTCATCGAAGCGTCTCTTATTATTATTATTGTTGTTTCTTGATTGATTTCTTCCACCGGAGAAATCCTCACTGCGTTCACCGAAGTTTCTGTTCGGACGCTGCTGAGTGCCTTGACCGGTACGTGCTTGATCACCTTGACGCTGCTGGCCGCCTTGTGCAAAGCGCGCTTGACCACTGCTTTGTTGGCTGCCTTGACCTGGACGGGATCCGCCACCTTGGCCTGGACGCGAGCCGCCGCCTTGACCTGGACGTTGTTGTCCGCCTTGGCCTGGGCGCGAGCCGCCACCTTGACCCGGACGTTGTTGTCCTCCTTGGCCTGGACGTGATCCGCCACCTTGGCCACCTTGGCGAGGGCCGCCACCTTGACCTGGACGGGATCCGCCCTGTCCTTGACGCGGGCCGCTGCCTTGACGCGGTGCGCCTTGGCCTGATCTTTGCTGGCCGTTAGATCTGTTACCTTGGTTTTGCTGTTGTTCACCTGATCGACGTTGTTCTTGTCCGTTCATATTCCCCTGTTGGTTTCCTTGTCTATTATCCATATTAATGTTTATCTCGCCCTGTCTATTATGGTCTTTTTGACCGTCACGACCTTCACCGCGATTACTGCGATCCTGACGTTCATCACGCCCGCCTCGGTTATCTTCACGCTGATGGTCGCGACCGTCACGTTGCATTTGCTGCTGTCCAGCACGTGAGTCGCGCTGATCCGACTGGCCCTGACTTGAATTTCCTGCCGATTGGCCAGCTGTTCTATCTGGTACTTCTGTTGTTTTTGACTGGCTGATGTTCACTTTCGGGTGTGGGGTGCTATTGCTTTCCCGCTTCGCCTGCGCATTCTCCTTAATCGTGCGCATGTACGATTCGACTTTCCCCACGGCATCATTCTCCATTACGCTCATATGATTGTTAACTGGTATGTTAAGACGTTTGAGTATCGTAATAATTTCTTTGCTGCTCATATTAAGCGATTTGGCATATTCGTAAACTCTTGTTTTGTCCTTAGTGTTCTCTTGTTTGCTCAATATACTCCACCTCCGACATCGTTTTCAGCCCGTTCGTCATCATGGTCGCAAATCCATCATCCGTTACCGCCAATACTACCCGTTGCAATTTCCCGATGCTCTCACCGAGTTCGGTTCGCGTAAATCCGATAGCAAGTGGCACCCCGTACGACTTACATTTATCTCGAAACTTCTTCTTCGTGTTGTCAGAAGCGTCCGCCGCAACAATCACCAAGCGTGCTTGCTTATTGCGAATCGCCTTGAGGACTATCTCATCACCAGTCGCAAGCTTCCCTGCCCGCTGGGCAAGACCTAGCTGCGACTTGACCTTACTCATGATCGTCCTCCTGCTCCTTCAAGGCGTGGAATTCATCCTCCACCTTGATGAAGTCTTGAGCAAGCTGTTCATAGATGGCAGAGTTCACCTGATGCTTCAAAGCCCGATCAAGCGCACGAGACTTATGTGCAAGTCTGAAGCAGGACAACTTCCCACATAGGTATGCGCCGCGTCCAGACTTCTTCCCTGTCAAATCGATTAGAACTTCGTCCTGTGGTGTCTTCACAACACGGATTAGCTCTTTCTTCGGCATCATTTCTTGACATGCGACACACTTACGAAGTGGAACTTTCCTTGTTCTCATGACTCAATCCCCCCCTTACGATTCGGTCATACATCCCTTGATTGAAGGAGACGACCGCTTCATATGGCGTTGGTCGCGCCTTCAGTGTTTATTCGCTTACTTCCATGCTGTCATCAGGTGTGTGCTCATCAGAAGACATTGGAAGCCCTTCTTCATCAGCTTGAGTCTCGCTTTTAATATCAATTTTCCAGCCAGTCAATTTTGCAGCAAGTCGAGCGTTCTGACCCTTAATCCCAATTGCCAGTGACAACTGATAATCAGGCACGATGACACGAGCCATTTTCTCAGCTTCACGAACTTCCACATCAACAACTTTGGATGGGCTCAGTGCATTCGCTACATACTCACTTACATCTTCTGACCAGCGCACGATATCAATTTTCTCGCCGCGCAGCTCATTAACAATTGTCTGGACACGCATACCTTTAGGGCCAACGCATGAACCAACTGGATCAACTTCCTCGTTGCGGGAGTATACCGCAATTTTAGAACGTTGACCCGCTTCACGAGCTACCGATTTGATTTCAACGACGCCGTCGAAGATTTCAGGAACTTCCAGCTCGAACAAGCGCTTTAGCAGTCCAGGATGCGTGCGGGACAAAATAATTTGCGGCCCCTTGGTCGTGTTCTCCACTTTCGTAATGTATGCTTTGGTGCGATCGCCGTGCTTGAACTTTTCATTCGGCATCAACTCATTCAATGGAAGAACTGCTTCCACTTTACCCAAATCTACATACACATTACGCATGTCCTGACGTTGTACAATACCTGTTACGATATCATCCGACTTGTCGATGAACGCGTTATAGATAAGACCACGCTCAGCTTCCCGAATACGCTGTGTCACAACTTGTTTCGCTGTTTGCGCAGCGATACGGCCAAAATCACGTGGTGTAACCTCAATCTCACAAATATCATCCATTTGGTAGTTCGGATTATGTTCGCGAGCAGCATGAAGTGAAATTTCAAGACGTGGGTCCAACACCTCGTCCACTACGTTCTTGCGTGCATATACTTTAATTACTCCAGTTGCCCGATTGATGTCTACACGTACATTTTGTGCAGTATTGAAGTTGCGCTTATAGCTCGAGATCAGAGCCGCTTCAATCGCATCAATGAGTACTTCCTTGCTAATTCCTTTTTCTCTTTCGATTTCCGACAACGCGTCAATAAAATCCATACTCATTTGGTGAGTTCCCCCTTTCAGCCGAATCCGGCTTCATTCCAATAATGTTACATTCAGCAGAACGATATCCAATCGTTGATTACAATCGTCCTAAAAAACGATAGCAAGACGTGCGCTCGCTACCTTCTCATACGGAATTGCATGTTCCTTCTTGCCGACTTGAACGACAACCGTCTGTTCATCGAAGGAAGTGAGAACCCCTTCGAACTCCTTCAATGCGCCAATGGGTTCGTATGTAGTCACATACACATGCTTGCCTACTGCCTTAACGAAGTCCTTCGTCTTCTTCAGCGGGCGTTCCGCGCCTGGAGACGATACTTCCAAGAAGTACGCGTCTGTAATCGGATCGTTTTCGTCCAGCTTCTGGCTTAATACTTCACTAATACGGCCGCAATCCTCAATGTCAATGCCGCCTTCCTTGTCCACAAATACGCGAAGAAACCAACTACTGCCTTCCTTCACATATTCCACATCGACAAGTTCGAAGTTGTTCTCTTCCAAATAGGGTGTGATCATATTCTCAACTGTCGATTTGATATTGGCTGAGCTCAAATTCAAGAACCTCCTGAATGTTAGGAATAATGATGTTCCTCTATGTTAGAACCCGATACTAAACATGAAAGAGTGGGTTTCCCCACTCTTTACGTAACGGATTTATCCACATGATTACCAAAAAAATTATATCATAGCCATCTACAATATGGCAAGGGTGTCTCCGATCATGCACTAGAACAGAGATAATTGGTTTGTCTCCGGCAGTCCCCGGAAGCATCCCATCTGATTCAGGAGCTCGACAATCGTCTTCGTTGCCTTGGAACGCATCTGGAAATCCTCGATGGACAAGTACTCCACCCCATCGCGAGAAGCCGCAATATTGCGTGCCGCATTATCCCCGATCCCTTGTACTGCAGAGAATGGCGGGATGAGCGAGTTGCCATCGACAAGGAATTTCGTTGCATCTGATCGATATAGATCGATTGGCTTGAATGAGAATCCACGGGCTGTCATTTCAACCGCCATCTCTAAGATCGAGATCATGGCCTTCTCTTTCGTTGTTGCTTGGAAGCCCTTCGCCTCGATCTCATCGATCTTCTTATTGATCGCATCATAACCTTGGCAGCATAGTTCGATATCGAAGTCCTCCGCACGAACAGTAAAGTAAGTTGCATAGAACTCAATTGGATGGTACAGCTTGAAGTAAGCTGTACGTACCGCGGAAATAACATAAGCAGCAGCATGGGCTTTCGGGAACATGTATTGAATCTTCAAGCAGGAATCAATGTACCATTGCGGCACATTGCAGTTTTTCATCTCTTGAATCCATTCATCACTAAGACCTCGGCCCTTACGAACGCTCTCCGTAATTTTAAATGCAAGCCCAGCGTCCATACCGGCTTTGTAGATTAAGTACAACATGATCTCGTCACGACAACCGATTACGGTCTTAATCGTACAGATCCCATTCTTAATCAGTTCCTGTGCATTACCGAGCCATACGCCCGTGCCATGGGACAATCCAGAGATCTGCAGCAAATCGGCGAACGTGCTTGGCTGTGCTTCCACAAGCATCTGGCGCACGAAACGTGTTCCCATCTCCGGTACGCCAAAGGTCGCAACCGGTGTCCGGATCTGCTGCGGCGTTACGCCCAGTGCGTCAACGGAGTTGAACATACTCATGACCTTCGGATCATTCATCGGAATCGTCGTCGGATCAACGCCTGTCAAATCCTGCAGCATCCGCATCATCGTCGGATCATCGTGACCCAGAATATCAAGCTTCAACAGGTTATCTTCGAAGGCATGATAATCGAAGTGCGTCGTCTTCCATTCAGCCGTTGTATCATCCGCCGGATATTGAACGGGTGTTACGTCTTCCACTTCAATATAGTCTGGCACAACGACGATACCGCCCGGATGCTGACCTGTGCTGCGTTTTACGCCGGTACATCCTGCTGCTAGACGGTTAAGCTCTGCTCCGCGCCATCGCTTGCCGTGGTCTTCTTCATATTTCTTCGCGAATCCATAAGCCGTCTTCTCCGCTACCGTACCAATCGTTCCCGCACGAAATACACTCTTTTCACCGAACAGCACCTTCGTGTAGTTGTGTGCGACAGGCTGATAGTCCCCCGAGAAGTTCAAGTCGATATCGGGAACCTTATCCCCCTTAAATCCAAGGAACGTCTCGAACGGAATATCTTGTCCATCGCCCTTCATTGGCTGACCACACTCCGGACAATCCTTGTTCGGCAGGTCAAATCCACTCGGCACACTGCCGTCCGTGAACCATTCGCTGTGCTTGCATTCCGAATTGCGACACGAATAATGCGGTGGCAGCGGATTAACTTCTGAGATACCAAGGAACATCGCAACGACGGAAGAGCCTACGGATCCCCGTGAACCAACCAGGTAACCATCTTCATTGGACTTCTTCACAAGACGCTCTGAGATCAGATAGTTCGCGGAGAATCCGAATTTAATGATTGGTACCAGTTCCTTCTCCAGACGCTGCACAATAATATCGTTCAACGGTTCCCCGTAAATGCTCATTGCCTTATTGTAGCACTTATCACGAATTTCCTGATCTGCACCCTCGATGTTCGGTGTGAATAATTCCTTCGGGAACAGGTCGAAATCTTCAAATCGTTCCAACAGCGTGTTCGTATTCTCTACAACAAACTTGTAAGCTTGTTCCTTACCCAAAAATTCAAATTCTTGAAGCATTTCATTCGTCGTGCGGAAATGCGCATCCGGTTTGCGAATATCCTTCAGTGGACTGAAGCCCGTAATTCCATGAATGGTAATATCACGGAACATCTTGTCTCGTGGATGCAGGTAATGCACATTGCCTGTTGCGACGACGAGCTTATTCTGCTTTTCGCCAATCTGAACAATTTTGCGAATAGCGTCTTCGATCTCGGCCGTCGATCCAACCAAACCCTTCTCTACCAAATGCATATACATCGTCAAAGGCTGGATTTCAAGGACGTCATAAAACTCTGCTACTTGCTCGGCTTCCTCCACCGACTTGTTAAGAACGGTCTCGAAGAATTCGCCTTTCTCACAGCCGGACATAATGAGCAAGCCTTCGCGCATCCCCACCAGTTTACTCTTCGGAATGCAGGCTACCCGCTTGAAATATTCTGTATGAGACATGGACACAAGCTTATACAGATTTTTCTTACCTACTGCATTAAGCGCATAAATGCCGCAGTGAAATGGACGGGCATTTTGTAGGTTCTGACCTACATAATCATTCATGCGTTCCAGCGTCTCGATTCCGATAAGCTGCTGAGCGTCCTGAAGTAGTCCCGTAAGAATGCCGCCTAGTGCAATCGTATCGTCAATCGCACGGTGATGGTTCTCAAGTGATACTTTATATTTAGCTGCCAACGTATTGAGTCGGTGATTTTTGAGTGTCGGATGCAGCAAACGCGCTAGCTCCAAGGTATCGAGCACCGGATTCATCATATCTGGCAGATTCATTAGCTTCAAGTTATGCTGGATAAAGCCAATATCGAACCTCGCGTTATGCGCAACAAGAATGGTATCCTGGGCAAATTCCACAAACTTCGGAAGCACTTCTTCGATATCTGGTGCATCAGCTACCATTTCATCCGTAATATTAGTAAGCTGTTGAATGTTATAAGGAATCCGTACATGCGGATTGACGAAAGTGCTGTACCGATCAATTTCTTTGCCTTCTTGCATTTTGACAGCTGCAATCTCGATGATTTTATTGTTTGTTACAGACAAACCGGTTGTCTCGATATCGAATACGGTATAGATGGCATCTTTCACCGGACGATTGTCCGCATTTAGAACAACTTCCATATTGTCATTCACGACATTCGCTTCTAAGCCATAAAGCATTTTAATGCCATTTTTCTTGGCTGCCTTCGCTGCCTCTGGATAACACTGAACGTTGCCGTGATCCGTTACCGCGATCGCCTTATGGCCCCACTTCGCCGCCTGCTTCACATAATCGCTGATAGACGTAACTGCATCCATTGCACTCATCGTGGAATGAAGATGGAATTCCACGCGCTTCTCCTCAGCAGTATCCTTGCGTTCTGCCGGTGCCTTTACTTCATTCAGATCATTTGGCATCATGACAAGCTCAGGGACTTGCATGAAGCGATCGTACTCAACACGTCCACGAGCTTTGAGCCATTGACCATTCGAGATGAGGCTCAGCATTTTAACGTCTTCCTTCGTCTTCGCGAACATTTTCATCGCCATAGAGTCAGAAAAATCAGTTAGGTTGAATGTGAATAAGGTACTGCCATTGCGAAGTTCCTTCATCTCAACGCCAAATACCGCACCTTGAATCGTGACACGCTTCTCTTCATCCTGTACATTCATGATTGGAGTCGGCTCATCCTTAATGTCGTATCCGACATGCAGACGCTCTGGCGCTTCTCCTTCTTCTTCCTCGATTTCACGTGCTGATTCTTCCATCATTTGCTGAATAACTTGGCGCTCTTCTTCCATCAGCTTCTGCTGGAATGCTTCATAGGCTTCCGTATCATGGCTGCCCTGCTGCATCGTTACACGAAGTGTGCGTGTGAAATACGTCTCAAAGAACGTCGTGCAATATTTATCAATCTGCTTCTTCTTCGCCAGCTCTAATGATGTCGCATCCGGCAAAAAAAGCTTGATCAAATCTTTCTCAACTTCATACTGTCCTTTGTGCAGCCAACCGTTAACTGAAGCAACCTCTCGCTTGACCCATTCCATGAACAAACTCCAATAGGCATCTACGATCTCCTTATTTGGAAGCTGCTCTTCATAGTGGAATATGATCTTAATCTTGGCAATGTGGGACAACTTGTCCTGTACACGCAGGCAAAACGTACGGTAAGCTTCTGCCGGAACGACAGTTGACTTGCCTATATAAATCGTCCACTCCTTATTGGAGCGGCTGCACTCCACTCTATCAATCCATCCATCATGGAAAAAGCTATCTAACAGTTCAACAGGAACCTCCGCCTGTCTCATCAACAATTCAAATCGCTTCCGTTTATCTGTCATATAGAACTGAAGCACCTCCCAACCCCATACTGCTGCCGTACCTAATGGCAAAGTGGCAGTGTGTGAACAAAGAGAAGCCCCCCTCAATCGAGCCATCGTCCGGTGTTCCGTTGGATGTTCCAATGATGGAAGCTTCCCTTCATTGCGCCCCTGCTTCGAGGAGCATGTATCTAATTAATACGCTCGTGCAAATACGACCGTATGCTTGGCATCTTCTCCGCAGACAAGGCACTTGGTCTTTGTCGTTTGCGGTTCGAATGGAATGTTGCGGCTTGTTGCACCAGTCTCATCCTTAACATGCTTCTCGCACGCTTCCGATCCACACCAGCCAGCAAGTGTAAATCCACGTTTTTCTTCCATTTGTGCCTTCATCTCGTCAATTGTCTCTACCGAGTAGAAGTGCTCATCACGGAAGGAACGTGCACGCTCGAACATTTCTTGATGGACGTCAGCAAGCATGCGGTTCACTTCTTCAACCAAATCCGCCTGCTGTACAATGCGCTTCTCGCCTGTTACGCGGGATACCAATACGCAAACACCATTCTCCATATCACGCGGGCCAATTTCAAGGCGAACAGGCACGCCGCGCATTTCATACTCATTGAATTTCCAACCTGGGCTAATATCAGAGCGATCATCCATGCGAACACGTACGCCTGCTTGCTTCAATTCGCTGAACAACTCGTTAGCTCGTCCCACAACTTGCTCGCGCATCTTCGCTGGCCCAATTGGAATCATAATAACCTGTGTAGGAGCTACCTTCGGAGGCAATACAAGACCTCTGTCATCGCCATGCACCATAATCATGGAACCGATTAGGCGGGTGCTGACCCCCCAAGAAGTAGTATGAACAAATTCCTGTTCATTTTCACGCCCCAAGAATTTAATATCAAAAGCAACCGCAAAATTCGTTCCCAAGTAATGCGATGTTCCGGCTTGAACGGCTCTGCCGTCTTTCATCATCGCTTCAATGGAGAACGTATCTACTGCGCCGGCAAATTTTTCAGAAGGAGTCTTCTGACCTTCAATGACCGGAATTGCGAGATAATCCTCTACGAATTCACGATATGTTTTCAACATGAGCATCGTTTCTTCGCGTGCTTCCTGCTCAGTCTCGTGCGCAGTATGGCCTTCCTGCCACAAGAACTCACTTGTACGCAAGAACGGCAATGTGCGCTTCTCCCAACGAACTACGTTCGCCCATTGGTTAATCAACACAGGCAGGTCACGGTACGATTGAATCCATTTGGAGTACATATGGCCAATCATTGTCTCGGATGTCGGACGAATCGCCAGCTTCTCCTCTAATTGTTCGCCGCCTGCTTCGGTTACCCAAGGCAGCTCAGGATTGAAGCCTTCGACGTGTTCTTTTTCCTTCTGGAAAAAGCTCTCTGGTATAAACATAGGGAAGTAAGCGTTACGATGGCCAGTAGCCTTGAAGCGGCGATCCAGCTCGTCACGAATATGTTCCCAGATTTCGTATCCATCTGGGCGGAATACGATACATCCCCGGACTGGAGAATAATCCATCAAATCCGCCTTCTTAATCACATCAATATACCAACGGGAGAAGTCCTCCTGCTGTGGGGTAATCTCCGTAACAAACTGCTTCTCTTTCGACATAACGGTATACGTTCCTCCCGATAAACACGGTTATTCGTATTCTAGTATAAATGAAATGAACCGTGATATAAATGTTAACCTTTAACCAATCGTAATATATCATTGTAGGTTACAGCAAGCATCAATAGCATGAGCATTGCAAAACCTACAAAATGAACCATGCTCTCCCTGCTCGGATCAACAGGCTTACCTCTGACAGCCTCCAGCCCAAGGAATACGAGACGGCTTCCATCCAACGCCGGGATTGGAAGCAAATTGAAGATTCCCAAATACAAGCTCAAAATCGCCGTCCATAATGTAAGCTGTTCGATCCCTTTCTTCGCAATCTGTCCTGTTACTTCGAACGTCCGAACCGGACCGCCCAAGTCGTCCAGTTTAAATTGACCAAAGATAAGCATGCGGAATCCTTCAAAAATCTTCTCCGTCGTATTCACCATTGATGTTGAGGCGAACGATAGCGTCTCTCCGAATGAGGCCGTTCGTGTCGGCAGTACCGGTACGATACCAACCTTGCCGCCTTCTTGACCTTCTACCTTCTGCGGAGTCAGTGTCGTAGTGAAGCGTTCTTCACCGCGCACAATAAGGAATGTCATCGGCTTGCCTTCGGATTCAGCAATCAGCTTAATTAATTTGTCACGATCGCCGCCAATCTGCTTGCCATTCACTTCCTCGATAATATCTCCCTTTTGCAGTTGTGCCTGTGCAGCAGGAAGTCCTGGCGATACGTCCCCAATCTTCACAGACGTCGGGTTCTCGACTGGAACGCCCGAAATGGCTACCGAAACGCCAAACAAAATAAATGCGAGCACAAAGTTCATAAATGGGCCTGCAAAAATAGCAAGCGCCCGTTGGCCCACTGTCTTGCTGCCAAACTGGCGATCATGAGGCGCGATCTGAATTTCGTCGCCCTTCACAATCATTTTAGCTTGCGGATGAATATCGTACGTAACTTCTTCATCCTCAACATCCAGCGTCAGCTTCAACGTATGCTCCAGATCAATCGTCTTCACTTCGCCACGCACAACCTGCTTGCGCATGTCTAATTGATCCAGATACAGCTTCGTCACCCTGTTATCACTGGACACACGTATCGCTATCGTCTGCCCTGGACTGACCTCTACAATTTCAGGATCTTCGCCTGCCATCCGTACAAAGCCGCCCACTGGCAATAACCGGAGTGTATATTTGGTTTCCCCACGAGTATAGGAGAATACTTTCGGCCCGAATCCGATAGCGAACTCTCTAACGAGAATCCCCGCCCGTTTCGCGAAAATAAAATGTCCCCATTCATGAATCGTTACGATAACGAAAAAGACGAGCACGGTTAAAAATACGATTTGCACCATCTGCACTGCGTAGAATCCTCCTTTGTGTGCGTGTTCAATCGTCCTAGCACAACACTAGGCTTCAAGAACGGCCCAATAACAATCGGACAGCGGTTTGTCTATATAGATTATCATTATTCTCCAATCCCGCACAAGAGAATCCATATCTAGTGAATGGCGATTATAAAATGGACAGAGCCTCCGAACGCGTTCGCATATCTGTCTCCTGAATAGCTTCCAAGGACGGATGCGGAATCGCAGTATGTTTCGATATTAAGGTACTCACGATACGTTCAATATCCAAGAAGGAAATTTCACCGCGCAGGAATCTTGCTACAGCCACTTCGTTCGCAGCATTAAACACGGTAGTAGCTGTACCCCCTGTTCTGCCGCATTCATAAGCATAACGAACCATAGGGAATCTCTCTGTATCCATCTCACGGAAATGAAGCTTCGCCACCTCAGCTAAATTAAGCGAAGCCGATGTATTCGGAAGTCTTTCCGGATACGCCAATGCATACTGGATAGGTACGCGCATATCAGGAACCCCCAATTGCGCAATAATGCTTCCATCCAAATATTCGACAAAAGAATGAATAATACTTTCAGGATGGATAAGTACATGAATTTGATCATAAGGCAAATCGAACAGCCAGCGAGCTTCAATCACTTCAAGCCCTTTATTAGCCATTGTTGCTGAATCGATCGTCACCTTCGCGCCCATAGACCAATTCGGATGCTTAAGTGCATCCTCAACGGTAACATTCGCCAGCTCGTCCCTTGTACGATCGCGGAAGCTGCCGCCTGATGCTGTCAATGTAATGCCACGAACTCCGCGCATCGGCTCTCCGTTCAAGCATTGGAAGATAGCGGAGTGCTCACTGTCAACTGGCATCAGCTTGACGCCTTTCGCTTGTGCACGTTCTGTTACCAGATGACCAGCTGTTACCAGCGTTTCTTTGTTAGCAATGGCAATCGTCTTGCCTTCATCGATAGCCGCGAGCGTTGACTTCAGACCGACACTTCCTACAACCGCTGTAACGACCGTATCGGCGTCAGTACCCGCTGCCACTTCGACCAATCCATCTTCACCATAATACAGTTCAACACCCTGGGGCAGTTGTTCCCGCAGGCGATCTGCTGCAGCCTTATCGTGAACCGATACAATGCTGGGCTTGAACTCTCGTATCTGCTCAAGCAGCAATGTTGTATTGTTCCCAGCTGCTAACGCTTCTACCTTAAACTGCTCAGGATGCTGTCTGACGATGTCGAGTGTCTGTGTCCCGATGGAGCCGGTCGATCCAAGTATGGATATCCGCTTCATGACCTCACCTCTTCATCCTATTCATAGCTATATCTATTACATGATAACATCATCGCTGTTCTCTCGATGACGTTCAATTTACAACGTTAATAATCCGATCAAATGCACAAATGGAAATACGACAAGCCAGCTGTCGCATCGATCCAGAACACCGCCATGCCCAGGCAGCAACGTACCTGAGTCCTTCACACCACGAACTCGCTTATATGCCGATTGAATCAAATCACCGAACTGACCGACAACAGCAGCAGATATCCCAATGCCAAATGCAAGCGGCAAGCTGACAATATCCGGTCGTCCGACAGCAAATAATAGCGCCACAATAATTGATGTCAGTACACCGCCAATTGCTCCTTCAATCGTCTTATTAGGACTAATCGACGGCCAGAGCTTGTTCTTGCCGATCGCACGCCCAATGAAGTAAGCACCAATGTCCGATGACCAAATGGCTGCAAACAGCATAAGCGTCCAGAATAAGCCGTCCTCACCCATTGAAGTACGCGTTAGCATCATATATTTGAAGCCAATACCAATATAGAATGCTCCTAGCCACAATTGTGACACTGCTTCAATTGACACTTTGTTTTTGGATAATACGGTCACACCCAGCATCAGCAGCAGGCTGATCCATACAATAGCCTCCAATGACAGATTCCATCCAATTGATAAGCTTGTCCACGGAATCACAATCAAGGACATCGTTGCGTAGCCAATCAACGATGCCAGATCGAACGGTGATACATGATGCATTCGAGCAAATTCATAATAGCCTACAAAGGCAAGTGCGAGGAGCAGCAGTTCATATGGCAGACCGCCAATTATGCATAATGCGCCGAACAATAGTCCTGCTATAAGCCCTGTAACGATGCGCTGTTTCATATAGACTGTTCCTCCAACTTATTGTAATCCACCGTATCTTCGCGTTCTGCGCTGATACTCCATAACGGCCTCCATTAGATGTCGCTCAGTGAACTCTGGCCAGTAATCATTGGTGAACCACAATTCGCTGTACGCGATTTGCCAGAGCATGAAGTTACTTAATCTCATTTCTCCGCTTGTACGAATGAGCAGATCAGGATCAGGCAAGCTGCTGGATAAGAGATGATCATGGATCATGCTCTCATCAATCGAACCAACTTCAATCTCACCTGTTTTCACTTTACGTACAATATCACGAACACCTTCTACGATTTCACGCTGACTACCATAATTCAAAGCAAAATTCAAAATAAGTCCTGTATTGTGCTTCGTCTTTTCAATGGCTTCCTCAAGTGCCAGAATCGTATGTTTAGGCAATCGGTCACGATAGCCCATCATACGCACTTGAACATTTTTCTCAATCAATTCTTCGAGTTCGATCGCCAAAAATTCCTGTGGCAATTTCATGAGAAAATCGACTTCGTCCTTTGGGCGTTTCCAGTTTTCGGTCGAAAAAGCGTACATCGTAAGCACTTTTACGCCCATATCATTCGCTGCGATGGTTACGCGCTTAACGGCTTTCATTCCTGAATGGTGGCCGGCAACGCGCGGCAAGCCCCTTTTTTTAGCCCAGCGACCGTTACCGTCCATAATGATCGCCACATGTTGTGGGATATTATCCGGCATCAGTTCCAGCTGCTTGTGGCCTCCACGCTGCTGTAACCATGTTTGGAATCGCTTAATCATTCGGTCTCCTCCAACCCGGTGATGAAAAAAAGACAATAAACCCCACCGTTCGGAGGGGCATGAAGAACAAAAAGAATAGGTTCTATCGTGTCTAACTTTTATACTTCCATAATTTCTTTTTCTTTAGCAACTAATACTTTATCAACTTCAGCGATGTATTTGTCAGTCGTCTTCTGGATATCTTCTTGATGACGACGGGACTCATCTTCTGAAATATCCGTTTTCTCAAGCTTCTTGATGTCATCATTCGCATCACGACGAATGTTGCGGACAGCAACTTTTGCTTCTTCACCGAACTTCTTCGTGTGCTTCACGAGCTCTGCACGACGTTCTTCTGTCAACGCTGGAATCGCAAGACGAATCATTGATCCATCGTTAGCTGGAGTCAGTCCAAGATCCGACTTCATAATTGCGCGCTCAATATCAGACAATGAGGATTTGTCCCAAGGCTGGATCATAAGCGTGCGCGGATCTGGCGTGCTGATGTTCGCCAATTGGTTAACCGGCGTCATCGCGCCATAGTATTCTACTTGAACACGATCAAGCAATGCAGGTGTTGCGCGTCCAGCGCGCAATGTTGCCAGTTCCCGTTTTAGAGCGGCAATCGCCTTTTCCATGCGTTCTTCTGCGTTTTTCTTCACTGCTTGTGGCACTATTCTACACTCCCTTTTACAATCGTTCCAATCTTCTCGCCGAGCACGACGCGCTTGATATTGCCAGACTCCGTAATTGCAAATACAATAAGCGGAATGTTATTGTCCATGCACAGCGAGGATGCCGTTGAATCCATTACACCCAAGTTGCGGTTCAATACTTCCATATATGTCAATTGCTCAAACTTCTCAGCTGTCTCATCCTTGAATGGGTCAGCCGAGTATACACCATCGACTTTATTCTTCGCCATCAAGATCACATCAGCTTCGATTTCAGCGGCACGAAGCGCAGCTGTCGTATCCGTCGAGAAGAATGGATTCCCGGTCCCTGCTGCAAAAATAACAACACGTCCCTTTTCCAAATGACGTATTGCACGACGGCGAATATATGGTTCTGCGATTTGTTGCATCGCAATCGAAGTTTGTACACGAGTCGGCACGCCAATTTGTTCGAGGGCATCCTGTAAGGCAAGCGAGTTCATAACCGTTGCAAGCATCCCCATGTAGTCTGCTGTTCCGCGGTCGATTCCTTTTTCACTTCCCGCAATACCGCGCCAAATGTTGCCGCCTCCGCAGACGATTGCGACCTCTACGCCAAGCTCTACAACTTCTTTCACTTGCTCGGCAATGGAGTTGATCATTTCGGATTCGATGCCGTATCCAGCTTGCCCGGACAACGACTCTCCGCTTACTTTAAGTACGATACGTTTATAAACCGGTTGTTTCAATGTATACCCTCCACTTTTCCATAACGGCCGCTAAAAAAGAAGGAACACGATGTGTTCCAACTTTTAAGCGCGTCTGTTGATTACGTAGTAGCCGCGTTCGAATGCTCTCTTTTCAAAAAGAAAAGATTACTTCAGGTTCGCTTGAGCCATAACTTCTTCAACAAAATTATCTTCTTTTTTCTCCAAGCCTTCACCAAGCTCGAAGCGAGCGAAGCGACGGATAGAAATGTTTTCACCGATTGTTGCGATTTTTTCTTTCAGCAACGTTTCGATTGTTTTGTCTGGGTCTTTAATGAAGGATTGCTCCATCAAGCAATACTCTTCATAGTATTTACCGATGCGGCCTTCAACCATTTTTTCAACGATTTTTTCAGGCTTGCCTTCGTTCAATGCTTGTGCTTTCAAGATTTCTTTTTCTTTCTCGATTTCCTCTTGAGAAACTTCTTCGCGGCGAACATATTTTGGAGCAGTCGCTGCGATTTGCATAGCTACATCACGAGCGAAATCCTTAAAGTTGTCCGTTTTTGCTACGAAGTCTGTTTCGCAGTTGATTTCAACCAATACGCCGATACGTCCGCCAGCGTGGATGTAAGACTCAACCACACCTTCCGTTGCGATACGGTCGGATTTCTTTGCTGCTGCTGCAAGGCCTTTCTCACGAAGCAATTCAGCTGCTTTCGTCAAATCGCCGTTAGCCTCTTCCAATGCTTTTTTGCAATCCAGCATACCTGCGCCTGTTTTTTCGCGCAATTCTTTTACTGCACTCGCATTTACTGCCATGTCGTATTTCCCTCCATCAATAAATTGGTACCCACGTATATGTACGATTAACGGCACCGAACGTTATACAGCTTAAAAAAAGGGCGGCGAGAGGTGAACCACCTGCCAACCACCCTTTTGTTCATCCAATTAGTATTCCAAAATTACGCTGTTGTTTCTTCGCCTTGATGAGCTTCAACAATTGCGTCAGCCATCTTAGCAGTCAACAATTTAACTGCACGGATTGCATCGTCGTTACCAGGGATAACGTAGTCGATTTCGTCCGGATCACAGTTTGTATCAACAATACCTACGATTGGGATACCCAGTTTACGAGCTTCCGCAACAGCGATGCGCTCTTTGCGTGGATCGATAACGAACAACGCGCTAGGCAAACCTTTCATATTTTTGATACCGCCCAAGAACTTCTCGAGGCGATCTTTTTCTTTGCGAAGAATGATAACTTCTTTCTTCGGAAGAACTTCGAATGTTCCGTCTTCTTCCATCGATTCGAGTAGCTTCAAGCGATCGATACGTTTTTGGATTGTTTCGAAGTTAGTCAATGTACCACCCAACCAACGTTGGTTGATAAAGTACATACCGCAACGCTCAGCTTCTTCCTTAACGGAATCTTGAGCTTGCTTTTTCGTACCTACGAACAAGATTGTTCCATTTTCTTCGCCGACGGATTTTACAAAGTTGTAAGCTTCCTCGACCTTTTTCACTGTCTTTTGCAAGTCAATGATGTAAATACCGTTACGTTCTGTGAAGATATATCTGTCCATCTTCGGATTCCAACGACGTGTTTGGTGACCGAAGTGTACCCCAGCTTCCAAAAGCTGTTTCATGGAGATAACTGCCATCTTCACTACACCTCCTAATATGGTTATTTATCCTCCGCCAGTATCCTCTTTCGTTGAGACTTCCCGCAGTCAACCCGACAGAAAGCACCCTCACTGAAATACACTGACGTGTGTTCTTAACACCGTCATTTAATATACCATAACGCCTACCCGGTTGCAACCACTTTATCCACTGTTCGGGTCAAGTTATACTACTTGTTATTCGAACTTGCAGGCTGCTGCGGTACAAGCTTATATCCAGCCTGCTCGGCAGCTCGATGAAGCTCCGTATCCGACATCGGTTCTATCGAACGCTGACCGATAAGACATAGCTGAAGAAGGAGACTCCCTAGCACAATTCCGGCGCCTAACCCGATAAGAAAGCGGCGATCCTTAATCATGTGATCCCTCCTGCTGCCCCAACCGGATAATTAACTGGAGCTCACCAATTGGCATTCCCAGATGGTCTGCAATAGCCTGCTCTGTCCATCCGTTCTGAAAGAGTCTGAAGATCTCCGCGTATCGTGTTTGAATGGGAGCGCTAGACTGTTCTTCATGAAGTTCTTCATGAGAATCAGCTTCATCTGCAGCATGAAGTTCTTCCTTACGAGACGAGGCAGATCTATGTCCGCTCGGAACGGATAACGATCCCATCTGCGAGGGAATCGTCTCTTGTAATTCTGAGTCTTGCGTATTGGCCGTGCGCTGCTGAAGCTCCTGCTCGCATTCAGACAGTGCGGAGGGATGACCTGCTTCTAATTCCGTATGTACAGGTTGTGCAGTTGTCTGCTCTAAGCTGCTCCATTTGCTCTCCCATGCTTGTTCAAGCTTGTCCATTCGCTTGCGCAGCGCTTCATCCCGGTACTCTCCCTCTTGCTTCATCCGCTCAATGACTTTTAAGAGCTTCTCATTTTCTTCTTCAAGTTCTGTCATATAATGCTCAAGTGTCTCTTCCATATTACGTCGTATTTCTGTGGTGTCCATTGTTGCCTGAGCGCGAGGACGAAGCCATCCAATGACAGCGATGACACCACCTAACAGCACAATGTAGATCCAAGGTTCCATGTATGCACCTCCTTATGTTGTCACGCTTCCTAAATGCAAGCGCCGCGATCCTCACGTTATGCGGGAACCCGGCGCCACCATTTAACACATGAAATCGATATGCTTTCCTTTGAAAGGATGTTGAGCCGGAACCATGACTTGCTCAGTTTCATCTTGTTTTTGCTCCGAATGGCTGTTATCGCTTCCATCTCGTTCTGCATGGTTCCCACCTTCATGATGTTGATTGCGAATGAGAGCATCCTGTGATGACTCCACCTGTGCATTTCGTTCCCGCGACTTTTCCATCAACCTTTGGGCTTGGTCGTTCAGCATCGCTTGTTCTGTTACAGGACGCTGTTGCTGTTGATGCTGCAATGTCGATGACTCTTGCGTTCGTGGTATCGCGATTTGCATTTCTACGGGCTTCCAATTCATCGAATCACCCCGGTTAGGCTATTGTCCTTCACCTTAACGGTAAGTTGTCATCATGATATCGCCGTCAACGATCCGGAAGGAAATACGCTGTGCCATGTCTTTGATGAAACGAACATTGCGGCCAATAACCAGCTTAGCTCCACCGTATATCGTATGAGACACATCTATGGAAGACACAGCTGTGTCCTCAAGCAACTTCTCAATCTCCAGCATACGCTCTCGCATTTCAGTCTGCTCTCCAACAAGCTGCTTTTTCGTAGAATTCAGCTTAATGCGCATGCCTAGCTTCTCCCCTGTCAACTGCCCAGTAGCGGCAAGCTGATCGAGTATGCGAAGTGCCTTTTCGGTTTTTTCTACGTTCTCAATATTATATTTAAGCTTAGTCCGTAAATCCGTCAATTCATTGCGCAAATCCGGCAGCACCCCTACTTCAATTACGGTGGCCGTGGACATCGTATTGCCAATTGTACGTGCAATCACTCGCTCACCTGCTTGTACAATCCCGCCCACAATAAGTCCCTTGGTGCCTTGGCATACAACCCGCTTGCCTGCTCGAATATTGGAGTGCATAATACTCTGCGATACATTGACCTCAGTGCCCGCAACGACGGTCGCCTCCTGAATGAACGAACATTTCACATGGGTTCCGGCCTTGACCATCCCTTTATTGCCGGCAATAATGCCTCCGCTTACCTCAATGCAGCCTTCCGCAGTAAGCGTTGCACCTTCTACACCACCATATACGCGAATATCTCCTGAAGCTTTCACAGTAAAGCCTGTCAGCACATTGCCGCGAATGACAATCGTACCGACAAAATCAATATTACCAGTGCGATAGTCCACATCTCCGTTTACTTCATACACAGGGAACACACTGATTCGTTCCGGCTCAATACGGGATATGAGTCCGTCAATCGCCGAATAAAGCGCATTTTCCGCCTCATCTAAAACAACATTCTTCCCTTGCTTGAATCGTGCCTCACGCCCAGTGATGGCCTTCATCTCCTCACCAAGAACGGACATGCCGGGTATCCCTTCTTGGCTCGGAATTCGCTTGGCTATCATTTGACCCTTCTTCACATTGTCCAACTGCTTCACTTCACGGAAATTAACCGTTCCGTCTTCCCGTTCAGCCGGCTTGGACTCCTTCCCGTTCTGCGGAAGCAGAAGCTCTATTCGACCATCTACACCGTGTACGGGTGCTTTTCCATGAGCGACCATCGTCGCACCTCGAGCAAAATTGTTCGGATTCGCAGCGATATCCTTCAATACCTGAGACTGTACTCCATATCGAATGCCGTAGGAACGCAGCAATTCGTCCAGCTCTTCAATCGTGCACGTGAGCCCTTCAACAGCCTTCTTAAAATGGAGATGCGCCTGCAATTTATCTTCAGATACGGTTACTTCCAAATACTCTTCCAATGCCAATGTCATACTCACGAAAAACCCCCCTTTCTTTTTCTCTTTATTCAGCGTAGTTTCTTCTCAACTATTCCGTATCCCATCAATTTTCCATCAGCATTGGCTTCTGCTTCTCCAATACGGTTCGAAGTCTCAGTATCGCCTTAGAGTGCAGCTGCGAAATTCGAGATGGTGATAGTGACATCACTTCCGCTATCTCACTTAGTGACAAATCCTCATAATAGAACAAGGAGATCACTGTTCTCTCTTTATCGGTTAATTTATCAATTCCCTGAACAAGTGCTTCCTTTAAATAGTACTCATTTACCTTATACTCCGGATTCTTCGCCGTCTCATCGATAAGAAGCGATATTCGCGTCTCAGAGTCGTCCTCACGAATCGGATCTTCCAATGAACAAATCGACATGATCGATACGTCTTGAAGCATCCCTTGGAAGTCCTTCTCACTGACTTGCAAATAGGAGCTCATCTCTTCATCCGTAACTGTACGCAAGTATTGCTGCTCCAATTGCTGATAAGCCTCTTCAATTTTCTTCGCCTTCTCTCTTACCGAGCGAGGTACCCAATCTCCAGAACGCAGTCCGTCTAGGATGGCTCCACGAACCCGCCATGAGGCATAGGTTTCAAATTGCAGCCCTCTGTGGTAATCGAATTTCTCAACAGCATCTATCAGGCCAATCACACCATGGCTTGCCAGATCGTCCTTACTTACATTGCGAGGCAGACCTGCAGCAAGTCGATTCGATACGAAGTCGACGATCGATAGATGATTTTCTATCAATTGCCGCTTCGCATCCTGATCACCATGATCCTTCCAGCGTTCCCACAGTCCCTCTTGCGAGCCAGGTTGTAATTTCTGTACGCTCACCGACAGTCAACCTCCTTACTTTTGTACGAAGTGACGAACAGCCTGTGCCAATTCCTCCGCATCTGGTTGCGCTTTGGTCACGAGCTTGGGTGGTTGCAGCGGTTGGAACGAGCCGCCTTCATCTTCTACCGGATTTGACTTCGAATCTGCACCGTTCGGCCGCAGTAAATCTCGAAGAACATCCTCTTCATCCGGAGTTGTCATGTCCAACATCGTCCCTGCGTTTGGATTCTTAGATGCGCCGGCCTCAGGCTGCTTGCCTTCATCGTCAGATAGCAGCACGCCCAAGGCAAATCTGACCCCATATGCGAGTCCGAACCATATTACAAACGCAATAATTGCTCGGAGCAAACTCGTCGTCCATACATTATTGCTCCATGACACCATTAAGGCAAAGATAGATCCAACAGCACCGAATATGTAATTCCAACGTATTGTTCCTCTCATGCTATATATCCTTTTCACCCATCTGCACGCTGCGAATGTGAAGTCTCCCGTCATCACAGAACAGTTCTATCGTTCTCCCATAATTGGCGCCTGTGTCTTCGGCATGAAGCGGGATACTGTATTGCTCCAACATCGATTTGCAGGAATCTACATTCCGTGGTCCGATACGCATCATATCGTTATTCGAAGCAAAAGCAAACATCTGGGCGCCTCCTGCCATCTTCGCATGAACCCGGGACAGAGAAGCACCCGCTTCTGTCATACGGCGTATCAATTCTGGAATGGCAGTATCCGCATACTTGGCGATGTTGCGATTCCCCTCTCTAGCAATATCCGAAGACGGCAGCATAACATGCGCCATTCCGGCAATTTTGGCAACCGGGTCATATAACGTCAATCCAACGCACGATCCGAGACCGGTCGTTCGTAAGGAACCGAAACGGCATACCTGCAAATCAGCCATTCCGACTTTTACAACCGTCGACTCTTCTATCATTCGAATGGCACTCCCAATGCAGCAAATATTTTGTCAAAAGAGTCCGGGTCAGGTATTAAGAAAAAGGTTCCTTGCACTTCATCACAGTCTTGCAAAAACTTCGTATCGATTAGCAACGCACTGTCTCCCATTTCCCCGTATTGCAGTATTCCGTAGTTGAGCACTGCGCCCGCCATATCGATAGCAAGCTGAGGAACCGTTGGCGACATCGCCATATGAGTGAAATCTGCCAAGGAAGACAAGTAAGAACCTGCTAAAATGTTGCCGATCTCCGACAAGGCGGACAATTCCATGTCATTGAAACATTGACTCGTATCTGAAGGCAATGCTTCCAAGTGCGACAAAAGACGCTTAGCGGCATCCGTATCGAACATAAAGAACAAATGACTTGGCGCATCTCCTTCGACACGAAAATATATTGCAATCACAACATGCTCTGCGCCACCAACCTCGTCCGCAATTTCCTCGAACGGCAGAAGCCGCACCTTCGGTACAGCCATGTCAATCGGTCGGTTGAGCAGCCGGGATAGTGCCGTTGCGGCGTTGCCAGCACCAATATTCCCGACTTCCTTCAGAACATCCAGCTTGAACTCTCCGAGTCGTTCGAATAAGTGCACGCTGTTATGCCTCAAGCTGTTCTAATCGAATAATTTCACTCTTATTCAGCACCTCGGCCAAATGGAGCATAATAAGTAAACGCTCATCCCCAATCTTAGCTACGCCGCGCAAGTATTTGGCTTGAATGCCGCCCACAACCTCTGGGGCCGGTTCGATATCTTCGTCCATAATATCAATAACATCATTGGCACTATCCACGATAAAGCCAACTTCCAAATCTTCATAAGCTACGATAATAATACGAGATTGTTCCGTCACTTCCGCAGACGACAATCCGAATCGACCACGAAGCTCGATGACCGGAACAACAACCCCGCGCAAGTTAATAACACCTTTAATGAAGTCGTATGTTTTCGGAACCCGTGTGATAGGGAGCATACGCTCTATCGTTTTTACCTTTTCAACTTCGATTCCGTATTCTTCTTCCCCTAACGTAAAGACAACGACCTTTAACTCTTCTGCCATGTCACGTCCTCCTTCATTTGAATATGACTATTTTGCAATCATAAATAGACATTGAGGATTACTTCAGCAACGCATTCGGATCAATGATCAATGCAACTTGTCCATCACCGAGAATCGTTGCTCCTGAGAAGCCTGGCGCATTTTTTAAATAGCTTCCTAATGGCTTCAAAACAATTTCGCTTTGACCGATAAAGTCATCGATAGCCAATGCTGCTATACGTTCACCTTTGCGTACGATGATGATCTCAACCTCTTCTTCCTCCATATCCGAGTAATTCGGGCAATCGAAAAGTGTGCTGAGTGATAGAAGAGGGATTACACTGTCTCGGTAATCAACCATCCGGATACCACCATGAACCCGGCGGATTTTTTCTTTTTTGACCATGCTTGTCTCCACTATAGAGCTAAGCGGAATCGCATATTTCTCACTTCCCAAACGGAAGAGCATGGCCGATAATATGGACAATGTAAGCGGGAGCTGTACGATAAACTTCGTTCCTTGTCCCAGCTTAGACTCAACAATGACGTGTCCACCTAAAGATGTAATCTTGGATCTTACTACATCCAGTCCAACACCCCTGCCAGATATATCCGAGACCTTCTCCGCCGTACTGAATCCAGATGCGAATAGCAGCATATACACCTGCTCATCACTCATTTGAGCTGCTCTCTCCGCAGTGACAACGCCATTCTTGATGGCTTTCTTCAACACCATCGCACGGTCGATTCCGTGACCATCTTCTTCAATTTCGATGAAGACATGATTGCCGCTGTGGAAAGCCCGCAAATGAACAGTCCCTGTTTCTGGCTTGCCGGCTGCGATACGATCCTCAATAGATTCAATACCGTGGTCAACTGCATTGCGCAGCAAGTGAACAAGTGGATCTCCGATCTCATCAATTACGGTGCGGTCAAGCTCTGTCTCAGCACCGGTTATAATAAAGTCTATCTTCTTATCAAGTGATTTGGCTAAGTCACGCATCATCCGCGGGAATCTGCTGAATACCGTATCAACAGGAACCATGCGCAGCTTAAGCACAATATTTTGCAAATCAGAGCTTACTCGTGACAAATGCTCCACCGTATCTGTCAAATCATGATGCTTGAGATCACCTGACAATTGCTCGAGCCGTACGCGATCAATGAGCATTTCGCTTAGTAGATTCATCAGTACATCGAGCCGTTCAATATCTACGCGAATCGTCCGGTTTCCAACTGCTTTTCCAGTTGCTGGCGTGCTGCTTGGTTTGCGTGCAGGCGCATCCGAAGCTTCGGATGCCGCTGGCTGCTCTGTCTTCACTTCTGGCTTGGCTGGCGCTGCGGTTGCTGCTGCTTCTTGTCTGCCTGCTTGTACTTCTTCGATTTGACTATTCCAATTGCGGATGTCTTCAAGCGTGAATGGCTGTACTTGTACGCTGTCCAGCTCTGAGACTTGTCCGATCTCTTGCTGCAATCGCTCGGCATCTTCACCGCTGACAAAGAATACGGTAAAGCCATTGTCGAACTTATCCTGCTCTATGTCCTGTGCAGGAGGATTCGACTTCACTACTTCACCGTACTGCCCAAGCACCTGAAATACCATATAGGCTCTAGCTGCCTTTAGTACGCAATCTTCACGCAATTGGATGTGGATGTAGTACACATGCATGCCTGCTTCCACCGATTGTTCCAAGATACTTCTCTGGAATTCATCAAGCCGCTCATTTTGCTCTTCAGCATCATCTGCGGAGCTTCCGTCTGCGGAAGAAGCTTCCTTCTTGTAATCGCCTTTGACAATCGATTGGAGAGCTGCAACAATTGCCGTCACATCTGCCTTGCCTTCTCCACCGTTAGTAATATCGGAGACCATAGCTTCCAAAGCATCCAAGCTTCGGAATAACGTATCAAAAATGAAGGAGTCCATCGCGAGCTGTTGGTTTCTTACAAGATCCAATACGTTTTCCATCTGGTGTGTTAATGAGGCCAAATCCTCAAACCCCATTGTCGCCGACATCCCTTTTAAGGTGTGGGCCGACCTGAAAATGACTTGCACGATCCCAACATCGTCTGGCTGGTTCTCCAACTCTAGCATGTGCTCGTTCAACGCTTGCAAATGGTCGTTCGCTTCGTCAATAAACATGGACAAATATTGATTCAAATCCATGCTCGAACACCTCCTTTAACGATTTGCACAACAGTATCTGATCATTTCATTGCATGTGTAATGGACTTTGCCATCTGATGTAGTGGAATGACTTGCGATACGCATCCCAACTCGATTGCCGCGCGCGGCATGCCGAAGACGACGCAGCTTTCTTCACTTTCGACAAAGGTTGAAGTTACGCCCTCGTCGGCCAACCGTTTCATCATTTTCGCACCGTCACTACCCATTCCCGTCAACAGCACGATATGCCGTTTCAGTCCCTTCAACGGCAGTAGTGATTCGAACAGGGAATCTACTGATGGACGATGTCCGTTGCGGGGCTCACCTTTGGATAAAGCAATCGAATATTTCCCCTCTGCATTGCGCACGGCCATCATATGCATGCCACCTGGTGCAATGTAAGCTACCCCAGTCTGCAGCACATCGCCATGCTGCGCTTCCCTTACTTCAATATCACTGTAATTGTTCAAACGTTCAGCTAATGATTTTGTGAAATTAGGCGGCATATGCTGAACCACCAATATCGGTGCGGGAATATGTTTAGGTAATGCTGACAACAGCTCTTTCAATGCACGCGGACCGCCCGTCGATGTCCCAATGGCAACTATTTGCTCAAATCTCGTTGAGTTGGCTGCATTCGCTGTTCCAACGAATTCTGAGCCATTCAGATGCGTGACATCTAGGCGCTCTTCGTGATTAGGATGCAATTCCTCGTTCGCATTCGGAGCAACTGGCTTCCCGGCACGAGTACGGCCAATAATCGGCGTATCCTCCATGCTGCGCTGTGTCTGCATTTCCTTCGCTGCCAATTTTGCAGCCGCTCTAGAAGTAATCGGGCTCTTCGCTCTCAGCTTATTCCCATCATCTGTACGAGACTTTAAACCGGATTGATGCGGAGGCCTTGGGACGAGCTCTTCTGTCGGTAAAGCAGCTGCGTACTCCCGCTTTAGCCGCTCCCCTTGTTCCCGCAGTCGTTCCAGCTGACGCTTTCTTTCTTGAGAAGCAATTGCAGTATGCAGCTTCTCCCGCAGCATTTCTCCAACCTTATGTATATCTTTCGTCCCACCCGCAGGGCTTGGTTTACATACGAAGTCAAAAGCTCCATATTCAAGTGCGGATAATGTCTCCGAGCGCCCTTCTTCTGTTAAACTTGACAGCATAATGACCGGGGTAGGGCAATCTGTCATTATGCTCTGAAGTGCTACGAGGCCATTCTGAATCGGCATCTCAACATCCAGCGTCACTGCATCTGGCTTCAGTTCCATCACTTTGTGTACAGCATCTACGCCATTAGAGGCAGTACCGATAATCTCAAAGGAATGATCCTGGATAATTAAATCAGATATAATCGTTCGCATGAAGGCCGAGTCGTCCACGACAAGCACTTTCTTGGTTGTCAATTTCTCATCACGCTCCCTAAGCAGCCATTTGTGAATGCTGCGTCCTCCATTTCTTCATGCCTTACATTTAGGAGGACCATCTGCCCAGCCATTTCCGCAAAAATTGCTTAACCCCTCCAGCTTGTCCAGTCTGCCCGATTCCGTGAATGTAAGCATTGGCTAGTTCACGAAGCTGCTTGGCAACTATACATTGTGGATACAAAATAGCGAATGGAATTTGCCTCTTTACGGCCTGCATCACATGGGGATCATCATATAAAATCCCCAGCGTCGGAATCGGATGATTCAAGAATCGTTCCGCTACCGTTGATAATCGCTCAGCCGTCTGGCTTCCCTCTTTCCAATCTGAAGCTCGGTTGATGACAAGACGGAACGAATGATCAGGTCTCGCAGCGGAAACGACCTTAATCAGTGCATAGGCATCCGCAATGGACGTTGGCTCAGGTGTGGTTACAACAAGCGTCTCATCCGCTGCTGAGAGAAATTGCATCGTCTCCTTACTCAGGCCCGCTCCCGTATCAAACAAGATGACATCATACTGTGATGACCATTTCTCCATTTCTTGGATGAAGTGTTCAATATGAACGGAAGGCATATCCAATAATTCTTGGAACCCGGAGCCTCCTGGGATGTAGTGCATTCCTCGAGGACCTACCTGAATAATATCCTGCAGGGAGTGCCCGTCTCGCAAGACGTGCATGAGGCTCACACCTGATGTCGCACCGAGCAGAACATCAATGTTCCCCATGCCGATATCCGCATCGAATACAAGTGTTCGATACCCCGCATCTTGGAGGGAGAGCGCGAAGTTCAACGTAAAATTGGATTTTCCCACGCCGCCCTTACCGCTCGTAACGGCAATAATACGTGCAGATCGAACTTCAGAGCTTCCCTGCGCCATCCGAGATGACACCGTGGAACCAACTCTTTCATGACGGGATTCTACCAACTGTCTTAGTCCTTCTGCTTGATCGTAGCTCATTTCGTCATGCACCTACTATTCGTCTTACCGCTTCATCCACCTGGAACGGCTCGATATCGTCCGGGACATTCTGTCCTGTAGTTATATAACTGAACGGAATCGTCGTTCGATCTGCAAGTTCAAGCACTGAACCGAATGTATCTGTCTCATCCGCCTTCGTGAATATGATCCGATCGATGCGCTGTCTTGAGAAACGCTCCAGTATAGCGATCATATCTTCCGTCTTGGAAGTTAAGCTCAATACGAGGAATGTCTCACTGTCTGGGAACGGCTTAAGCATCGTATTCAACTCATTCACATACATATCGTTGCGGAAATTGCGCCCTGCTGTATCCATAATGATCAGATCACAGCCTTGAAGCGCCCGCAATGCCCGTTCCGTGTCATTGGGCGAGGTCACAACCTCCATCGGAACGTTCAATATCGATGCATATGTTCTGAGTTGTTCAACAGCTGCAATTCGATAGGTGTCAGAAGCAATTAGACCTACCTTGCGTTGATGATGGAACATTTGATCTGCAGCCAGCTTCGCAATCGTCGTCGTCTTACCCACTCCAGTCGGCCCAACGACATACAAAATGCGGGTAGCAGGTGTCAATCCATGGACAACATGCGACTGAAGCTTCTCTTCTACGATATCTTTCACATAGCCCCTCAGCACATCAGAATCAGGCTCTTCCTCACGGTTCAACTTGCATTGCTCCCAAGCCTGCTGCACGTATCCATATGCAGCCTCTTGCGACAGTCCTTGAAGCCTGAGATGACGCTCTACCTCCTGTGCGCTCTCTGACCATGAATCATAGTTGACGCGCTCCATTACTTTACGCATCATCCGTTTCATTTCAGCCAATTCTTTCTGTAAATGCGGGTCAGTCGGATCTTGTTCAATCGATGTCATCGGCATAACGGCCCGTTCAGACCGTGCAAATGGAAGCTGCGTCCAAGGCACAGCAGTACTCTCTTCTTCTAAATCAGCAGACATCGTCTGCATGGAATTTGGAGGCTGAACCGCCCTATTAGAGATCATTGACTGCGGCATGCGACCAGCTGCATCTGCCTGCGGTTGCGCGGTTCCACGTTCCACATTTATTGCAGACTGACCATTGCTGCCGCCTCCCCCATACATGGAGCGAGCAACCGATGAAGGAACATACGATTGCATCGCCCCATTGACAGGAGGAATATTGGGTTCTGTGGAAGACTTGGCTGTAGGCTTAGCTTGTTCGTCGACCGCCGCCACTACTTCAATAGCTCGCTTACGGAACATGCCAAGAATACCGCCTGTCTTAACTTCTTTGGTACTGACAATGACCGCATCTTTTCCAAGTTCTTGCCTGATTTGACTCATGGCCTCCGGCATCGTTTCGACGAGGTATTTTTTCACCCTCATACATTCACCACTCCGACGCTTTGAATTTCAACATTTGGTTCAAGCTCATTGTAGGACAGAACCGGAACATCCTGCATCGCACGCTCCATAAGCTGCCGCAAGTACATGCGAATGTTCGGAGATGCCAGCATGATCGGCGAATGTCCGGTCTGTAGCAGCTTCTGAATCTGTTCACTCATGCGCTGATATACCTGCTGTGTCGTATTCGGATCTAGTACAAGGTAAGAACCATGCTCGTTCTGCTGCACATTGTCCGAAATTTTCTTTTCCAAGCTTGGTCCAATTGTGATCACACGCAGCGTCTCGCCTGGAGTTGAATATTGCTGTGTAATCTGGCGAGCAAGCGCTTGACGCACATATTCAGTTAATACATCCGGATCCTTCGTATATGTACCGTAATCTGCCAGTGTTTCGAATATGGTTACCAGATCGCGAATCGAGATCTTCTCTCGCAGAAGCTTCGCCAGAACTTTCTGAACATCCCCGATCGTCAATACATTTGGAATCAGTTCATCCACAAGAGCAGAATATTGTTCCTTAACCGTTTCAACAAGCGATTTCGTCTCCTGACGTCCAATAAGCTCGTGTGCATGCTTTTTAACGATTTCAGTCAGATGCGTAGCCACAACAGAAGGCGGATCTACTACCGTGTATCCTGCCAATTCGGCACGCTCCTTCATCGCATCATCCACCCATAATGCTGGTAGTCCGAATGCCGGCTCTACCGTTTCAATTCCTGATACCGATTCATCATCATAACCGGGATTCATCGCCAGATAATGATTGAGCAGAAGCTCCCCACGGGCTACCGCATTGCCCTTAATCTTGATGACATATTCATTCGGCTTCAATTGGATATTGTCTCGAATGCGGATGACAGGAACGACCAAGCCGAGCTCTAACGCGCATTGGCGTCGAATCATAATAATACGGTCGAGCAAATCCCCGCCTTGCTGTGTATCTGCAAGCGGAATGAGTCCATAACCGAACTCAAATTCAATCGGATCAACCTGCAGCAAATTGATTACACTCTCTGGACTGCGCACTTCTTCAATCTGCAGTTCTTCCTCAAGCTGCTCTTCTTCGATTTGCCGCTCATCGATGTTCTTCTGCATCCGATATCCAGCAATCCCAAGAATGACAGCAAATGGAATCGTAGATCCAATTCCAATTGGCGTAAGTAATCCGAGTAACGCGATCGTGCCTGATACGATATAGAGCAGCTTCGGATAAGCAAACATCTGCGCTCGCAAATCTTCTGCCAAGTTTCCATCAGATGCCGCCCTTGTTACGATAAGACCTGCTGCGGTCGAAATAAGAAGCGCTGGAATCTGGCTGACAAGTCCATCACCGATCGACAATATCGAATAAGTAGATGCTGCATCGCCAAATGATTTTCCATGCATCGCCATTCCGATAATGAAGCCGCCGATCAAGTTAATAAGCAGGATGATGATACTTGCAATCGCATCCCCTTTTACGAATTTACTGGCACCGTCCATGGCGCCATAGAAATCCGCTTCTCGGCTAATCTTATCGCGGCGATCACGGGCCTGCTGTTCGTTGATAAGTCCTGCATTCAAGTCTGCGTCAATTGCCATTTGCTTACCCGGCATCGCATCGAGCGTAAAGCGTGCTGATACTTCAGCGACCCGCTCAGAGCCTTTCGTAATAACAATAAACTGTACAATGACAAGAATGAGGAAGACGACAAGACCAACCGCAATATTTCCCTGGGTTATCCACTCACCGAATGTGGCAACAACGTCACCAGCTTCGCCATTCGTAAGGATTTGCTTCGTAGTGGATATGTTCAATGCGAGTCGGAACAATGTCGTAATGAGCAGCATAGCCGGGAAAATCGAGAAGTTCAACGCTTCCCTCGTATTCATGGCAATGAGCAAAATCATGAGCGCGATCGATATATTGATTACGAGTAAAATGTCAAGCAACCAGGTCGGTATAGGTAAAACCATCATGAGTACGATACCGATAATACCGACCAAGACGAATAAATCTCTCGTTTTCACGGAATGCACCCTCCATCCTTGATCAAGATTAATCAATTGCCTTTGCCTTTTACTTTGTATACGTATGCCAGTACCTCAGCCACGGCTTGGAACAAATCGGCCGGAACGGTATCGCCAATATCGGCCCTCTGATACAAAGCACGGGCGAGCGGCTTGTTTTCCATCGTTATGACGCCGTGTTCCTTGGCAATCTGTTTAATTCGGAGCGCGACGTAATCCTGTCCCTTGGCTACAATCTCCGGTGCTTCCATCGCACCACCATCATATTTCAGTGCAATTGCGAAGTGCGTCGGGTTTGTAATGACGACGTCTGCTTTCGGAACCTCCTGCATCATACGCATGAGTGCCATACGTCGCTGTCGTTCACGAATTTTACCCTTAATGAGTGGGTCACCTTCGGTCTTCTTGAATTCGTCCTTAATGTCCTGTTTTGACATCCGTAAGCTTTTCTCGTATTCATATCGTTGATACATGTAATCCAGAGCGGCAAGCACACATAACGCCACTCCAATCTTCATGCCAAGCATAAGTGTCAAATGCCCTGTAAATGACATGATGTCATTCAAAGGAACATGGGACAGCATGACGATCGTATCTCGCTCCCCCCACAATGAGGTGTAGACGATTACACCGATCGTCGTGAGCTTCATAATGGATTTTAGAAATTCAACTACAGAACGCATGGAAAAAATATTTTTGAAACCTTTTACCGGATCAATCTTCTCCAGCTTCATCTTCAGCGGCTCACCAGTAAATAAGAAGCCCACCTGCATGTAGTTGACGACGAGCGCAATAACGATTGCTGAAATAAACAACGGTGCCAGTATAACCATCAGTTTAAGAAATATGGAACTGAAGTAGTCCAGCACATTGTTCGCCGTCACATCCATTGTAAGCCGATTCTGCAGCACATCTTGGAACAGCTCGACGATCCGATCCTTCATAAAACCGCCGAGCACGAACAAGCAAGAGAACCCAGCCAAGAGAATGAACGCTCCTGAGAGATCCATACTTTTGGCAACTTGCCCTTTCTTGCGGGTTTCTTGCCTCTTTTTCGGCGTTGCTTTCTCTGTCTTCTCTTGCGAGAACAGCTGCAAATCAAGAGGATAACGCAGTACATATGCGTGGCGATTCGACTCATCTCTGTGTACATCGTGAAGCTGCTTCATCATCTCGCCCCCTGCATCATGCGTAGCAGCTGATCGAGCGCTTCGAACAGCGTAGAGAACAATTGCTGCAGTACGTAAACAAGACCTGGTACGACTAGCAGCAGCATAAGAAGACCAACAATTAGCTTAAGCGGAATCCCAACGACGAAAATATTGAATTGCGGCGCCGTTCGCGCTAGAAATCCAAGTGCTACGTCCGTTAAAAATAGAGCGACGATAAGCGGTGCAGACACTTGGAAAGCAATGATGAATGCTTCAGTGAATGACTTAACAATGAAATCTGTAATATTCCCATTTGCGATTTGAGCAAAAAAAGCATTCTCATCTAACGGCAGCCACTTAAAACTTTGCATAATTCCGTCGATAAAGTAATGGTGGCCATTCATTCCAAGAAACAATAGAACAACAAATATGTATTTAAAGTTGCCCATCACAGGCGAACTTGCCCCGGTCAACGGGTCAATGACATTGGCCATGCCGAACCCAATCTGCATATCGATGAACGAACCTGCTGTCTGCACGATAGAGAAGAACAGCTGTGCTAAATATCCGATGAGCAGGCCTATCATTATTTCCCGGACAATATAAATGATATAAGTTCCATCTGTCGGTACACTCTTACCAAGCCCAAACAATAAATAAGCGATTAAGCTGACAAAGAATGCAAGTCCGATCTTGAACCTAATCGGCACGCCTCGGGAAGAAAAGACAGGAACAGCGACAAAGAACGCCGTGATTCGACACATCGAGAGCAAAAAAACAGGGAAAGCTTGTACGAGCATTTCCATGGCTTCACTGCCTAACCGATATAATGATGCAAATTATTTAAAATATTGTGCGTAAAATCCACGAGTGTCGTTAAAATCCAGGGTCCGAACAACAGCACAACGATCATAACTGCCACAATTTTCGGTACGAACGCAAGCGTCTGCTCCTGAATTTGTGTCGTCGCTTGAAAAACGCTTATTAACAATCCGACGACCAAGGCAACTACCAACATCGGTGCGCTCACTTTAAGAACAGTGAACACAGCCTGTCCTGCCAGACCCATAATAAATTCTGCACTCATGTTCATTCCTCCCGTTCGCCATGTCTGACTCGCGTCATGTATTGAAGCTCATGAGCAGCGATTTCACTACGAGATACCAGCCATCTACGAGCACGAACAATAAAATCTTGAACGGCAGCGATATCATAACCGGAGGCAGCATCATCATCCCCATGGCCATAAGCGTACTGGCCACAACCATATCAATGACCAAGAATGGAATAAAGATCATAAATCCCATTTGGAACGCCGTCTTCAACTCACTGATCGCGAAAGCAGGCACGAGTACGGTTAACGGAATATCTTCGTATGTTTTCGGTTTATCCGTTTTGGTGTATTTCATAAATAAGAGCAAATCTTTCTCACGTGTATGTGAGAACATAAACTTCTTCATCGGAACAGATGCCTTCTCGAGCGCTTGGGTCTGGTTCAACTCACCCTTTAAATACGGCTGTAGGGCTGATTGATTCACTTCGCCAATTGTCGGGGACATCACAAACAAAGTTAGAAAGAGCGCCAGACCAATCAACACCTGATTGGGCGGCATCTGCTGCGTCCCTAGGGACGTCCGCACGAACCCAAGGACAACCACAATTCGTGTGAAGGAGGTCATCAGCACCAGAATTGCTGGAGCTATGCTCAATATCGTAATAAGCAGCAATATCGAAATTGATGATGCTCCCGGTTGTCCTCCGCCCCCGACCTTAATGTCGATGTCCGGAATAATGGGAGATGCCATAGCCCAATGAGCTGACATGCTGGATACAAACAGTGCGACGGTTACAGATAGTAACAATTTTTTGTTCATGAATCCATCTACCGATCTTCTTTATTATCTTCCTTCAATAACTGCTCCACTTGCTCGCTGCGCTTCGGCATGCGCTCAAGCTTCTCATGAAACATTTCATGGAATGAGACAGACTCCGTCTCTTCTGGCTTCGTGTTACTGTCAATAGTTCGTCCATTGCGTCCAACTCGCAGACGTTGTTTCCACTCCGACCAGGATGTTGGCCATGCCGCTGTCGGCTGCTCGCGTTCAAGCGCCGCGGTAAAGCGTGCCGCTTGGGCCGGATCGGATATTTTATCGATAAGCGTAATATCTTCCCCAATGCCCAATACATAGACGACATCGCCAACTTCTACGATTTGCATCGACTTGTTTGGTCCAAGGCCGGTGCCGCCCAACGTTCGGATACTTTGGTTCATTTGCCACATTCGGTTTTTGCGGCTTAACAGCTTGATGAACAGCACGATAAGTACGATGATGACGGCAAGTGACAACAACACGGTCAATAAGCTCGATAAATATCCATCGACACCAGATGATTGCATCAGTTGACCGCTGTCAGTTTTCATACAATTAACCTAATGTCTTCTTGATTGCTTCGATTACGCGATCCGCTTGGAACGGCTTCACGATGAAGTCCTTCGCTCCTGCTTGAATCGCATCAATAACCATTGCCTGCTGTCCCATCGCGGAACACATAATGACTTTGGCATTCGGATCGGATTTGCGAATTTCTTTAAGCGCTGTAATTCCATCCATTTCCGGCATTGTAATATCCATTGTAATCAGGTCTGGTTTATGTTCTTTGTACTTTTCGATCGCCTGTGCACCGTCCGATGCTTCCGCGACAACATCATAACCATTTTTAGTTAAAATGTCGCGAATCATCATTCGCATAAACGCTGCGTCATCTACGATCAAAATACGGTTTGCCATCGTTGAGAATCCTCCCCAAATCTTATTGTAGTTTTTGAATTCGATCCCACTGATTGATAATATCTGTGACACGCACGCCGAAGTTCTCGTCGATTACAACAACCTCGCCCTTCGCGATAAGCTTGTTGTTGACAAGAATATCGACAGGCTCGCCTGCCAGCTTGTCCAGCTCGATAATGGAGCCCTGGGAAAGCTCCAAGATGTCCTTGATCTGTTTGTGTGTCCTACCTAATTCTACTGTGACTTTGAGTGGGATGTCCAACAATAAATTTAGATTAGATTCATCCGTTTGTTGGTATGGAGCCGATTGGAAACTTGCGAATTGCACAGGCTGCACGTTCACATTCCGATTCGGTGCAGTCCCAAATGCTGCAGCGTGATCTCCACGCATATCCATACCAGGTGTATGCATTGGAGCATTTGTATAAGGTTGCTGCATAGCATGCCCTCCTCCCATTGGATCATGATAGCCCTGCATCGGCGGCATATGGGATTCCATTGCCGGTTGAACTGGTGCTGTCATTGATGCTTCATAAGCTGATTTGGCTTCAGGCTGCATTTCTGCAACCGGAGTTTCTGCAGCAGCCGCAGGTTCATCTGAAGCTGAGCCAAGCAGCAGTGAGACCATATTCCGCGCAAACGGAACTGTTAATATTTGCATGATCGTTGAATCGATCAGATCACTAATCGTCAATCGGAACGATACCTTAACGAGTACATTATCTTCAGGCAATGTATCTACGCCTGTTCCATTAGACATATCCAAGATGCCAATTCCAGGAGGAGAGATATTGACTAAGCGATTGAAGATGGTAGACATCGAAGTCGCTGAAGATCCCATCATTTGGTTCATAGCTTCTTGAACGGCACTAATATGAATTTCAGTCAAATCATGACTCGTGTTCGTGCCATCTCCGCCAAGCATCAAGTCTGCAATTACCTGAGCATCCGATGTTTTGATAACGAGTGAGTTTACACCCTCAAAGCCTTCTACATAGCGAACGTGTACGGCCACGTGCGGCTTCGGAAACTCATTCTCCAAGTTCTCACGCTGAAGCAGCGAAATACGAGGCGTTGTAATCTCTACTTTCTTGCCAAGCAGCGTGGACAGTGCTGTTGCTGCACTGCCGAATGTGATGTTGCCAATTTCGCCCAATGCATCAATTTGAATCGGGTCCAAAAACTTTTCAATGGAAGGAGTACCGGCTTCTTCGGCAGACGGTTCATCTGATGATCTCTTCAACAACGCGTCAATTTCCTCCTGTGACAAGTAGTCCTTACTCGTCATGCTCTTCCACTCCTTCATCTACAACGTGATCGATTTGTACTGAGACTCGATCCTTATACACACCAGGTGTTCCTATATATTTCTCGCGTTCGCCGACCCGAATTGACAATCCACTGTCAACCGGCTTATTCAACGCGATCACATCGCCAACCGCGAGCTGCATTAGCTCATGCACCGTAATATTGGATGTCCCCAGCTCCACCGATATCGGCAGCTTCGCCTTTGTTACGCGCTGGCGTAATTTTTCAACTTCAATCGGCTCTCTTGTCTTCTTCTCTGATACGAACCAATGGTGCACAGAGAGCTTCGGCATGATCGGCTCAATGACGACATGCGGGATACACAAGTTGATCATCCCCGTCGTATCCCCGATTTTCGTGCTCAAGGAGATGAGCGCTATCGTTTCATTCGGCGATACGATCTGCATGAACTGTGGATTCGTCTCCAATGCTTCAAGTCTTGGTTCAATATCAAGGACATTTTTCCAAGCTTCTTGCAAACTGTCGAACGCACGGCTGAATATTCGCTCCATAACCGTCGTCTCAATCTCTGTTAACGCATTGATTTTCGATGGAGCCATACCCGTACCGCCCAACATGCGATCCAGCATCGCAAAGGCTACGTTAGGATTTACTTCGAGTACCATTCGCCCCTTGAACGGCTCAGCCTCGAAAATATTCAGAATCGTCATCTTCGGAATAGACCGAATAAATTCGTCATACGGCAGCTGTTCTACCTGTACGACATTGATTTGTACAAATGTCCTGAGTTGCGCAGAAAAATATGTCGTTAAATATCTGGCAAAATTCTCATGGATGCGTGTTAAGCTGCGGATATGATCCTTAGAAAATCGAACAGCCCGCTTAAAATCATAGGAGCGAATTTTACGCTGCGTCTCCTCTTTCTTAAGCTCTTCTGCATCCATCTCACCTGAGGACAACGCCGCCAGCAAGGCGTCAATCTCGTTCTGTGACAGCACGTCAACCAATCGTTTCACCCCCTTACAGGAATCAACTACAACAGATGTAACCGCCCTTGTTAGAGGCGTTGCATAATGAAATCGGTCAAGTCGATTTGAATGACCTTGCCCTCCGGCAACTGCTTGTTAATCAATTCGAGCAGCTTGGAACATAACTGATCTTGTCCCTTCATGCCTTGCAGTTCCTCCGGCTTCATGTCTGCGAGCGTGCGTAAGATCAATGGTTTAATACGCATGTCTTTGATCTTGTCAAACTGCTCCTTGGTCTTCTTGCTGTCCAATTGAAATGCGAATCCTGTCAGTACAATATAGTCGTGATCTGCCAGGTTCGTCTTGATTTCATTCATACTGGACGTCATTTCTACAATTTCATCGGCAGACAGTCTAGGCACAGCAATGTTCCCAGTCGGGTTAGCTTGTTTCCCTGGTGTTGAGTTCGACATCATAATAACTACCAGTGCAATTAACGTGAGCGCTAGCAGCACCGTAATCATCCACGGCAGCATTCGTTTCATGGTTGTCCCTCCGATAATTCTGTCTTCTTCGTTCCGGCAATAATGCCTACAGAACGTATGTATTGTTCAATGCAACTAATGACTTCCTGCCCTTTCTCCAGCACAATAAACTTCTTGCCTGTCGTCAGGGTAATATACGTGTCGGGTGTCTCCTCTACAGACTCGATAAGAAGGGCGTTCACCCATACAGGCGATCCATTCAATCTCGTAACAGATATCATTCTATTCCTCCTTTCGAGCGCCGTCCGTCATCCCGCAGACGGGGGATTATGCCCCCACAGCCTGCGGGATTAAGGAAGCAGGATTACCTACAGCTTATCGCTTCAAGTTAACAACCTCTTGCAGCACTTCATCGGAAGTTGTGATGATGCGAGAGTTCGCTTGGAAGCCGCGTTGCGCAACGATCATTTCGGTAAATTCAGAAGTCAAATCAACGTTCGACATTTCCAGCTGTCCGGAAATGATCGCGCCTGTACCAGCTTCTGGACTGTTTGCTTCCGACAATTCATCAAGAGCGCCGCCCTCAATCGCATTCGGAGTCAATCGGTACAAGTTGCCTCCCACCTTCTCCAAGCCTTCTGGATTCGGGATCTTCGCAACACCAATTTTGACGCCTGTTGCTTCAGTCGTACCATCATCTCTCTTCGCGATAATTTCGCCATTTTGTGCAATAGTGAAGGCAACGATCTCTTCATCCAATTGAATTCCGCCACCGCCAGCGTCCAGCACTCGCAAACCATCGGAAGTTACCAATTGACGCATTGCATCGAGATGGAAATCACCAGCGCGAGTATAGAAGGTCGCACCATCATCACCCATTTTTACTGCAAAGAATCCATCTCCATCAATGCGCAAATCGAGCGGACGGTTCGTCGTCATCGCACTGCCGCCTGTATGCACATTGTCTATGGAAGCAACAACAGCACCAAGTCCGATCTGCTTAGCATTGACGCCCCCCATACCACCATCGCCTGGTGCAGTCGTTCCTGATACCGTTTGGCTCATAATATCCTTAAAGGTTACGCGTCCAGCCTTGAAGCCTGCTGTATTTACGTTCGCGATGTTATTGCCGATTACATCCAGCTTCGTCTGAAAGCCGCGCATTCCGGATACACCAGAGTACATGGATCGAATCATTCTTTTTACCTCCGACTATTCGTTATTCCGCTCACTTCTGTCGTTCCATGAGCGATGGCCTCCTTAACGGTCCAGCCATTTCATACCGTGCCCTGCCATTTACACATTTCTCAACCTCATCAATGTAACTGCCAATGAACATTAATTCATAAGGACGGCACTGTCTATTTGCGTAAAGATGTGATCCTGCTGAGAAGCTTCATCGAGAGCCGTGATTACCGTTCGAGAGTGAACATTCACAATGAACGCCTGCTTGTTAACAACAACCAGTGATTGCTTAGCTCCTTTGGATTCCGCTTGTGAAATAGCCTGCTTCATCTTTTGCATCAAATCCGGTGTCATGGACATCCCGCGCTCCTTCATCCGAAGTTGCGCATGGTGACTGAACCGTACGTCTTCCTGCTTATGCAGCTCTTGATTCAGCAGCTGCTGAAACTGGAGGGCAGCGCTTGTCTTTCCGCTTGATGTCGCCCTCGACAAAGAATTTGTCTGTACAGGACGAATTGGCGGCAAATGCCCTAGTGAGCCTTGGATATTCATGAATTGCCGTCCACGGCTTGTTCCGGCTTGCTTGTCGCATTCCCATCCACTTGTCCGCTTGAAGGCATGCGAATTTCAGAAATGTACTTCATTTCGACTTCGTCCTTGCCTACTTTGGCGTACATCTGATTGTCACGAACTAGAATGGAATCCACGATGCCCGTCTTGATTTGGGTTGTGCTTTCCTTACCGTCCGTACTTGCCGCATCTTTCTGCGCAATCCATGTAATCTCCTTGCCGATCATATTGGAGGACATTCCGAGTGTCTGCTGCATCGTGTTCATCTGCGTCGAAATGTTCATTAATTGTTCGACAGAGCTGAATTGCGCCATTTGTGCGATAAAATCACGATCTTGCATTGGCTGCATTGGATCCTGATTTTGCAATTGCGTGATCAGAATTTTAAGAAATTCATCCTTCCCGAGCTTCTTCTCTTCCACACGACCGGCCAACGCCATATTGTCCTTGTGATAGTTCGGGAAAGTCACGACCTTTTGGAAGTTATTGCTCTTTACATTGTTAACTTCTCCTGGCACTTCCGCCCCTCCCTTCTCCTTGCTTGCTGCTACCAAATGCGCATCAATTATACAGATGCTGAGAAGGTGGATTGACCATGAGCACGCAGTGCTTCCTTCACCTGCTCTTCGTCCTGCTTCAGCGCTGCTGTATCTTCAATAGCTACTGAACGCTGCTTCGATTGACGCTCCGATGATTGTTGACGATTGGCATTGGATTGCCGCTGTTCCTGAAACATCGATGAAGCCATTGACGAAGATGGCTGCTGGGCAACTTCAATCTTCTCAACTTGAATGCCCTGCGTCTGTAATGCTCCTCGAAGCATTGACATCTGCTGTTCCAGCATCTCTTTCGCTATTCCATGCTCCGTCATAAAGCGAGCTGTCAATTGTCCGTTATGTATTGTCAAGCGAATATCGACCTGCCCCAAATGCTCAGGGTACAACGATATTTTCGCTTCTGATACTGGACCCAGCTTGCTAAAGCGAAGCTGCTTCACGATGAAGCCGGACATTTCATCCGCAAATCGATCCGCATGAACAACAGGTGTAGATTTCGTTGTATTCAATCCTTCCTGTCTCATCGCCCATTGACCTGCCAGCATGACCTGCTGCGTTGGCTGAGCTTCTGTACTATCAATCGTAGTCGATTCTACAACCGCTCTTGCCGCAGCGGAAGTAGCTGCCGGACGAAGCAGTGTGTTTAATTCGGTAAGCTTCTTCATAGCACCAAGCACTTGTCCCGCCTCTTGATCATCACCACTTGTCAATGCCGCCTGATTCGCTCCACTGCCGTTAAGAAGACGCATTAGTTCTTGAGACCCATCTGCATCAGTCTCAAGCCCATCCCCCTTCGATTGAAGGGCAGCACGCAGCATATGTGCGAAGTTATCCGATTCCCCCGTGCCTTTTGGCGCATCCAAGTATGACGCTAACTGAGCCATAATATCGCGCACTGCAATGGTGATTGTCTCAGGCTGTGCAATCAGATTTTGAAATTGTACGGAATCACCTTGCTGCCCTGGCTGCTGTTCTTGCAGCCACTGATGAGCTTGCATTAGCCATTGCTGCAGCGCAGCCATAAGAGCAGGGTCTGGATCTGCTGCAAGCTGCTCATCCAGCTGCTTTAGCGGGTCATCGAACCATTGCCCAATCGCCTCAGTCAATGATTCCTCTCCTTCCGAACCCAGTGATGCCAATATTTCATTTGCTGACATCATTGAACCGAGTGTTGAGGACATCATTGCGTCTCCTTCTGCTCCGGCACCGCTCATGCACTGAGCAAGTGTAGCCCAGAAACCAGAAGCTCCTGTATCGCCTTTCGATTGAACTCCACCGAAAAACGATGCCGCATTACCAGCAGATACGTTCGTAATCGTTCCTGACATGTTTTCACCTCCTTCCGTTACATACGGTTATTGGTTCGGCAATAATTTGGCAACTAACTTAGCTGTCTTCGTCTTGTCTATGTCTGTCATGGCATTAATCAATTTCGAGCGTGTCGCATCGTCAACCGAACTCAGTACTGTCAGTGCTTTGTCCGGATTTATTTTTGCTGTTTCAAGCAGGAAGCTTGCTCCGCTCTTCGGTGTCATGCTCGAGAACGTTTTACTGAGCTGCGAACGATCCAGCCCTGTTTGCGCCTCTTTGCTGTTCTCGTTTTTCTTGAGTCTCGCTTGCAGCGCGCGAATTTCCAAATTGTCGGACGGCTTAATATCCTTCAACATCATGGATGCTTCAGCTGCCACCTTGGGATTCATCTTCTCGAGAACTTTGACCCGGTTGTCTTGTTTCATTGCATTCAGTACGAGCACAATCTCTTCCGTTGCCATATTCTCTAAGATCGGAGCTGCTTTACTCGGCATCATCTTGGCATACACGTTCGCCAAATCCTTAATTTGACGATCATATTGCTCTTGATTCGCTTGCTGCTCCTGATGATTGCTTTTCAGACTTTGAAGCTGGTGCTTCAACTCAGAAACTTCCCCCTCAAGACTTTTCCGTTTGTCGGCCAAGACTCGCAAATCCTGATCTTTAGAAGCAAGCAGCGCCTTTAATTCTGTAATTTGTTCAGATTGCGCCTTGGTTTCTTCCTTCTGTGCCTTCTTTTCTTCCTTCGCTTTATCCTTCGGAGCTTCCTCTGGAGTCACCCACTTGTTCACGATAGGAATCTCACTGGCAATCGACACGAGCTGGCTGCGCCAATTCGCATTAAAGAGTGTCAACAACACACCGATTAAAATAATCGCAAAAATGATTGGTGTCACAAAGAACAAAAAACGCTCAAAACCTGAATAATTGCTTTCTTTTTCTTCTGTCATCATCTCTGACACTGCTATCCCTCCTGCTTGTGCGGCGGGTTCGAACCGGTATCCATGTTAGCGGGCGGCCATGTGATAGCGGACCGTTGCGAGCTCGTCCATCTCACTTTGCTCCCACAATGCCATCTGCCGCTTGAACTCCTCTTCTGCTTTTTCACGGGCTTTGGTCCATACCTTTTCATCCGTCATTCGTTCTGCAAGCTCACCCTGCTTGTCCTGAACATGGATTTCTGCTGACCGTACCCGTGTCCTCGCATGTTGGATTTGCTGTTCCACATGGGAGATGTACTGCTGCCAAGCTTGAACTTCAGCTGCTGGCGCACAGCTGTCCACACTACTCTGCAACTGCTGCCTTGCTGTCTCGAATTCTCGAAGACATTCTTGCAGGCTGTTCTCTTCCGCATGCAGATGTCCAACAGCCTCTGACAGCATCCATTCCGCTTGTTTCTTCTCATTCGTCCTCAGATCCAGAACCTTCTGGAATGAATAATGAAAAGCTCGCACTGCTCATTCAACTCCCTGGAAATTGCATCATTAATTGTTCCACCGTATCCTCATAGGAAGCTTCCTCTTCAATACGCTGCTTCGTAAAGGTTTCGATCTGCTCGATATAGGCAATCGCTTCATCGATAGCAGGATTGCTGCCTTGCTGATAAGCGCCGATGTTAATCAAATCTTCCGATTCACGGTAGACTGCCAGCAGCCGCTTCAACTGCTCTGCTGACAATTGGTGATCCTTCGGCACAATATCCTTCATAACCCGACTGACGCTGGCCAATATATCAATTGCAGGAAAATGTCCCTTATTGGCGATGTTCCGGTTCAATACAATGTGTCCATCCAGTATCCCCCGAACCGCATCGGCAATTGGTTCGTTCATATCGTCACCATCTACTAAAACCGTATAGAACGCAGTAATTGAACCGCTTGTTCCCGTTCCTGAACGCTCTAGCAGCTTCGGTAAGCTTGCAAACACGGACGGTGTATAACCGCGTGTCGCCGGAGGCTCCCCAACGGCAAGTCCAACCTCACGCATTGCCATTGCATAACGAGTTACTGAATCCATCATCAGCATCACATTCATCCCACGATCTCGGAAATACTCTGCTATCGTTGTCGCAATAAGCGCGCCCTTAATCCGAACGAGCGCAGGCTGATCCGAGGTTGCAACAATAACAACCGAACGAGCAAGCCCTTCAGGTCCTAAATCCCGTTCGATAAATTCAAGCACCTCGCGTCCGCGTTCCCCAATCAGGGCGATGACGTTTACATCGGCATCTGTATTGCGTGCAATCATGCCAAGAAGTGTACTCTTCCCGACACCAGATCCGGCAAAAATACCAACCCGCTGCCCGTTCCCAATCGTTAGCAAACCATCAATTGCCCTTACTCCTACTCCAATCGGTTCGCTTACACGCTGACGCTTAAGCGGGTTGGACGGAATATTATTTGTCGAATACTGCGACATTCGTGTCGGCAAGAAAGATCCGTCGAGCGGTCTTCCTAGCCCGTCTAACACCTTGCCAAGCAGTTCTGAGCCAACCGATACACTCAATGGCTTTCCTGTGCCTACAACATCACAGCCAGGGCCAATGGATTGCAGCTCGCCAAGCGGCATAAGAAGCACCTTATTGTCACGGAAGCCTACCACTTCCGCCATCAACGGCTCGCAGCCCTTCGTCGGGTAGATATAACATACTTCCCCAACACTTGCATCCGGCCCCTCAGATTCAACCATCAGCCCGATTACTTGCGTTACCTTACCATTAACACGAACTGGATCTATTTGCCGTAAATGATCCATATATTTATTCGCATTCCATTTGTAATTAAGCGCCATCGTCTATACGCTCCTCTTGCTGAATCGCCACCTGCAGAAGTGCCTTCTTGATTTCAGACAACTGTGTGTCTATGCGGGCGTCGATGCTTCCAAGGGATGACCGTACAACACAACCTCCATCGTTCACGCTTGTATCTGGAATAATCTCCAGTTCTGCTTGAGAGTCTATTGCAAATCCAAGCTCCTCACGTGCTGCATGGACGAAGGAGAACTGCTCAGGCGACACACACAGTGTAATTGTGCCGCTCTCACGCTTGCGGGCAAGTGTTCTTCGAGCGATTTCGAGTATAATGTCTGGGTCAACCGTGAGCTGCTGCTGAATGACCTTCTCAGCAACGGCACAGCTAAGCGTAACGACGAAAGGCTCCGCCTCCTGGAGGATTTGCTCTTTGGCCTGATACGCTTGCTGCAAAACGGCTTGAGCTTCAGCAATCTTGCGCTCATATGCCTGCTGTATTTCCTGCTCCGCTTGTGCCATCCCTTGCTGATAGCCTTCGTCATATCCTTGCTGCTTCAATGACTCGACAAGCTGCTCATCTTGTTCTCTTCGCTCTGTCCACCAGGCATCGATCTGTTCACGAGTTTCGCTTAACATCGTCTCAGCCTCGTCTGCTGCATTGCGTACATGCTCTTCAGCGAACGATTCTGCATCATCGAGAATGGACTGCCGCAAGCTTGCAAGCTGCTCATCCTTATTCAAGACATGTTCCGCAGTCAACGGCTCAGCTTGATCTTCTACCGGTGCTGCGTCCTGTCTGAGATGGCGGCGCACCGCCTCCAGCATTCTCAGCTGCTCGACAGGAACATACTCGGTTGATTTGATGACATTAGACAACGATATCATCTCCTCCGCCGCGAGCGATGATCACTTCACCCGCTTCTTCTAAGCGACGGATAGTCGACACGATTCGAGTCTGTGCTTCTTCCACATCACGAAGCCGTACAGGCCCCATAAATTCCATTTCTTCCTTGAATGTATCCGCCATACGCTTGGACATATTCCGGAATATCGACTCGCGTACCTCTTCGCTTGCAACTTTGAGTGCGAGCTGCAAATCGCTGTTGTCGATGTCGCGGATAATGCGTTGAATCGAACGGTTGTCGATATTGACGATATCCTCGAATACGAACATTCTCTTTTTGATTTCTTCGGCCAATTCCGGATCCTGAATTTCGAGAGAGTCCAGAATCGTCCGCTCTGTTCCTCGATCGACACCATTCAAGATATTGACGATCGATTCGATGCCGCCTGCGCTTGTGTAATCTTGGGTAACCGTCGACGAAAGCTTCTGTTCAAGCACCTGCTCCACCTGACTAATAACTTCCGGCGAAGTGCTGTCCATCAACGCAACTCTTCTCGCCACCTCTGCCTGCTTCTCAGGAGGAAGCGAGGATAGGATGACCGAAGCTTGTTCGGTCTGCAAGTAAGAGAGAACCAGCGCAATCGTTTGAACATTCTCGTTCTGTATAAAGTTGAAGATCTGCTGTGCGTCAGCCTTGCGTGCGAAGTCAAACGGTCTCACCTGCAGCGTTGCTGTCAGGCGATTAATAATATCCAGCGCCTTCTGCTGTCCGAGTGCCTTCTCCAAAATTTCTTTTGCGTATGTAATACCGCCTTGCGATATATATTCCTGTGCTAGGCAAATTTGGTGAAATTCGCTCATTACCGCTTCTTTTTCCGCTGCATCTACTTTGCGGACATTTGCAATTTCGAGCGTAAGCTGCTCAATTTCTTCATCCCTAAGATGCTTGAATATTTGAGCTGACACTTCCGGCCCGAGCGTTATGAGCAAAATCGCCGCCTTCTGTCTGCCTGTTAATCCGCCTTTGACCATTCCGCTCACCTCGATTCCTCTACTAGCCATGTGCGCAGCAATTTAACAAATTCATCCGGTTTCTTCTTCGCTAGCGATTCCAGCTGTTTGCGTACCTGATGCTCGCCAGTCAAATTCTCTAAGTCAATAGAAGGAAGTTCGAGTTGAGACGGACCAGACATTTCGGTCTCGTAATATTCTTCTTCCTCTTCTTGTCTGCGTTTGCGGACGACCGCGTAGGTAATTCCTCCTGCCACAGCTAGTAATCCAAGCGCACCCGCGCCATACCATACCCAGTTCGGAATCGACTGATTGTCCGACACGACTCCATCTTTAGAACCATTTTGAGTCATAACAGAAACTTTTTGCGTCAGATCAACGTCTGTATATGTAACACCTGAATCTCTCAATTGAGTGGCAACAATACTGCGCAGCACCTTTTCGACTTGCTGCACTCGATCTTGTTGCATTTGATCTGAGTCGATTGCTGCATGAATGGTTAAATCTTTAACAGCATATGGACTTGCTTCAATCGTGTTCGATATCCGATTCACATCGTAATTGGTCGTGCGTTGGGATTTCTCGGAGTTCGTCTCTCCGCCGTTAGATGCAGAAGGATAATTCGTTACTTCTCCATCGCCAACGCCAGCAACACCACTTTCAGGTGAACCTTTACCTGTATGGGATTCCTGCATTTCCTGTACGCTAATTTCAATTCCTTTCATCTCTTCCTTATTTACAGGCTCGACAAGATCTTCTTTCTTGTGAATTTTGTCGAAATTCAATTTGGCAGAGACAAGGATATGAACCTTGTCAGCCGGAAATTGGCCATTAAGGAACTGCTGAACGGTCATGCGAATATCGTTTTCATACTTACGCTGAATTTTGAGTTGCTCATCGACTTCACCGAGCGCGTTTTTGCCATTACCGCCGACTGAACCCGAAGCGAAGAACATACTTTCATTGCTAGAAATCGTAATATTTTCAATCGGCAAATGCGGCACAGCTGTCTTCACCAAATTGAAATATCCATCAACTTCTGCCTGGTTCGGCTGATAGCCGCCTTTAAAGCTAAGCACGATGGATGCCGATGCTTGTTCTTGATCCGGTGTAGCAAATACCGTCTCTTTAGGCAAATTGACGATTACTTTTGCATCCTGAACGCCTTGCATTTGACGCAGTAACCGTTCGACTTCTCCGTTCAATGCGTTCTTATAACGCACGTCAAATACATTGTCGGTCATTCCGCTCATTAGCCCGTCAGCGCCGAATGATTCGAAGCCGATCGAGCCATTCTTCACAATCCCTTGCGCACCAACATCCACCTTAACTTTTGCAGCTGAGGTGCTTGGGACAGATATTTGGCTTCCATTGGAACTTAATTGATACGGAATGTTGTTTGAATTTAGATACTCAATGATGCCAGCCGCATCATTTGCGTTCAAATCGCGAAATGCGAGTTCATACTCGGTTTTCGAAAATAAATACGTCATGATAACTGCAGCTACGAGTACAAGGCCAATTGTCGACAACAGCAATGCCTTTTGTTTCTTGCTGAATTGATTCCAATATCGAGACGCTTTATCACGATATTGGGTCACTTTTTCATTCACTTCACGTCACCCCACCCAAACTATGTAAGACATCACGCTGTTATAACTGCATGCGCATAATATCCTGATACGCTTCAACGACCTTATTGCGCACTTGAGTAGTCAGCTGCATGCCGAGTAGCGCACGCTCTGAGGCGATCATGAGTTGATCGACATCAACTTCACCCAGTATAAACTTGTCATTCATCGTCTGGACTTGCTGCTCTTGTCCTTCAAGTTGCTGGAGTGCATCTGCAAAGAAAGTGCCGAAAGACTTTGTCACTTCTGCTGGTGAATTCTGCTTCAGCCCTGCTGCGGCCGTAGAAGACGTGGCCGGCTGAGCCATATGTATTGGGAGCATTGTATTCTGAATCACTCTTTTCCCTCCTTATCCGAATGGTTCGGCAGATTTTTGTCGAAAAATAGCGAAATTATCCCTTGCCGATCTCGAGCGCCTTCATAACCATCGATTTGGAAGCATTGAGTGCTGTCACATTCGCCTCATATGATCGAGTTGCTGAGATCATATCGACCATTTCCTTCGCTATGTCGACGTTAGGCATCGTTACATAACCATTCTCATCTGCATCCGGATGTGTCGGATTGTATGCGATCTTGAAGGCCGAATTATCCGCTTTAATTTGGGATACCTTAACCCCTCTTGATGTCGGCTCACCCTTCATCGCAGCTTCAAAGGATTGTTGAAAAGTCGGCTCTGTCGGTGACATGACGACAACCTTGCGAGTGTAAGGTACGAACTTCCCGTTCACATACTGTGCACGCGTCGTCTCCGCATTCGCGATATTGGAGGAGATGACATCCATGCGCAATCTTTGAGCGGTTAAACCGGACGAGCTAATTTGAAAACTGTTGCTAATCTTCATAACTATCGATTACCTCCTAACATCCATTGATGTTCGCATCATATTAATATGATGGTTAAGCTGCTGTATAAAGGTGTTGTAGCGCAACTGGTTTTCCGCCTGCATCGTCATTTCCCGATCCATGTCGACGTTGTTGCGATTATTGCCCATCACGGTAGCTTGGTCGCGAATCACCTGCATGGACGGCGTTGATTGAGAAGGCCCAATATAAAAGTGCTTTTCATTCGTTCGGCGACCTACCAGAGACCCGCCCTCCATCTGATCTCTCAGGAGAGATTCAAATTGCACTTCCGAACGCTTAAAATATGGCGTATCGACATTCGCAATATTATTTGAAATCGCATTCTGCCTCGCTACAGAAGTTTGAATGGCACCTTCCAGGCGCGACATATGAACGCCATTCAATAAATCCACAATAACCCCTCCTTTTCGTTGTTTAAAATTTTGACTATATTACTATACCATTTACTTTGACGTTTCTCCTTCTTTTTTTCGACAAAATATTTGTTTTTGTGCATAAGTCGAAGGACGCATGTGCATGATTCGCGATTATTCATTCAATTTGTTAATTTTATGACAGAAGAAGATAATTAACGCCATACCTATCATCTTAAACTTTGGGTTATAACACAATAAGAAAAAAGCCCTATCTTTCGTCCGAAAGTCAGGGCTTTTTCTAAATAGTTTGTCGAACATTTTGACTGGTCTATATCTCAATAACAATTGTCACACTTTGTCGGATTATACTACAATATATATTGGCTCAAGTCCCGGTTCTGAGAAATATCTGCTAGTTTTTCACGTACATATTCCGGTGTAATCTGAAATGTCTCCAATGTCAGCTCTGGCGCCTCGAAAGACAAGTCTTCGAGCAGCTTCTCCATGATCGTATGAAGGCGCCTTGCCCCGATATTCTCCATGTTCTGATTCACCGTTGCAGCAATATTGGCAATCTCCCGGATTGCTTCATCCGAAAATTGTATTTCAATATTCTCTGTCTTCAATAATTCGACATATTGCTTCGTCAATGCGTTTTTCGGCTCCGTCAAGATGGACACGAAGTCATCCAGCGACAGATTGTTCAATTCGACACGAATCGGGAATCGTCCCTGCAATTCGGGAATAAGATCAGACGGCTTGGCGATATGGAAGGCACCTGCTGAAATAAACAACACATAGTCTGTTTTTACAGGCCCATACTTGGTCATAATGGTTGAGCCTTCTACGATCGGCAGAATGTCTCGCTGTACCCCTTCTCTGGATACATCCGGGCCAGAACCTCCCCGTCCGCTGGAAGCAATCTTGTCGATCTCATCAATGAAGATGATGCCGGATTGCTCTGCACGTCGAATGGACTCCTGAGTAACATCGTCCATATCAATTAACTTACCCGCTTCTTCTTGTGTTAAAACTTTGCGTGCTTCCTTAATCGTCAGCTTGCGCTTCTTCATGCGCTTAGGCAGCAGATTACCGAACATCTCCTGCATGTTCATGCCCATCTGCTCATTACCTTGGCCAGACAGGAAATCAAGCATGCTCGGTGTATTCTCTTCCACGTCGATTTCAATCATATCGTTCTCGAGCTGTCCGGACAACAATTCGAAACGTACTTTGCGGCGTTTCTCTTGAATGCCTGGGTCTGGCTCTTTCTCAGGAGATGCCTGTTCCTGGTTGTTGCTCTGGCCGAACAACATCTCAAACGGGTTACGGCCATTCTTATTCGATTGAGGTGTAGGGACTAGCAATTCGACAATACGCTCGTTTGCCATTTCCTCTGCTTTGTCCTTCACCTTCTCTGTACGCTCCAGCTTCACCATTCGAATCGATGTTTCTACCAGATCTCGAACCATGGATTCGACATCTCGACCGACATAACCCACTTCGGTGAATTTCGTCGCCTCCACTTTAACAAATGGCGCATGAACAAGCTTAGCCAGGCGACGGGCAATTTCCGTCTTCCCCACACCTGTAGGCCCGATCATTAAGATATTTTTCGGAACGATCTCATCTTGGATGCTCTCATCAAGCAGTCCACGGCGATATCGGTTGCGCAGTGCAATCGCAACGGCACGCTTCGCATTCTTCTGACCAACAATATACTTATCCAATTCAGTAACGATTTGTCGCGGTGTCCACGCTTGCTGATTCATTACTATCCCTCCGCTCCGGCTGCCATACGGCTATTAAATTTGTTCAACCACAATATTGTCATTCGTATATACACAGATTTCACTTGCAATCTGAAGTGAAGCTTCCGCCATTTCTTTGGCTGTCATATTCGGAGAATGTCGTTTCAAAGCGCGTCCAGCAGCAAGTGCAAATGATCCACCAGATCCGATTGCGATGACATCGTCATCAGGCTCAATAATCTCTCCTCCACCCGAAATAAGCAGCATATGGGTCGCATCCATTACAATCATCAATGCTTCTAATTTGCGAAGCACACGATCTTGACGCCAGTCCTTCGCAAGCTCGACTGCTGCGCGCTGCAGATTGCCGTGATGCTCCTCCAGCTTGCCTTCGAACTTCTCGAACAATGTAATCGCATCCGCTACCGAGCCTGCAAATCCAGCGACTACCTGACCGCGATATAAGCGGCGAACCTTGCGTGCGTGCTGCTTCATCACCATGTTGTTGCCAAAGGTCACCTGACCGTCGCCTGCAATCGCAGCTGCACCATTATGTCTTACCGCACAAATCGTTGTTGCATGAAATGAATATTCCACTCTACCAAGCCTCCTGCCTTATGAACGCGCAAAGGAACCAGACATGCACAAAACGGCCGCTGCTTCCTTACGCTTCACCAATTATTTGATGTGGATGCCATGCTCTTCCTGAAATGCACGCAGCGTATCAAGCGCACGATGTGCGATGGCTTCGTTCTTTTCTTTTTTGTTGCGAATACGAGTCTCCAGCGGCGGGAACAAGCCAAAGTTCGCATTCATAGGTTGGAAATGTTTAAAGTCCGCAGTGGTAATGTAATTCGCCATGCTTCCTAATGTCGTTTGCTGCGGCAATACAAGACATGAATTGCCCGCCGCATACCGTGCTGCATTCAATCCTGCAATCAATCCCGATGCTGCAGATTCCACATAACCTTCTACCCCTGTCATCTGACCAGCAAAGAACAAGGATGGTCGGCCCTTGAATTGATAAGTTGGTTCGAGCAGCTTCGGTGAGTTAACGAACGTATTGCGGTGCATAACGCCATAACGTACAAATTCGGCTTGTTCCAAACCAGGAATCATGCGGAACACCCGCTTCTGTTCTCCCCATTTCAAGTGAGTCTGGAAGCCAACCATATTGTACAGTGTGCCTGCTGCATTATCCTGACGAAGCTGAATAACAGCAAACGGCGTCTTGCCTGTATTCGGATCAACTAAACCTACTGGCTTCATTGGCCCGAACAGAGCTGTCTGTTTGCCGCGGCTCATCATGACCTCAATCGGCATGCAGCCCTCAAAGTAAACTTCCTTCTCGAATGTCTTCAGTTCAGCTTTCTCTGCTGTAATAATCGCCTCGTAGAACGCATTGAACTCTTCTTCATTCATTGGGCAATTCAAATATGCAGCTTCACCCTTATCATAACGAGAAGCCAAATATACCTTGTTCATATCGATTGTATCTTTATCAATGATAGGCGCTGCCGCATCGTAGAAGTAGAAGTACTCCTCACCCATCAATTCTTTAATACGTGCGGATAACGATTCGGATGTCAAAGGACCTGTCGCAATGACAGTAATACCATCTTCAGGAATATCCGCAACTTCCTCGTTGCGCACCTCAACTAGTGGATGCTCCTTCAGCGTGTTCGTAATCTCATCCGAGAAGCCTTCACGGTCAACCGCCAATGCTCCACCTGCTGGTACAGCATGTTTATCAGCTGCGCTCATAATCAATGAGTTCATGTAGCGCATTTCTTCCTTCAATACACCTACTGCATTGCTCAATCCATTTGCTCGCAGCGAGTTGCTGCACACCAGTTCAGCAAACCGTCCGCTATGGTGAGCTGGAGTCTGTTTGACAGGTCTCATTTCATATAGTGTGACAGGCACGCCTTGCTGTGCAATTTGCCATGCCGCCTCGCTCCCCGCCAATCCTGCACCAATGACGGTTACTCTAGGCTGATTCATTTGTTGATATCCCCCTCAGTTGTATGCAAAAGCACTGATCGCGGCTCCTTGAATAAGCAGCCGCGATGCAGAGCTAACCTTTATTATCGTAATTCAGACTGTAAACTTGTGAAGATAGCACAAGAATTACAGCAGCGAAGCCTGACATCCCACAGCATGGTCACGTTCATTTATGTGTATGCCAGCAGCTCCTTATTCATCATCTGAATCTTCTTGCACCTGCTCATTATGATCACAGCTTGTGCAGATTAGCTTCGTTCCTTGCTTGCTCCGTTTCTCAATCATCAAGCTTCCGCACGAAGGACAAGGCTTAGCAGAAGGGCGATCCCACATCACATTATCGCATTCTGGGTAGCGGTCGCATCCATAGAAGACACGTCCCTTCTTACTGCGGCGCTCAACGAGCTTGCCTTCGTGGCACTTCGGACAAGTAACACCGGTATCTTTTACAATCGGGCGTGTATTGCGGCAATCCGGGAAGCCTGAGCATGCCAGGAATTTACCGAACCGACCCATCTTGTATACAAAATGACGTCCGCATTTCTCACAAATCTCATCGGACACTTCATCCTCGATTTCGATTTCCTTCATTTCCTCTTCCGCTACAAGCAGTCGTTTCTCGAAGGATTCATAGAAATCCGCAAGTACCTTGACCCAATCCTGCTGTCCTTCACCGACATGGTCTAAATCCTCTTCCATGTGAGCGGTAAATTCGACATCCAAAATTTCTGGGAAGAACTCTTCCATGAGTTGAATGATCAGCTCTCCCAATTCTGTTGGGACGAACTTCTTCTCTTCAATCGCTACATATCCGCGCTTCTGAATTGTCTCCAGTGTTGGCGCGTATGTACTCGGCCGTCCGATTCCAAGCTCCTCTAGCGTCTTGACCAGTCGAGCTTCTGTATAACGCGGTGGCGGCTGTGTAAAATGCTGCTTCGGCTCAATCTGTTCGGTCTGCATGCTGTCTCCAACAGTGAGCGGAGGCAGAAACTTGTCATCCTCAACCGTGCCATCGTCGTTGCCCTCCACATACACCTTCATAAAGCCAGGGAAGCGGATTTTAGATCCGTTCGCACGGAACATCGTTTCTCCAACCTTAATATCTACGGTCATCGTATCCATAATGGCAGATGTCATCTGGCTTGCCACGAACCGTTCCCATACCAGCTTGTATAAGCGGAACTGATCCCGACTCAAGAAGGACTTCATCTCGTCAGGAGTTCGCATTATGGATGTAGGTCTGATCGCTTCATGTGCATCCTGCGCATTCGCATTTTTCTTCACATATTGACGCGGAGTCTCAGGCATATACTCATCGCCGTAATGACCCTTAATGAACTCTCCCGCTTCTTCCTGAGCTGTCTGGGAAATACGCGTAGAGTCCGTACGCATATACGTAATGAGACCTACCGTTCCCTCTTTGCCAAGGTCGACCCCTTCATATAGTTGCTGTGCAACAGACATCGTCTTCGCTGCGCGGAAATTCAATTTGCGGGCAGCCTCCTGCTGCAAGGAGCTTGTCGTAAACGGTGGCGAAGGATGACGTAGACGCTCTCTCTCTTTCACTTCGCTGACGACAAATGAATTGCCCTTAATCGCATGAAGAATTTCATTCACATCAGCTTCGCTCGTAAGCTCTCTCTTCTCTCCATTGATACTGTAGAACTTCGCATCGAATGAAGACTTGCCCATATTCAAACGTGCTGTAATGGTCCAGTACTCTTCCGGAATGAACGCGCTGATTTCATTTTCCCGGTCGATGATCAGTTTGACGGACACGGACTGTACGCGTCCGGCCGACAATCCTTTCTTCACCTTCTTCCACAAAAGCGGACTTATCTTATAACCGACCAAACGGTCAAGGATACGTCTCGCTTGCTGTGCATGAACGAGGTCCATATTGATTTGACGCGGGGTTTTGAACGCATCCTTCACCGCTTGCTTCGTAATTTCATTAAATACGACTCGGCAAGCTTCTGACTGATCCAATTCGAGAGCGTGTGCTAAATGCCAAGCAATCGCTTCTCCTTCACGATCGGGGTCAGCTGCGAGATACACTTTTTTTACTTTTTTCCGAGCATCCTTCAATTCTTTCAGGACGCTGCCTTTACCGCGAATCGTTATATACTTGGGTGCAAAATTGTCCTCGATCTCAACGCCAATTTGACTCTTCGGCAAATCGCGAACATGCCCCATTGATGCTTTCACTATATACTTGCTTCCTAAATACTTTCCAATTGTCTTGGCCTTCGCAGGTGACTCGACAATTACTAGTGAATCCGCCACAGGCGCATCCTCCTCTCCAGCATACTGCACTATCATTCCGAGCTATATACGGCCCCCGGGCCTTCTCGGATTCGTTTTTTTAATTGTAAGGATAACAAAACTTCATGGAGTTGCGCAAATGTCGAACTGCTGCGCTGCATTAAGTCATCGATTGTACTGTCTTGATCACAAATGAGCTTATAAATGCGCTTCTCTTCATCAGTTAGGGGTTGTTCCCCAATAGCGTCGACCGTTTCATTATTGTACGACGAAGGGATTGTTGTCAACCAACCTTTGAATTCTTCCACAATATCACTAGCCGAACGAACTAATTTAGCCGAGCCTTCGTACAGCAATTTCAACGTCCCTGCCGACTTCGGAGATGTAATCGGACCAGGAACGGCAAATACTTCGCGATTCGACTCTAACGCCATGTCCGCCGTAATTAAGGCGCCACTGCGCAAATTGGCCTCTACAACAACTGTTCCCAGAGACAACCCCGCAATAATTCGATTCCGAAGTGGGAACATTCCCGGGTGCGTCTTCATGCCGAGCGGATACTCGGTAATGACAATTCCGTTCTCTACAATTCTTCCTGCCAAGCTTCGATTCTCGGGTGGATACACTCGGTCAAATGACGTCCCCATGACTGCAACCGTTCTGCCATACTTGAGAGCGCCTTCATGACTGGATGCATCTATCCCTCTCGCTAGCCCGCTAACCACATGCAGCCCTATATGTCCTAGCTGCTCCCCTAGTGTAGCTGCGACCTTCTTGCCATATGACGTAGGCATTCGTGTACCTACGATACTAACGGAAGCTTCCCCGAGGCATTTCCAATCTCCTCTACCATATAACACCCAAGGATATTGAGGGATTTCCTTCAATAATAATGGGTACTGTTCATCAAGCGCCGTTATCCATTCAATGCCGCTGCGCTTCGTGAGCTCAAGTCGCTGCTCGAGACGGTCGGAACGAAACTGTGCAGCTAGCTTGTCAGCCACATTCGGCTTCAATCCAGATTCCTGCCACTGCGAGGAAGATCGATCCAACCAGCATGGCAGCCCCAATAGCCCTATTCTATCCATTAAGTCACGAATAGTGTGCCATCCAATTCCTTCTGCTTCATGTAGTGCAAATAAAATGTGACGTTCAGTCCATCTGCTCATCGCATTCTTTCCCTTCATTAGAGAAGCGCGAATCCGCTTCCCTTATTTTGCTTGAGATATTAACAGATTGCAAGTGTCAACCCATTGTTTTTGAAATTCATAGAACTTTAATTTGCTAACAAAATAAAAAAAAGCAACCTTTATACACGTTTCCGTGCAATAAAGGTTGCTTACCTTTTGAATATTAGGAATTCACAACATGCGTCGTGCAGGACTCAAGCATTCCACGCTCTTCAAGTACAGCAACAAGCGTGCTGCCCATTTCCGAAGGAGTAGGCGCAACTCTTACACCACAAGCCTCCAGCGTAGCAATCTTCTCAGCAGCAGTTCCCTTGCCTCCTGAAATAATGGCGCCTGCGTGACCCATACGCTTGCCTGCAGGTGCTGTCGCTCCGCCGATGAAACCTACTACCGGCTTCTTCATGTTATCACGAATCCACTCTGCTGCTTCTTCTTCAGCTGTACCACCGATCTCACCGATCATGATAACAGCATGTGTATCTGGATCTTCATTGAACAGATGCAAGATATCAATGAATTCAGAGCCTTTGACCGGGTCACCACCAATGCCAACTGCAGTAGATTGGCCGATGCCGCGCGTTGTTAATTGATGAACAGCCTCATATGTGAGTGTTCCACTTCGGGATACGACGCCTACATGACCTGGTGCATGAATATATCCCGGCATAATACCGATCTTGCATTGTCCTGGTGTGATGACACCCGGGCAGTTCGGACCGATAAGACGTGTGCGCTTGCCTTCCATGTAGCGCTTAACCTTGACCATATCCAATACAGGAATACCCTCTGTAATACAGATAACCAGATCTAGATCGGCATCTACTGCTTCCATAATCGCATCTGCTGCAAATGCTGGCGGCACATAAATAACACTCGCTGTTGCGTCTGTTGCATTCTTGGCTTCCACTACCGTATTGTAAACAGGAAGTGTAACCACTTCACCGTTATCAAGCGTAATGTCAACCGTAGTTCCGCCTTTGCCAGGGACAGCGCCTGCTACCATCTGTGAGCCATACTCAAGCCCGCCCTTTGTATGGAACATGCCTGTAGCACCCGTCATATTTTGTGTAATAATCTTGGTATGTTTATCAATTAAGATACTCATTGACTCTCATCCTCTCGTCCGTGAATTATTGAACCAAAGCGACAATTTTCTGCGCACCGTCTGCCATCGAATCGGCTGCAACAATATTCAATCCGGATTCATTCAGAATGCGCTTGCCGATCTCCACGTTCGTACCTTCCAGACGGACGACGAGCGGCCGATCAAGACCAATTTGCTTCGCAGCTTCAACAACACCGTTTGCAATGACATCACAACGCATAATACCGCCGAAGATGTTTACAAATATGCCTTTTACATTTTCATCCGACAAAATGATCTTGAATGCTTCTGTTACTTTCTCCGTTGTAGCGCCGCCCCCTACATCTAGGAAGTTAGCCGGCTCTCCACCGTAATATTTAATGATATCCATCGTGGACATCGCAAGACCTGCACCGTTAACCATACAACCGATGTTGCCGTCGAGGGCGATATAGCTCAAATCGAACTTGGATGCTTCGATTTCCTTCTCGTCTTCTTCATCCAAATCGCGCAGTGCTTGAATGTCCTTATGGCGATACAGTGCATTAGAGTCAAAGTTCAGCTTCGCATCCAAAGCCATAACTTCGCCTTCACCTGTTATAACGAGTGGGTTGATTTCTGCAATCGAGCAATCCTTCTCAACGAATGCTTGGTACAGGGCAACCATAAATTTAACAGCCTTGTTGACCAGTTCAGCAGGAATATTGATTGCATATGCGAGCTTGCGCGCTTGGAAGACTTGCAGACCGACCGCAGGATCGATTACTTCCTTCACGATCTTCTCCGGTGTTGCTGCAGCAACCTCTTCAATTTCCGTGCCGCCTTCTTCAGACGCCATCATCACGACGCGACCTGTACCACGATCAACAACTACACCAATGTAATATTCCTTCTTAATGTCGCAGCCCTGTTCAATCAACAGACGCTTTACTTCCTTGCCATCCGGACCTGTTTGATGCGTCACGAGCACTTTGCCAAGCAATTCCGTCGCATATGTACGCACGTCATCTAAGCTCTTCGCTATCTTCACTCCGCCCGCTTTACCACGGCCGCCTGCATGAATTTGCGCCTTGACGACAACAATGGGAGTGCCCAATTCTTCAGCTGCCTGGACGGCTTCATCCACCGTAAAAGCAACCTTCCCTTCTGGAACAGCAACGCCATATTGCTTCAATACACTTTTGCCTTGATACTCATGAATATTCATCGTGCATCCCCCTATCCGATCGTTAGCCTCATGGGCTTATTCCGATTCGAAGCCGAGGTTGTAGGGCAGAAGCATAATGAGTTAGCTCCTGTTACTACACCTCGCGGCGCGTCCGTGAAATTGGGGAACCGCTTCCGCCGCTTCGCCACCGCTACTCACAATAACGGAAAATATATACAATCCGAACACATTGTATCATGATTTTAAAACGCTTTCCTCTCATTTTCGTCAAGAACGTACATTTTTTTGATATTGATATCATCTCATTTTGAGATTAATAGGGAACAACTCTTCGAAATCGCCGCCGAAATTGACGCAAGTACTGCCTACAGCTATAATAATTATTACCTGCGCCTAATCTGCTTGCAAGAAGCCTGTTCCAATATATTAGGTAGATTAAGGAGATTAGTAGATTGAGGAGATTGCAATTACGGATTTTTTGATAAATGCTATCGTAGACGCTATAGTTATATAACGAGTGTAGATAAGGAAGCACCTTTCCCTCGTATTCCAGTTTTCGGCTGAGAATAACGATTGAGAGGTGTTTTTTTGTGTACGGAAATTTATGGGGTGCTTCTGTGTACGGCGTAGAAGGAAGACTCATTCATGTGGAAATTGATATTTCGCCCGGGCTACCTCAGGTGACGATTGTTGGCCTCCCCGATGCCGCCATTCGCGAATCCATTGAACGAGTGCGAGCCGCTGTTCGCAATTGCGGCTGGAAGTTCCCACTAGAGCGGATCACGATTAATTTGGCACCTGCTGATCTGCGCAAGGAAGGGACATCATTCGACATCGCCATGGCGATAGGACTGTTATGTACGAGCGGACAGATTCCAAACCAGCCATTTGAGGATATGCTCCTCATTGGAGAGCTGGCACTCGATGGTTCTACCCGTGCGGTTCCAGGTGTGCTGTCTCTTGTTGACGAAGCGCGCCGAAGAAAGTTCACCCGTGTTATGGTTCCTGCAGACAATGTTGCTGAAGCATTACTGGTAGAAGGAATCCAAGTATTCCCGCTCCGCCATCTAAGTGAGCTGCGGGAAATCCACAGTGTAGATGACTTGCCGATTGCTTCACGAGAAGCGAGAGACAGAGATAGTAGTGAAATGAAAAAGGAGGAAACGGTAGCAAGGAATTTGGAGGATTACGCCGACGTAAACGGTCAACTGCATGTCAAACGTGCGTTAATCGTTGCAGCAGCAGGGATGCATAATGTACTGCTGAGCGGCCCTCCGGGCACCGGCAAGACAATGCTTATCAAGAGACTTCCTACAATCTTACCGCTTCTGAATGAAGCTGAAGCGCTCGAGGTATCCAAGATCTATAGTGTATCGGGGAAATGGAGCCACTATGGTATAGGTCTAATGATGACACGCCCCTTCCGCTCCCCCCATCATTCCATCTCTGCTGCTGGACTTATTGGTGGAGGTGCGATCCCGAAACCAGGTGAAATCAGCTTGGCTCACCGTGGCGTCCTCTTTTTGGATGAGCTGCCCGAGTTCCCGCGCCAAGTGCTTGAAGTGCTCCGCCAACCACTCGAAGAACGAAGCGTTACCATCGGCAGAGCACGCGCCGTCTTCCGTTTCCCTGCTCACTTCATGCTGGCAGCCTCCATGAATCCATGTCCTTGTGGATATGCCGGTTCCCGTACAGAAGAATGTCGTTGTTCACATGGACGACTTGAGCAATATCGAAACAAGCTGTCAGGCCCCCTGCTCGATCGGATTGATGTTCAGGTTGAAGTACCTCGTTCCCCTATTTCCGATTGGTCCAGCAACAATCTAAGCTCCGAGGAGATGCGCAAGCAGGTTATGCGAGCACAACGGGTACAAGCTCAGCGCTATGAAGGACTGAATATCCAATTCAACAGCGAGCTCTCAGGCTCTTATTTGAAGACATACTGCTGCTTGTCGGATAACGCGAAGAATATGCTGCAGCAGGCTTATGATCAGCTAGGCATGAGTGCACGAGCACATGATCGCCTCTTGAAGCTATCCCGAACGATCGCGGATATCGAAGGAAGTGAAGTTATCGAGGTTGCACACGTAGCGGAAGCGATCCAGTACCGTACATTGGACAAGCGGAATCATGCTTGAATGAACGGATTAGAATGCTCCCTGAAATAGTTCAATGTCGGGTGGAGTTCTATGATCCGTCGAGTAGGTAATCGCTACTGCATCGAAGCGTATATGAACCTCATCTAAGCGATGTCGATGCATATATGCCGTTGCCACTGCTCGCACCTTGCGCTGCTTGCGCCAATCGATTGCCTCTGCCGCACCGCCATAACGCAATCCCGCGGTGCGGCTTCTAACCTCGACAAACACCCACACATCGCCATCGTTCGCAACAATATCAATCTCACCTAACTTACAACGCCAATTCACATCAATAATGCGGTAGCCTCTACGTTCTAAATAAACAATCGCAAGCTGCTCTGCCTCAGTTCCCCGCTCACGACGATTAAGCTTCATCGGCACACTGCTCTTCCGGCTACCTGACATATGAGGTGGATTACCCGCATCAGCTGATGACATCTGTTGATTGTTCCTATGTGATGCCTTCCCATGATGATTACGTTCCACGATTGATCCACCCCTTATCCGCTCGCTGATCCGCTTTATATACAAAGGAGAGCACCTCTGCAACCAATTGATAAAGGGCTGGTGGGATTTGCTGATCGATATCTAGTTTAGACAATACTTCAACTAAGGAAGCGTCCTCTTGAATAGGGACTCCGCTCTCCTTCGCCTTTTCGAGAATGCGATCAGCTATTTGACCATGTCCCTTAGCTACAACAACTGGGGCTTCCCCTTGTTCGGGATTATAAGTAAGCGCAACTGCCTTTTTGCGTGGTGTGGCGCCACCTGCCTTCGCAGACGCATGCGTCTCTTCTCTAACACCGTGACGTGCTTCTTGCTGATTCCAATAACTCGTTCCCGAGTTAGGTGGTGGCTGTACAGGCTCAACGGAAGCTGGTCGAGGGATAGACGGTTTGTTATTCATATCTTCATGTCCACCCCCTTGTAAGGCTTCGCGGCATAATCATCCATGCTGATTTCTGGAGATTGCACTGACCCTGCATCAGAACGCTTCTCAGGAAGCGGTAGTGTTCGGAAAGCGGACAGCTGGTAACCGATTTGCTCCAGTGCTTCTTCCGCTTCATCACGCAACCCATCCATCCATTCACCAAGCCGTTCATCAGCATGATGGATATGCAATGCAACCGCATTATCTACAACTTGAACATCTACGAGCGTACGCCCGAGCACCTTCATATTCAAATCGAACCAGAGTCGGCAATTGCCCGCATCAAGCTCTCCTCGCTTGCTCTGACGGGATTGAATGTGAACGGCCGCAGTTTGCTTGCCTTCCGGCGTTACAAGCGGGACAAACAATGTAATATGGGAGAATGGAGCTTGGCGATCAGACGCGAGCAGCAGCTGTTGGCCGGTGACATGCTGTACAAGCTGTTGGGCTGCCTCACGGAGTGCATGCGGGACTCCATCCGCTTGCAGCAATTGAAGGAGGGCACTCTTCAGCGACTCTCCAACTGCCGCTCCCTGCTGTGTTGCACTGGCTGTCAGGTGGTTCATATCCAGCTGTGCCATCCCTGATACAACTGGTGCCGCTGCCGTCCCTGCCTTCGCTGCTGCCCCGCTAGACATCACTTCTTGAGAAGCTGCACTGCGCCCCGTTCCTCCATTCATAACAGATGCTTTGTCCGCTGCTGCATCATCCGCAGCCAATGCTGAAGCATGCACAGTTGCCGCTGCAGACTGTGCGGGAGTCCCGAATTGCGGTGCTGTGTTTCCACTGCCGCTTCCCATTAGTCCACTACTTCCTGATGCACTTGAGTTGCCTGATGCCGCAGCAGTGCTACCACCGCCGCCAACAGCCGGCTGTCCATTTTCACCCACTGTCTGCTGCGGCTGCTGTGAAGTCAGCTCCATGACTGCAGCTCGATGAGCCTGCTGTTCATGCGACACGCCGAGCAATTGAAGGACTTTACCAATCCATGCACCACTCTGAACCATCGGTTGAGGAGAAGATGATGTTCCAGAAGCTCCAGCAGTCCCTGAAGCACCGTTTCCGCCCAAATTGCCGTTCTGAAGGGAGATAGATCGTACTTGTTCTCCATTTTGGACACCTCTGCCCACAGCTGATGTCGGATCCATACTCGTGCCGCTAGTACTCCTATTAAGTGTCTCAGGCATAGGAGAGGCAGAAGACTGACCACTAGGAGCACTTGTGGCGCCACCATTCGCAATTGCAGCCGCCCCCGCTCCTCCGTTAGCCTGCTGACCTGATGTTTGCAGTCCCTCTGCAAGCAGTGCACGTATGAGTGTTTGTGCCTCGCGCAGCGGTTGTGTCCACAGTGTACCTGCATTGCCAGTATTGGCTCCGCTGCTGCCAAGAGAGCCGCTGCCCAAGACCAGAGACTCATCCCCAGCGCGCATAAATCCTGCAAGCATATCCGTCAGCGGCTTGCCGAACAGTGCTTGCCGCAGACCGCTTAATGTATCTGCTGTGAGCGGCAATTGCCGACGAAGCGCAAGACCTGCTGCTTGCATCCATTCCGATGCTGCCACTCCAGGAGGTTTCGAGGCCATCGCTTGGCTTAGCTTAGCTGCAAGCTCCTTCGTTAGCGGCAAACCAGCCCGCTGTAAATCTTGCAGCAAGCGGCGTGCCCATGCTTCATCCGGCAATCCAGATTGCTTGAGTGCTTCTTCCATTGATGGCAATGTGCCGACAGAAGGGCCCTCCGTCTGTTTCAATATAACCAATCCATCCGACTGCTGCCCCTGTACCTGCATCCACGTCGTTTGCCCTGGCTGCATCGGCGCATCCAGCACTGCACGTACAGGAACACCATTTACTGATACGACGGCCTCGCGCCCGTTTTCAGACACTTCCGTTACAGTCGCACGAACGACCTGACCCGTTTTTAGTTCCAATGAACGCTGCTCGCCGGGTCTCGCCTCCCCAGCCAAACTTCGTACCAATTGTGATATATTCATGTCCATCCCACGTCCTCTGCAAATAGCTATCTTATATATCGGCATAGAGCAGACGAATAATGAGTATTTATCCGCAGCCATCGTTCACTAGAACAGAATAATAGATAATTACTTACCGTTTATCAGATGGTGCTAGAACAGCGTCAACTGCTCCTCTTCAGGAAATAAGGAGGACAAGAAGCTCTTGCGATGCATCGGCGTTGGCCCATGAAGGAGCAGCTGTTCCCGATGCAGCTTCGTTCCATACCCTTTATGAACGGCTATGCCATACTCTGGATAGCGGTCATTCCATTCGCCAATGCATAGACGGTCACGCGTTACCTTAGCGACGATCGAAGCAGCTGCGATCGATTGACTATTGGCATCACCTTTAATAATCGCCTCTTGTGCATATGGCAAATCTATCTTCTCTGCATCGACCAACAGCACTTCAGGCTGAGTCACCAACCCTTCAACTGCTTCTTTCATAGCACGACGAGCTGCCTGCTTAATATTAATCTGATCGATAGTAGCGGCATCTACATGTGCAACTGACCATGCTATCGCTTCTGCTATAATAATGTCATACAGCTCATTCCGCTTCTTCTCCGACAGCTTCTTCGAATCATTGATCCCATCAATAATAAGACCTTGCGGCAATATGACAGCTGCTGCAACAACATCACCAAATAGACAGCCGCGGCCGACCTCATCAATACCTGCAATATGCTGAACGCTGCGTTCCCAATATTCTCGTTCCCAAGCTAATAAGTCAACGGGCTCTGCTGTTGCCTCCTGCTTCTTTCTCCCCATGCGAACATGATCCTCCCCAACCTGTCTTTACTTCACTGCCATATTAGTAACGGCTGTACCTAAAGAAATAGCGCCGTACACCACTCCGGCGTTAACGGCGCTATCCTCATACTCCAAACATCCTACCTATATCTACCGAACAGCTATTTCACCATAAATGAATAAGGCTCTTCGAACGTAAGACGCCCCAACTTGCCAGAGCGCAGCTCTCGCAAAATAATGCCAGATGCCTTCTCTAAGTCGACTCTTCCGCCACCCATTAAGCACCCGCGCTTGCGTCCAATGTCCTCCATCAAACGCACAACTTCATCTGGATTGTCCACATCTATGACTTCGTCCGTCATGCCGAACCGCTCAGACAGTCGATCCCAGTAATGGGATGCAACATATTTCAGCGCGTAAAACGCGATATCTTCCACATTCAATATTTCTTCGCGAATTGCTCCGGTTGTCGCCAATCGGTAACCTACTTCCTGATCCTCGAACTTAGGCCACAAAATCCCTGGTGTATCGAGCAGTTCCATTTCGGAGCCTACACGAATCCATTGCTGACCCTTAGTAACGCCAGGACGATCGCCAGTTGCAGCTACCGATCTACCAGCCAGCTTGTTAATGAGTGTAGACTTCCCTACGTTTGGAATTCCAACAATCAATGCACGTACTGGACGCGGCTTCATTCCCTTTGCAATTTGTTTCTGGAACTTCTCTTCGAGCAACTTGCGCGCTGCCTCAGGAATCTGCGATACATTGCTTCCTGTTGACGCATCGACAGCAATTACAGCGTGACCTTCATTGCGGAAATATTTCATCCACTTCGCCGTTACGTCTGGATCTGCAAGATCGCTTTTGTTCAGAATAATAAGGCGCGGCTTATTGCTGAGTATATCGTTAATCATTGGATTGCGGCTCGACACAGGCAGGCGCGCGTCCAACAGTTCGATCGCTACATCTATCAGTTTTAACTTCTCCTGGATCTGACGTCGCGCTCGCGTCATATGACCCGGAAACCATTGGATTGACATCGCTATCCACCTCCTTGGCAGCCGTAACTCAACTAATGATGTTGAATCAACTTAACATGCGAGATTGGCCAGAAGATGACGTCTGCGCGTCCAATGACATCTTTCAACGGAATAAATCCGAGCATGCGGCTATCGGTACTGTTGCTCCGATGGTCACCCATGACGAAGATATGTCCTTCTGGAACTTTGTTCGGCTGAGTCGAATCACTTGGGAAATTACGGTCATTATATAACATATCATTTTTATGAGCTTGATCTATTGCTTCTTGTATGTACGTCTCTTCTACCTTCTTGCCATTAACGTACAAATCATCACCGCGATATTCGATCGTATCACCGGCAACACCAATTACACGCTTAATTAAATCGCGGTTCTCTTGTGGAACGTGAAATACAACAACTTCTCCTGTCTTAGGCTGTCTGAACTCATACAAGATCTTATTCACGATGAGCCTCTCACCCGTCCAGAAGTTAGGTTCCATCGAAGGACCATCAACTATAAACGGAGCGAACAGCAACCATCTTACGACAACGACAAGGACAACAGCTATCGCAATCGCTTTAATCCATTCCAACAATTCGTTTTTCTTCGGGCTGGCCGGCTTTTCAGCCGTTTCTTCCGGCGTATTCGGTTCCATCAATTGGTCGTTTTGATCCATTCGCTGTGCCCCGCTTTCTCCTAGGATGCGTATTTGAAGTTCACGTCATGCGCATTGCGCACTCCAATCCATACAAATAGCAAAAGGGAGCTTGCAGTCAAGCAAGCCCCCCGGTTGTTCCTTAACGGATTTCTTTGATTCTCGCTGCTTTACCGCGAAGATTGCGAAGATAGTACAGCTTCGCACGACGCACTTTACCACGGCGAGCCACTTCGATTTTATCGATTTTCGGAGTATGAAGCGGGAACGTACGCTCAACACCTACACCGTAGGAAATTTTACGAACAGTAAACGTTTCACTGATTCCGCCACCACGACGCTTAATAACAACACCTTCGAACAACTGGATACGCTCGCGAGATCCCTCGATAACTTTAACATAAACCTTCAAAGTATCGCCGGGACGAAAGCTTGGAATATCCTTGCGAAGCTGTTCTTGCGTAATCGCTTGTACGATATTCATCTAGGACTCCCTCCTTCCACACAGGTGTTCTTGCATCTCAGCATGCCTAGTGCATTCGCCTCATCGTATGCAGAGGACCACCGTATTCCAAACAACGAAATTAATTGTAGCATATGAACGAATAGAACACAAGCGCCTTTTCAAGGCTTGGCTTCTTTCCAATAATCATAGGCATGCACTGCATAACCGGTATAAGAATGGTGATCTGCAAGCATCTCTGGAAGCTTGTCCAACTGCTTCAGCATTTCTTCAGCACCCTTCTCATAAAAAGAAACATGCGCGCCTTCAAAACTCTCCTTCATTTCCACAGTAACTACGAGACGTTTGCCTAACCGATCCGCCATCTGCATCTCCTGCTTCACCACAGCAACAATTCCATTGCTGCCCCCAGCCATATTACGGAACGCCATCAATGTCACATAATCCATACGCCCTATCATCCATTCACTAACCGACAGTTCCGACTTCCCCGGAATAAAGGTTCGATCCAGCCACACTGCGAGATCGACACTCGTCTCAAGCTGAGAATCAGACTTGGTCGATTCGACAAAAAACGCCATATTGTCTACCCACTGTAAAATGACCTCGTCCTTATCACTGCGCCATTGCGGAAGTACATAAGGCTCTACATCCAAATGAATGCCATAGAAGCGCTCTTCAGGCGCGACAGCGCGATTGTAGCGTTTGACATAATCAACGAGCTTCGATATCCGCTGCCGATTCTCTGTTAATGCCCAACCAGGATGTCCACCCATAGCATGCATCTCAATTCCAGCATCATGCGCTTTCTTGACAAATTCACGGTACGCTTCAAACGGTTGCTGAAGATCCAAGCGAACATACAAAAAGTTGATTCCCTTTTCCTTTGCAAATGCAATGATGTCATCAGGCTGATTTATCGCTAACTCTGCTTGCCATACATAGGTTCCAATGATGGTTCCTGTACGATCAATTGGAGGCGGCAGCGGGACAGTAATCTCCCCTGGATTAGGATTCGGATCTGGTTTTGGATCTGGTTTTGGATCTGGAACTGGGTCAGGCTCTGGCCCTGGGGGATCCCCTGGTTCGCCATCTCTCTCCAGCATATGATTCCAATAACGATAATCATGGATGGCAACTCCTGTGAAGGAGGTATGATGCCGCAGCCGCTCCTGAACCTGATTCAACACCGACTCCATTGCCTGCACACCCGCATCATAGAAGGTAGTGTGAGCTTCCTTCATTGGCTTCGTGTTGACCCCAATCCATATCGGTGTCCCGACGCGGTCTGCGATCTCTATTTCATTCTGGACAAGCTCCAAAATTCCGTTCCCGCCTTCTATCTGCTGACGGTACGCCATTAACGTTACATGATCGAAACGGCGAATGATCCATTCCGACAACGATGTCTCTTGTGCATCTGGAACCGTGATCGAGTCAAACCATACCGGCATGTCGACGCTGAGCTCTAAATCGCTGCGGCTCTTGACAGCATTCAGCCAATCGCTCATATTTGCCGTCCAAGAGCGAATGATCGATGGCTGATCATCTCCCCAATCTGGAAGCACGTAGGGCTCAACATCCAAATGCAGCCCCTTGAAACGCTCATCCGCAGCAGAATGCTGATTATAAGCGCTAACCCACTCTGTCAACTTCATCATCTTGTCCCGATATTCACGCAAAGCCCATAAGGGATGCCCTGCCAAGCCATGCACTTCAACTCCTGCTTGACCTGCCTGCTTCAGAAAGCGCCGATATGATGCTTCTGGAATCGTCATATCCATATGCAGATACATTACATTAATGCGATTCTTTTTGGAAAAATCAATCAGTTGCTCCGATTCTGTCTCTATTCTCTCCGCCTGCCATATCCACGTCGCCTTTCGCGTATCATCCGGCTTTGAAAAACCGACCAAAAACATGGTCGTAATCAGAAGCAGCAGCGTTCCGATACGCGAAGCATATCTCTCCACGATATCCCTCCATTCACAATTTATATTGCTTTTTCAACCATTTTCGACATGCTCAAAATGGTGACTCCATTATAAATGTGTAAGATTGGAAAATATACGTGAGGATAGACCTGTTTTTCAAGACGTCGTATTAACGAGGCCTGACCCAATGATTGCAGCACATGTACATTAGACTATCCTTGACCCAGAGTAAAAGTATGCAAACGCTCATACATAGGACTTTGATTCATATGTGTCTGGAACAGCACGATCTCTTCACCCGTCCATTGATTCGGAGGAAGTGGTTCGCTGTTCATGGTGAAGGGCTGACCTTCCCCTCCGCGATACTTGCGGGCCAGCGTAATATGCGGGCGATAAGGGCGTTCCTCCGGTTCGAATCCTAAAGGCGAAGTAGCGGCTGTAACGCTATGGTGCAATTGTCGCAGTTTGTCGATTGCTCCTCCTAGACCAGCCCATAGCACACGTGGGGCTTCTTTTGTCCCAAAGCTTCCCACGCCATCGAATTGCAGATCAATTGGAGCGCCCCCTCTGGACACCTCCTTCAATACATGTACAATCCGCTCAATAACATGCTCATCTACCGCCCCAAGGAATTGGAGCGTAATATGAAGATCCTGCGGGTGTACCCATTTTGCAAATTGCCAGCGCTGCTTCCCTGCTGTGCACCAATCTTCCAATACTTGAACAGCAGACTTCGGCAGTGGCATCGCAATAAACAACCGCAATCCATTCTTACGGATCTCATTTTTACTCATAACTTTGCCTCATTTCATTGGAATTCATGATGTCCCATGTTACATGCGACCTATGAACAATATTGTCCCCATTATTTATTATTTTCGTAAACAACGGTTATGCAATTTGGCTTATACGCGTAACGAATGAATCCAATAAAAAAAGACTGAGATTTTATGTCCATCGTACATAGAATCTCAGTCATTTATGGTGGAGCAGTCTATTCACCAATCCACTCATTGAACCGGTTAGCTCTCATTAAGCGTTGCTTCGCTCGGCATCACTTTTCAAGCGTTGTACTATTTTCAGGTCGTCCTTACTCAGCTCCACATGCTCCAGCAAATCAGGACGCCGTTCCAGCGTCCGCTTCAGAGCCTGTTCGCGTCTCCATATCTCTATATTGGCATGATGGCCACTGATGAGTACATCAGGAACCTTCCAATCGCGGAACTGTGCAGGACGGGTATAATGCGGATATTCAAGCAGTCCTGTACTGAACGAATCCGTTACAGCAGACATCTCATTGCCCAGCACGCCAGGAAGCAGACGAACAACAGAATCAACCACGGTCATTGCGGGCAATTCACCGCCTGTCAATACATAGTCCCCTATAGATAGTTCATCCGTCACCAAGTGCTCACGAATGCGCTCATCATATCCTTCATAATGGCCGCACACGAATATTAAATGGGACTCCTGTGAAAGCTCCTCTGCTTTCTTCTGCGTGAAACGCTCTCCTTGCGGGCACATTAAAATAACGCGTGGTTTCGCAGCTTTATCGTGACTACCCATCGGTTCTGCTATTCTTGAAGCCCTCTCTTCGCCTGCCTTCACCATTAAGTCTTCGACCGCCGCAAAGATCGGCTGCGGTTTTAGCACCATACCACCGCCACCGCCATACGGATAATCGTCAACAGTTTGATGCTTATTATCAGAATAATCGCGGAAGTTGACCGTGTTAATAACAACATGTCCATTCTCACGCGCTTTCCCTAATATACTGGATCCGAATACCCCTTCGCACATCTCTGGGAAAAGGGTCAACACATCGATACGCATATTAAATAAGTCCTTCCATAATATGAACCGTTACGACCTTCTCCTGCACATCAACCGTAAGCACAACGTCATCAATGACCGGAATCAAGATTGATTTTCCTTTCGCAGGCTTCACAACCCAGACATCATTTGCACCTGGAGACAATATCTCATCAATGATCCCAAGCTCTTCGCCTTCGTCTGTCACGACTTTACAACCAATAATCTCATGGTAGTAATATTCATCTTCATCGAGCTCGTCCAGCTGCTCTTCGCTAACTTTCAGCATCCAACCTTTATATTTCTCAACCTCATTGATATTGTCGAATTGCACAAATTTAATGATGTACATATTTTTATGTAAACGCGACCGCTCAACGGTAACGGATACACTGTTATTGGAGTTCGGTTGCTGCAGAACTAACTCGCTCTTTTGAGCGAAGCGTTCCTCCGGGAAATCTGTTGTCGGGATAATTTTCACTTCACCCCGAATGCCGTGCGTATTGACCAATTTGCCGACATTAAACATTCTTTGAGCCATGACTTATCCTCCTGCCGTTGGTAATCACCATTCATTCAATCTATCGTAAATATTCGGAGGCCCAACCTGCGAATATCTTCTTTCTAGTGTAACACATTCAGCCTCATGCATACGAAAAAGGGCTAGGATTTCATCCTAACCCTCTTGCGTGCAATTATGAAATAATGTCCACGGCAACTCGTTTTGGAACTTTAACAGCTGCCGACGTGACGACCGTGCGAAGCGCCTTAGCGATACGACCTTGCTTCCCGATAACCATTCCGACATCGTCAGGATGAACGTGAAGCTCATACACGATGACATGGTCCTTCTCCACGACGTCCACACGGACCTCCTCCGGATGATCGACCAAAGCGCGTGCAATTACTGACACTAACTCTTCCATTCGCGACCCTCCGAACGGTTAGATTATTTCTGGTGTTTCAGTTCATGGAACTTTTTCATTACGCCAGCTTGGCTGAGCAAGTTGCGAACCGTGTCAGATGCTTGAGCACCAGTTTGCAACCATTTCAAAGCTTTTTCCTCGTCGATGTTAACGACTGCTGGTTGAGCTACCGGATTGTAATGACCGATTTCCTCGATAAAACGACCGTCACGCGGGGAACGGGAATCGGATACAACTACACGATAGAATGGTGCTTTATGAGCACCCATGCGTTTCAAACGGATACGTACTGCCACGAAATTCACCTCCTTAACGGAATTCGAATAATCAATCGAGCGAGTATAAAAACTGCGCTCGTCTATGCATTAACGGAAAGGAAATCTCATTCCTTTACCAGCCTTGCCTGCTTTACTCTTCAAGTTCTTCATCATCTTAGGGCCTTTCGGACCCATCATGTCGGAGAACTGTTTCATCATCCGGCGCATCTCATCAAATTGCTTGATAAGACGGTTCACATCAGCCAACTGAGTTCCGCTGCCCGCTGCAATCCTCTTACGACGGCTGTGATTAATTAGATCTGGATCTTGGCGTTCTTCATTCGTCATCGAACGGACAATCGCTTCGATTCGACCCATTTGACGCTCATCCACCTTCAGGTTCGCATTTTGCTTCACCTTATTCATCCCTGGAATCATATCCAGAATCTGATCGATAGGACCGAGCTTCTTTACTTGTTGCATCTGCTCAAGGAAATCATCGAATGTGAAGGCTGCGTTGCGCATCTTCATTTCCATTTCCTTGGCTTTCTCTGTGTCGATGTTCATTTGCGCCTTCTCGATCAAGGAGAGCATGTCCCCCATGCCGAGAATCCGTGATGCCATCCGCTCTGGATGGAACGGTTCAAGCGCGTCCATCTTCTCACCGAGTGTAGCGAATTTGATTGGGCAACCCGTAACTGCCTTAACAGACAAGGCTGCACCACCACGTGTATCGCCATCGAGCTTGGTCAGCACAACACCTGTAAGCTCAAGCTGTTGGTTGAAGCTCTCTGCAACGTTGACCGCATCTTGACCAGTCATCGCGTCAACGACGAGCAGCACTTCATCTGGCTTCGCTGTAGCATGAACTTGCTTCAGCTCTTCCATCAATGCTTCATCGATATGCAGGCGACCTGCAGTATCGATAATGACATAATCAAGGTTATTCTCCTTCGCATGCTCCAATCCGCGACGAGCGATTTCTACCGGACTCACTTGGTCACCAAGTGCAAATACCGGAACCTTAATCTGCTCGCCAACCACTTGAAGCTGCTTAATCGCAGCTGGTCGATAAATATCGGCAGCGACAAGAAGCGGCTTATGATTCTGCTTCTGCAGCATCTTCGCAAGCTTGCCTGAAGTAGTCGTCTTACCAGCACCTTGGAGACCGACCATCATAATGACAGTTGGCGGCTTGTTAGCCTTGGCCAGCTTCGCAGCTGTACCACCCATCAATTCCGTCAATTCCTTATTGACGATGTCGATAATGACCATGCCCGGTGTGAAGCTATTCATCACTTCCTGACCAACGGCCTTCTCTTTCACCTTGCCAATGAATTCCTTAACGACCTTGAAGTTAACATCCGCTTCGAGCAGCGCCAGGCGTACCTCGCGCATCGCTTCGTTGACGTCATCTTCACCAACCTTGCCTTTGCCGCGCAGCTTGCTGAATACATTCTGTAATCGGTTCGTTAATCCTTCAAATGCCATATTATCTCACCCCGTTCCCTTAATCCAACGCCTGCAGTTCACGGACAATCGTCTGCAGTTCCGCGCGCTGCGGGTCGGGTATGCTATCCATATCGTCCATTGCACGTTGCAGCGCCATTACGATCTCTGTCCGACGTTCGAACTTCGACAGCAAGCCGAGCTTGCTCTCATAAGATTCGAGCGTCTGCTCCGCCCGCTTAATATGTTCATACACCGCTTGGCGGCTGATACCGAATTCGGCTGCAATCTCGCCTAGTGAAAAATCATCTTGAAAGTAACATTTCAGGAACGTCTGCTGCTTCTCTGTAAGCAGTGGTTCATAGAAGTCGAACAGCATATTAATTCGGTTCGTCTTAGCCAGTACCTGTTCCTCGTTCATACGGGCCACTCCTTTCGTAAAGGAAAAACACTTTACAGCCCATCGACGTTTCTTATCATACCTAAATCACAACTCCATGTCAAGGGTTGAACCTTAACATGGTGGAATTATTTTTTTGAGACCCAGATCTCAGTGTTTCTTCCTGCCTTCTAACTAGATTACATAGCGGTAGATACATACAAAGTGCAGGACAGAGCCGGCTAATACGAACAGATGCCAAATCGCATGATGATAAGGAAGCCGGTGCCACACAAAGAATGGGATGCCTGCCGTATAGCATACTCCCCCAATCACCAGCAGCATAACACCTTCAAAAGGAATCGCCTGCACCAAGCTGTCCCATACCGTTATCATCAGCCACCCCATAATTGCATAGGCAATCGTAGAGAACCACATATGACGTCCTGTATAGAATGCCTTGTATATAATCCCTGCAATCGCAGTCCCCCATATTAAACCTAGCAGCTGCTGGCTGAACTCATCATGCAGCACGACGAGCAGGAAGGGAGTGTACGTTCCCGCAATAAATAAGTAAATTGCCATATGATCAAGGATCGTAAATCGGTACTTCGATCTCCCCTCCGGCAAGCCGTGCATAATCGTCGAGGTTGTAAACATCATAATCAAGGTAATCCCATATACTGAAGCTCCGATCATATGCGCCGACGTCCCGCGCTCCCACGCGGCACTGATAAGCACGCCTAATGCCCACACACTGAACAATAATCCAACTGCGTGGGTAATTACGCTTGCCCGCTCCTCACTGGATATATTACGGCTCCACTTCATAGTCATCCCTCCCCGCGGCAATCCTAGCTGCCTGCTGTGCATACGCCCATATTTCACGGCGGATCACATTATATGCACATCAGATAGTGTCGGTGAGAAGGAAGGACTTAAGCGAGTTTACCTATTTTATTTGCACTGACTCTTCATAAATCGAATGCTTTCTCTTGTATCATTTAAATACTGAACGGCCGCATCATATGGATTGGACGCCACATAAATGAACAATACGTCAATAATGTGCAGCTGCACAAGCCGCGAAGAAGAAGCTGCCCTGCCTGCTTGGAATTGGCTAGAAATAAAGAGTGAGAAAGGGAGAAGAGCCCGCAAGGATTACGTAATATGTCACATTTATCATCCCATTATAGACAAAAACCCCAGCACGTATGGTTCTGCCGGGGTTCCTTATCGTTGTTCCAAAGACTTACTCAACCTCGTTCTGAGCAAAGTTGATCTAGTGGAGGCTCAAGGATCAAAGATTCTTATCCATATCTTTCAATCCGTCTTCCACGCGTTTCATTGTTCACCGCACTATTATTTGGTTCGTCGTTTGAACTCGCAATTTATTTACAGGGTCTTGCTCATAAGGTCATAGCTCTTCCACGTATGGAATCCAAGCTTCGCATAGAAGTCGACCAGTTCCGTCCAGTCAATGACTAGCTGGCGCATGCCGCGCTGCTGCAATTCAGCGATTCCCGCCTTGACCAGACCAAGACCGTATCCCTTGCCGCGGTACTGATCATCAACACCAAGCGGCCCAATACCGCCAAGCGGCTCTTCGAACAATGGCGCCCAATACGTATTCTGCGCAATCAGCGGAGAATGCTCGTCATTGACCCGGCAGAAGCCGATCATTTCACTGCCTTGGAACAATCCTATGAATTCTCTTCCCTGTCCTCCGCGTTCCCAATAGCATTGTGCCTCATACAGCCATCTGCCCGGAAAGCAGTGACGGAAAAATGTCAACATTTCTTCCTTGTCCTCAGGCGTGAGCAACTTCACGTTCGCTCCATCTGCAAATTCTGGAGTCACGATCAGATCGGTCTCATCTGAGGACAGCATGTCGCTAACCTCATAGAGCTGCTTGAATCCTCTCTTCTCCAGCCATTGACGGTGCATTGACAACGCTTTCGGGAGGCCCGGAACATAATGCCACGGATCACGTCCGATGAATACTTGAGATGCGCCAGCTTCACGCAATGCCTCTTCAGCCCGTCCGAGCAATTCAGAACCTATCCCCTTCCCCCTTGCTTCGGAACGAACGACAAGTGCCTGAATCCAGCCTCCTCCTTCTCCTAGCTTCATCTCGCGCTCTGTTTCCTGCCATTTCTTCGCGATGATAAATCCTAGAAGTCTGCCATCTGAATCTTGGGCGATCCAGGAGCCAGGCAAGTAAACGTTTACATCTCGAAAACTATTTTGTACGAACAGCTGTTGTCTCATTGGGAACAGGTCGCCCAGTTCACGGTTCCACAACTCGCACATCGGCTCCGCCCATGCTTCATTAAGTGGAATGACGTTCACATTTAACCCCTCCTACGATGAAGTCAATCGTCCCCGCCAATTGACTACATGGATGTCTGTTAGTATGTTATTAAAATATAATTACAAGATTATTATAGGTAATCTGAAATATTACTTCAACATCTTTTCCGCAAAATAGTCTACGACGTGCATGACCTTCACTTGCTCGGCTACGCCATCCCGTTCTACGCCTACTTTCATTTGCATTAAGCAGCCCGGGTTGCTTGTCAGGATAATCGAAGCCTGTGTCTCGCGAACAGCATCCATCTTCCGATCAACAATCGAGTTAGCCATGTCTGGCTGTACAATGTTGTAAATACCAGCGGATCCACAGCATACATCCGCGCCTTCCAGCTCTTTGTATCGGATGCCAGGAATGCGGCGAATAAGCTGTCTTGGCCCACTCGAAGCCCGCATAACGTTCCGCAAATGGCAGGAATCCTGATAGGTTACCGTTTCAGATGGTTCGGATGATTCAGCAGTCCCACAGTTGCCTTGCGGCATTACCGGAAGATTGCTCCAACGCTGTGAACGCATAAGCAAATCACTGATATCCTTCACTTGCTTTGCGAATTTCTTAGCCGGCTCCACCCATTCCGACTCTTCTTTCAGCAAATGATCATACTCTACAAGCAACGCTCCACATCCGCCTGCATTTGAGGCAATATAATCAACACCCGCATCACGGAACGCCTCAATATTTTGCTTCGCCAAATCCCTAGCTGTAGCCGTATCACTTCCGCCATGAGCGAACAAAGCTCCACAGCAGCCTTGGGATTCCGGAATGATGACATCATAGCCGGATTCGGTTAGCAATCGGATTGTATTCACATTCGTTTCAGTGAACAAGACGTCCATAATACACCCACGGAATAACCCTACTGTGCCGAGCTTTTCGCCTTTGGCCAGGAAGTGACGGCCACCAGCCCGCTTCACTACACCTTGGCTATCCGCTTCAGGCAGGATGCGCTCCATCATTTGCATCTGTGGAGGAAGCCAGCGCAGCAAGTTCTTCTTCCGTGCAAAACCCTGCAATCCCGAACGCTGATACGTTTGGAGAAGCTTACTCATCCGCAACAGACGATTGTGCTTCATAAATACAGGGCGCGCGATGCGATTCAATCCCTTAACCGCAACCGGCGGCTTATTGTGCGCATGCATGGCTTCTTTCGTCTGCTCAAGCAGCTGACCGTATTTCACATCCGACGGACATACAGGCTCGCAGGCCCTACAGCCCAAGCACAAGTTCATCTGTTTCTGGAAAGATTCATCCGGTTCCATAATGCCATCTGCTACTGCCTTCATGAGTGCAATTCGTCCACGAGGGGAAGCAGCTTCCAATCCAGTCTCTTGATAAGTCGGGCAAGTCGGCTGACAAAATCCACAGCGCATACAGTTCATCAGCTGCTCATAATCGAGCGTCTTCACGAGTTCTTTCTGCAGGGGATTGTTTGTCTTCTCTAGTTGTTGTTGACTCATCGGGAAACCACCAGCCTTTTGCGAGCAGCCTTAGCAAATATCTTGCCTGGATTCATAATTCCATTCGGATCGAACACTTGCTTAATGCCTTTCATCACGTCGATGCCTGTAGGTCCAACCTTCCATTCAAGATATGGAGCCTTTACCGTTCCAACTCCGTGCTCACCGGTAATCGTGCCGCCCAAGCGAATCGCTTCCTCGAAAATGTCCGCGAACGCTTGCTCAACACGGTGAATCTCATCCTCATTCCGCGCATCTGTCGGACAGGTCGGATGAAGATTGCCGTCTCCTGCATGCCCGAACGTACAAATATTCACCCCATATTGCTCTGCAATACGATTGATGGCCAGTACCATTTCCGCAATCTTCGAGCGCGGTACGGTCGCATCCTCTAAAATTGTCGTTGGACGAATACGAGCCAATGTGGACAATGCGCTGCGGCGTGCCTTCATCAGCTGTTCAGCCTCAATTTCATCCTTCGCAGTCTGAACGCGATCTGCACCTTCCTCACTGCATATCTTCGCAATCGCTTCCATATCGCGCATGACAACGTTCTCATCTTGACCGTCCTGTTCAATAAGCAGAACTGCCTGCATGTCTGTTGGAAGCCCGATATGATTATACTCCTCAACTACGCGAATCGTCGGCTGATCCATGAATTCAAGTGTTGCTGGGATGATGCCTGCGCCTACAATACGTGACACGCTGCGGGCAGCAGCATAAATATCTTTATAGGATACGAGCATTGTCTTGCGGATACCCGGTGCGGGCAGCAGCTTAACCGTTGCCTCTGTAATCAACGCAAGCGTTCCTTCGGAGCCTACTAACAGTTTCGTTAAATCGTAGCCTGCTACATCCTTGTACAACTTGCCTCCCGTGCGGATCACTTCGCCATTCGGCAGTACCGCCTCGAGTGCAATCACATAATCCTTCGTCGTGCCGTATTTCAAACCGCGCAGGCCGCCGGCCCCTTCCATGATATTGCCGCCCAAGGTTGAGATAGACATGCTGCTTGGATCAGGCGGATAGAACAGTCCACGCTTCTCCACTTCCCGATGGAACGTCTTCGTATTCAAGCCAGGCTGGAAGGTTGCTGTAAGGTTCTCGGTGTCCATTTCAATGAGCTTATTCATACGAGTCATGGCTACGACGATTCCCCCTGCTACAGGGACAGTTCCGCCGCACAGGTTGCTTGCAGCGCCCCTAGGAACAATGGGAATACGGTATTCGTTCGCAGTGCGCAAGATCTCCTGCACATCTGCTGTCGATTCCGGATATACAACAGCATCAGGCAGAGACTGCATCATCGGTGTAGCATCATAAGAATGCGTGACCAAGCTCTCCTTATCATCGCGATACCGCTCTGGCCCAAGCAGCTTGAGCAGTAGCTCGCGTGCTTCAATCGTTATCATGAATGAACTCCTCCTTGGTGTCTTGGATCCAAGTCAACATCTGAAGTGAACGATTCAACACTCTCCTCCACATCTGCTGAATTGTTCAGGTCATCTGATGACTTTTGGCATATTATAACGTATGATTGAGACAAATGTCACTCGATTTCGAAAAATAATTTTATAATATTTATTATTTTTGATTTAATATTTCAGAAAGAGAGGTTTACAGCAACATGACCGAATTTCGATTAAAAAAAGGCTCGGAGCTCATTCAAGAACATTTACTAGAGCAGCTGCGTGGAGGAATATATATGCCCGGCGACAAGCTGCCTTCTGTCGAAGCACTTGCTCAACAATATGCAGTAGGTCGTTCTACCATACGTGAGGCCCTCAGCGCACTTAAGGCAATGGGCTGGCTTGATATCCGTCACGGCGGCGGAACCTTTGTACGTAAGTATGAGCAAACACCATCTGAGCAGTTCCAAGGATGGCTAACCGATGTGGAGTCTGTGAAGTCACTGATCGAGGTTCGTAAAATGATAGAGGTTGGATCAGCCGGACTCGCAGCCAAAAGACGTACATCCGCTGATTTGCAGGCTATGGCTGCGTGTCTGCATCGTATGGAGAAGCATCTGGAGGATGAAGAAGCTAGTCAGCATGATGACTTCCTGTTCCATGTTCTGCTGGCTGAGGCCAGTCACAATGAAGTGCTTATTCCGATGCTGCAAATGTTCCATCAGAAATGTGCTGAGCATATGGGCGAGACTAGACGCATGTGGTTGTTCGGAGAGCGTTCCTCCACCACTCAGCTTCTGGAAGAGCATCGGCAAATCTACGAGGCAATTGACGCGCAGGATGACAAACTCGCGTCTCACCGCATGCTCGAGCATTTATCCAAAATTGAAGCACGACTGGATTAAGAGAAACAAATGATGAGAGCTTCAATTCACCCAGTCTAGTATTATTATCTTTTTAAAATAGTTATTAAAAAGAAAGATCATCCATGCTATAATGTTAAAATTATGAAATTGCATAGGATGTGAGACGCATTGAATCGTTCGTTCTACTCGCTTCTATCCAGCAGATCCTTCGCTAATCTCGCAGGATCTCTGTACATGATGACATTGATTGCAGCAGTCTACCAAATGACGGATTCAGCTGCCTTTGCCGGAGCCGTGTCCTTTGTCCGTTCAATGGCGATACTGGCGAGCAGCTTCATGCTGCCAATCTGGTACCGCCGCATGAGTATCGCTCATGTTACGCGATTGTTTTTGCTTTTGCAATTCGCATTATCAGCCGTTGTCGCATTCTCTATATCGCCACTTGCATCAATGTTATCGACAACACAGTTTCTCGCCTATTCTTTCTGTGCCATAGTTGGTATCGGATACGTAGAAGGCTGTGCTTCTGCAGCGGCAAACGCCTTATATCCGCGCCTAGTTGAAGAGGATAAGAGAGTTCACGCCAATAGCCTTGTTTCGACCAGCATGCAAATGCTGTCTCTGCTTGGATGGACTATGGGGGGAATTCTCGTCGCTAAGCTTGGACATTCCCTTGTTCTTCAATTGTCCGCAGGCCTTCTCTTTCTTGGTTGTCTCTGTATCTTGCGATTGTCGCACAATCAAGAATCAAGTGTAGGCGCAGATAAGAAATCTCATTCCATTATGGCCGGCTGGACGTACCTGTTCACACATCCGAAGCTGCGCGTTATTACGTGGATGGACATCTTGGAGGGAGTTGCAGGCGGAATATGGATTGGCGGTGTGACACTCGTCTTCGCGCAAGAGGTGCTTCATAAAGATGAAGCCTGGTGGGGATATATTAATGCTGCCTATTATGCGGGAACGATTCTCGGCGGACTCCTTACACTGAAACTGTCTGCACGCATTCATAAACATCTAGTCGGCACAATTCTGATCGGATCATTTGGAGTTAGCTTACTCGTATACGGATATGCATGGAATACGCAAGCATTTGTCGCTTTAGCTATCGTAGTTCTGATGGGTCCATTTTATCAGCTGCGAGATATTGCCCAGCGTACCTATGTGCAGCACATCACCCCACTTGAAGAGCAGCCGCATGTATTTGCCGCTCAGAGCACCATCTCATACATATTGTTCGGAGTTTCCGTACTGTTCGCCGGAACAATCTCCGATATTTGGGGAGCCCAGGCCGTATATATCGTTGGCGGCACGATGTATCTGCTGTCTTCCGTTACAGGATTTTTATTGCGGCGCAAGCAAGGAGCTTCAATCTCGGAGGACAGTCCCCCTTACTCCACCTGACTCGCATAAAAATGCTGTCAATAATGAAGAAGACGGAGAGCCACTTCAGGCTCCCCGTCTTTGCGTCGTCCACATTTATTCACTTATATATTGCGGTGCAATGAAATCAGCTAACCAGATCGTATGATTGCCGTGATAGAACAAAGTTCCTTCATGCGCGGCTCTCGCCGCATCAATGACAAGCATTACAGGGCTATTGTCCTTTCGTCTTCCTACAACCATGGCCGTCTCTTGATCCGCTGACAGGTGAACATACTGTCTTGCCATGGGGCGCAGTCCTTCTCTGCGTATTTGGTCTACGATGCGCCGAGACGTTCCGTGATACAGCAGGTCTGGCGGATGAGCTGCGCTTTTCTTTATTTTGTGCGGTATCGAATGGCCATACATTGCCCGAATCCTTCCATCCAGCACCTCGAACCTTTTCTTGTCTGACAGCTCAATCATTCTTACAAAGTCTGTCTCTAGCAAACTTCGCTCTGGATGGCTGAAATGAAGTGCATGGGAAAGTTGTTCAATCCCCACCCAGCCCTCTTCATCCATCTCCAACTCATACTCCCATGGCGCATGACGAAGCGCGTAAGAAACCTCTTTACTAAATCTCGCGTAATCCACAGGCTCACCATCCATACTGGAACGATATGCTTATTATTATATCATTAGATTCAACATTCACCTATGAGAGTTGGGCGCGAGCTAGGAACGAATCTTGCGTTCTCTGCGCAATAAGTAAAGGAAATACGGAGCACCGATTACGGCAGTCACTAACCCCGCCGGGAATTCGATTGGCGGAACGATAGCGCGTCCAATCGTGTCGGCCGTCAACACCAAGATAGCGCCTAACAAGCCTGATACGGGCAAGAGAATGCCATGTTTAGCACCAACAAGCCGACGCGCCATATGCGGAGCGATCAAGCCCACGAAGCCAATCGCGCCGACAACCGCCACCGATGCTCCTGCCAAGGCGACCGAAACAGCTACCAGCGCAAGACGAAGACGCTTCACCCGTTCTCCCAGGCCTGTCGCTACATCATCCCCCAGACTCAGTACATCCAGCCTCGAAGACAGCAGCAGCGCAAGCGGGATGAGTGTCAGCATCCACGGCAGCACACCCATCACCTCGTCCCAGCCTCTGCCCCATATGCTTCCGGTAAGCCAAATAAGTGCTGCATTGACGCTAACCGGATATTTGAACATGAAGTACTGGATGCCTGCATCACACATCGCTCCAAGCGCTATACCCGTCAGTGCCAGCGTCGTGGGACGAGCTCCGCGCCTGTATACGAATGCAAATAGAAGCAGGGCTACCAAAGCCGCTCCTGCAAACGCGGATAAAGGCAGCGCGACTGCCGATGACCCGGGAAATAAAATAATGGTTGCACAAGCCGCCAGGCCTGCCCCCTTCGTAATTCCGATCACATCCGGAGAGGCCAGCGGATTCCGCAGTACGCCCTGCAGGACAGCTCCTGATATAGCAAGTCCGGCACCCACAAGAACGGACAAGACGATTCTGGGCGAACGGTATTTGCCAAGGATGAACGCATGTTCCTTGCTATGCCCCAACATTGTCTCTATCACTTGGTTTGGCGTTATATAGACCGCCCCCACTCCAAGACTGATCAGACCCACGATGAGAAGCAGCGCAACTAATGCGAGCACGACGAGCCGATGGCGGCGCGCCATATTTGCAGATTTATTCATTGTGCTTCCCTCCTGCATATGCCAAGTACAAGAAGAATGGTGTCCCCAGCATGGCAGTAACAATCCCGATTGGCGCCTCATACGGATACGATATATAGCGCGAAACAATATCCGCATACACCAACAGAACTGATCCATACAGGGCGGAGCAAGGCAGTACATAACGCAGATCAACACCGACCATCAGCCGGACGATATGCGGTACCAGTAGACCTACGAAGCCAATCGGGCCAGCAACGGACACCGAGCCTCCCGCCAAAATAATGACGAGCAGACCGCCGACTAACCGTGTTGCCTCGATTCTTGCCCCGAGCCCCCTTGCCACATCATCCCCCATACTCAGCATCGTTAACGGCTTCGACAGAGCCAAGGCGCCCAGCAAGCCGATGCTTGCCCACGGAAGAAGCACGCCGACATGGTGCCAATTCCGATTACCTATCGCGCCGACCAGCCAATAGAGAATGCTATCCGTCGTGTTCTCATGGAACAAGATCAATCCTTGTGTTATGGACGAAAGAAAAAAATGGATGGTCATTCCGACAATGGCGAGCCGAGCCGGCTTCAAATCCCCACCTGCGCTGATGAAATACACGATAAAGCCGCTTAAGGCCGCTCCCGCAAATGCGGAATAAACAAGCTGCTGCTGCGTCAGCTCCGGCAGGAATACCGTTGATGCTACGACTACGAGCGAAGCGCCCGCATTGACGCCGAACACCTGTGGATTAGCAAGCGGGTTGCGCGTCATCGCCTGCATAATCGTACCCGCAACTGCCAAACTCGCACCGATCAGAATCGCGATTAGCGCACGGGGCAATCGGATCTCCTGCACGATAAGCATCTCCTTCGTTCTGTCCGCGAAGAACAAGGCCTTCAGCAAAGTTGGAAATGAAATCGAGGAAGAGCCCAGTGACACATTAATCATGACCCCTGCCGATAATAATGCGAAGCCAAGCAGCAGTGACAGTCCGAACGCCTTGCGCCTTCCGCCGCGATGTAATCCCGTCATGCGTTACAATGCCTCCTTCTTTCTCGTTCCTAGGCAGACAAAAAATAGGCGTTAACAAGTAACGCCTACCTCGCCCGCTTCCTGTCGCACAAATTATTTCTCCGCTTTCCCGCTGCCGTACAGTTTCGAAATTGCTTCTTCCATCATTAATTCCCCAGCAACGATGCCACGCCAGCGTGTCCATAAATTGCGATCCACTTCAATGACCTTTTGGTTCTTCACGGCCTTGAGCTCCTGCCACAACGGACTTACGGACCACTCGTCCACGATCGTTTGCTCTCCGTCTGTCTTCATCAGGAACAAAATATCGGGATTGATATTCAGCAACTGCTCCAAAGTTAGCTCCGCATAGGGTTCCTTCGGATCCTGTATCGCATTCATCAGACTGACCTTTTCCAATACGGCTCCGTCATAGGAGGAAGATGTATGTGCCTTGAAGCTTTCTTTGCGCAAAGCAGCCGACATGACGGTCTGCTTCTCGTCTGATGGCGGCACTTGAGCCTTCAAAGCATTGATTTTATCCTTATGCTGCTCCAACCGCTTTTTCCCTTCCTCACTCATGTTCAAGGCATCCGCTATCGTCTGGAAGGAAGCCAAATTGTCTTCATAGCTTGCTTCTAGACTCTTCAGCACGATTGTAGGAGCAATTTGCTTCAAATCTTCATAAATCGCTTTATGACGTTTCCAATCCGCGATAATCAAATCCGGCTGCAGCGAGCTTATTACTTCCAGGCTTGGCTGCTTGCGAGTCCCAACTGACGTATAATCTCCAATCTTATCCGCCAGACTCTTCAAAATTCGATCTTTATTTCCGTCATCGGCAATGCCGACAGGCTTCAAATTAAGTGATGCAAGTGCATCAACAAAGGAATATTCGAGCACAACGACCCGCTTGGGCGATCCTTTCACTTCTGTTGTACCAAGCTCATGCTTAATTTCTCGCACGGCTTCTGTTTCCTTAGCGGCTGGTTGATTTCCGCCAGCTTGGCCGCCCTCACTTGCTTGAGAGCCGCATCCCGCAATAAGAAGTACTGTGAATAAAATCGCTAGTATTGCTTGATATTTCTTTTTCAAAAGTTACTACCCCCTGGTGTCCAACATAAAGCTAAATACACTTCTCATTATTACTGAGAATCATTATCACTTGTACATCATATTGAGATTTGATCTAACTGTCAATATAATCTGAAAATATAAGTTATAGTATTTTATGGTAGTATAAATCTCGCTTATATTTCTGTCTCCAATGCACCTTCATTCGAACTTGATTTTGCATTCCCTTTTTCGTGAACGTTCGTTTTGTGGTAAACTAACACTAACCTATTTTGAATCTTTTATTGAGAATAAGGGAGAAAGCCATCATGTATCCGGATATTCAGCATTTTAAGGCGGAGTTTTTCAAAGCTTTAGCGCATCCTCTTCGAATTAAGATACTTGAGATCTTATGTGAAGGGGATAAAACGGTTAACGAGATACAAGCCATACTTGGCACGGAGGGATCTTCTGTATCGCAGCAGTTGGCTGTTCTGCGCAATAAAAACGTAGTATACGGCGTTAAGGATGGAACCTCTGTCATTTATTCCTTGCGTGACCCAATGATCAAGGATTTACTTGAAGTCGCGAAGCAAATATTTAACAATCACTTAGTCAATTCCATATCCATGTTGAAAAACATGAAAAACCAAGAATCATCCTAAAAAAGAGAGGAATATGAGTCCGTGACTCCTGTTTCCTCTCTTTTTTGTATAAAAGCATGCCACACCCCTTCCTATACGCTTTGACAGGTATGCGAAACACCTTTATCATTTTAAATATTCAAATAATCAAATATTTAGAAATGGTGGGTATTATACATGAAACCGTTGTGGTGCGGACGCTATGCCAACTATAGCTTCCAATCATTCAAGAAAGATATGATTGCAGGCTTAATCGTCGGTGTGGTTGCCATTCCATTAGGCATGGCATTTGCCATAGCCTCCGGCGTCAAGCCTGAATATGGCTTATATACGACGATTATCGCCGGATTTTTTATCTCGTTGCTTGGTGGATCCAAGTTTCAAATCGGAGGCCCTACCGGCGCATTTATTCCGATTTTGTTCGCCATTGTCATGCAATATGGATTTGAGAACCTGCTAATCGCTGGCTTCCTTGCAGGTATTATGCTTGTATTGATGGGATTGCTGCGCTTAGGAGCCGTGATACGCTTCATCCCGCGGCCTGTAACCATCGGTTTTACCTCAGGGATTGCCGTCATTATTTTTACAGGTCAAATTGCCGATTTTTTAGGGCTTCACTTAGAGAAGCAGGACAGCTTCATCGCCAATATGCGCGAGCTGATCATTCATATCCCAGCGTTCAACATCTACAGTGTTCTAACATCCTGTATTTGTCTTGCTGCCCTCCTGCTCGTGCCGAAGTATATGCCAAAGATCCCGGCTTCTCTAGTCGGTCTCCTCTTAGCCAGTTTGGCAGCAGCTTGGTTGTACCCTGGTCAGGTTGCTACGATTGGAACGACGTTCGGGGCGATACCTAGCGGCATTCCAGCTTTCCACTGGCCAGCGCTAAGCTGGGATCGTATCATTCTGCTGCTTCAGCCTGCATTCGTCATTGCACTGCTCGGCGGAGTGGAATCTCTGCTATCCGCACTTGTTGCCGACAGCATGACAGGTGAAAGACACAACAGCAATCGCGAGCTGATCGGGCAAGGCATTGCGAATATGATCGCACCATTGTTCGGGGGTATTCCTGCAACCGGTGCAATTGCTCGTACGGCAACCAATATACGCAGCGGGGCTGCTTCTCCGATTTCCGGGATGGTGCATGCCATCGTCGTACTGCTCGTGCTGCTGTTCCTTGCTCCTTATGCTTCGGCAATCCCACTGGCTGCAATGGCACCGATATTGATGATGGTTGCCTGGAACATGAGCGAGCGTAAAATATTTGCGAAGATTGCACGTACCAAAACGGCAGATTCACTTATTTTATGTATTACTTTTTTGCTCACTGTGTTCACGAACCTGACAGTCGCCGTTCAAGCAGGTCTCGCGGTGTCCATTATTTTGTTCATCAAACGAATGAGTGAAGAAGTGAAGGTGAATAAAGTTCTTCCTGATCCGCAGGATCAAAAAGCCAAAGTATCTGCAAGAGTCGTAAATGATGGACGAAAATGTCCGCAAATTAGTATCGTAAGCATCGAAGGAACGCTGTTTTTTGGTGCTGCTCATACACTGGAGCAATCACTGTCCTCACAATTCGAGGAAACTCCTCGTGTACTAATCTTGCGAATGGGTCGCGTGCCATATATGGATACAACAGCCGCTGCGCATCTATCTACATTCGTTAGTCGCATCCGCCAGCATGGAGGAATCGTGCTGATAACCGGCATTGCTCCCCAACCTGAAGGGATCATGAACAAAACGGGTCTGGCAGCGATGATCGGGACTGAACATTTCTTCCAACGTACTGGAATTGCCATAGATTATGCACTGACTCGTATTGTTAACGTTCAATGTCAGGGCTGTACGCATTTTGCTTTTCGGGAATGCAGGCAATTATCAAATGTTCAGACTCTGCCTGAACTGTCAAATCAGCCGCTTTCGCAGCGCAGCACTCTACAAATTTGATATCGCTATACACAAGCTTCAAAATACCTGTGATAACAAGAGGTAAGAGAAACCATTCCTTCTTCTCAACCAGCATCATCTTGCAAAAAAAGGCGTCCCAAAATGGGACGCCTTCTATCCGTATTCAGATTCGATTTAAGCTTGCTGATCATCCGCTTGCTCATCTTCTGCTTGTTCTGCTTCTGCAATCAATCCTGCGAACAAGGCATGGACGAACTGCTCGGAATCGAATTCCTGCAAATCCCCCATCTTCTCGCCGAGTCCGACCAGCTTCACAGGCAAGTTCAATTCTTGACGGATTGCTATGACGATACCGCCCTTCGCTGTACCGTCAAGCTTCGTGAGCACCAAACCGGTAACCCCACTCTTCTCGCCGAACAGCTTCGCTTGATTGAGAGCATTCTGCCCTGTGGTTGCATCAAGCACCATCAACACCTCATGTGGAGCGTCAGGTACTTCACGCTGAATGACACGGAAGATCTTGTTCAGCTCTTCCATCAGGTTCGACTTGTTCTGCAACCGACCCGCCGTATCGCAGAGCAGCACATCAACATTGCGCTGCTTCGCAGCCTGCACCGCATCGAACATCACCGCAGCAGGATCAGAGCCTGCCTGTTGCTTAATGACATCGACTCCTGCACGCTGGCCCCATACTTCCAATTGCTCAATTGCCCCGGCACGGAATGTGTCTCCGGCAGCGAGAAGGACAGATTTACCTTCCTGCTTGAACCGATGTGCCAATTTTCCGATCGTAGTCGTCTTGCCGACACCGTTGACACCAACGAACAAAATAACCGTCATGCCATTCGGATTCATATTCAGCTTGCTTGTATCATCGCCGCGCAGAAGCCCGACAAGCTTCTCGGACAATACCGGCTGCAGCTCAGCTGCTTCCTCGATTTTACGCTTCTTCACCTCATCGCGAAGTTCGTCAATCAAGTTCATAACCGTTGTCACGCCAACATCGGCACCGATTAAGATTTCTTCAAGTTCTTCATAGAAAGCTTCATCAATCTTTTTGCGCCGCGTAATAAGCTCTGTTACTTTCTCCACGAGCCCTTTGCGAGTTTTCTCCAAGCCTTCCTTGAAAATATTCGTTACGGACTCGGTCTTTGCCGCGATGCTTTCCTTCAGCTTCTTAAAAAAACTCATGTCCTTCCCCGCCCCTTATGCAATGATTGCTTCGTCATCTTCCAACTTCACGGATACGAGCTTCGATACGCCGCCCTCTTCCATCGTGACACCGTACAGTACATCAGCTTCTTCCATCGTCCCTTTGCGATGCGTGACGACGATAAACTGAGTCTGCTCGGAGAATTCACGCAAATATTGGGCGAAGCGTGTAACGTTCGCTTCATCGAGTGCCGCTTCAACCTCATCAAGCACGCAGAACGGCACTGGCTTCACGTGCAAAATAGCAAATAGCAGCGCCATTGCTGTCAAGGCACGCTCACCGCCGGACAACAGCTGTAAATTTTGCAGCTTCTTGCCTGGTGGCTGCGCCACAATGTCAATCCCCGTTTCCAGTATATGTTCCGGATCAATCAGAACGAGATCAGCCCGTCCACCGCCGAACAGCTTGGAGAACACGACTACGAACTGTTTGCGGATCGCATCGAATGTTGCTTTGAACCGCTTCGACATCTCGTCATCCATCTCGCGGATAACTTGATAGAGCGTCGTCTTCGCTTCAATCAGATCATTTTTCTGTTCACTGAGGAACTGATAGCGCTCATTCACACGTTCAAACTCATCGATCGCACCAAGGTTTACTTCGCCAAGTGCTGCAATCTGTTTCTTCAGATCGCGCACTTCCAGCTTCGCTTCCTCAATGTTCTCAGGTACTACGTATCGATGCTTCGCCAGTTCAAAGCTAATCTCGTACTCTTCACTGAGCTTGCGCAGCAAGTTATCCAGTTCAACGTCAAGGCGATTCGCTTGAATCTCCGTCTGACGCATCGACTCCTCCACTTGCTTCAGCTCCGTACGCTGCTCCTTCGTATCGCTTTCTGCAAGCTCCAGTCTTGCCACACATTGCGCACGATCCGCACGTTTGAACTCAATCTGCTTGCCCGTTTCTTGTTTCTTCACATGGAAATGGTTCAAGTCTTCAGTCTGCTTCATCGTCTCACGCTCAGCGGTCTCCAGATCAATCTGTACCTGAATCAACCCTTGCGTCAACTGCGTATACTCATGTTCGTACGCCTTGGCTTCCTGCTCAGAGCGTGTCAACTGCTCCTGCAGCGAGAAAGATTCCTGATCGAGCTTCCCTTGACGAACCTTCAAGTCCGTAAGCTGCGATTGCAGCACTTCCTTCTCTGACTCGTTCGCCTTGCGTGCAGATTCAGCAGTCTCTATCGAGACATGCAGACGATCCTCATCAATCTTCAGCTCGTCAAGCCGAGCCTCCGCGGTACGACGCCCAGCGTCCAGCGTGGACATCTCCTCCGCAGCGTGTGTAAGCTCCTGCTGCTCCACCTCGAGCGCTTCTGCCAACTGGCGTTCTTCCTTCTCCAGCTGCGCAATCTCGCTCGTCAGCTGCTGTTCATTGATGCGCTTCGTTTCGCCTTGCTCGCGAAGGTCATCGAGCCGCTTCAGTCCTGTCGTTGTGCGCTGCTTCAGCTCCGTATACGTCTCCGTGAGCTTGGCAAGCTGCTTATCAGCTTCCTTAATATCTGCTTCCAGCTGTTCCAATTGACGCTGGCGTCCGAGCAGGTTCGCGCTCTTCTTATTCAAGCTTCCGCCTGTCATTGAGCCGCCGGCATTGACAACATCGCCTTCAAGCGTCACGACACGATAACGGTACTGCAGCTTCGCCGCAATTCGGTTCGCATCTTCCAGCGATTTCGCAATGACCACATTGCCGAGCAAGCTGCCGACAATACTTGCATACATGTCGTCCGACTTTACCAAATCCGCCGCTACACCTACAAAGCCTTCCGTACCATTCACAATACGACGATCTGTCTCATGTAAGGAGCGTGGTCGAATAACATCCAGCGGCAAGAATGTCGCACGTCCTAATTGACGCTGCTTCAGGAACATGATGGCATTCCGCGATACCGACTCATTCTCCATAACGATATGCTGTAAGGCTGCGCCAAGTGCAGTCTCAATCGCCGTCTCCAATTGCTCTGGCACACGGATCAATTCCGCAACCGCACCATGTACGCCCTGCAATCCATTCGGTCGACGTGCAGCCTTAAGCACTTCCCGTACGCCGAGCATGAAGCCGTCAAAGTCATTTTGCAGCTCCTGCATCGTATCACGACGAGACACCATTGCATCGGCTTTTTGCTGCCATTTGCGCACAGCCTGCTCCGTCTCGGAGAGAAGCGACTCATCCTGCTTCAACTGCTCACTCTCTGTAAGATAACGATTACGAATGTACGCCAAATCTCCTGTTAGCGTTTCACTGCGGCGCTTGGCATCTTCGACCTTCTTCTGAAGATCCTTCTGCTCCTGCTCGCGCTTGTTGCGTGCTGTATTCATTTTATCAAGACGCTTTTGCAGGGATTCCTTCTGCTGGTCATAGTAGCGAATATCATTGCGCTGCTGCGCCATTTGATTCATTACTTCGAGCAGCTGACCCTTCAAGCTCTCTTCCGCGTCTGAGCTTGTCCCGCCAGCTACGCCAGCAAGCCGTGTCTCTTCGGCAACAATAAGTCCGCGAATTTCAGCCAGTTCAGTCTGCAAGGCCAACAGCTTCTCGCGAACAGATTGCACTTCCAACTGCTTCGCACGCATTCGTTCCGAAGTCGTCGTCAGCGTTGTCTTCATCTGCTGCTCATTGGACGTCAGATTCCGCTTGCGCTCCCTCAGAACCTCGCCTTGTCCTTCGCACTTCTCATACTCCTCACTGTAATGAAGAAGCGTTGCCTGGAGCTTCTCGAGCTCCTCTTCCAGCTTGCGAAGCTCAATGCGGTGCACTTCCAACTTGGCATCATGCTCGCTTACTACCGTTGACAAGGACAATTCACGTTCCTTCAACTGTCCTAGCTTCTCGTTCGCCTGTTGCCAAGTGATGTGAAGCTCCTCTATTTGATGAACGTAAACTGCAATTTCTTTGTTCTTCAACCATTCACGAAGCTGCTTATAGTGTCTAGCCTTCTCAGACTGCTCCTTAAGCGGCCCGATCTGATCCTCTAATTCCACCACAAGATCGTGAATGCGGAGCAAGTTCTGCTCGGTCTCATCCAGCTTCTTCTTCGCGTCTCGCTTCCGAGACTTGTATTTCACAATCCCAGACGCCTCTTCGAATATCCCACGACGATCTTCTGAACGAGTACTGAGGATTTCTTCAATTCGGCCTTGTCCGATAATGGAATATGCTTCTTTCCCGATTCCTGTGTCCATGAACAGTTCGGTGATATCCTTCAATCGACAAGCTTGCTTATTAATAAAATATTCACTGTCGCCGCTTCGATGCACACGACGTGTCACCGTCACTTCATTGAAATCAAGCGGAAGTGTCTCATCGCTGTTATCGAGCGTTAAGGACACTTCTCCATAGTTCACTGCTTTGCGCGCATCACTGCCTGCAAAGATAATGTCTTCCATCTTGCCGCCGCGAAGTGACTTGGCGCTCTGTTCCCCGAGCACCCAACGGATTGCGTCAGAGATATTACTCTTTCCGCTGCCGTTTGGGCCGACAACGCCGGTGATTCCCTGGACGAACTCTAATTCCGTCCGATCCGCGAACGATTTAAAGCCCGCCAGTTCTAACCTTTTTAAGAACATCGTTCTACGATCACCTCAACGATTATTGTACCATATCGCGAATCCGAATCGTCGCATGGACATGCTGTCAAATTTCCGCGCGGTAACGTAGCTTCGGACAAAGAAAGAGCAAAAACCAGCCTGTAAGCAGCTCCAATTCCGCTCGCTTCGCGCGCTGTTCTTTGCTCTTTCTGCGAAACTGGCCGACGCACGCGCCGGCCTTACAGTACGTTATGATTTCGGAATGACTAATTGCTCGAGCGCCTGTGCCGCGGCTTGTTGTTCCGCTTCTTTCTTCGAGCGGCCAACTCCGCGACCTAAACATTCGTCACCCATACATACTTCAGATACGAATTCACGTTCATGTGCTGGGCCGCGCTCTTCGATAATTCGATATTCAAGCGAACCCAAATTGTGATGCTGCGTCAATTCCTGCAGCTGTGTCTTGTAATCATTCGTCTGCAGCTTGCCGTCAAGCGTGATTTGCGGGAAGATATGCTCACGCAGAAAATCCCGCACCACCTCTAAGCCTTGATCCAAATAGAGCGCGCCGATGAACGATTCAAAAACATCCGCCAACAATGCGGGACGCGTACGTCCTCCCGTCAGCTCCTCTCCCTTGCCTAACAGAACATACTTGCCGAAACCAAGCTGGTTAGCAAATTTGACAAGAGATGGCTCACAGACGATGGAAGCACGCATCTTGGTCAACTCCCCTTCGGGCCGTGTCGGACATCGGTGATACAAAAATTCTGACACCGTCAGCTCCAACACAGCATCGCCCAAAAATTCAAGGCGTTCGTTGTCTTGGTGCTGGCCGAAGCGGTGTTCGTTCACATAGGAAGCATGGGTGAACGCTTGTTTCAACAGCTGTCTGTTCCGAAAATGAATGTTCAGTTTCTGTTGTAACTGCTTCAATTCTACACTCAACTGTCTGACTCCTTATGCTTCGTATTTCTTCAAGACAATTGTAGCGTTATGTCCGCCGAAGCCAAATGAGTTGGACATCGCTACTTGTACATCAGCTTTACGAGCTACGTTCGGAACGTAATCGAGGTCACATTCCGGATCCTGATTTTCCAGGTTGATCGTCGGTGGAATCATGCCATGCTGCAGTACCAAGCTGCAAATGACTGCCTCTACGCCGCCTGCTGCACCGAGAAGATGCCCTGTCATGGATTTCGTTGAACTCACTGCTGTCTTATAAGCATGGTCGCCTAGCGCTGACTTAATCGCTTTCGTCTCCGAACGATCTCCTACTGGAGTTGAGGTACCATGTGCGTTGATGTAATCAATCTGCTCTGGTGCCAATTCGCCATCCGCCAGCGCACGAGTCATGCACAATGCTGCTCCTGTCGGGTCAGGCTCTGTCATATGGTGAGCGTCACCGCTCATCCCATAGCCAGCCACTTCCCCATAGATACGAGCGCCGCGTGCTAGAGCATGCTCCAGCGACTCCAGAACAAGTACGCCTGCTCCTTCGCCCATAACGAAACCGTCACGGTCTACATCGAATGGGCGGCTAGCGCGCTCTGGCTCATCGTTGCGAGTCGACATCGCACGCATCGCGCAGAAGCCTGCCATACCGATCGGACGGATCGTCGCTTCTGCTCCGCCACAGATCATTACATCCGCGTCGCCGCGCTGAATAATCTTGTATGCGTCGCCAATGGAATGCGTCCCCGTCGCACATGCGGATACAGCTGCTGTATTCGGTCCGCGAGCTCCAACAGTGATGGAGACTTGGCCAGATGCCATGTTCGCAATCATCATCGGAATGAAGAATGGACTAACGCGCTTAACGCCTTTCTCCATCAATATCGTATGCTGATCTTCCCATGTGCCAAGACCACCAATACCGGATCCGACGATAACGCCAACACGATCTGGATTCGTCTGTTCTCTTACGTCCAGCTTCGCGTCTTCCAAGGCGTTCTTACTTGCAGCTACTGCGAATTGAACAAATCGATCCATACGCCTTGTTTCTTTTTTATCCATGAAATCTTCTGGATTGAAATCCTTCACGGAAGCGGCAATTTGCGTCGGATAATCGGTAACATCAAATGCTTCTATGTGAGATACTCCAGACTTCCCTTCCAACAGGTTATTCCAGAATGTCTCAATATCCGAGCCGAGAGCGGTCACGACACCCATGCCGGTCACTACAACCCTGTGCTTCAATCAGAATCACCTCTACTTCTGCAGTTCAAGCTTCTATATGATGGAGAATGCGGCATACCGCCGCATTCAGATATTGCAATAATGAGGAGAAGTCCCGTTAACGAAGAACGGGACTCAGTAACTTAGGTATGAGATTGTATGTAATTCACTACTTCTCCAACCGAAGTAATTTTCTCCGCGTCTTCATCAGAGATTTCCATATCAAACTCATCTTCCAATTCCATCACCAATTCCACAACATCGAGGGAATCAGCGCCAAGATCCTCCTTGAAAGATGCTTCAAGCGTTACTTCTGCCTCATCAACGCCAAGGCGTTCAACGATGATGCGCTTTACACGCTCCAACACTTCTGCTGACATCCGGTTCACCTCCTCTTTGGTATTATACGAAAAAACATTGTAAATTGCCATATCAAAACGGCTTGCTGGTAGAAACGACCTGATCTCTCACAGTCGTTTCCACTTATTAGGTAAAAGATGCATTATTGCTGATCGCTCAACACTTATGCACACCCACCCATTATATCGCTTAACGTTCATGCTGCCATGAACGGAGAAGCCTCCTACATGTACATGCCGCCATCCACATGGATCGTCTGGCCTGTCATATATTCCGCATCATCAGATGCCAAGAAGCGAACTGCCTTCGCAATATGCTCTGGCTGACCTAGACGATTAAGCGGGATCTGACTAAGCAGCTGCCCCTTCATCTCTTCAGACAGTGCATCTGTCATATCTGTCTCAATAAAGCCTGGCGCCACACAGTTGACGGTAATGCCACGGGATGCAAGCTCGCGCGCAGACGCCTTAGTAAGGCCGATTACACCAGCCTTAGCTGCTACATAGTTGGCTTGACCCGGATTGCCAATTACACCTACGACGGACGAGATATTAATAATGCGGCCAGAGCGCTGTTTCATCATCGGGCGAGTCACTGCCTTTACGCAATTGAATACACCCTTCAAATTCGTCTCAATGACTTGATCAAACTCTTCTTCCTTCATCCGCATAATTAAATTATCTCTTGTAATTCCGGCATTATTCACCAATATGTCAATACGGCCAAATTGATCCAACGCTGACTTTACAAGAAGATCCGCCTCTTCTGTCTTGCCCACATTTGCTTGAACGGTGATGGCTCTGCGTCCCATTGCCTCGATCGCAGCTGCAGTATCCTTAGCTGCCGCTTCGCTGCCTGCATAGTTCACAACAACATCTGCACCAGCCTCAGCCAGACTTAGCGCAATTGCTCGTCCTATGCCGCGAGAAGCGCCTGTGACAACCGCCACTTTGCCTTCTAAGCTCGACATGGTCATGTTCCTCCCTTATACTTGCCCGGGCGTATACCGCAGCGGGTTACGCCCAGCATCACTAGAATGATAATTGCAGACATAAGATAGATATAGAATATCGATTGTATGAATAACTGCTAACTATTGCTATTATTCTGCAAGATACGCTTCTATGGCTGCTAGGCTATTGATCGATACAATCTTCACCGAACGGTCTATCTTCTTAATCAGTCCAGCAAGAACGGAGCCTGAACCCAGCTCAATGAATGTATCAACGCCCTGCTCGATCATATAGCGCACACTGTCTTCCCACAATACTGGCGAGAACACTTGCTCTACGAGCAGCTCACGAAGTAGCTCGCCCGCTTCCTCTGGACGTGCAGATACATTGGCCACAACCGGTACAGATGCATCTTGGAAGGTAACGGTCTTCAAGACTTCGCCCAGTCGTTCTGCTGCTGGCTTCATTAACAGTGAATGGAATGGCCCGCTAACCTCCAGTTGTTTTACACGTTTAGCGCCAGCCTCTTTCCCACGTTCGGCAACCGCCGCTACACCCTCCGCTGTACCTGATACAACGATTTGGCCAGGACAGTTTACGTTCGCCATCTCTACTGAACCTGTTGTTCGGCTAATATCATCACACAGCGCTCCCAACTGCTCGCGCTCTGCACCTAATACAGCCGCCATGGCACCTTGTCCATGCGGAACAGCCTGCTCCATGAATTGTCCGCGCTGCCGCACAATTGCGACTGCATCCTCGAAGGATAGAACCCCCGCTACAACAAGCGCACTATATTCACCCAAGCTGTGTCCTGCGACGAAGTCTGGACGAACACCAGACGCTTCAAACGCGCGATACAGTGCATAGCTCGTAACAAGAAGCGCTGGCTGCGTGTTTGCTGTCTGCTTCAAGTCTTCCTCTGGCCCATTGAATACGAGCTCCTTCAGAGGGAATCCAAGTACCTGCTCTGCTGTATCGAAAGCCTCCTGTGCAGCAGGAACGGCCTCATAGACGTCCTTGCCCATACCAACCGCTTGAGCACCTTGTCCAGGAAAAACGAATGCAATTTTACCCAAGATTGTCCACTCCTTAATTTATCCATGAATGAGTATAAATCAGAACTGTGCTTTCCTTAATCACGGAGAAGGACATCCCTCTACCAAACGATAACCGAAGCTCCCCATGTCAAGCCGCCGCCGAAGCCAACGAGCAGGATCGTGTCTCCCTCTTGAATGCGGCCTTGCTCTGCAGCCTCTGCAAGTGCAAGCGGGATGGAAGCTGCCGACGTATTCGCATAGTAAGGCAAATTAATAACGCATTTGTCCTCCGACAGGTTCAGCCGCTCCAGAGCTGCATGGATAATCCGCGTATTCGCCTGGTGTGGAACCATCAAGCTAACATCTTCCTTTTTCTTCCCTGCCTTCTCAAGCGCTTCTTCTGCCGCATTTCCCATAATGCGAACAGCGAACTTGAATACTTCGCGACCGTTCATATAAAGATAATGGCGCTTGTTTTCAACCGTCTCCGCCGACGCAGGCATACGCGAACCACCGGCTTCAATTTTCAGAAGTTCACCGCCATTGCCGTCTGCGCCAAGCACGAAGGATTGGAATCCTCGGCCTTCCGGTACTGGACCAAGCACCGCTGCACCCGCACCATCTCCGAACAGGATGCAAGTATTGCGATCCGTGTAATCCGTAATGCGCGACAAGCATTCTGCACCGATTACAAGTGCGTACTTGTATGTGCCCATTGCAATAAAGTTGCTTGCATTAGCAAGTCCATATACAAATCCAGAGCATGCTGCTGACAAATCGAATGCTGCCGCTTTCGTCGCCCCAAGCCGCTTCTGAACAAGACAAGCGGTGGACGGGAATGACATATCTGGTGTAACAGTAGCTACGACAATCAAGTCCAATTCTTCTGCTGAGATGCCCGCCGCTTCCAGTGCCTTCTCCGCTGCATAAAAAGCCAAGTCAGAGGTTGCCTCATGCTCTGCCGCGATCCGGCGCTCCTTAATTCCCGTTCGTGATACAATCCACTCATCGTTTGTATCGACCATTTTCTCCATGTCCGCATTTGTCAACACACGTTCGGGTACGTACTTACCTGTCCCAATAATTCCTACTGACCGTAAGCTCATCACGCATCACTCACTTCCCACTGTTAGTTCCGCCGACTCCCATAGAAATCGTCTCAATCAAATCATTTTGCAGCGCTAAACGTGCTTGCCGAACTGCATTATGAACGGCTCGCGCATCTGAAGAGCCGTGCGCCTTAATTACAAGTCCGTTCAAGCCTAACAGCGGAGCTCCGCCATGTTCCTTGTAATCCATCGTCTTGCGCAAGCCCTTAAGTGCTGGCATCAACATCGCTGCCGCAAGCTTCGTATACCATGTACGCGTGAACTCCCGCTTCAACACGCCAAATAATGAGCTTGCCGTTCCTTCCAGCGACTTCAACATGACATTGCCAGCAAATCCATCGCACACGAGTACGTCACAAGTACTCTCCAATACGTCTCTGGCTTCGACATTGCCTACGAATTGAATCGGCAGCTCCGCGAGCAGCGGATAGACCTGCTTCGTCAATTCATTGCCCTTCATCGCCTCTGTACCTACGTTCAGCAGTCCGACGCGCGGCTTCGCCATGCCATGTACCTTCTCGCGATAAATACTGCCCATCAAGGAATACTGCGCAAGATGCTCAGGCTTGGCATCCATGTTCGCACCCAAGTCCAGCGCTAGCACGCCTCTGCCATCCATCGTCGGGATCATTGGAGCCAGTGCAGGCCGCTCCACACCATTCATACGGCCTACAATGAGAAGGCCTGTCGTCATCAACGCTCCCGTATTGCCTGCCGATATCATGCAATCCGCTTCACCTTCACGAACCATACGTCCCGCAACAACCATCGAGGCTTCCTTCTTGCGACGAACTGCCTTAACCGGTTCGTCATCCGCTTCAATTGTATCTGGCGCATGAATGATGCGCACATTCGATGGGGAAGTGGTCATATACGGAGTGAGCTTTGCTTCGTCTCCCACAAGCAGCAGTTCAACATCCGACCATTCCTTGGCTGCCGCCAATGCACCTTCTACATTGCTCTTCGGCGCATGATCTCCACCCATCGCATCAATGGCGATTCTCATGCAGTTCTCCTCCTTCGCTGCTAATCACCGTTCCTGCCGAACGATAAATGACAAAGTTCCCTTGGAACACCATTTCTTCTCCCACATAACTAAACACTTCCACCTTCGCCTTGCTTCGTTCGCCTGAAATTGAGCGTACATACGCTTTCGCGATACACTTCTCTCCCAGCTTCACGGAACGAAGAAAGCGAATATCCGCTGATGACGTTAATGCAATCTCGTCATTAATGACCGCAACCGCAAGCGAGTTCGCTTGCGCGAACAGATGATGACCGCGTGCGATATGTGTTCTTGAGAAGACGTGTTCATCACGGATTTCAAATATCGATATCCCGCTGCGATCCAGCTGCAGGTCAACAATATCACCAATAACTTCATGTAGCGGCAAGGATCTTACTTGATCGTAGGATTGCTCTGCCATTAGCTTCAATCGTTCCCTTAATTCAGGAATCCCGAGCTCCATCCGGTCAAGCCGAATCGTCTGGATACTCACCTTCAACTTGCGGGTTAATTCCTGATCAGTCACGAATGGATTCTCTTCAATGATTGCGGCCAGCTGCTGCTGACGCTGTCTCTTAGGTAAACGCTCGATGTCCCGCACCACCTTTGCTCTTTGCCCAATATGCTAAAGGCTTGGCTTGCCGCATAAGCTGACTGTCCAACCCTTATGTATATCATAGATCATTTTCATCGATTTGAAAAAAGGTATTTAGAACCTGGTACTAAGAGTAGTATATATAAAAATGGGTCTAAAGGAAAGCACCAGTTTTTATACCCCCTCTTTCCCTCCTAATATTATCCAGGGTGAGAGAACAAAAAAAGTAGCACCCGTGAGATCACGAAGTACTACTTTTCCTGCATAGATATCCGATTATTGTTTGATAATCTCTCTAGCTTTGTATGTTCCGCACACTTTGCATACATGGTGCGCCAATTTCAACTCACCGCATTGTTCGCATTTTACCATGCCCGGCACGGACAATTTGAAGTGCGTACGGCGCTTGTCACGACGTGTTTTCGACGTTCTTCTTTGAGGTACTGCCATGTTTACACCTCCTTACCCAAGTTACGTGTTATTTCTACTGTCAGCTTTCTATTTCTTAAAGAAATCTTGTAACCCCGCCAGTCTCGGGTCGATTCGCTCAGTCGAGCATCCGCATGGATGTTCGTTGCGGTTCGTGCCGCAAGTCGGGCACAAACCCTTGCACGCCTCGTCGCATAGCGGCGCATACGGCAAGTTCATTAAGAGCGCCTCTTCCACGTAAGGCTTCAAGTCGACAAGGTCGTCCGCCACCGTAATGACGTCCTCCTCATCTCCTTCAGCGGGAAGATCAGTAGAGTCCTTCAGCTTGAACTGCTCATCAAACGGAATAACGTACGTCTCGGTAAACGATGTTAAACAACGCGAGCATTGCAGTTCCATCTTAGCAGTCAGCTTGCCATGAGCTCGAGCGAACCCATCACCTTCCGCCTTTACCGACAGTTCGACATGAACCGGTTCAGAAATGGCAACATCAGAGCGCTCACGCGCTACCTCATCGGCACGAAATGCCGTATCAATCTGCGTTTCCCCTCTACCAGCAACTATGTCTCGAAATCGAAATTCCATACTATCACTCCAAACAAACAAAATTAATTATAGCGATTAACGTCATGCTTTGTCAACCAAATTCGTTTGACAGTTTGCCAGAGCCGGAGCGCGATTCCCCTTCCTATGGAAAACCATTCAATCATGGTATGATTTGATTATCAATACCCGTGGATTGTCTGGGAAAGAGATCCGTCAATAAGCATTCAATGCATCTACTATAGATACTATTGAGATACCATATTACCGCATTCAGCGCCTGAAAGGAAGAGACGTGAATGAGAACGCTCGGAATCGTTGTTGAATACAATCCGATGCATAACGGTCATGTATATCATCTCCAGCAATCGAAAAAAGTTTCAAATTGCGACGCAGTGGTCGCTGTCATGAGCGGACATTTCCTACAGCGTGGCGAACCAGCCTTGACCGATAAATGGTCGCGAACGGATATGGCACTTGCAAATGGCGTCGACCTTGTCCTCGAATTGCCTGTGGCCTACGCTGTTCAGCCTGCGGAATGGTTCGCCTACGGCGCTGTTGCCACCCTGCAAGCGACAGGCGTAGTTGACGCTCTCTGCTTCGGCAGCGAGCTTGGTGATGTTGAACCGTTCTTACGTGCAGCAGATATCCTCGTTAACGAGCCTTCGGGCTTCACAGATCAGCTGCAGGAGCATCTGAAGGCAGGTTTAACCTACCCTGCTGCTTATGCCGCAGCAGCGGGACAAGCAATGACGGCAAGCCGCACCAGCCCTTCTTCATCCGAGGCTGCAGACTGGATGGCGCAGCCCAACAATTCCCTTGGCCTGCACTATGTAATGGCGCTCCGCCGATTGAATAGCGCAATCAAACCGCACACGATTGCTCGCACTCAGGCCGGCTACCATGATACGGAAGCACCAGAAGGCTCAATCGCGAGCGCAACCGCCATTAGACGATTATGGACGGAAGAAGGCACTCTCGAGACATGCGCACAATATTTGCCGTCAAGCACACTGCGTATTCTTGAGCAGGAGCATCGCTTCGGCAGAGCACCAATGAGCTGGGATTGTTATACGCGTGAGCTGATATATCGACTACATCAGTTGTCCCCTGAATCCATTGCGCGTCATCTAGAGGTTACGGAAGGGCTCGAGTATCGGGTGAAACAGGCACTCGGCCAAATGACAGCACAACGCGTGGAATCCCTGCTTGAGCAGCTCAAGACGAAGCGCTATACCCGAACGAAGCTGCAGCGGATGCTCGCGCATATTTTGCTTCACCATGACAAATTCCATTTTGGATCCGATGGCTTGAAGAAAGGGCCCTGGTACATTAGAGTTCTTGGGTTCACGGACACAGGACGCGCCCTGCTGAAGCGAATGAAGCAAAGCGCAGAACTGCCGATTGTGTTAAGCGTGAATCGCGATAACTTCAATCTCGGAGGTTATTGCGGTCTGGAAGCTGATATCCGAGCAACATCGCTGTATGCGAACGCCTTTGAGCGTTGGAATGCTCGTGATGCTTATCGGGACTATTACGAGTCACCTCGGCGACATCAATCAAACTGAGGGAAGAATAAGCACAAAAGATCGAGCATGGGAGCATTCGTCCCCCACCTCGATCTTTTGTCTATCTAGCCCTTATTTCATATTGAGAAGATATATCAGCCTGTATTCCCTCATATCTGCATCACGATAGTTGCCCACTCCATGATCAGACAAGCTTTGCTTCATGCTATTAAAGCTCGCCGCTACTTATTCCACGAGCCCTTCGCTTTACTCTATACGTTTACTGAGCAGTCTTCTGCTCGGCGCCAAACTTCTGAATTGCGTTCAGTGCATCGCCCACTGTACGTACCGATACCAGCTTCATTTTCGTATTCATCGTTTCGAGCTTCGCCTTCGCTTCCGCATAATTGCCTTCTGGAGCAAGGAATAGCGCCGTCTTCTCACGATCAGCAGCCACAACCTTAAATTGAATGCCACCAATCACACCTACATTCCCGCCAGGTTCAATCGTTCCTGTTCCTGCTATCCGATAGCCTTCAGTTAAGTCTCCTGGGGTTAAGCGGTTTATCAGCTCCAAGGTAAACATAAGCCCAGCGGATGGACCGCCAATGTCACTGTCTTTGAAGGTTATGGTTTTTCCTTTATCCTCAGGTATAGCTTCCTTGCGTTGTCCGTACCGAAGACCAAAGCCAACTCGCTTCTCCTCTTTCTTATTTGGATCCGTCAGTTCCACCAATGTCGCCTTTACAAGCTTCTCTTTCTTGTCACGCTCAACCTTGACCTGCACCGTTTCTCCAGCTTTGCGGCCCTTCATAACTGCTTGTAATGCTTCGAAATCATTAACCGGCTTACCATCGACTTCGATGATCCGATCATTGGTCTCGAACTCATTGTGCGCAAGGTTCGGGTAGTTGTAAATAACATACACGCCTTCGGATTTCAATTGGTACGGGATCTTCAACTGGTTATAGGCAGCCAGTACCGCGCCTAGCTGGGAATCACTCATGTTGAACAATTGCTCAGTCACATATTCCTGTTCGCTTCTTCCTTGTAGGGAATCCGCCTTCTTCCCAAACTCGGCATGCGGGTCAAATGATTTCCATAATAGCAATGCAAGGTTCGCATATGTGCGGCGCACCGTGGTAAGCATAAATGTCCCTTCTTCTGTGTCGTCTCCAGCTTGGACACTTACCATTGGCTTCACCTGCTCGGCACTGCCCGGCGTATATATCACATATGGTGTTGGCATATACACCATCACATACAAGAACAAGAGTGCTGCAAAGAACCATTTCCAACTGCCTAATCGCCAACGCTTCGAGCCTTGGCTGTCACGTACTGCTTCTTCTTCCATTATTGCATTCCCTCCTGCTGCTTCCGCTCGCCCCTGCTTCGTTGTACAAACTGGTCTAAAGCCTGTCTTTGGTACGTACATATGTGGAAGTACCCTACTTCCAATACTGTTGCAAGAGGTGAACATCATGTTTTCATTTCGAACGCCGCTATCCCAACACCCGTTAACGACGCTGTTGATGGGAAGTATGGCAGTTCTTCTCGTTATTTGCATTGTATCGTATCCGGATCAAGCATTCCAAGCATCACTTCAAGGCTTGAAAATATGGTGGAACATTATATTCCCGGCATTGCTGCCGTTCTTAGTATTGTCTGAAATGCTCTATGCTTATGGATTCGTCCATGGACTTGGTTCCTTGTTGGACCCCCTTATGCGTTTGTTGTTCCGTCTGCCTGGAGTTGGCGGCTGGGCGTGGGCGGTCGGCTGGACGGCCGGCTATCCAGCAGGAGCCAAGGCTGTTGCCCAACTGCGCAATCAACAGGTTCTATCTCGTCAGGAAGCTGAGCGGCTGCTCTGTCTGTCCCATACGAGCAGTCCCCTTTTTATTATAGCAGTCGTAGGTGTTGGGTTTATGCAGAAGCCTGAGCTTGGGCTAATCATCGCCATTATTCACTGGGCTTCCTCTATCCTAACTACACTTCTAATGCGGTTCATTCACCGCATGCGCCCTGAGTCGCAACCATTACGCACATCTGCTTCACTATCGAAATCTCACCAGAAATTCTACCAACGGATCATTGGGCAGATGGAGGGCGCCCATCGTCAGGATGGCCGTCCCTTCGGCAGAATGCTGGGCGAGTCCGTTACTTCAGCTGTCCAAACCTTAATGATGGTCGGCGGCTATATGATGATATTCTCCGTTATCATTCAAGTGCTGCGCATCGCAATTCCGCAGGAGCTTGGCAAATATATCTTGAACGGATTGCTTGAAGTAAATTTAGCGGCATATACGCTCGGTTCAGCAGCGTTCTCATCTCCTGTATTTCAAGCAGCGCTGCTCAGTTCCGTTATTGCCTGGAGCGGCATCAGTGCTCTTCTTCAAGTTCACAGCATTATGAAGACGACGGATCTACGCTTCGGCCATTTTATACTATCCCGTCTGCTTCATGCCTTATGTGCATTTCTGCTTACTTATATGCTATGGTCGCCACTTCATTCCCTGCTCCAATCATCAGATTCAGCAATGTCAGCATTATGTACGCTAGCAACCAACCCATCCAATGCCTATGATGCGCCTGTGATCGCGGAATCAAGCAGCCTGCTTCCGTTATTGACTTTCATTAGTCATTTGCCAATATGGGCTCAAGCTTCCATGCTCATTCCCGTAGCCTGTCTATTCCTATTCACTTTATTCATACTGGCACAAACCGTTGGACGGCTGTTCACCCGAGGCTAAACAAAAAAGTCCATATCGACCGTTGATTCATACTGGCGACATGGACCTGCTGCTTACTTCGTATCTTTGTATTTATCACGCAGTGCCAATTCTACTTCAGGTGCCACCAATTCGCTGACGTCACCATTGAATTTCGCAATTTCCTTGACCATGCTTGAGCTCAGATAGGAATATTTCGGATTCGTCATCATGAATATCGTCTCCACTCGTGGGTTAAGCTTCTGATTCGTGGAAGCCATCTGCAGCTCATATTCGAAGTCGGTGACAGAGCGAATTCCGCGCACGATCACATGGCCCTGCTTCTGCTCCATATAATTGACCAGCAAATCACGGAAACTGTCAATTTCCACATTCGGGATATGCTGAGTAATCTGCCCAAGAAGCTCCTTCCGTTCCTCTACACTGAACGTTGGCTGCTTCGACAAATTGTTCAACACCGCTACGATGAGCTTATCAAATTGCTTAGCCGCTCGTTGTATAATATCAAGATGCCCAAGTGTAACCGGATCGAAGCTTCCCGGATACACCGCAATGCGCGGCTCATGCACTTGCTCTGTATGTTCCGTCATGACAATGGATCCTCCTTATGCCCTACAGCAGATTAAATTCTTCTGCGCGTTTCATTTCCTCATATGGTTAGAAGCTTATGCGTTCTGTTCAAGCTCAGCTTCCTTCTCTGTCTGTTCCTTGACCCGATATACCGTAATTCCAATTTCTCCGTACTCTGTTTTCTTCCATACGTAGAGAGGACCGATCTCTTCGGGATATTCATGCTTCGAGTCATGCTCAACGACAATCGTCGCATCCTCCGAGATTAACCCGTCATTCCACATGCCTTCCAGCAGTTCGTCCGCATCCTTCAATCGATATGGCGGATCAAGAAAAATAAGTTCAAATGAAATATCACGCTTCGTTAATGCCTTAATCGCCCGCTTGGCATCATTGCGGTATACTTCACTCTGCTCCGCGACCCCTGCCGCCTGAACGTTGTGCTTCACAACTTCGACAGCCTTGGGATCCTTGTCCACGAATATCGCTTGTTCCGCACCACGGCTTAGCGCCTCGATGCCAAGTCCACCTGTTCCTGCGAACAGATCCAGCACACAGCCGCCGTCAAAATACGGCCCGATCATGCTGAACAAGGCTTCCTTGACTTTATCTGTCGTCGGCCGCGTCCCCATGCCGGGTACCGGCTTCAACGAGCGACCTCTTGCTGTTCCTGAAATAACTCTCAATTCACTCCACCCATTCTTATGCGCCTCAGCGCAGCTTATCCGTATAATCATGATGGTATGTAACGGTAAACTTCATGTATTTCGACGTTTATCGTATCACATTTTCTCCTAATTTGAAAAAGGAAAACGTGTCCTCATTCAGAGTTAGCTTCTTCATCACACAATCCCTCTATAAAAAGAAAAGCTCCTTATCCGGAAATTAGGGTTCCCGATAAGAAGCCTTATCTATCAACGTCAACTTAGCGATGCAGCTTCTGCAGCAGTTCCTTCACACTAACAAGCATCTGCTTGCGCGCTTCATCGTCAATTGTCGTCACGGAGGCAAAGAACCGATGTACAAGCACTTTCATGCCGACAAATTCAAAAATGCCGCTATCTGTCGTCTTCTGCATGGCCTCATACATGCCGCTCTGCTCATATTGCTCATGTGTGTTGCCATGTGTGGACAAGAGCAGCGCCGACTTCCCTAACAGCAGCTTCTCTATGCCGTCAGCACCATATTTGTAGGCGAAGCCATACGAAAACACACGGTCGATGTACCCCTTCATAATGGCAGGCATACTTGCCCACCAGATTGGATAAATCATGATGATATGATCTGCCCACGTAATATGACCCTGCTCCTCCTCAATATCAGGGGGCAGCTCATGCTGTCCGAACAATTCGAAGTCTTTAGCCGACAGCACCGGATTGAACTCCATTTCATACAAGTTGCGAACCAATGCGGCATGTCCCTGATCCTCCAATTCAGCTTGTACCATTTCCATAATGGCATGATTGAAGCTGTTCGGATTGGGATGTGCGTATATAATCAGATGCCTCAACTCGATCTCCTCCTACCTATGTGACCATCAACCCTGCTTATACAGCCGGGCATGTCCATTTTGGTTATAGGATGTGAGAAAGCGGCATCATTTATCGAGCCCTACAATTTTTTTTCGACATGTATATTTCTGCCCAATCGGGCAATCATTAAAGTATCGACATCATCGAATGTCGTAGACAACCGCGGAGAAGACTTACGTTTCCCCATAAGCTCTTCGTCCGGTTTCTCCTCTCCCATGAGGGTGTCCTAGCAATAGGGCACCCGTTTTAATTTACTCCAAACCCTTATTACATTAAGATTTCAAACGTTCTTTACATGTTGATTTATTCAGCGAGATTATCTTGGTGTGAGGACTTAATGGGGACTTAGCCAAAAGCGGGATACTCTGTCCAAGCAATATCCAACTATGCTCTTAACCGCTCACTAATTTCACTGAAGTGATGTATACGGCTGCTAAAGCATTATATTGCTGGATATGATGAACTTTTCAGAGTACCATTTTAATTCTCATGCTTTACGTTCTTCAAAGCTGTTGGGAGTTTCTTAGCACCGAAAACGATCTTTGCTTTTTTCGCTTCCTTTTCGGCACTTTTCTCTAATTGTTTCATTAGAAACATTTCAATGTTCTTTTTCATCCTTGACACCTCCTTTCGGTAATAATGTTAAGGCTTGTACAAAGAGAACAATCGCTATAACACTAGATTGCAGGATTAAGTTACCACTTGCTATCAACATTGCTATGTACTTATACAGTATATCATTTTTCTGGACAGTAAGTTCCTCAAACCAATTTGGGGCTCGAAAATAATAGATACAAACGGATACCAAAGTCAAAACAACAGCAGTCGTTTTCGATAGGAGTATCATAGGCGTTATCACACAAAATAATGAGGATATGATCATACACGCAGTTAGTGAAGAAAAATGTGCCCCTCCAGAAAACCTTCTAATAGCAGCTAACGCCACTAATGCTAGTATAGATTCATATAGATATCCGAAGATAGTCCCTAAAGTAACTGTAATCAAGATTACTCCATATTTATTTAATTTCATTGCAATTCCATATTCTAAAACCTCTATATCAACATCACTCTCAGGGTTGTTCTTCTTCAATTTTATTGCAATGTTTCTCGATATCGCTTCTAACACTTTCGTAATCTCCCCGATCCGAGTAATAGTAAGCAATGCCAAAGCTTGCTAATGAAAGTATCATGAGCAATATGTAATTTTGAGATAGGATTATTATTAAAGTCAGGAATATCGTTACTGCCGATATTATTCCCGAAATAACAACAATTCGATGACTATACTCCGAATACTTAATTCTGAATGTATCATGAGGCGGCACGATGATGAATGAAAATCCTCTTCCCGTCATCCATAGGAATAAGGCAATGGCCACACCAACAACAATAGAACATAATTGAATAGCGTTGACAGAGAACCCCGTATATGCAAATATTACTGATTTATCAGCTATCCCTATGGTGGCCAAACAGTAGTATACAATCATTTGGATCGATATGTATGCCGATAATCCTGATCCGATGATAAATGCTGCATAATGCAGCCTGTATTCCAACACGGAATAGTAAAACATTACAAATATGATATATTGCAAGGGCAAATCCAAAGCAGGTAAATTAATTACAGTCCTCATTAAAAATGAACATATTACTAATGCTACGGATAAAACAAGTATTTTATACTTGTACCTTAATAAAGGCTGCTTATATATCTTTAGGATCAAAGCATTAACAACTGCAGCATCGAGGGTACTAAATAATATGTAAGTTAAAGACTGACTCACTTTGCACCACCCTTTTATAGTTATATAAGACTATTATAAGACAGTATCTGAGAGTATGGTAATGTTAATTGACATTATGAACCAACAAAAAAAGCCCTAGATGACCTAGAGCTTTGATCAATCATTATCTTTTACATCGAGTTCGACATAAGGATCATTCTCGCCGGTCTTTACACCATCTACTGGAATCCCAAGCACCTTCATTTGACCACCTTCCTTTTTATCCAGTATACCCAATGAAAAACCTACATGAAAGGAATTCGACTAGCTTGGGGATTCACCTAAGTTATTGAACATTTAAAATGTCGTCCACACTCACCCATTGCCTTTCCCCATCGAGTTAGCAACCTAACGCGTTTACCAAGTGAGTCTACACTTAACACAATACCTGTAAGCATACAACTCTCGAATGGGTCGTAGATCTCCATAGTTAAAACAGTTTGCTCCTGCATAGATTCCTGCAGCCTGCTGCCGATCAGCTCCCACTCTTATTCATCGATCGGAGAAGGTGCTCATGCTAAAACGATATCTAATCGATCGGGCCATTCTAAAATAGGAACAACCATGGACGTCTATGGGCATATTTTCGAATCAGTGGATCGAAAGACAACTTCCATTTTTGATGATGTATTATTCAGTGGCGATGGGGACTAAACTTGAAATTTGGGGACTAATTGTACTAATCATTACATTTTTTCGTCTTTTTTAGTCCATTACCAACAGTGCGCTTCCCTTATTCTATAAGTGTTTATCCATCATGACCGTTTAATACCGTTTATCCATTTCCACATCTCCCATGAAGGTGTCCTAGCAATAGGCACCCGTTTTAATTTGTCAGAAACCCTTATGTATGGAACTTATGATGCGTCTTGAAAAAAAGTTGATCCAAGGCTTGCCTTGGATCAACTTGATATTTAAACACAAACACTATTTATATATCGGCATTACGTTACGACAAATTCGACGAGGATTGGGGTAGCAGGGTCAAGCGCATCTCCTCCAGGAATCGTTATCGTTGTTGTCGTGACTGTCGACGTATCTGCTGTCTGAATGACGCCATTAATATAGAGAATATAATAAGAGAATAAACCTGGGAATGCTGTTGCTGCAGCACCAGCGTCATTCGTAAAAGCTGTTGCGGCAACCGCGAATGTGGCGCCTGTGCCAGTCCCGACTCCAGTCGTAGCTGCAAATTTCCGACTTGCTATAAATGGCTGAGTAATAGGCATTCTTTTCTCCTCCTTTTCTTAAGGGATGCTATATTAGATGCAAGTTGGACAAGTATTGTACCTTGCAGTTGTCTTGAAGAAAAAACACATTTAGAACCCAACAAAAAAAACTGTCCTGGAATATAACCAGAACAGTCTATGATCAGCATATGAAACAATCGATCTTGGTTAATTCACAATAAACTCAACCACGAGCGGCGTGGCAGGATCAAGCGCATCCCCGCCAGGGATTGTTATTGTTGTTGTGGTGACTGTAGACGTATCTCCCATTTGGAGAACCCCATTGATATAAAGGTCATAGTAGGTAAATGAGGCTGGAAATGAAGTTGCTGCAGCACCAGTATCATTTGTAAATGCTGTGACCGCAATCGTAAACGCAGCACCTGTTCCCGTGCCTGCTCCGATGGTCGAACTGAATTTCCTGCCTGCCAGAAACGGTTTAATAATTGCCATTTATTTCACTCCTCTTTTGGGATACCTTATTTAATGCTGATTCTAGCGGAACTGATTGTGTACATGACACGGTGAACGCTCAGGTCGGTTGAATATTGGATCCTTTTTCAATAATGAGCAGAATGCCATAGAACTAAATGAAAACGCCAGAAAAAAGCACCCTCCTCCAGCAATCTTAGAGAAAGAAAGAGAAATGTGCCTTCTTTAGTCAAAAGACTAACTCAAGGTAATATATGTATCCTATTTTTTCACCTCCTGCTGAAAGATTGCTGATCGAGATTACGTTTCGAGTATAGGAAGCGTGCTGCTAATAGGCCCCTCATGATTGGTTCCCCGCTTTCTTAAGTTTGTTCGCTTCCTGATCCGATTCATCCCATTTCCGCATGAAAAATTCGTATGAACTGAAGCGTTATAGGAACGCCGTCCACTGGTACCTCATCAATTGTTAATACCCCAGCCGACACCTTGTATACAATAAGCGGTTGAAGAACGCCGTTGATGAACAAGTTCGTGTAGGATACAGTTGCCGGATCCAGTATGTCCGAGCTTCCGTATTGCGGCAACGCATCCTCGTTCGTGTACGTGAATTTTACCCCGTCGCCTCTTGTAATGAATTGGAACGTTTCTACCTTCAGCACCTTGCCCGTCTCCGGTGGAGTCGGCGGTACCGGCGGAGCAGGAAATATTAGCGCGCACCCAGAGGGTGGCCATATGCTTCCGGACGCCAGCCTGCTCGCCTGGGCGTATTCGAATTTCAGCTTATTACTCCAAGGTTTGGTCGTTATGCGAATCACATGTTCTCCGTTCATATGCCCACCTGTCCCCTTACATAAATTTATGTCGTGCTTTGATAATGTCTATGATATTCATATCCTTTTAGCCTGCTTGGGGCATATGTACATTCCATAATTAAATCCGCAAAAAAGGCTGCCCAAGAGCCAACTAACAACGCTCTGAAACAGCCCTTCGTCATCGTGTCCCGCAGTATACGGCTGGAAAACAAGCAACTTGATAACCATCATCCGCTCATTGACCAGTATCAAATATACTAGCTATCTGAGGCCACTCCTTCCACCGCGAAATCGCGTTCAAGGCTCGTCCTTTTTGAACAACGGTTTAGATTTGAGGGAAGTTGTCATCTTTCTCCTGCTGATTGTCTCGCTTATCCCCCTTCTGACTGTCGTCTCGATCGTTACTTTTATCCTTCAATACAAAAATCGCCTTTTTGATTACATTTGGGACTGGCACACCGAGTCGGCCTCCATTCTCAACAATCGAAAGCACTTCATTAGCCATATAAAAATAGGTTGTCGCATCTCGAATCATCTCTTTGCTGTCAAACGCGATATCGATCTGATGAGCGAGTGCAATAATGAAGAAAATGAATACTTTGCGCGCTATCCCGATAAGACCGACCCGGCTCAACAATTTCCCTTCAACAGCGGAAGCTAACATCCCTGTCACATAATCTAATATTACCATCGTTAACAGAACCTGAACTAACGCAGGCCATCCTCCAAATACAAACGAAAACGTCCCTCCAACAGCTGCAGCACCCGTTTTGAGTAGAAGATTGAATCGGTCCATGCTTGCCCTCCTCTGCAGTCGTATACACTTTGGCCTGTATCTAGCACTTTCAATGCCTCTGCTAGAGTATTGACGAAGCACTCGCAGACCCTGACTATATGTTATGCAGCATGCTCGTTGCCCGACAAAGGCAAGCCTCCTAACTCGCTTTCATTGCACAACAATGGTCAGGATGATTTTGATTTACTAGAATGAAAGATTTGCACTCAGTCAAATAATGGCCTAACCTCCGCTTCCCCCTGCACTTGATCAACAGCAAAATACGGTACCCCACGGAGTACCGTATCCCTATGCCCCTATTCCTTATTCAATATTCCGGCTCGCTTCAATTGTCCCTTTACCTTGGACTATCCGTTCATGGCTCACTTGAATGGATGATCCAAGATCCATCGAAATCCTTGCAGGAATGAGTTCGAAGGTAGAGACAACTGCCCGATGATCAGACGGCCATGGCGTAATCGCAATATCAGTATAGGGACCTCTCTCGCCTACAATACAGCTGTCAATCGTAGCAGACGGCCCTCCCGCATAGACAAAATCAATTCGATCATGGACTTCATCCGGTTCAATATGTCCATTCCCTCCTGGCGTCCAAGTCACGGCCGGCTTCGTGAGCGGATCCGAGTGCACTTCCCGATAGGAATCTCGAAACTGTAGCTGCTCCAATCGTATGGATACCGACCATTCGACAGCTACGCCAAAGTGCATGCTCTTCGCTTCATCTGTCCAATCCAGATGGGATGGAGCATTGAAATCGCCTGTGAGAAACACGGGAACGCCTTGACTTGCCAATTGTCCGAGCAGATGGAACCGACTGTTCATCTCCTGCATATGAATTCGGTTCTCGTTCGCCACCGCAGCTGCAGCATTCAGCCCATCCCGTATGTCATAGGGTCCATACGGCTCGTGGCACAGGTGAACATTGCTCATGGCAGCCACCTCGTCCGGCGCAACCTCTACCCAAATGAACTCCTTATGCGCCGATTGATGAAGTGGATACCGGCTCAAAATACTGTGCCCCTCATCATAGTAAAAGTTCAGCTTGCGAGCGAGCGCAGGAAGCTGTCCATCTGCTTCTTGTATGCCGATCACATCCGCTTCTGCGGTTCGAATGGCTTCCGCAACCTGAACAATCGAAGTACTGCCTCTCCAGATATTGAATGTCATTACCTTTAGGTTACGTCCGCTCTCCATTTCTTGAACAAACGTATCCCGCCTGTTCCTCATCACATAACTCCCTCCCCAACCCAGTAACCCAGGTTACGAACTCTCATAACGTGTATGAACCGCTACGGATGAACATGACAAGATGTATCGTTCTATCACTGACATTCTCCATAACGCTCGATTCCCCTTCTAGTCCTCTAAGAGAAAAACAAAAGCCGCTGAATGCTCAGCGGCTCAAATTCGTAACCATCATAGATGGAATGTTCCATTACGCATAGGGTTCTGCTAGACAGTACTCGTCCTCCATATGGCGAATCCATTCTTCCAGCTCATCCAGCTGTTCGAAGGTTCGTACTGCAATAGGAGCACGGTTAGGTACGTCTCGCTGCAAGATGACAGTATCGCCCGCCATCATGCGTTCCCTTGCATGTCTATAGATTGTATCCACCCGTTTCCAATCCTTGTGTTCATAAGCGCTCCCAATCTGCGTGAGATCGATAGTGATATTCATACGCTATCCCTCCCTTGAATGGGTATGCCTTACAATATATAATATAACCTATTTTTCTCAAAACGTACCCGATTTTTAAAGATGAGCCATCCAACTATACACCATCTGAGTTCGTGCTCTGTTCCTTGCCACGAACTCGCTTCTTCCCGAATAGCGATTTACTCCCTTGAATCCCCTTATCGACCAGGTTGTATATGCGCTTGGACTCCTTCGTTAAGAGCGGACCTAAGATCGCCAGCAACAATACATATAGCACGGCAAAAGATTGGACAACCGGTAGCAGCCCTCCAGCCTTGCCGATATTCGCCATAATAATGGAGAACTCTCCTCTTGAGGCCAATGTGAAACCAATGTTAATGGAAGCACGGCTCGATAAGCCTGCTGCGCGACCTGCCAGCATCCCTGCGATGACATTCCCGATTATTGTCAAGATCACGGCGACAATCGCCATACCAACTGCTCCCCCTAATGTCATCGGGTCAATCGTTAAGCCGAAGCTGAAGAAGAACACAGCCCCAAAGAAATCACGGAAGTTGATCACATAATGTTCAATCCGCTTCACATGCTGGGAATCAGCAAGTACAAGTCCTACTAATAGAGCTCCAATCGCCTCTGCCACATGCAGTGTTTCCGAAAATCCAGCTACGAGGAACAGTGTTGCCATCACCAAAATAAGGAACAGTTCTGATGATTTCCCGTTCAAGATTCGATCAATGAACGGCATCGCCTTGCGGCCCAAAATAATGAATAACAAAATGAATACAAGTGCAGATCCTGTTGTCATCAGTACCGTTCCGAGGGATGCGCCCCCGCTAAGTACAAGACCGGACAAAATGGACATATGAATGGCGATGAATAAATCGTCAAACATAATCATGCCCATAATCACTTCAGTTTCCGGATTCGCCGTCCGTTTTAAATCGACCAATACTTTCGCTACTATCGCGGTTGATGAACTTGTCATAATCCCGCAAATGACCAGTGTCTCCGCAAGTGGCATTCCCATCAGCCAACCTATCAACAAGCCGGAGACGAAGTTAATCGCAATATAGGAAATTCCTCCAACCACGATGGATTTCCCTGATTTGAGCAAGCGTCCTACGGAGAATTCCAGCCCCAAGTAGAACAACAGGAACAGTACCCCAATACGACCCATAAAATCAATAAAGACTGAACTCTCAATGAAACGGAAGTCAAATATCCAAAAATGCGGCGCGTGCGGCCCAACCGCCATCCCGATTAGAATATAGAAAGGAATGACAGAGAAGCGAAGCTTCGTTGCAATAACGCCCACTAGTCCAATTAAAGCAATAGCTAATCCAACCTCGAAAATAATCGTATCCATAGTTCACCCCGTTTTCTGCTTATTCGCTTCCACTTAACAGCCAAGGCTTAAGCAGCTTAATATGTTGTCTTTCCCCTGCAACGACAAGCGTTGTATGAGCAGATAACACGACATCAGGTCCTGGATTGATTATTTTCTTATCCTTTTCAAGAATCGCTATAATCGTTGCCCCTGTCGTTTCGCGTACTTTAATTTCTCCGATGCTCTTGCCAACGCAGGCTGCATGAGTCTCCACCTTGTACCATTCAATCATGAGGTCATCCAAGGCAACATTGACCGTCTCGAGTGCCTTCGGCTTATAGATAAGCCCACCAACGATAGCAGCAACTGCGCGCGCCTCGTCATCATCCAATGTCACCATCGAAATACTCTCTTCTTGATCCTGCTGATCAAAATGATACATCTCCCGACGTCCATCATCATGCACTATGATGACCAATTGATCTCCATTGCGAGCTTCCAACTGATATTTACGACCGATTCCTGGCAATTCTGTTTCTTTCATATTCAAATGAAATCCCTCCAACCGTCCATAGGTTTATTTTTCTCACATTGTGAAATAAGGAACTTTATATACATGTCAAATACATCTTTCTTGCAGCACAAAATAATCCATGTAAATAACGATTTTTAATGCCATAGAGAACATCTTGCACTGCTATTCCTTATTCAATTTCAGGCACAGTCTTGTGAATGAATGTAAGAGATTTACACTACGAACGTAGAGGTGAATTTGATAGGCATGAGAAATAAACGCTTCCGTATAACGAAGAAACAGCTGTGTAGATACCTAATAACAGGGGGCATACTAAAGGTGAATTCCTTGAAGAAGAGAATAAACATCACTACAATCTTCTTCACAAATAGCTGCTTCATGGCAGAGGTATGCCGTGAAACCGGTATAAACTGCTGCTCATGAAAAGACTTCGTCAGCTTGGAAGGATTGTTCCAGTTGACGCGATCTTCCTCGACCATAAACGTGGAAAATACCGAACACAAAAGCAGGAGGGCAACACACACAACACCAAGTATGCTGTTTTTCTCCCACTGCACACTCAATCTTGTCATATCGCACCCCCTGTCGTTAGTTAATCGTACATTTTTTTATTAGAAATAAAGATTATCATGCAGATCTGTATCAAGCAAGAAAGATCGAATATCCATTCTCTGGATGAACGCGATTCCGCTCAACTGCAATGGTTCACTTCGACGCTCGAGTCGACATTGCGCCAGATGATTGTGGATCCTTATCATCACCATGACCGTCTTGTACTTCATGATCTTCCTTCTCATCATGAAATTCCACGCTCGATTGCGCTGTAATATAATCGAAGGGCGTATAATGAACCTCGACCGGCTCCCGCTTCACGAATTGCTTGTAACCAACCCATCCTACGATCATCATCAGAAATAAACTAAACATGCCGGTCATAACTGTGAAATAGATCATTGCATCCTCCTCAGTCGCAGAAATGAGCGTTACTAGATACTACGCAGTACAAGTGGAAACGTTTCATTTTTTTCATAATCATTCATTCGTCTAATTACGGAAGCCCCCATCTGAATGGATAATCTGCCCCGTAATCCATTCTGCTTCGTCACTCACCAGGAATGACACTAAGCGCGCTGCATCCTCTGGTGTACCAATGCGCCCCGTTGGGAACTTCGGTCTTAAGAAGTCCTGCACGAATGCTTCCATTCCGGAATCGGTCGGACCAGGATCGATCGCATTCACCGTAATTCGATGAGAGGCCAGTTCAGCAGCCAACGAAGTAGTGAAGGCGGATACTGCCCCCTTTGAGGCTGCATAAGCCAAGTTGCCAGGCTGCGGTTCCTTGTCCTGCCCGGACACGAAGTTCACGATTCTGCCGCCTACTTCCGCAGCCTCAAGCCGCTTGGCGAATTCCACTGATAACATCATCGTTCCTCTTACGTTCACGATACAATGATGATCGATAATCTGTGCCGTCACATGGTGATGGTCGACCTCTATACAATGTGTAGCATTGTTAATGAGGATCGTCGGTCTGCCTAGGCGATTCTCGACTTCATCCAGCAGCCGAACAGCAGCATTGGCATCGAAATAGTCGAGCTCCATATGCTCCACCCGAACCCCGTACTCCCTAAGCTCCTGTGCAAATTGCTCTGGCCAGCTGCCATTCGCGTCCTCATAGCCGGTCTCCTTATCGTAGTGGCACAAGTGTGTAAAGAACACATCGACGCCTTTCGCTGCAAGCTCTCTGCAAATAGCTGCACCAATTCCTTTGGAGCGGCTTGCTCCAGTTACAATTGCAATATTACGTCTATTCTCGTTGTACATATTTATCGTCTCCTTATGGGTAAGGAACGGCAATCGCAAGCGTATTGGAGATGCTCATGTACCAAAAAAAGCAGACACCCATGGCGTCTGCTTGGTCAGTTCATAGCACTTAACCTTGCGTTCCTTGTAATGGGTATAAATAGACACACCTATCCCGTCATCGAATCTCGTTCGGAATGGTACGATCTATTCAGTTACGACTCCATTACAAAGTCCACATATTAAATATGAATCCCCTCTCATACATCTCCTATGCCCTATTGTATGCCTACATTCGTAATATATCAAGGTTTTCTCGCCATCATCCGCCGCGGGCTGCACGTACTGTGCTTGGGATGAGCGCACTGTCAAAAAAAGAAGCCCGGCAGAATGCCGAGCTCCTCTTCTCATGCTTGTGTCATTACATCATGCGCCATTTTCCACTAGCGAACAAATCGCAGCCATACAATATCTCTTCCTTCATTGACCCCAATGCGCACGTTTGCTCCAGGCTGAATACTCCGGAACTCCTCACCTTGAAGATCAGTGGATCCAGTCAAGCGGAATACTTCCTCACGATCCCCCGAATGAATCGTAAGCCGCTCTGCTTCTATTGCCTTGACACTGCCTTCATATTCTTGAACGACTACAGCCGCCTTGCCTGGCTCGATCATCGTGGAATTCACGAAGCCAATCGTAAATGCAGCGGTTCCACCAATAAGTACGATTACAGTTAGGACAATCCACATCCATTTTTTCATACGCAATTCCCTTCTGACTGACTCGGTGCACATACCGCCTTTGCTCCATCAGCGTTTGCCTTCATTATAACATAGGCACTCATGTACCTCACCTTATCAATGACTACGGTGCTTATACTAAGTTCCTGATGTTTATCCTTGGGCAGAGTCAATCTGGGCAGGTTCGCCAAGCTCTAATACCGCCTGCTGCTCGGCAAGAATTCCTGTCATAATCGCTGCATACAATTCACCGATGACCGCACTGGATTCATTGAACGGCTCCAAGCCATCCATCGTCAATACACCGTACGTTCCAAGTGAAATGCAAATCAATGAGCGATAGGGACTCTTCGATTCTTGATTGCGTTCCCAATCCTCGTCTTTCAGCACATCTGCACATTGGACAGTAACCTGCTTACGAAAGGAACGTCCCGCTACAGAGCGATCGATATGAAGATGGCGCTGTCCAACATAATGGTTCGGGAAGCCAACCGAAGCAAGCTGTAGAATTAGTATGGGCTCCTCATACTTCCAAATCCCGCAGCGATGATGACCGCCTGGAGCGCACTTCATATCTACGGCGAGCATATCCAACATCCGCTGCAGCAGGAAGTTCGATTCGTGAAGAACAGCATACGGGTCTGCCATTCCCCGCAACCCATTAAGCGCATCAGCGAACGGCTTCATATTGCGCAGCGCGGACAGCATTTGAGAAGATGCGTGCTCCGTGAGGCCTCCTGTCACTTGCAAATTGTCCACTTTATCCTGCAGCAGCTTCATTCGATCCTCCCGATTGAGCACCTCATGAATAACTTCGGTAAACTTCTTGTTAATATAGAGTGTCTTAATGAAATAAAACACCAATCCTGCCGCAATCACAACAGCAAAGAGCTGATATGACCATGCCGGCAGCTTGTCAAGCATCGCTTTAATGATCGCTTCCATATCGTCCCTCCTCTCTTACCTGTCCTTGGATCAAGAATATGACGGAGAATGAGCGAACATGCATTCTGCCTTTGATTTTTTTCGAATATAACAAGAAAGAACCGTTCAGTCCTCCCTGATCAGGAAGCAACCGAACGGTTCTCTGTATCCCAAACTCGTGCTTGATTATCCGTGTTGATGCCCAACTGCTGGTCGTACCGGGATGGAACGACTGCGTGTCGTGCCAATCTGTACCGTCCACGTAATTACCTTGCCTGCTATGCTGACAGCTAGTATCGTATACAGCGTGTCGACAAGCGGCAGGAAGAATAAGGACAGCAGCAATACCGCTATATCAAAAATAATAAATACTGTACCTATGCTTAAGTTCATCTTACGGCTCATAAATAATGCCAGAATGTCATCACCGCCTGAAGCGCCTCCATGACGCAGCACGAGACCTGCTCCAAGTCCTGTCAACAATCCAGATAGAACAGCTGCAAGCACCATATTACCGCCTAGATTCATATTCCATGGCGAAAAGCGCTCGCACATCTCGTACGTTAACGAGAACACTCCTGTTGCAATTGCCGTATTCATAATGAATGTCCGCCCTTTCAAAAACCAGGCAGCAATAAATACCGGAACATCCATGCATAACACGGTCAGCGCCGGCGACCAATTAAACGTATACTTGCCAAGCAGCGCTAAACCAACAAACCCGCCTTCAGCCAAATGATTCTGAAAATTAATGTGATAATAACTGAAAGCCAACAACATTGATCCTACCATCATCCAAAAAATCTTACGTAATTGTTCGTTCCCCATCTTCGTAACCTCTCGTTTCGTAATGTAGCCCTTCGACTAACCGAGAGGAGACGGATAGGGGTTCCTATCCTTCGAACCATCATAATTCACGCATCCTTCTCGTGTCAGTCTCCGTCATAGCGACAATTGACAAATCAACGAGAAGAAGCTAGATGTAAGAAAGATCATAACGTTTCCAGACTGTCCTTTGGGGTTTCATCCTTCGGGGACGCATTGGTATCCTGATCCTTTCTTGTTTTGTCTTTTGTATTGCTTTACTGATTGTATTATACCATAATGTATATTCCCTCTAAACCAATCCCATTCTGCAAATATCGCTGTCGTTCGGATTTATTTGCAATGAACTGCTCCGAGCTTGGCATAGTCCTAGTTAAGATCGATATCCTCCCTGATTTCCTCCGAATTACTCACAAATTGGACACTTTTACATTTCATTTTTCAATTTTGTCCTATTCGTTGTTGCGTTCCTCTTCTGTTACTCCTCTATTTTTTCATCATGTTCATAAAGCTATCATATTTAGTGTGCGCGAGATCACATTGTGACGAATATCACATCTATAAAATAACAGCATAAACACTGTGATGCCGCATGCATTCGTTCATAATCTACTGCGCATCGTATGATCGTCATTAATAAGGAGGAAACTCTTATGTTACAACCTCGCACGATTGAAATTGTGAAATCTACAGTTCCTGTATTAGCTGAGCACGGCTCTCAAATTACAACACGCTTCTATCAGCTCTTGTTCAGCAATCATCCAGAGCTGCTTAATGTATTCAACCATGCCAATCAACGACATGGCAAACAGCAGATGGCACTTGCCAATGCGGTCTATGCCGCTGCAGCGAATATTGACCGATTGGAGACAATCTTGCCAGTCGTACGCCAAATTGCCCAGAAGCACCGGGCACTTAACATCAAGCCAGAGCACTATCCAATTGTCGGCAAGCATCTTCTGCTTGCTATCAAGGATGTACTAGGCGAAGCTGCTACTGATGACATTATTGAAGCCTGGGCAGAAGCATATGGCGTTATTGCCGACGTATTTATTCAGGTAGAGGCAGAAATGTACCAGGAAGCCGAACAGCAAATCGGCGGCTGGTCAGATGTGCGACGCTTCCTCGTTGTCCGTAAAGTGGAGGAAAGCGACATGATCACCTCCTTCTACTTGAAGCCTGAGGATGGACAGCCAATCTCCTCCTTCCTTCCTGGCCAATATTTAACGGTTCGGGTTCAGCCGGAGGGACATGAAAATACCCATTATCGCCATTACAGCTTGTCCCAAGCCCCTCAATCCGATACTTACCGCATTAGCGTAAAGCGCGAGAGCGGCGGCGAACATGCACCTGCCGGCATCGTCTCCACCTATCTGCATGACGAGGTGCAAGTAGGTGATGTCATCGAAGCGACTGCACCTGCTGGCGATTTCACGTTGAAGCCAGGTACGGCCCCAGTTGTGCTGATTGGCGGCGGTGTTGGACAGACACCTCTTCTCAGCATGCTGCACACGCTGGCGGCAGCAGAACCGAAGCGGGATGTCTATTCGATTCATGCTTCGCGCAATCAAGCGGCGCATGCTTTTGGTCAAGAAATGAATGATCTAGCCGCTCAGCACAGCCATATCCATACATTCTTCTGTTATGAGAAAGGCAGCGAGGCAGAAACTTCTGTTCACACCGGCTTCGTGGACGCGCAGTGGCTTAGCTCCATCGTTCCCGCTTCCGTATGGGAGGATGCGGACATTTACTTCTGCGGCCCAGAACCATTCATGAAGGCCATCTACCGAGCAGTGAAACAGCTTGGGGTTTCTCCTGAGCGTATTCACTACGAATACTTTGGCCCAGCAGGTTCCTTAGAAGTTTAAACGGCAATGACGACAGAAGGGACACTTCTTGGCTCAGCAAGGGTGTCCCTTCTTCATGTTCGTTATCCGAATCTCTCAACATTCTCTATATACAACTGCGGGAATTAGAATACTTTTTTCAGTTCCCGCTCTTCCTTCAAAATCTCGACAGCCTCCCGGAAGCGCAAGGAGTGCACGACTTCCCTCTCACGCAGGAACTTCAATCCATCCTGCAAGTCGACATCATCCGTCATGTCGATTAACCATTGATACGTAGCACGCGCCTTCTCTTCTGCCGCAATATCCTCATACAGATCCGCGATCGGGTCGCCCTTGGCCTGTATGTAGGTCGCCGTCCATGGATCACCAGCCGCATTGCTGTAGAACAGCGCCTTCTCATGCGCTACAAAATGTGGCCCCAGCCCTGCATCCTCCAGTTGCCGCGGTGTTGCATCCTTCGTCAGCTTATATACCATCGTGGCGATCATTTCGAGGTGAGCAAATTCCTCGGTCCCAATATCCGTCAACAACCCAATTACTTTATCTGGTATTGTATACCGTTGGTTCAAGTAGCGCAGCGCCGCTGCCAGCTCTCCATCCGCCCCCCCATATTGCTCCATCAACAGCTTTGCCATGCGAGGATCACACTTGCTGACACGTACTGGATATTGCAGCTTCTTCTCATAGATCCACAATTCCGCGTCCCCTCCTGTCCACCAAGTTATTTGCCGCCTGACGACGCACTGCTAAATCTGCCATGGCCAAGGCGTGGTAGCCCATGTAAATGGACAGCCCGAATAAGAATGGCCGAAGTTCATAAGCGGGCCATACTGCTCTTGGAACTGATGGGCAACCTTCATTCGCTCACTGACGTAGTAATTGAACTGCTGAATCGCCTGCAGATCTCCCGGATGAGTGTCCAAGTACAGATTCAGCTCCAATAATACGAAGTCGATTACTTGCAGCTGTTCCAAGCTTCTGCGGTATGCCTCGGTTTGATAAGGATGTACACTCATCGTCAAGCTTCTTCCTCCCCTCGCTGGTTTCTGCGGGAATGGTACGGGCTGTATAGGGCAGGCCATAAGGTTCCACAGCGTAGTGCCTGCGCAGGTGGGAACTGTGGGAGATTAGGTGGCTGGAACGTGATGAACTGGTTGATGGGTACGACAAAGACGGAATAAGGCAGTGGCGGACAGGGGTCACACGGACTTCGGAACGGGAAAAATACACGCTCTTGCGGCACAGCCTGTTCCGTCGGACAACAGCCGCTTCTCTCTTGCTGTCCAACCGGAGGCAGATCTTCTGAAGCTAAATTTCGCTGTAATTCGTGTTCCATGACACTCTTTACGCCTCCTTGCATTCATGTTCGCATTTACTCGATCTCTTACTTGTATGTGAGAGTAGGAATGTCCCATGTACATAATTTAAGCCAAGATGTGACAGATCTGATTCTCTGTACACCTTGGCTTTGTTGGCGGTATAGGAATGAATGTCAAATGATAAAGAAAGAGTGTTGAGCTTCGTTTCTGTCGCTTACGATACAATCCCTCTGTTGGTGATGCTGTATATCGCTTGCTGTTCGCCAAATCTTTGCACCGTATCCCGGAAGCTCATGCCGATTCGTTCCAAGAGCCTGCATGAGGCCTTGTTCGCAGCTTGTGTTTCGGCGATCACTTCAGGCAATCCTAGTTCGCGAAATGCGTAATCAATCACTGCTGTAACTGTCTCTGCCGCATATCCAGAGCCCCACCATTCAGGCAGCAGCTCATAAGATACCTCCGTACTGACGCCATCATGGTGCGTATCCAGAGAAATCAACCCGATAAACGCATTCGTTTGCTTTTCTCTAATGATCCAGAACGAGGCTCCTTCCTGAGAAGCAAGCATTCTGCGGAAGCTGCCTGTAATCGCCTCTTCCTCTGTCCATGCCCCGCCCAGATATTTGCGTACCTCCTCGTTCACATACAGCCGTCTTACGTTATCATAGTCACTTGCTTGCAGCTTGGTAAGTGTACAACGTTTCGTCTCAAGCAACATATAGCCCTCCGATATGATTACAGGATTCAAAATGATCCTCCTATTAAAGCACACTTGGGTGGCATTTGAAATCCCATCCTATAATCTTTATTTACATAGATCTATATCTATACCGGCACGAGCCCTCACGGCACAGCGCTTGTCAGCTTCAAATAGCTCGTGCATGTTTATGTAATTCCTAAGCATGCGTGTTATCCATTCTACCCGTGTTGACCCTGACGAAGAAGCCGATTTACTGTTTCCCGCCGCAAACCAATAAATTGGCCGATTTCTTCTTGTGTCAATAATTCGGTAATAGGCATCGTATCCGCATAGCTTCTCAGCCATGTTGACAACAGCTCTAGTCGTTCACTCGGTGTCCCGATAGTCAAATGATCAATGCGCTGCTGCATGAAACGCAGCTTATCTTGAAGCAGCTTCGCAACATCCAGCGCCTTGTCCGGCTGCTGCCTCAAGCCTTCATACCACTCCTCAGCCGGAATCCGTTCCACGACCGTCTTAACCATCGCGATCGCTGTTCCGTGACATTCCTTCGGCGTGATTAAGGAATGATGCGGGACGATTTCGCCCGTGTATACGAGGTTAAACAAAATAATATTGCCGTTCTCATGCAAGCGTGTAACCTTGCACAGCCCACTTATAATGCGGTACAAATACGTTCCTGGATCTCCTTGTCGAAATAAAACTTCTCCCCGATGCAGTGTCATAATCATTTTTGCTGCCCCCCTAATTGCCGTTCCGTCTATGAATGCTGCCACATTCGCACGTATGTTGTACCTATTGTACCGATTTCTCACCCTTTTGACCACGTTTGGTTGTTGAAATACGAATATTTGTTCGGTATTATGGATATAATAAGAACAAGGGTTCCCCTTCTGCTCTTTTTAAATAGATATCTCATGCCTCACACGACATGAGGCCATGCATATGGCATACACGCGATATATACAAGGAGGAAGAACGCGCATGGGCACACCATTCGCATCGAACGGCTCTCCCCCCCACAACGGAGAAGATGCCTACATCGTCAAGCAATATATTATTCAAACGCTAATCTTGGATGTGCTGGAACGCGACATTGAACGGATTGGAGCCTCTAATTTGAAGATGGCCGACATCTACACACAATGTCTAAGACAAGCACAAGATAATGTTTCTCTCGATTTGTACCGCCTACGCAAACAGTTTCGCAACCGCGGCATTAAAGTGTATGAGGAGGAACGGCTTGAACATGGGATTCGTGTCCAATACGTATGCCGAGGCTATCAACATTCGTTCTACATGCTGCGCGGCTTGATTCGTGCAGAGGTGAAGAACCGCATGCAGGCTTACTTGAACATTGCCACCTCCCAAGCTTCGAATCCAGACACAAGTATGGGCAGTCCCCTTACTCGGCACCAATAGGTTTACAGCCCCATATTCACCGCTGCCTCATCTTATCCACTTCCTCAGAACAATGCCCCTTGGCAAGGACGGAGCAGCCGCTCTTCTGATGCTTGCTAAGGGGCATTTCTGATCACGTGCTTTCCCAGCATCGTCAATGAGACAGCCCGCAGAATTCACTGCATCCTCGAACCTTCGATTGTTGGAGTCTATCCCCTATTAACGCTGTGGATGAATACACAATGGAAAAGATAAAAACCTGTTGAGGATTTCTCAACAGGCTAACCAGTCCCGAGTTGGGGAAATTGGCATTCTTCGTTATGGCTTTGTCAGGCTTAGAAGTCAAATTAGGCTCAGGTGCTCTCTTTCTTCTTCTCTTGACTCGATTAATAACGCGGCTCTATTTCAACTAAGTTGCTTAATTTAGTGGTAAGTCTGTCCGTGTATCGAGCTAACCTTCTGCTTATCTCCATCTTCATGTACTCTTTCGTTATATGAAAACTATCCTCATAGCCATGGTACGCATAGTGTAATATCATTGTACTATCATGCTTCTCTTCATCTACAATACGAATTTCTTTTTTCAACATCTCCTGTCTTCTTTTGGACAGGTCGGTAGAGATATCATTTGCAAGGATTTGAGCAGCCTTGGTATACAGAGATTTCAATGTCTCAGAGGATCCCTTCATTTCGTGAATTTTCTTAGTTACCATCGTACACATCACCGAAAGTAGAACATAATCGCGCATTAATTCAATATCTTCCCTCTTTGGCTGGTTTAACTCCCCGCTTGACGTATCACTATGCCTTCTCAACAGAGCCTCCCGATGTTGCGGTAACATCATCCGGCTGGACTCCCAAAGACCATTCTTCTCGAGCTTTTTACTCATTTATAATGCCCCCCGATTTTCAGGGATCTCTCTACCGCTTGACCTGCATAGGTAAGAGAAGAAGCTCTGATAATTGCCGCATTGCCATATCGATCCTTAATCATATCCGTCACCTTATCCAGTGCTCTAGCTCTGACTTGATCTTCAAAGAGCGTTAGTTGATACTGCTGGTCATCTTCCAATGTGCTTAGCATAACACCTACACGACGTACAGGCATTCGATCCCAATATTGATAAAAAATTCGCTTGACCATATCAAATACTTTATTTGTATGATTCGTCGGATCCGGCATTTTCATTTGGCGTGAGAATCCTGTGGGCGCTTCATACGGGCTGCACATGCAGCTTACGGTTACGACCCAGCCCATATACCCTTTTATCCGACAATCTCGGCAGACTTCCTCCGTCAACTCCAACAGGATAGTATCGATCTCCGTAGAATGCACATAATCCCTCGGCAGGGTCATCATGTGACCAATCGATTTGGGAGGTGTTTGAAATGTACCCGGTGTTACCGGACTATCATCCAAGCCGTTCGCAGTTCGCCACATCACCTCGGCATGAATATCCGACTGTTTGCCGAATCGAGCTCGAAATTTATTTTTGAGCTGGGGCAATGGAGTTCTCGCAATATCCCCAATCGTAACTATCCCTAGTTTCGCAAAATGCTTGCACATTCGAGATCCAACACCGAACATTTTATGAACGGGCTCTTTCCACAGCATGGTGGGAACGTCGGATGGATGCAAAGTAAAAATACCGCTTTTATTTTTTTTGGCCCAAATATCCGTTGCCGTCTTAGCCAATATTTTATTGGTACCGATCCCGATTCGAATCCGCACCCCTGTCTGGAGCATTACCCGTTTCTGGATTTCCTTCGCAATGGTGATTGGATCACCAAAAATGGATTGACTGGCTGTCACATCCAAAAATTGTTCGTCAATACTAAACACTTCAACCAAATCCGTAAACTCTTCATAAATCTGAGTAATCATCAATGAAACATCGATATAATGCTGCATACGAGGACGCATAATGATGAGATCGGGGCATTTCTTGAGTGCTTCACCCAACCGTTCGGCTGATGTCACACCAAAACTTTTAGCGATCGGGCACGCGGCCAGAATAATCCCTGAACGACGTGTAGGGTCACCAGCTACTGCTACTGCTTTATTTTGATATTCTGGATGATCTGCTTTTTCTACACTTGCGTAGAAGCTTTCGCAATCGGCCAAAAATATTACCCTTTCCCTTTTCTGACTCACATTAAAGCCCTCCAATAGTTATAAATCATATTACATACACAATCACAAAATAAGAACGTATATTCCTATTGTATGACGAACGTACATTCGTTATGCAAGTAATAGGCTGCCCGGCACATCCAAATGCTGTTCATCCATACGGGGCTAAACAACAATAAGGTCTGCACATTTACTAATGGCTTCGCCAAGTCGAGCCGCCCCACTGTATGACACCATGCTTCTTAGTTGTAGGGCAAGCTGCAAGTGCGATACCAGCACGACGAGCAGGATCGCCTACTACAACTAGCAGACGATCCTTGTATTCAGGGTGTGAAACCTTCCCCGCACTCGCATAGAACGATTGACAATCTGCCAACATAATAACTCGTTCTCATGATTTATTCGGTTTGCCATCCATACACCCTTCACCCCACTGAGAACGTTTGTTCTTATACACTCAGAATACCGAACATACATTCTCTTTTCAACAGGGATATTTTGAAAATTCGGATCGAATGGTGTCGAGCAGGCAAGGATCTACTGCGGATGGCGTATAACTTCAAATTCACGCTGAATGTATGTAAAGTTTAAGTCGTTTCATGTGACTGAGGGATCACCTCACGGGAAGGAAGAGAATGTGATATGATGAGATCACCATAGGATAGAACGGACAAGAGAGGAAGACGTAACGTGTGTGGACGATATACATTAACCGTGACCATTGAACAGCTAATGGCGCACTATCTGCTTGATTCAGGAGCCCTCGTGCCCTTCCATGAGCCGCGCTACAATATTGCGCCGAGCCAGCAAGTACCTGCCCTGATTCATGATGGTACGAAGCTGCGGCTTGGACCGCTTAAGTGGGGCCTCATTCCAGCTTGGGCGAAGGACGAGAAGTTCGCTGCACGAACAATTAATGCACGCGCCGAAACCGTTGGGGACAAGCCCGCCTTCCGCCTCCCATTCCAGCGGAAGCGATGCATTATACCAGCAGACAGCTTCTATGAATGGAAACGCAGTCCAGATGGAACGAAGCAGCCTATGCGTATTAGACGCACTGATGGCGGTATTTTCAATATGGCAGGATTATATGACACATGGGTCAATCCCAATGGGGAGAAAATCAGCACCTGCACGATCATCACGACGACTCCGAACGAGCTGATGGAGCCGATTCATGATCGAATGCCGGTTATTTTACCAGAGGATCAGCTGTCATTCTGGCTTGATCGCCGAATGACCGACACTGGGAAGCTTCAATCCGTTCTCCTTCCCTATCCGTCTAAGCTAATGGAGGTCTACCCTGTCAGCGCTAAGGTGGGGAATACACGAGTGGACGATCCCTCCTGTATCGAGCAGATAAGCGAGCAGCACCAAGAGGAGACACCAGACAGCGTCCCCCCTACCTTATTTACGCTATAAACCTATCTCTAGCATATAGCAGTATCACGCCATGCTCCTTCATCTCGCAATCGCGCACCTTAGAGCATCCGATACTCCGATGCTCATTCAATACGAGGCTGATGGAGTTCCCCGGAGAAATTCCGCCAGGCGTCCCCGCTGTAGAGCATGGTGGCGGAAGTGCATATCCACAAGCAAGTACCATTCCATCGCACTCAAGTAACCGAAGCCTGGATGCATCGTTCTATGATGCTCTGGAATCGAAGCAATAACAGGTTCAAGCTCGTTCATGCGCCGCAGTACTGCCTGCATGCCTTCTACAATCTCCTCCTTGCTGGCCGGTTGGGGTGGCGTATATTCTGGAGAGGCTGGCACCTTCACACGAATAGGAGGGATGCTCCCGGCCGCAAAGACCATACTGCCCTGCTGCGTCTTCTCCAACTGGTCACTACTAGCTGCATCTGCAGTCATGTCGCGGCATACTTCCACCTGGCGAAGCTGCATAAAGAGCGCAGAGCGGATCAAATGCATATAGACCTGCCCGAGCGACCACTCCTCCTCACTTGGCTTGCGTGTAATCTCCTCCATACTATAAAGATCAAGCTCCTGCACAACCTGCTTCACTGATTCCTCCAGGCTTAACAGTGACTGATGCGGGGTCATATTTGTCATTAGTAAAGCTCCCTTCGAACGAATATACCCCTACTATACGCGAACGCTACTGACAACAGTATGTCAGTAGCGTTTTAACTGCTGCAATATTTTTTCTGCCTCAAAGCGGACAAGGGCTGTAAGCGACTCCGGTTCCAATACAACAGCTGCCGAACCCCACCCTAGAATCCAACCAAGCACATCTTCAGGTTGTCTCACTCGCAATGTCACAAGTGCCCCTTCTGGATGTTCCTCCATGGTATCGATAAAGAAATATCCCTGCTCCTTCACACGCTCAGCGGCAGCGGCGTGCAGAAGCACACGTACAAGGAGCTGGCGATCATCTGTCGGCTGATAAGACTGTAGGGAGAAGTCGGGCGGACGAGTGAATGATTCATCGAGCAGTTCTAAATCCTGTATGCGACTAAGTCGGAAATGTCTAAGTCCCTGTCTAAGATGACAATAAGCCACCATCGACCATGTTCCTTTGATATGCACAATCCCGTAGGGATCTACCTTGCGAACATGTTCTCTACGGCCATCGTCCCCTTGAACAAGCTTCACATAGCGGAGGCGCACACTTCGCTCCTCCATTACAGCACGCCGCAGCAGAGCAAGTCCTTCTGCATGCGCAGAATGGGCAATGAGCTTCAAGGAAGAGCGCATCCGTTCCGTATCCTGCCGTACCGATTGTGGCATGACTGATTCAAGCTTGCGCCGAACGGCCTGTATCGTATCTTCATGAGCTCTTCCGAACTGCTGCTCCATATAATCTACGCCAAGCAAAATCGCCTCTGCTTCCTCCGCTGTAAAATGAACAGGCGGCAGAAAATAGCCATCCATGAGCGAGTATCCTTGGCCGGGAGCTCCGATAATCGCAACCCCTGCTTCACAGAGCGCCTGAATATCGCGATAGATTGTACGGACACTCGTCTCGAATACAGATGCCAGATCTTCTGCACGCAGCGTACCTCTGCGCTGCAGCTCCAGTACAATCGCCATCATGCGATCCGTCTTATTCATCGCTAGCTTTACTCTTCAACAACAAGCTCGCCCTTCATTCCATCATGGCCAGAACCGCACATGATCGAACAATGGAACTCAAATGTACCCGCCTTATCTGCTGTGAACTCGGCAGTTGCGCCGTCTTCCTGCAGTTCTACGTTGTAGTCCTCCAGCTTCAAACCGTGCAGACCCTGCTTATTGCTCAGCGTCAGCTTCACCTTATCGCCCTTCTTCACCTTAATGGTTCCAGGTTCGAATTTATAATTTGTTGCCTTAATGGTTACCGCACCTGTCCCTTCAGAGGAAGTAGCCGTCCCCTCCAACTCTTTGGCGGAATCTTTCGCCGAGCCGCAGCCAGCAAGAGATACAGCCAGCAGCATGGCAGCTAATGCAGCTGCGCCAATTTTCATCTTCTTCATGTCATTCGCCTCCACATATAAATTGATTAAGAAATGTCAATCATCTACAAACGTTATACCCCTATATAAGCATATTTTGCATGTACGGATCGCAAAAATATTGAAGTGTGCCGAATTCGTCACCATTGCAAGGCCATTTCGTGAGCAATGTACTCGATGATCATCATTCTCTACTATTCAGAATCCTCCCTAGACCTATATTGCTGCAATGAAGCCAAACCCTATTAACCAGCATAGATCCGGCATAACGCACAAGAAGCCCAGTCCTCCTAAGAGAACTGAGCTTCTGCGTATAACTATAGAACCAAGGCTTCAAGAAAAGGGCGTGTATCAGCGGAACATCCCCCATAGCTTCAATAAATGGAACGTATTGTTCGGATCGATCTTCTGCGCAATGATAAAATCAGCGAACTGATCCTCCTGCTGGCTCGTTAGCGGCTCATTGAGCACCTTCGCGATTTGCTTCATCAAGCGCTTAATTGTCGCGCGATTTTGCAAATCTGCCTTGCTCAATCCTTCGACAAGCTTTTTCACACGATCTTTCGTCACCGGATTTTTCAATTTCAGCTTTATTCGCTCCACCAGCTGTGGGCTAATGCCGTATTTTACATAACTCATGCGGGCAGCACCTCCAGAACATATCCTGCAAATCCATGCAAGTTCAAAAAGGTTGGTTATCAAAATCATGCGTTTTGAACAACCTCTAAACGGAATACTGTTCCAATATATGCTTGCCCGCTTGTCTACTATCCGCCCGTTTTCATTCTATCCGCACTACTACCATCGACTAATCGAGAAGCTCCCCTTGGAATAGCTGCTCCTGCTGGGCAGCATCGCGGAGCGGAGCGTATTCAAGCGATGTCCAATACGCCTCAGATCGGATAAGCTCTGCTGCATCATCCCGCGCCTGTTCCAGCACAGCGAAGTCGCTCGACATATCCGCGACCTTGAAGTCTGGCATCCCGCTCTGCTTCGTTCCGAAGAAGTCGCCAGGACCGCGCAGCTCCAGATCGCGCTCTGACAATTCGAAGCCATCGTCTGTTTCCGTCATAATGCGCATACGTTCTTGCCCAACCTCCGACTTCGGATCCGCAATGAGTACGCAATAAGACTGATGCTCGCCGCGTCCGACACGTCCACGCAGCTGATGAAGCTGAGACAAGCCGAAGCGCTCTGCATCCATCACGATCATGAGCGTCGAGTTCGGTACATCAACACCAACCTCGATTACAGTCGTCGATACAAGTACATGAGTTTCTCCTGTACTGAATGTGCGCATGACCTCGTCTTTCTCTGATGGCGTCATGCGGCCATGCAGCAAGCCAACATGCAAATCCGGAAAGGCCTGCTGCATTTGCACATGCACATCAATCGCATTTTGCACATCCAGCTTGTCCGACTCTTCAATAAGTGGACAAATAATATAGGCTTGGCGACCAGCGGATACCTCACGACGGATGAAGCCAAGCACTCGATCCATCATGTCATGCTTCACCCAGTATGACTTAATGGCTTTGCGTCCTGCAGGACGTTCACGGATTGAGGATACATCCATATCGCCAAATGCCGTAATCGCCAGCGTGCGCGGAATTGGCGTCGCCGTCATCAGAAGCACATCTGGATTCATCCCCTTGCGCCGTAATATACTCCGCTGATTGACACCGAACCGATGCTGCTCATCTGTTACGACAAGGCCGAGCTTCCGATAATGAACGTCATCCTGGATAAGCGCATGCGTCCCAACCAAGATATCGATCATGCCCATCTGCAAGGAAGCAAGCAGATCCTTCCGTTTCCGTCCAGTCAAGCTGCCGGTTAACAGCCCAACCTCAATGCCATGCGGTTCGAACAGCTTCGTTAGCGAACGCATATGCTGCTCCGCTAATATTTCTGTAGGCACCATGAGCGCTCCCTGATAGCCTGCACGTACGGTAGCGTACAGGGCAACAGCGGCAACAACCGTCTTACCAGAACCAACATCACCCTGAAGCAGACGGTTCATGCAGGTGTTGGCCCGCATATCACGTAAAATATCGGTTACAGCCTTCTTCTGGCCATCTGTAAGCTCGAAGGGAAGACTGCGGACGAACTCGCGAATTGTTGAATTATCCACCTCATGTGCAACGCCGTCGGCGCGCTCGCGAGTCACCGCACGGAATACATGCAGCTTTAACTGGAATAGCAGCAGCTCCTCGTAGACCATTCGTCTTCGTGCTTGCTTGCCTTCCTCCGCATCTTGCGGCATATGCATCGCTCGTACTGCCAGCTTGCGCGGCATCAGTCGATAGCGCCGCATCAATTCCGGGGGCATTAGCTCAGGAATTGCTTCTCCGAACTGTTGGATCGCTTGGGTAATCGTCTTGCGCATCCATGTCTGCGTAATCTTGCTGCCAACCGAATAGACCGGCTGCAAGGTATTCTTACGCCCTCCCCCACGGTCAGAGAATTCGGATGTCGACACCGTCATTTGCAGCCGGCGTTGATCCCACTTCCCTGTCAATACAATCTCCCGGCCTTGTGTCAGCTGCTCGCGCAAGTAATGGCGGTTGAACCAGGTGGCCGTAATGAGCCAATCTTCTACCATCACCTTGCAGGACAAGCGAGACTTGCCCCCAAATCGCTGAAGGACAGGAGCACTCATCACCCGTCCCTCAACAGTTACTTTCTCTCCATCCTTCAGCTCGCTAAGCGGACGAAGATGAAAATCATCATAACGATATGGAAAATAATCAAGCAAATCAGCAACGGTAGAGATGCCAAAGGCGTGAAGCTCTTGTTGTTTCGAAGCGCTCACGCCTTTGATCATCGTAACCGGACATTGTTTAAGTTCAATCATAATTGCACCACACTTACCCTATTGCATAGATTCGGCAGTATCCGTATCAGCGCGCCACATGAACACAGCGCCTACGCCTGTTCCGACGTGGGTGCCGATAACGGCTCCGATGGCCGTATATGACAAGGAGCGAATATCAAACCGCTCCTTAATCGCTTCCATTAGTTCATCTGTTGCAGATTGGTCACTCGTGTAGCCCATCACGACATGAACCGGATGGCCTCCGTGATCCCGCTCCAGCAGTTCAACGATGCGTGCAACAGCACGCTTATGACCGCGAACCTTGTCCACTGCACATACTTCACCTGCACGATCTACAGACAAGATAGGCTTAATGTTTAGCAGAGTACCGAACATCGCAGCAGCTTTGCCGATACGTCCGCCTTTATGCAAAAATTCCAATGAATCCACTAAAAAGTATAAAGAGCGCTCCGCTTGATATCGATCAATCATGGACAGGATCTCGTCCTTGGATTGACCTGCTTTTGCCATGCGAGCCGCCTCAACGACAATCAATCCAAATCCATAAGAGGCTGACATCGAATCAATAATTGTAATATCCGCCTCATCCTCGATCATACTCTTGGCGAGAACCGCAGATTGATACGTTCCGCTGAGCGCTGCGGACAAATGTATCGAAATAACTTGGGTGTCTGATTCTGTAGTCAAACGCTTATATACATCCAAAAACTCAACTGGCGAAGGCTGAGATGTTGTAGGAAGCTTGTCAGCCTGCACCAGCTTCTCATAGAACTGTTCCGCGGTAATCGTTACAGAATCTTTGAACATATCCTGACCGAAATGCACCTTGAGCGGAACCATCTCGATTCCGTAGCGTTCACGCACATCCTGCGGAATATCCGCTGTACTGTCCGTTACGATACGAATATGACTCATACAGAATCCCCCTCCACATTGTCCTACTCTACGGAGATGATATAGGAATAGATCGGTTGACCGCCTTGATGCACTTCTACTTCAGCGTTCGGATATTGCTCGCTGAGCCATGCAACAATCGCTTCCGTATCCTCGTCCTTCGCTTCTTCTCCTGTAAGAAGCGTCACGACTTCCCCATTGTTCTCCAACATCTTTGTCATCAGCTGCTGCAGCGTATCCGCAACCGATTCCGTCGTCGTTACGATCTTCCCGTTTACAATACCCATATAATGTCCAGCCTTAATTTCCAGACCATCCAACGTCGTATCACGCACCGCGTACGTCACTTGACCAGACGTAATATGAGCGATAGCGTCCTCCATCGCACAGCGGTTCACTTCCAAGCTCTCGTCTTCTTGGAAGGCGAATGCCGCTGCAATCCCTTGTGGAATTGTCTTGCTAACAAGTACTGTTACATCACGTTCCACGATTTCTGCAGCCTGCTTCGCAGCCATCACGATGTTAGAGTTGTTCGGCAAGATGAAGATATGCTGTGCCGAGATCGACTCAATAGCGTCGATGAAATCTTGTGTACTTGGGTTCATCGTTTGTCCACCAGAAAGCACAACGTCTACGCCCAAGCTGCTGAAAATATCCCGGATGCCATCGCCCATTGCTACAGCGATAAAGCCATAAGGTGCAAGTTCTTCAGCTGGCGGCTCAACCAAAGTGGATTCTACAGCTACTTCCTGTACAGGAATTTCTGCGAATAATTCAGGCATAGCAGACACATCGCCGTGTTCGCCATGAATGATCTCACGGTGCTGCTCGCGCATATTCAAGATGTGCATTTGCGTCAGCTCGCCATACTCCATGGCCAGATCGAATACTTCACCTGGCTTGCGGGAATGAACGTGAACCTTAATGATCTCATCATCTGGAATCACAATGATCGAATCCCCATTTTCGGCAAGCGCTTTCCTGAAATTGTCTTCATCGAACGGCTTAGATACCCCTCGCGTACGATCAATGAAAAATTCCATATCATACAAGAACTCAATATCTTCCGTATGCAGCTTCGCTTGTGCAGAAGCATTCACATGCGGAGTCGCTGCTCCGGATGGTATATGAACGGCTGCAGACGCAGTCGACTCATGGAAAGAACCATCTGCGGATTCCAGAACAGCCAAGAAACCTTCATAAATGTATACGAGGCCTTGTCCACCGGAGTCTACAACGCCTACTTGCTTGAGGACGGGCAGCATATCCGGCGTCTTCGCTAATGCTTCCTTGGACTTCGCCAATACCTCACGCATAAACTCCGTCAAATCCGGAGTACGACGGGCAATTTGAACAGCGTACTTGGCTGTTTCCTTCGCAACTGTCAAAATCGTCCCTTCAACCGGCTTGACGACAGCCTTATAAGCGGTATCAACACCACTCTGCATCGCATGGGCGAACTGAACCGAGTTCACCTCATCCAAACCAGCAACACCACGGCTAAAGCCGCGGAACAATTGAGACAAAATAACACCCGAGTTACCCCGGGCTCCCATTAGCAATCCTTTGGACAAAACTTCTGCCGACTTGGCGATGGATGCAGACATCTTCGCTTTCAGTTCAGTAACGCCTGCTGTCATCGTCAAATTCATATTCGTTCCCGTATCCCCATCAGGTACCGGAAAGACATTTAATGAATTGACATGCTCTGCGTGGCGATTCAGACTGTCCGCACCACTTAGCACCATATTGGCAAATTGTGTTCCATTTAAAGAACGTATATTCAACGAATATTCCCCTTCCTAGCTTAATACGCGTACGTCTTGGACAAAGATGTTGACTTGCTCGACTGACAGGCCAGCTACATCATTCAATACATATTTCACTTTCTGTTGAATGTTGTGCGCCACTTCGGATATTTTCGTTCCGTAGCTAACAATAATATATAAATCGATATGTAGCGCATCTTGCTCCCGGCGCACTTCGACACCACGCGTCAGATTTTCGCGACCAAGCAGCTCAGCAATGCCGTCCTTCAACTGCTTGCGCGAGGCCATGCCCACAAGTCCATAACATTCCATTGCCGCTGATCCGGCGATGACTGCTACGACCCCTTCGGAAATATTCACAGCTCCGAGATTGGTATCCAATTGAATGGCCATGGTTGTTCCACCCCTTTTTGTGAGTATTATGGACTAATCAACATTGTACTATAATAGAAAACAGAAATAAACAAAGTTTTTGATTCAGTTGACGAGGCTTTTTCATATATGATATCATATTTGAGTATTTAATTGTATGAGGGTTGTTTTGGGATAAGGAGGTGTAAGGCATGGCTCGCAAATGTTATGTAACGGGGAAGAAACCTGGATCCGGTAATCACGTGTCGCACGCGAATAACAAAAACCGCCGCACTTGGGGCGTTAACGTTCAGAAGGTTCGCATCTTGGTAGATGGCAAACCTAAACGCGTCTACGTGAGCACACGCGCTTTGAAAGCAGGTAAAGTGACTCGCGTCTAATCCCATGTAAGATATACAAAAAGCACCTTGACGCGATCAGGTGCTTTTTTTCATATCGGGATGAACTCCTCATTGACATCGTTCAATGGGGAGTCTTTTTTTATTCTTCCTTATTTTACATGAAATGACATGATTTTATGCCATCTCGCAGGAAACGGTCGGACCTCCGAACGGGACGGAACAACCGTTTCTGCTGCATGCCGGAACCCGCTATCGTTCATATATGTGCTGAGCCTGTTGCTCCGTTCCCGCTGCCCTTCATATACGAATACGTTCGGGTGGTGGATGATGGATACGGATTCAGCATCATGGCCGCCAGGAACGTCAGTTTTTTTGAAACGTATTTAAGATGGCCTTGACGAAACCTCCCAAGAACTTAGGCAGCTTAAACGTATAGAACTTCATACTCCACCCTCCTCGTCATCTCATCTACCCTACACTTCTATTCGCCGACATGTCCGAAAGACCCGTCATGATAAGAAAAAAGGTTACATGAGATCTGTGCTCATGTAACCACTATATGCCGACCCCACAAGCTCTATGCATGGAGAGCAAGCCCGATTCTGAAGGATTCAGGCAGCAGGCGTAGGCAATTGCTTCAAATATGTGACAACTGACATCATGAATAAAAAGATGAAGTAAAACAATACGGACAAGGATACAAACCAGATCCGAATGCTCTTGGTCTGATACCGCTTGAAGAACTTGTATCCAAGAAACAAAGCCCCCACCGAGCATACCAAGTTAATCGGAAAGGTCAAAAATGCATACAATCCTATTAGTGATCCGCACACAAAGCTGTACAGCGTCAGCATTAGCGCTGTTACCCACATGCTTTTCTCCCCTTTGCCACTCAGCAGCATCACGCGCGTTCTCCCACACGCATATCCCATGATGCCGCTGCGCAATCTAGTTGCCGTGTCACCCTCTTCTTGCTGCTTCGCGAAGCACACGAATCGCTTCTGCACGATCCGGTGCCCCATACACCGCGCTGCCTGCCACGAGTACATCCGCTCCCGCTGCTGTAACGAGGCCAGCTGTTGCTGCCGATATTCCTCCATCCACTTCAATATGGACGTCCTGTCTGCCAAGTTCGTTCAGCATTGTACGCAGACGCTTGATTTTATCCGTCATCGAAGAAATGAATTTCTGTCCGCCGAACCCTGGATTGACCGTCATGATGAGGAACAAATCCACATCACCGAGCAGCTCCTCAACAGCCGACAGCGAGGTGCCAGGATTCAACGCGACGCCTGCCTTGGCACCACATTCCTTAATTTGATGCACCACACGATGCAGGTGCGGGCAAGCTTCCGCATGTACGGTGATGACATCGGCTCCTGCCTTAGCAAAATCAGGAACGTACTTCTCCGGCTCCACAATCATGAGGTGAGCGTCCAATGTCAGCTCCGTATGCGGACGGATAGCATCTACAATGAGCGAACCAAACGTCAAGTTCGGAACGAAGCGGCCATCCATCGCATCGATGTGGATCCAGTCGGCGCCACCTCGCTCTACGTCACGAATATCCTCCGCAAGCTTCGCAAAGTCAGCGGACAAAATGGAAGGGGCAATTCGGATGTCGTTCTGCTGTGTCATGTTAGTACCTCCGTTTTTTCTCTTTCATTTCCTCGAAAAATAGCACATAGTGCTCATAGCGGGATTTCGCAATATCGCCTTGCTCCAAAGCCATCTTTACCTGACAACCGGGTTCATGAATATGCGTACAGCCACGGAATTTGCAGCCGTCTGCATATGCTCTGAACTCGCGGAAACAGTCTCCAAGCTGATCAACGCCCAGTTCCAAGAAATCCAGCTGGCTGAATCCCGGAGTATCCGCAATATAGCCGCCACGGGGCAATGCAAGCAGCTCCACATGACGTGTCGTATGCTTGCCTCGACCGAGACGATGGCTGATCTGGTTCGTCTCCAGCGATACGCCGGGCAGCATCGCATTAAGTAGCGATGACTTGCCGACACCAGACTGACCCGCAAATACACTGATGTCTTGATTCAACTTGCTCTCCACTTCACTATAGCCATACCCGCCTCGGGCACTGGTAGAAATAACGTCGTAACCGACATTGGAATACAGACGAATTGTCTCTTCCATCTCCTGACGTGCAGCCGACTGCTCTGTCTCTGGCAGCCCTTCGATGATGTCGCACTTCGTCAACACGATAACCGCATCAAGTCCCGCGTGCTCGATATGTACAAGGAACTTGTCCAGCAATTGGCGGTTCAATACGGGTTCAGCTACCGAGAAGACAAGCGCTGCCAGCCCCACATTCGCAATTGGCGGACGAATCAGTTCTGTCTTCCGCTTCTCAATCTGATCTACCGTACCTTCTCCATTATCCGTCATAGAGAAGGTGACGCGATCCCCGACAAGCGGGGACACGCCTTTCTTCTTGAAAATGCCGCGGGCACGGCACTGAACGACCTCTTCATCTGTAGACTCATCGGGCCGAACATAATAGAAGCCGCTCAGCGCCTTTACAATTAAACCTTCTGGCATATATGTTCCTCCAAGCTCTTCACGTTCCTGCTGTTCATTGCACGGCAGCGAGGCCAACTGTTAGTTCCCAGTTTCCTCACCGCCTGCCCCTGCCTCTCCGTTCTGTCCATCTGTTCCATCCGCAGGAGGTGTGACCCCTTCGCCATTGCCTTGGCCGCCTCCCTGTTCTGGAGTGCCTCCTGGCGGTGTAGTAGCCGGAATATCAGGAGGTGGTGGGATGTGTACCGTTCCCTGCTTCGCATCGGTATAAGAGACAGGATAAGCATCTACGAATTTGCCGTCACGCTCAAAGGACACAGCTCCATCCTTATTTGGTGCAAGAATAAGCTCCACATTGAACGTTTTGGCCGTCGAAATGGTCTCTGTTCCCCATTCCCTCTTCTCTCCGCGTGCATCCGTATAATAGATCCGAATCTTGCTCGACTTGCCTTCCACTTCCGGATACACCGTTAACGGGAACGTATATCGCAATGCCTCAGGCGGATAGCCTGAGCTAATGTAGATACGAACTTCCGCACCCTTCGTCACCGGATCATTTGCCTCGTACGGCTGCTGCTTAATTACCTTGCCTTGTTCTTCATAACTAGGCTCTTCCACAACCCCGTCCCTAGCCAGCTTCAGTCCACTCGATTCAATCGCGGCAATGGCCGCTTCCTTGGTCATGCCTTTCAAGTTCGGCATACCGAACGATTCCTTGCCCTTGCTGACCATAAGCTGAATCGTTGTCTTCTTTGGATCGACCTCCGTATTCGGGCTAGGAGACATGCTGACGACCAGACCTTCTTCCAACTCATCATCATAGACGAGCTTCTTCTCAATCTGTGAATTGTCGAAGCCTAGATCTAACAGCTGCTGTACGACATTGTCGACCGACTTCCCCTTGTAATCAGCAAGCTTCACAAGCGGGGTGCCTTTGCTCACATATAAGCGAATGGTCGAGCCTTCCTTCACCATCGATCCAGGGGGCTTGCTCTGGTCGAAGATTTTCCCCGCCTCGAAGCCTTCCTTATATTCCTCAATTACAGGATCCTCAATCTCAATCTTGAGAGCACCCAGTTCCTTCTGGGCCTCTTGTAACGTCATGTTGATCAGTTTCGGAACTTCAACATCCTTCACAACAAGCACACTCTTCACGTAATACACTACACCGATTAAAATCGCTAGGAATACAACTGTCACACTTGCCCAAATCGCAGGCTTTACCCAAGACTTGCGCTTGCTTGCTCCAGCTGCAGCAGATGATGCGGAGCGCTCAGGAGGCTTTCCCGTCCTTCCCTGAGGGCTAGCTGCATGATCTGACGTCGTGGAGCGAATTGCAGGCATCACCCGCGTTTCTTGGTCGTCATCATAGACAGGCCGCGGCTTGAAAGTAATTTTGGGCTCATGCAGACGTTCAGGCAGCAAGCATGTCTCCAGATCACGCATCATCTCGGCTGCGGATTGATATCGTTCAGCAGGATTTTTGCGCATCGATTTCAGAATGACGTTCTCCACACTCTGAGGAATATGCGGATTAACCACTCTTGGTTCATCGAACGGCTCCTGCAGATGCTTCAGCGCCACGCTGATCGGGCTCTCCCCGAGGAACGGAAGCTTGCCGGTAAGCATCTGATATAACACAATCCCGAGCGAGTATAAGTCAGACTTTTCTCCTGTCGACACGCCTTTCGCGTGCTCTGGAGAAAAATAATGAACCGAGCCGACCACAGATCCAGTCTGTGTGATCGTCGATGAAGTAACCGCGCGTGCAATCCCGAAGTCTGTCACCTTGACGCGGCCGTTCAGGCCAATTAAGATGTTATGCGGTTTAATGTCGCGGTGAATAATATGATTCTGATGGGCATGATCAAGCGCGTCACAGATTTGCGTAGTGATTCGCACCGACTCGTCAACCTGCAGGGGAGCCCGCTCCAGAATAATCTCGTTCAGATTATGCCCTTCCACATACTCCATAACGATAAAGTGAGTATCTTCTTCCTGTCCAACATCATAAATGCTGACTACATTTGGATGAGACAACGATGCAGCAGACTGAGCCTCCCGGCGGAATCGGCGGATAAACTCTTCATCATGAACGAACTGCTGGCGCAATACTTTGACTGCTACATAGCGGTTCAGCAAATTGTCAAGCGCCTTGTACACAAGCGCCATGCCGCCTCCACCAATCCGCGTAATGATCTCATAGCGACCAGACAGTATGGTGCCAATCATGAGCTACCCCCCTCTTCCACAACGCTGTTCTCCAAACGATCCAGAAGGACAATCGTGATGTTGTCATCCCCCCCGGCATCAAGCGCTTGTCCGAGCAGACGATCCGCTTTGACAGGCAGCGGGAGCGAAGGATCAATGACAACCCCCCATATTTGTTCAGCATTCAGCATATTCGTCAATCCATCACTGCATAGAAGCAGCACATCTCCAACACGAATTTCAACAGACAGCAGATCCACTTCCACCTGCTCGTCCGTTCCGAGCGCACGAATAAGTACATTGCGCCGCGGATGACGCTCTGCCTCCTGTGGTTCGATCTGACCGCGCTTCACCAGCTCATTGACTAGTGTATGATCATCCGTCAGCTGCTTGATTCCACTGCGATTAATCACATAGGCTCTACTGTCGCCGATATACCCGATAAATCCTTTCCAATCGGATTTATCGAAGAGGGCTGCGACAATTGTCGTTCCCATGTGATGATACTTCTCATCTTGAGAGGCAATATGAAAAATCGTCTGGTTCGCCCGGATAATCGCCTGTTCAAGCGCACTGCCCAGCATCTCCTGATCCAACTCACCTGGCAATGCTGACAATTCAGATATAACCGTCTCGACAGCAAGTCGGCTTGCAATATCTCCCGCCTGATGTCCACCCATTCCATCGGCTACGATAGCTGCGTAATAGCCGTTCGACAACTCGGACAGGAAAGCACGGTCTTCATTGACCGCACGGACGCGTCCTACATCAGAACGTTGTACAGCTCTCATTTTCGATCACCTCGCATTAGACTCCATATGCTTCGCTCGCAATTGTCCACACGCTGCAGCAATGTCATGCCCCTGCTCCCGGCGTATCGTCGAATTAATACCTCGATCCTGAAGCGCACGGTGGAATGCAAAAATATCGTTGCGAGGGGTACGTACATAATTCCGCTCCGGTACATAGTTGACCGGAATCAAGTTGACATGTGCGAGCATTTCCATACGTTTCAATACATCTGCAAGTTCTTCCGCATGCTCAACCTTATCGTTCACACCGCCAATAAGGGCGTATTCGAAGGTTATACGGCGTCCAGTCTTCACTTGATAATGCTTGAGCGCCTTCATCACTTCCTCGAATGGGAATCTGCGGTTAACGGGCATAAGCTTCGAACGCAGAGCATCATTCGGCGCATGAATTGAAATCGCCAAGTTGATTTGCGTATTCTCGTCAGCAAATTTGTAAATGCTTGGCACAATGCCGCTCGTTGATACCGTAATATGACGTTGTCCGATGTGCAGCCCCTTCTCATGGATCATAATGCGCAGAAACGCCATCGTCGCATCATAATTTTCAAACGGCTCTCCCGTCCCCATAATAACGATGCTGCTCACGCGCTCTTCGGATTCGTCCAGAATTTTCTGCGCAGCGACGACTTGGGCTACAATCTCGCCCGCTGTCAGGTTCCGCTTCAACCCGCCAAGCGTAGAGGCACAGAAGGTACAGCCTACACGGCATCCGACCTGGGTCGTTACACAGATGCTGTTCCCATAACTATGCTTCATAATGACAGTCTCAATCGCATGATCATCGTGTAGTCCGAATAGGAATTTATACGTGCCATCCTGCGATTTCATGTGTGTAATTTCTTTCAGTGTTACAAATTGGAAGCTGTTCTCCAACTTCTCACGAAGCGACTTAGACAAGTTTGACATCCCTTGGAAGTCATCCACACGCTTCACGTATAGCCAATCAAAAATTTGTCCGGCACGGAATGCCGGCTCTCCTTGCTCCTTCAACCATTCTTGAAGCTGTTCAAATGTTAGATCGTATATAAATGGTTTCATTCGTTTGTTCAACCTCTACCTTTCCTCAATCATGCAGTTCGATTTATTTTACCACAAATGGGCGAAATGCTAAAAGCGCGTGTTGCAAGCAGCAGATCTTCCCTGGCTTGAAAAAGAAAGCCGCAACGTTCAAGAAGCCTCGTCTTGAGCGTTGCGGCTTATGCTTCACACCCTATGCAGGTATCAACATCATGCGATTCGCACGATGATATGCTTACTTGCTCTTCTTCAGGCAAGCGATGAAGAAGCCATCCGATTCCGCATCATGCGGCAGTACCTGCAGCATGCCTTCCGGGCTCCGCCTCAGTGCCGCAGCGAGGGGCTCAGCTGGAAGAGCCGCCTTCCACGTATCATCCAGTTCCCAACCTTCATCAGCAGCGTATGCTAGGAAGCGGCGAACCACATCCTCATTTTCCGCACGCTCAACCGTACAAGTTGAATAGACGAGGCGTCCGCCTGGGCGAACCAATTGAGCTGCCTGATCAAGCAGCTCAGCTTGAAGGGAAGCAATAGATGCTACGTCCTCAGGACGCTTGGCCCACTTAATGTCCGGCTTGCGTCGAATGACACCGAAGCCTGTGCACGGTGCATCGAGCAGCACTGCATCAAAGCTGCCAGAAGGCAGTTCGCGGCTTAGTGTGGACGCATCCACATTCATCATCGCTACTGATGTCAAGCCAAGACGTTCAGCCTGATCTGCGATGAGCGCCACCTTATGAGCATGAACATCATTAGCCACTACCTCACCCGTATTGCCCATTCGCTCCGCAATATGTGTCGTCTTGCCTCCAGGAGCTGCACAGCAGTCCAGCACTCGCATGCCAGCCTCAGGACGAAGCGCCTCAACGACGAGCATGGAGCTCTCATCCTGCACAGACAGCTCGCCATTGCGATACCACTTGCTTAACGCCAGATTCCCTGCGCCCTCAGCGACGATTCCATCCTTCGAAAGTGAAGAAGGCATTGCATTCAAGCCTTCCTTCTTCATATCGGCAAGCAGCTTCTCACGATTCGTTCGCAGCGCATTTACACGTACGCTACCGTGCGGAGGACGATTGTTCGCCTCACACATCGCTGCTGTGTCTGCTTCCCCGTAAGCATCGACCCAGTCGGAGACAAGCCAAGCCGGATGCGAATGCTCCCATACAATTCGTGAGACCGGATCTGAACCAGCAGGAGTATCCCATAAATTCGGCTCGCGCATAATCGCTCGCAGCACTCCATTGGCGAAGCCGCCCATGGACTGTCCACCGCGTCGCTTCGCAATCGTAACCGCTTCATTGATGGCGGCATGGGCAGGAATGCGATCCAGATAATGCAGCTGATAGGCTGTCATGCGCAGCAGATTGCGCATCCACGGCTTAAGCTTGGACAAACCACGCTGCACCTTCTGCTCCAGCACACCATCAATCGTATTCAATCGCTGAATCGTTCCGTATACAAGTTCTGTCGCCAGACCTGCGTCAACTCGCGGTAAATTCGCTCCTTGGAGTGCCTGGTTCAATTGCAAATTGCTGTAGGAGTGCTCCTTCTCCACTTGAACAAGCACCTCGAGCGCAACATCGCGTGCTGTCTTGCGCTTCTTCGCGCCTCCCGAATGCTGCTCGCTCACTTCAGCACCATCCCTTGCATCATCTTGCCGCCGCGAACGAATTCGCTAGCAGCCATTGCCTTCTTGCCAGCAGGCTGAACCTCGGTCAGCCACAATGTGCCTGCACCTGTCTGAACCTCAATGCCGCGTGGGCTAAGTGTCAACACAGTTCCCGGCTCCTGCGATCCCTTGGATGCATCAGCCTCTGCCTTGCTCGGCGCCTCACAAGCCCACACCTTGAATACCTCATCGTTCCACAACGTAAATCCGCCAGAGAACGGTACAAGGCCACGAACCTGATTGAAAATCTCACGCGCAGAGTGTGACCAATCGATCTTCTCATCCTCGCGCTTCAAGTTAGGGGCGTAAGTTGCTTCCTCATGAGGCTGTGGTATCGCCTGGATACGACCTGCGATTAGATCCGGCAGCGTATCGATCAGAAGCTGTGCTCCTGCAGCGCTTAACTTCTGGAACATCGTGCCGGCATTGTCCTCGTCCGTAATCGGCACTTCAATCGGTCTGATCATATCGCCTGTATCCATGCCTTCCGCCATATACATAATCGTTACGCCAGTCACCGGCTCACCATTCATGATCGAACGCTGAATTGGTGCACCTCCACGGTACTTCGGCAGAAGTGAACCGTGTACATTAATACAGCCGAGACGCGGAATATCAAGCACAGACTTCGGCAGAATCTGTCCATAAGCTGCAGTAACAATAAGATCCGGCTCCAAAGCGCGAATATCCTCTATCGTGGTAGAGGTACGAAGCTTCTCCGGCTGCCATACAGGAATCCCATGCTCCAGCGCAGCAGCCTTCACTGGTGTAGGCGTCAGCACACGTTTACGCCCTACCGGACGATCCGGCTGAGTAACCACCGCTGCAACTTCGTACCCTTCCTTTAACAAATTCTCCAAGCAAGGAACCGCGAACTCAGGCGTCCCCATAAATACAATCTTCGTCATCATTTATTCCCTGCCTTCGCGGGGCACCTCATATACCCGTTCTGCAATCTCGGTGAACAATACACCGTTCAAATGGTCGATCTCATGCTGGAATGCACGCGCCAAGAAATCTTCAGCTTCGACCGTAATTTCACGGCCATTGCGGTCAAGCCCTTTTACCGTGATTTTCTGATGGCGGAGTACGTCGCCATTGATTCCTGGAATGCTCAAGCAGCCTTCTGGGCCAAGCTGTTCTCCTTCCGCAGACAGGATAACAGGGTTCACCATCTCGATCAATCCATGCTCATCGCCGACATCTACAACAATGACACGCTTCAAGATACCGATCTGCGGTGCAGCAAGTCCGACACCTTCAGCATGGTACATCGTATCTGCCATATCTGTCAGCAGCTTCTGAATATTCGGCGTAATCTTAGGAACTTCCTTTGCTATTTGATGCAAAACCTCATCTGGTTCGTGTACAATAATTCGTAATGCCATCGGGCACACCTTCCTTTTTGAATCGTTTATTTATAGTTTATTCACCATATACGCTGATGACGAATGCTCCAGTGCTTTATATTCATCTCTACATCATCATTTGCGGGTCGATATCTACATTGAACCATACATCCTGTTCTTTGGATACCATGTCGAACTCCTTCATCGCATCTGCCATCAAAGAGGACAAATCAACATTTCCTCTGCTCTTGATAATGCATTGGAACCGGTAGCGGTTCTTAATTCGCGGAATTGGAGAAGCAACTGGCCCCAAAATTTCAACCGCATTGGCTGCTTCGTTCAGCCCATGAAGCCATCCTCGCTGCTCAGCCAGCTCCTTCAGCCGCAGGGCAGCGTTCTCTGCAACACGCACGAGCAGCGGCAGCTGTTCATGTGTCATAGAGAGCAAGGCCAATCGACAAAAAGGCGGAACCATCTGCTGCCTTCTATGCCTTAGCTCATCTGAGGCGAAAGCCGAGTAATCATGCTGGGCAGCATGGGTAATGGAATAATGTTCCGGTGCATACGTCTGCACAATTACTTCGCCTGGCAGCTGATGTCTGCCTGCACGGCCTGCGACCTGCGTAAGAAGCTGGAATGTCTTCTCCGCCGCTCGGAAGTCCGGCATGTGCAGCGCAGAATCCGCAGCGATAACACCTACCAATGTCACATAAGGGAAATCAAGTCCCTTCGCGACCATCTGCGTCCCCAGCAGTACATCTGCCTTGCGTTCACCGAACTGGGCAAGCAGACGTTCATGCGATCCCTTCTCCGTCGTCGTGTCCACGTCCATCCGAATGACACGTATGCCCGGAAAACGCTTGGCTAGCTGCTCTTCAACACGCTGTGTCCCTGTGCCAAAGTAGCGTATATGCTCGCTTTCGCATGAGGGACAGACGACTGGTGCCCGTTCCGCGTACCCACAATAATGACAGCGCATATGCCCAGACTTCATATGATAAGTCAGCGAAATATCACATTCAGGACATTGGGCAACATACCCACACGTCCGGCACATCACGAATGTGGAGTAACCACGTCGATTCAACAGCAGAACTGTCTGCTCTCCCCGTTCGATCCGCTCCTCCAGCGCCTTCTCCAGCGGAGCGCTGAACATCGAGCGATTGCCTATCTTCAGCTGCTCACGCATATCCACAATCGTCACGGGCGGAAGCGCTCTGCCACCAACGCGGGTTGGCATGGCCAGCGGAGCCAAATCCCAAGCAGGCGGCTCCAGCCCTGACGGCGGAGCTTCATATCCATGAAGCTTGGTCGCGTAATACGTCTCCATAGAGGGCGTCGCTGATCCAAGCACAACAACGGCGTCATGCAGTCTAGCTCGCTCTACGGCCACATCGCGGGCATGATACTTCGGTGTCTCCTCCTGCTTATAAGAGGTTTCATGTTCTTCATCCATAATGATAAGACCGATATGCTCAAATGGAGCAAATATGGCAGAACGCGCTCCAATCGCGACCTGAACGCGCCGCTCTCGTATTTTCCTCCACTCATCGTAACGCTCCCCTTGGGACAGGCGACTGTGCATAACAGCCACCTTTGAGCCGAATCGTCCCTTGAACCGCTCTACCATTTGAGGGGTCAGTGATATTTCCGGTACCAGCACGATCGCTTGTCTGCCGGAACGGAGACAGCGGTCGATTGCCTGCAAGTATACTTCTGTTTTGCCGCTTCCGGTCACGCCGTGGAGAAGAAATGATTGTGCAGAGCCCTCATCCAGCATTTCGGTAATTCGGCTTAGAACGCCCTGCTGCTCTTCTGTTAGTGGCAGCGGTTGAGTCGGCTTGAAGCGCCGGTCGGCGTATGGATCACGCATAACCTCAACCTCGTCGACGACGATCAATCCTTTGCCTTCCAAGGCTTTCACCGCAGAAGCATTGAGCGAGCGAAGCGGAAGTTCCCCGCCAAATTCAAGAAGCTGCCGAAGCAATTCCTGCTGACGGCGAGCGCGAGCGCCAATCTCCACCGCTGCTTGCTCAGCCTGATCCGGTTCCACAGCAAGGCGAACACGCTTCAGCTTCTTCACGCCGATACGATCTTTAATTCGCTCCGTCTCCACGAGCCACCCGTGCTGCATCGCCTCTTTGATTAGGGCGGCTCCGGCTGGGAATGCCTGCAGCAGCTTATCGGCAGCGATTGGCTCGTTCCGTTCTACATAAGCAAGCAGTTCAGCGGTGAGGCTGTCCGCAAGCAGTTTATGCGGCATAAGCTCAAGTTGATCGGGAAGCTGCGTGTCCACAATTGAAGGATCGTCAGCCTTCATCTGCTCTTCATGAAGGCGTGTGTGATGCATATACAACACCGCATCTTCCCCAAGTTGAACGGCCTTCTCCCGTTTGCCCTTCATTGCGCCGGGAATCATAACCTGCAGCGCTGCCGTCAAAGTACATACATAGCGGTCACTCATCCACTTCGCAAGCTGCACCAAATCAGGACGCAGAGGAGGGACAATGTCGAGCAGCTGCTGGATGGGCTTCAATCTAGACTTCGGCACATCCGTCGTATCTGACAGTCCGATGACGAATCCTTGTACGGTTCTCCCGCCAAAAGGAACCCCAACTCTGCTGCCAATTTCGAGCCATGCCTCCATATCCTGCGGCACTGCATAATCAAATGGGCGATTCGTTGCCTTGCTAGATACATCAACAATGACCTGAGCCACATTGCAGCGAGTTCCTTCATCCAAGACTGTGGCCCCCACCGCATGGAACAAAGGCTCATGTGCAGGCATCCAGTCATGTTCACTACTCAATCGGATGCACCTCTTCAGCGCCTGCCAGCACCCGGGTCGGATCCTTCATTCTCAATGCAGCCAACTGCAATATACGCTTCGCAACCCCGCTCTTCTCCATAAGCGGAATTCGTTCTACAAGACCTTCCGCGTCATAAATCGATACCTCATTGTTATCAGATCCAAATCCACCTTCTGATCGCGATACATCATTCGCAACGATGAGATCAAGCCGTTTGCGGCGCAGCTTGTCTGCCGCGTATTGATCAACATGCTCCGTCTCTGCGGCAAAGCCAACGAGGAATTGCTTCGATTTTTGGCGCCCAAGCTCTTCTAAAATATCCGGGTTCCGTTCCAACTCAATGATGAGACGTTCCCCAGTCTTTTTCAACTTTTGAGGTGCCCGCGCGACCGGACGATAGTCCGCAACTGCTGCTGTCTTCACAACCAGATCAATCTCTGGATAGCGGCTCATGACTTCCTCGTACATATCCTGTGTGGATTCCACGCGGACAATCGTTACCCCTTCTGGCGGGCATACTTGCGTTTGTCCTGCTACTACGACCACCTGGGCCCCCATATTTCGCGCCGCCTCTGCGATAGCAAATCCCATCTTGCCTGAGGAATCATTCGTTATATAGCGAACGGGGTCAATACGTTCAACAGTCCCACCTGCTGTGACAAGTACCGTTTTGCCATATAGAAGCAGTTCTTCTTGTGCAGCAGCTTCTGGCGGTACGCCAGAGCCATTCGCCTTGACGCTTGTCATCACATTGCTCGGCCCGAATCTCTCAGGCAGCTTGTTGGAAGCCATCCACTGTTTGAGCTGCTCGATGATATGCTCGGGCTCTGCCATTCTTCCCTTGCCTGTATAACCGCAGGCGAGGAGGCCCTCTTCTGGCTCTATGAAGTGGACTCCACGCTCGCGCAGCATCCCCATGTTATGCTGAACTGCAGGATGGACATACATATGTACATTCATCGCTGGCGCAACAATGACAGGAGCCGTCGTTGCAAGCAGCGTTGTCGTCAGCATATCATCCGCAAGCCCGTGTGCCATCTTCCCAATTACATTCGCTGTTGCAGGTGCTACCAGAATCAGATCAGCCCGATCCGCCAAGTCAATATGAGAGACGACAGATGCATCCCTCTCGTCAAACGTATCTGTATATACGAGATGACGAGATAGCGTTTGGAAAGTCAACTCGGTAATGAATTCCGTTGCCGATTTCGTCATAATGACGTGAACTTCTGCACCTTCCTGCTTCAGCTTGCTGCACAAGGCAGCAGCTTTATAAGCGGCAATGCCTCCAGTAACTCCGAGCACTATCGTTTTCCCTTGCAACATTGTATCCCGCCTTTCCGTTCAGCCGACATTCCCTTTGCCGCTAGCTATTCATGACCATACTGCATGCGATTAATCAGCCAGATATGCCGCCAAACGTATCATTCTTTAGGAATTATTGCTATTCCAGTACTTCCTTGTTCCTTCTTCTTGAAAAAAATAACAACCTTGCGGTTGTTATCCATTTTCAAGCTTGTATGAACTTCCGTCCTGCTATGCGCCGCTGGTCAACTCGACTTCATTCTCTGACCAAGTCTTCCAGCTCGCATTTACAGTTGTATTTATTCACCTGGTTGAAGCTGACTGTGGTCTTGCTCCGTGTGAATGTAATCGCCATAAATTTCTTCCAAAGCCACGCCCACTTGTTTATGGGATTTTGCGTTTTTCAATTCCGTACGACCGCCTTCACGCAATTGGCGTGCGCGGCGTGAAGCTGCAACTACCAAAGAATATTTACTGTCAACCTTTTTCATCAATTCATCAATGGAAGGATAAAGCATGGTTCAGCACTCCTTTTTTTGTATCCTCGCTTCTGACGCAGACGCCCAGCAGATAATATATGCCGTTTATCCATGTTATAGAAGCCGCTCTCTTCTAATAACCGTGACAAGGCACACTTCTGATGAAAGTGCGCCTTGCTGCAGCTTATTCGTGAGTTCTAATCTTACAATGTTCGGCAATGATGATGCTCTCTATACGCTTGCACGCAAGATCAATCTCATCATTAACGACCGCGTAATCATAGTTCTCCATTAACGCAATCTCTTCAACGGCTACGTTCATCCGGGAATCGATAACGTGCTCCTGCTCCGTACCGCGTCCACGAATGCGATCCTTCAGTTCGTCGAGCGATGGCGGAAGCAAGAAGATGAAAATTCCGTTCGGGAATTTCTCCTTCACCTTCATTGCACCCTGCACTTCGATTTCCAAAATAACATCACGGCCTTCAGTCAACTTCTGTTCAACGAAGTCACATGGTGTTCCGTAATAGTTACCTACGTATTCCGCATATTCAAGTAGGCGATCTTCCTCGATCATCTGCATGAATTCTTCGCGTGATTTGAAGAAATAATTCACACCATCTACTTCGCCGGCCCGCGGCTCGCGTGTCGTTGCAGACACGGAATAAGTAAGATCGTTGGTTTTCTTCAGTAAAGCTTTGCATACTGTGCCCTTACCGACGCCAGATGGGCCGGACAGCACAATTAATAACCCCTTCTTCATCTTCGTCTCCATCTTATTCGTCGTTGTCGTCATCCTTTGTAGATAGACGGTGAGCTACCGTTTCAGGCTGCACAGCGGACAAAATGACATGGTCACTGTCCGTAATAATTACGGCACGCGTGCGTCGGCCGTATGTAGCGTCAATCAGCATATGACGGTCTCGAGCCTCTTGAATGATTCGTTTAATTGGAGCCGATTCCGGGCTCACAATTGAAATGATCCGGTTGGCAGATACGATATTACCAAATCCGATATTGATTAGCTTAATCGCCATTACAGGTCCTCCCTCTACTTTCGAGCGCTCCACAATTTATTCAATATTCGCTGCTTGTTCGCGAATTTTCTCCAGCTCCGCTTTCATTTCAACGACGCGGTTCGTTATTTCCAAATGATTCGCCTTGGAGCCGATGGTGTTCGTTTCGCGGTTCATTTCTTGTACAAGAAAATCAAGCTTGCGTCCTATCGCTTCATTACTTTCGAGCAGTCGTCCGAACTGTTCGAAATGGCTCTTCAGCCGCGTCAGTTCTTCATCAATGTTGGAGCGTTCCGCAAACAGTGCCACTTCCAGTGCAAGCTTATGCTCGTCCATTGGAAAACTGGCATCCAACAGTTGTTCGATACGTTGTTTCAGTTTCGCTCGATAATCGGTCACAACGACCGGAGCCCATTCTGTGAGTTCCGAATGGAGCAATTCCAACCGGCTCAGTCGTTCCGCCAAATCTCGGTTGAGGTGGCTGCCTTCCATGGCGCGCATCCTGCACAATCCATCCATTGCTTCCAGCAATCCCGATTCCAGAGAAGCAGCAAGCTCCTCCTCCGACCAAGAGGTTAACTCTCTAACCGTGAACAAATCAGGAAGCGAGAGCAAGTCGGTAACCGACAAATCTCCCGCTACACCATACTCACTTTGAACTTTCGCAGAAGCTTGAAGATACGCTTCGAGCGTTTGCCGATTCAATTCCACAACCGACTTAACCTCGCCGTTCCGCTCCTTATTCATAAACACATCGATTCGGCCGCGACTAACCTTCTGCTGAACGATGCGCCGAAGACGATCCTCATAGCATGTCCATTCTCTCGGCAAGCGAAGCACAGCTTCGCAGTAACGATGGTTAACAGACTTCGCTTCAATCGTTATCTTGTACCCGCCAATCTCGCGGGTAGACTGACCGTAACCAGTCATACTATAGACCACGGGCACCACATCCATTACCCTATTTTAATTGATTATGTCAGACGATACAAGGGGTCTGCCTGGCGTTCCGCTTTTTCCCATACATACTGGGTCAATTCGGCTGTCATTTCATAGAACATGAACGGCGTCATGAAGTAGATACCCTTAAAATGGGTAAGCGCGACATCCAGCAGTTCCTTCGCGATGGCGACCCCTTCCTTGCGCCCAGCTTCCCCTTCTAATCCGCTCATTCTACTACGTACTTCATCGGACAGTTGGATACCGGGAACCTCATTGTGGAGATATTCAGCATTGCGTCCGCTCGCAAGCGGCATAATGCCGATAAAGACTGGTACATTAAGATGTTTCGTAGCTTCTGCTATCCGTACAATTAACTCTTTATCATAGACAGGCTGCGTCATAATGTAATCTGCGCCGGCTTCGATTTTCCGTTCCAAACGCGCAATCGCTTTATCCAGATGCTTCACATTCGGATTGAATGCGCCGCCAACGACGAACTTCGCCTTCTGCTTGAGCGGCTTGCCTGAGAATGCGAGACCGCTATTCAACTGCTTAATCATCCGAATAATCTCGAAAGAGGTCATGTCGTATACCGAGCTCGAGTCAGGAAGATCACCGAATCGGGCCGGATCTCCTGTTACAGCGAGCACGTGGTCAATGCCAAGTGCATGAAGGCCCATCATGTGGGACTGAGTTCCTATCAGATTGCGATCTCGGCATGCGATATGGACAAGCGGGCGAATGCCGACTTTATCAAGTGCCATGTAACCAAGAGCCAAGTTGCTCATTCTGGTAACGGCAAGTGAATTATCTGCCAACGTCAGGGCGTCAACCCCCGCCTCCTTCAATACCTGCGCACCCTTCATGAACTTCGATACATCCAGATCACGAGGCGGATCCAGCTCCACGATGACTGTATGACGGGATCGCACCATATCGACTATTGATTCCTCAGCATCGTGTCCATGATCACAGCCGTCGTAGCAAGCAGCACCGTCATGCCAAAGCATAGATTCTGATTCCTCTTCAATAATGATGCTTTCCACAGGCTGCACAGGGAGCTCAGGAACTTCCACATCCCGAAGTGCTTCTACGATCGCCGCAACATGTTCAGGTGTCGTTCCGCAGCAGCCGCCGACAATCCGAGCACCCATCTGCACGAATTTAACCGCGCTTTGCGCCATATATTCTGCGGATGCAACGAAGTTGTAGCGTCCATCGACATAATCAGGCAGACCTGCATTTGGAAATGCAGACAACGGCAGGTCGATACGCCCTTGAACACCCTCTAGCGCACGCAGCACGCCATTCGGACCCATATGGCAGTTCAAGCCAACTACATCCGCTCCGTCGTCACGCAAGACGCGGAATGCTTCCAGCAAGCTCTTGCCATCCTTCGTTCTCCGAGATTCCTCCACGGCGAATTGACAGATTACAGGAACATCTTGATCCAGTTCACGCACCACTTGCAAGGCAAGACGCATTTCTTCCAGATCGTAGAAGGTCTCAAACATAATGCCGTCAACGCCTTCTTCCAGCATGGCCGACATCTGTTCATGATAATCTCGAATGACTTGGTTGGTATGAACATTCTCACGTTTACCTGCTCGAATAGAACCAAGCGCACCTATCACATAAGCTTGATTTCCTGCTGCTTCACGGGCAAGGCGGACAGCCGCTCTATTAATATCCTTAACGAGATGCTCTTTGCCATGTCTGTAGAGCTTCTCCCGATTCGCAGTGAATGTATTCGTCTCTAGCAGACCCGAACCTGCATCCACATACTGCTTATGGATATTTCGGATCACATCTGGATCGGTGACATTCAGTATTTCATACGAAATACCAACAGGATACCCAAGTTGATACAAATACGTCCCCATTGCACCATCGCCAATTATGATTTGCTCGTGCAGTGCTTCCCGAAAGTTCTTCATCCTGTCTCGCACCCCAATCTCCCATCGTTGATGAATCCTCTGTATATAGTAGTAACTTGCTTAGTAAACATTCTATCAAGAAACCGCGGTTCATCAAGTAAAATCGCCCATTTTGTTCATCTTTTTTTGAAAAACTCATAGAATTTCCACCAAAATACTGTGTTATACGTACATCACAGCATAAAAAGAGGCCAGCTGCATCGATTACAGCTGACCCCTCATGTTCTTATCTCATCCAGTTTTATTAAGTTCCTTACTCCCATACACCATCAAATACAAATGTTGCAGGCCCTGTCATGTAGACATGATTATCCGCAGCATTCCATTCAATAAATAAGTCTCCTCCTGCAAGCGATACAGTTACCGCTCTGTCCGTCAACCCATTAAGGACACTCGATACGAGCGTCGCGCAAGCACCTGTTCCACATGCAAGGGTAGCCCCTGCTCCCCGCTCCCATACTCGCATCGTGACATGATCGCGTGTATGAATAGAGACAAACTCTACATTGATGTTCCGCGGAAAATAAGAGTGACTCTCCAACAGCGGACCCCATCCATGGATATCGAACGTTGCTGCATCATCCACATAGATGACACAGTGTGGATTACCCATAGATACTGCCGTAAACGTAAAAGCGTGGCCGCCTGCTTCAATTGGCTGGTCAATGACAGCAGGCTTATCAAATACCGTTGGTACCTGCAGCCCTTCAAGCACTGGCTCTCCCATATCTACACGCACAGCATGAACGCATCCGTCCTCACGAATGATCTGAACATGCTGCACACCAGCCTGAGTCTCGATCGTAAGCTCATCTCGCTTCACATATCCATGCTCCACGACATAGGTCGAGACACATCGAATCGCATTACCGCACTGTTCAGCTTCTGACCCATCCGAATTAATAATTCGCATTCTCACATCAGCAGATTCAGAAGGCAATATATATACAAGACCGTCAGCACCAATACCGAAATGGCGATTACAGACTGCAACCGCCAATTCAGATACGTTAGCTGGAAGCTCCTGCTCTCCATGAACAATAACGAAATCATTGCCGAGTCCATGCATCTTTGTAAATTTCATCGCAATCAACCTTTCATACGGCAAACTCAGTTTGCATTATTGACCATATTTGAGTCATTCATAACAACTCAAAGTTTACCGAATCAAGGCTTATTAATCTATAAACCTAGTGGAGTAATATTTGCACTTTTTTCATAAATACATTCTTCAACATTTACCAACTTCAAGCCGCTCTTCGATTGGAGGTATAGGCGGGATTCGCCCCACTTGGCCGTCCCGACTTCTTGCCGGTCAGGACTGATCCGATCCCCATCAAGAAGGTTGGAATTCCAGCCATAACAAATGTAATCGCCCAATCTCTGAAGTTGAGCGGAACCGTCTTGAATATTGGCTGCAACGACTCGATATAGAGCACACCAAGCAGAAGCACAACCGAGGAGGCAACTGCCAGCACCAAGTAGCGGTTCTGGAAGAAATTCCGATGGAAAATCGAACGAGAGCTTCGGCAATCAAACACATGGATAAGCTGGGCTAGTACGAGTGTCGCAAATGCAACGGATTGAGCCTTCGTAAGCTGTGCAGCACTGTCTGGATCCGTACTCCATGTAAGCCAAAATGCGATTAACGTACATACCCCAATCAAGATGCCTCGGCTAATAATTTTCCAACCCAATCTCCGTGAGAAGATACTTTCCTTTGCAGACCGCGGCCGATGCTCCATTAAATCCTTCTCAGGCTGATCGACGCCGAGCGCCATTGCAGGCAGCCCGTCAGTCACCAGATTCACCCATAAAATTTGTATCGGTACAAGCGGCAAGGGAAGTCCTAGTATCATGGCAAGGAACATGACTAATATTTCCCCTACGTTCGAAGCTAGTAAGTATCGTATAAATTTGCGAATATTCTCGTAAATGCCGCGTCCTTCCTCAATAGCCGCTACGATCGTTGCAAAATTATCATCGCTCAGGATGAGCGATGAGGCTTCTTTGGTTACATCGGTACCTGTTTTCCCCATCGCAATGCCGATATCTGCAGCCTTAATGGCAGGAGCATCATTGACACCGTCCCCTGTCATCGCCACAACATGACCCTTGCGCTGTAATGCCTTAACGATTCTCAGCTTATGCTCTGGTGAAACCCTCGCATATACATAGGTTTTGTCCACGACCTTATCCAGCGCGTCATCATCCATCATAGCAAGCTGCACCCCGCTCATCGTTAATCCGCCGCGCGGGATGATGCCGAGCTGATTGGCGATCGCTTCTGCAGTCAATTGATGATCACCCGTAATCATTACCGTCTTAATTCCAGCACGTCTGCAGATAGCAATGGCTTCTCTTGCCTCGCGGCGCGGCGGATCGATCATGCCCGCTAATCCTGCGAACACGAGCTGGGATTCCACTGCAGATTCATTCTCCGCATCTTCGCTTGGCTTCATTTCACGATAGGCAAGTCCCAGTACACGGAGCGCCTGCTTCGCCATAGCTTCGTTCGCTGCTAATGCCTTCTGCTTCAATGTGGCCGTGAATGGAACGACCTTGCCATCCCACAGTGCATAGCTGCACCGTTCCAGCAGCACATCAGGCGCACCCTTCACCAAAGCGAGACGACCACCCTGATGCTTCACAATGACAGACATCCGCTTGCGATCCGAGTCAAAAGAAATTTCTCCAACGCGTTCATACACGGCGGACAATGACTGCGGCGTCATCCCTAACTTCGCAGCCAGTACAACCAGTGCTCCTTCTGTTGGATCACCCTTAATGTCCCAGATCGGCCTCAACTCTTCCTTTTCCTTGCCCGCAGTTTGCTTACCGTTCTTCCCTTTTTTACGTTCAGACGGAGCGGCTTGTTGTTCGGTCGGATAAGATTCGATGAGGGTGGCATTATTGCACAATGCACTGATCTGCAACACTCGGCGCAGCGACTGATCGTGCTTCAAATCCAACTGCTTGCCTAGTTCCGTAATTTGTCCAGTCGGCTCAAATCCTTCCCCGCTAACTTCAAGTGAACGACCACCTGTCCATATGCGGGTTACCGTCATCTTATTCTGCGTAAGTGTTCCTGTTTTGTCCGAGCATATGACAGAAGCGCACCCTAACGTCTCCACAGACGGCAGCTTGCGAACGATAGCCTTGCGCTTGATCATGCGCTGAACACCCAGGGCTAGCGCAATCGTAACGATCGCTGGCAGTCCTTCAGGAATTGCAGCAACGGCCAAGCTGACACCCGCCAAAAACATCGTCATCGCGGGTTGTCCATGCATAATACCAGCAGCCACAACCACTACCGTCACCAGAAGGGCGACGATAATTAGAATTTTGCCTAATTGCTCAAGACGATGCTGCAGCGGAGTTTCCATCGATTCGGTGTTTTCGATCAGATCTGCGATTTTCCCCATCTCGGTGTCCATACCCGTTCGAATAACAACGCCTTTGCCGGAGCCGCGGGTAACCATTGTGCCCATGAATCCGATATTCTTCATGTCTCCTAACGGGATATCTTCCTTGTCTATCGGCTTGGCATGCTTGCCGACAGGTACTGACTCTCCCGTCAAGGCTGATTCCTCAGCATACAAGCTGTTCGTCTCAAACCAACGGATGTCGGCAGGCACACGATCTCCGCTCTCCAGAAGCACGATGTCTCCGGGTACAAGCTCACTCGCGGGCACACTGCGCACTTGCTTGTTGCGAAGCACATTGGCCGTAGGCGCAGACATCTGCTTTAATGCATGAAGCGATCGTTCCGCTCGAAACTCTTGAATGAAACCGAGTACAGCATTCAGTGAAATAATCGCAATAATCGTTATGGCATCAAGATACTCTCCGAGTATCCCAGATACGAGCGTAGCACCGGCAAGAACCAGTACCATGAAATCTTTAAATTGGTTTAAAAACAAGGTGATCGGCGAGATGCGCGCTCCTTCAGACAGCTCATTATGCCCGAAACGCGTTTGGCGAGACGCCGCTTCTTCATCAGAGAGCCCTTCTTCCCTGTGGACTCCCAGCGCTTGAAGCAATTGCTCCGAAGATGCCTGGTGCCACTTCATTTGATCCATGGTTCGTACCCCTTTCCATTCCCGTTATTGTTCCGTATGATAGCCTTGCAAAAGTGTCCAAGCAGACAGCCTCTACGCTATAGGTATTCGGACGAGTCCAAAAATATCCCAACGATCCAAGAGACACTTAAGTTTTCATTAAAAATATGGCATGATAGGAGATACAGCATATTGACGTCCGTCATATGCGCTTTTGTTCACAAATGAAGGATGATCAGTTCCCGCTACTAGAACGAAGCACGGTATATGTAGAGCATATGCTCAGATATACCGCTTGCTGCGGCAGGCTTGCCGAGGAATTGAATTTCGATAGACAGGAGTTAGTTCATAATGTCATTAGATGGAATTGTAACCCGTGCCCTCGTCGATGAACTGCAACAGACGGTAGGCGCTCGCATTCTTAAATTATATCAACCTACCGAACACGACTTGATTCTGCATATCCGAACGGGAGGCAAAAATCGCAAACTGCTGCTCTCCGCCAACCCAACGTATCCGCGCATTCATTTTACAGAGCATTCGTACATGAACCCGCCGGAACCGCCAATGTTCTGCATGCTCATGCGCAAACATTGCGAGGGCGGCGTTATTGAGAAGATCGAGCAGATTGGCCGGGAACGTATTGTACATATTACCGTTCGTTCGCGGGATGAGCTTGGAGATGAATCACTGAAGAAGATCATCATTGAGCTTACAGGCAGACACAGTAACATTATCATTGTTGAACCGTCATCGTTCACCATTATTGACGGCATTCATCATGTCACTCCTGCCATCAGCAGCTTCCGCATCGTCATGCCTGGATTCACATATACAGCACCGCCTGAACAGCACAAACTGGATCCGCTGAGCGTGGAACCCGCTACCTTCCTATCCATGTTTGTGGAGCAGGCGGAAGAGTCAGCGGAACAACCGGAACAACGCATCGACTCCAAATATTTGTCCAAATGGCTTGTCCAGCACTTCTCGGGTGTAAGCCCACGATTGGCCGATGAGATCGTATGGCGTACAGGATTGTACGCTGTACCAACCGCCACGGAATCCACCGAGGAGACGCGTACACCGGAAACATTAGCCCAGCACCTGAGCGAAGCCTTTCTCCAAGCAATGGACGATGTCGCTAATCAGCGGTACAAGCCTACCCTGCTTGCAGATGAACGCGGTAAAACGTATTTTTCAGCGCTGAATATTACCCATATTCACGGGGAAGCACGATACTTCGATACAATGAGTGACTGTATGGAGCACTTTTATGGGGACAAGGCCGAGCGCGACATGATTAAGCAGCGTGTTGGCGATTTGTTCCGCTTCCTGCAACAGGAGCATACGAAGAATGCGAAGAAACTCGACAAATTAGAGGAAACGCTTAATGAAGCACAAGATGCGGATCGATTACGCATTATGGGTGAGCTGTTATTTGCATCCCTGCATATGATTACGAAGGGTGATAGAGATATCACACTCATCAATTATTACGATGAGAACGGTGCGTCCATGACGATACCGCTTGATCCGCTGCTCACTCCTTCAGACAATGCACAGCGTTATTTCAAAAAATATAATAAAGCTAAAAACAGCATCGCCGTCGTCCAAGAACAAATGTCTGCTGCCAAAGAGGAAAATCGCTATTTTGAAACTCTTATGCAGCAGTTGGAGGATGCAACGGTGCAAGATGCGCAGGAAATTCGAGAGGAGCTTGTTGGCCAAGGCTACTTACGTGACCGGGGTCGCAAGGACAAGCGGAAGAAGAAGGATGGACGTCCAACCATCTATTGCTACACGTCATCGGAAGACATTCCAATCTACGTAGGCAAAAATAATTTGCAAAATGAATATGTAACCAATCGCCTCGGCAAGCCAAACGATACTTGGCTGCACACCAAGGATATCCCTGGATCACATGTTGTCATACGCAGCGAACAGTTCGGAGATGCGACATTAGAGGAAGCAGCCCAGCTTGCCGCTTATTTCAGTCAGGCGAAGCATTCCAGCCAGGTGCCTGTTGACTATACACTTATCCGCCATGTGCGGAAGCCTAACGGAGCCAAACCTGGGTTCGTCATCTACGAACGTCAGAAAACGTTATTCATTACCCCTGATGCAAAACGCATTGAGGGCATGAGCCTGACCGTGAAGCAGGGCGGCTAACCGCAGTCTTGCACAGTATGCCAACCCGCTCACATACGAAGAAGACCTGCTAATCAGCAGGTCTTCTTCTCTATTCGTTCAAGTTGATCCTGTTAAGGAGTATCCCGAATTTGTTTGCTAGGTCTTAGTTCATTTTCATTTAGCTTCTTCGCTCCGCTTGATATTGCTCTGACCGCTCTTGAAGCTGCTGAACCATTTGCTCATGAACCCTACGTCCGCCCAAAGCCCCATGGAATACATCCCCCTTGCGCGCACCGTGGAAGTCAGAGCCTGCCGTTTGCAGCAAGTCTCTTGCACTTGCCATCTCGCTATAACGCTTCGCGTCCTCTTCCGAATGATCCGAATGCCATACCTCTATGCCATCCCATGGCGCCGTATCCAGCAACTGAAAGACCAGATCATCACGATGGTAGATGCCCGGATGTGCCATAACTGCAGCACCGCCCGCTTCATGAATCCACCGCACTGCCTCTTGTGGCCGTATGCGCGGCGGGTTCACATAAGCCTTGCCGCCAGCACCCAAATACTCATCGAAAGCCTCCTTCATATTACGAACAACGCCTCGGCGAACCAAGGCATCCGCGATATGGGGGCGTCCTACCGTCTCGCCTGGAGACAGCGGCCGCCCAAGCTCGGACACCACTTCCTCCATCGTCAGTGGAATTCCCAGCTCCGTCAGCTTCGCTACAAGCATTTCATTGCGCCGATCCCGCACAGCTCTCAAATCAGCCAACCGCTCCAGCAATCCTGCATCCTCAATATCTAAGAAATAACCAAGCACATGAATATCAATTCCTTCTTCCACCGTACTGATCTCAACCCCCGGTACGATGTGAATGCCATACTGTGCGCCGGCCTCAATCGCTTCAGGCACACCAAGCACCGTGTCATGATCGGTAATCGCCAGAGCCCTCAGACCCGCTAAATGGGCGAGCCGCACATTATAGGCAGGCGATGTCATCCCATCGGAAGCTATCGTATGGGTATGCAGATCCGCCCCGCCTGGCTCGACACTAGAACCGCCCATTCCTTGTCTTGCAAACAACATCGTCTCATCCACTTGAATGTCTTCCTTATGCTTATTCATCGTAATAGCTCCTTATCATGTCGATTGCGCAGCATCGTCAGCAGTGCCGTCGCAGACAGCGACAGCAGATCCGCTTGGGCATGAACCGCATAAAATTGCCGCTTCATGTTCACCTGCTGAATACGAACAGTCTTCAGCAGCCCGAGCGCTTCTTCATGCCGTACAACATACGGCGACAGCATCGTTACGCCAATTCCTGCCTCTACAGCAGATTTCACCGCTCCCGTGCTTCCTAGCTCCATCACAACATGGAGCTTCTCTGGGTCAACTCCCTGCTGGCGAAGCGCTTCCTCCATCACAATGCGCGTACCCGATCCCATTTCCCGCAGCACAAATGGATAAGACAGCACATCCTCAAGCTTCACTTCACTGACCGCTGCCAGCGAGTGATCCCGCGGCACAACCAGCAGCAGCTCATCCTCCATAATCGGCTCGACATGGATGTCATTATCCGCTACCGGAGCTTCCACGAGCCCGAGATGCAGCTGTTGACTGCGAATCCCCTCTACAATTTGCGAGCTGTTCATCACGCGCATATGGATGTCCAAATGCGGGTGCAGCTTGGCAAAATGACCGAGGAACGGCGGCAACATATATTCACCAATGGTCAAACTCGCTGCAAGCACAAGCTTGCCATGCAAGTCGAGTGTATAATTTGACATCATTTCCTCTGTTTCACGAACAAGCTCCATACAACGCTGCGCATAAGGGAACAGCTTATGGCCCGCCTCAGACAATTGCAGCTTCTTCGTAGAACGGTGCAGCAGCTTCGTTCCGAAATACTCTTCCAATGCCTGAATCTGCATCGTTACCGCCGGCTGGGTCATATGCAGCGCTTGCGCAGCAGCCGAGAAGCTTCCTCTTGTTGCGACGTTATAGAAAATATGCAGCTGATGAAAGTTCAACCCCATACGCCTTTCCCCTCTTTCCTAACTCTTCTGCTCTATTATAGCGTAAATCCGTAAGATGCAATAAGACTTCTCCTCCCACTGATATCATTGCGGCACCAACTCAGCTCGATGCTGTTGCCAAATCAAAAAAACCAATCAGATAATCTGATTGGCCTATTATATATGCGATGCAACTCGGAGAAGCATTCATCTATGTTTGCGGCTATTCTTCACCAACGTCATGCGCCGCGAATGCCGCAGCCATGAATAATATGTCTTCAAATCACGCAGTTCCATCGTCTCCGACATCTTGCCGAGAAAGGTAACGATAATCATCTTAGACAATGGATCACCTGCCAAATCGAACTCCGTGTCCGATTCCACGAACTCTGCTACCACAACCAAATCATCATCGATTAAGAACACATCCTGCTCATTACGGTAGTAAGAGATGATCCGATTCTGCTTCAAGCTGTCCCATATGAACGCTGCTATAGACTCAATATCCGCCTCTTCCTTCGCGATACGATCATTCCAGCGAGCCCGTGCATGATTCGTAATGACAACATTGGCTACTTTCTTATCGCCTAACAACACATAGAAAGGTTCATAGGTGCTCCATCGATTCATTACTTTATCTCTCATTGGCTTCACCACTCTCCACCATGTTAGGTCTTTATATCTATGTACATATACCCAATATATTACATGATGCGCCAACTGTTCACAAGTTCAAGACAGAACTTTTTCCTTCATTTTAGGAAATCTTTAACATAAAATCAGAAATTACAAAAAAATAGCAGCCCCCTCCAAATAGAATGGAGAGTTCTGCTATTCTGCTCTAATCTGATTTTACATACCGTAAAAACGAGTTTTGTCTGGAACATCCTTACTGTATTCCGTTTTAATCTCATTTCGATACGAGCGCTCAATCTTCTTCACGTAATTCAAGCGTTTCACATTTTTGACCGTCTCTTCTGCCTTCTCCGCATTTACATAAAGAACAGCATACTGCATCTTCTTCGATACATAGTGAAGCGTTCCGTATTTATCCAAGTTGCGCGCTGCTTTCACATCGTTTACCCAAATGATATACCCCGTCCGTTCAGGAATCATAACTCTCCTCGCTTTCCCCTAGCCGAGCTGCTATGAACAACTGCTGCAGCCGCCGCTGCAACCGCCGCTCCCGCATCCACCTTTCGGTTGTGGATCATTGCTCGGCACCTTGATCGTCTCAGATACTGCAAGAGCAATTGTTTCTGACAAGTTGTGCAGCAGCTTATCGACTGCTTCCTCAGCTTGCTTGAATTGAAATACTTCTTCTATAGACTCCAGCTCATGCTGTACAGCGAGCACTTCATCCTTCGCCTTATGATAATCGGGATGGAAGTGACCAAATCGCTCCGCTTCTTCAAAACGTTCCTTCTTACGGGCAAATTCGCGTACGAGCTGCTTAACCTGCTCATTGCCTTCCATGCGTTCTTTCCACATCACATAATCGGCAACCTCTATCGACTGGTTGATCATGTCGCCTAATTCATATGCATTGGTGAGCAGAACGGCCATATCGGCAACATCTTGCTTTTCTTCTATTGGCACGTTATCACGCTCAATTCTCTTGAAAGTATTGCGATTGAGGGCATACAGCAGTCCAACCCTACAGCAGCCCCTCCGGTACGATCAAGCGAACCTTGTCCCACTTCTCAGGAGACAGGTTGACAGGCTTGTCGCTCGACAGGCACGGCAATACGTAAGCTGTTACCGCCCAGCTCTTGTCATCGGACACCTTCGAGGTTAGCGGCACAATCACGTGCGTTCGCCCCTCTTCCTCGACTTCAAGCTGTGTCTGATGCCGAATGGCGGCCATCACCATATCACGCTTCGTTGAAGTATGATAGGGCCGCAATGCCTTCGTCCATTGGCTGGAAATGTCGTCGTAGCTATTCTCATCAACATCCTGCGCCATCGAACCGGTATCCATTTCATAATACTGCAATGAGGATGGACTGTAAACTGGCGCTTCATGATCTGCTTCCAGTTCCTCTTGTTCGCGTACCTCATTCTGCCATAGACATGGCATCCGCATCCGCTCTTCTCCACCCCAGCGCTGCAAGGGCGGCAGCTCGAAGCGAGCCAGTTGATTGGATACTTCATCAACATGTTCCCGATCGACAATATAATCGAGGGCACCTACGGGAATAAGCCATCTCTTGAGCGGCTCAGAACTGTCCATTGCGGACTGTACAGCCTGGGCTGTATCCGCATCTGTACAACGAAGCAGAATGACTTTTGCGAACTGAACTCTTCCGTATTGACGGCCCCACATTTCGATTGCATCGCGTACATGCCCCGGTACCCCCGTTAGCGAGCAGTTCTCTAGAAACGACAGAACCGACTGAACGGAGCGGCCATGCTCCAATCCGTTCTCGAACGAATCACGAGTCAAGCGATACGTGTCCATCTGATCGGACTTCCACAGTTCGGCAAAGACCTCCAATTCGAAACGAATGAGAAATGAGGTGTGAGGCGGCACCATAATCTCAAAATCGGGCTGGACGAATAGAACGCGTTGATGTACTCCTTCTTCCTGTTGTATGCTGCGGAACATCCAGCACCCATCCGACGTACCAACATCGCACACACCTAAGGAGTGGGCTGTTCTCAGCCAGTCCCGAATTTGCTCCCGCACCGCCTCATATGTATGTTCACTATCTTCGAGCCACCCAAGATGCCGACAAGCGTTCACAACGCTCTCTTCCGAGCTCCACTTGCGCAAACTTCCATAATAAAGTGCGGAATAAGCAATATGTCTTGCCAACGCCTCATTAGGCAAATAGTGCTCAATCACAACTTCGGCTATAGCCCGAAGTGCTTCGTGCGAAGGCAAGCTGAACCACCACTTCAACTGTTCTATCTGCACCGCATAGCTAGTTGGGTCTTTGCGCAGCAGCCCTAGCCGGAGAGCCATATCCAGCACGATGGCTACATGCACGGGCAACGACTCTGCAAACGGAATTTTGATGTTCCAAGATGCAAGTGCTTGTCCATCCAAACGAAGCAAGGAATCAAGCCGCGTGATTGCCCTCTTATGCAGGTTCCCTTTAGCCGTAAGCGGAAGGCCTTCATTCATGGCGTATACGAGCATTTGGAACAAATCAGTCAGCATCCCCTTGGAAGCTTCTACCGAGATTACACCGCCTCCAGGGAGAGGATGAAGGGAATACAGGAACGCATCTTCCATTTCCGCTACTTCCGGTACGTAATCATTCTTCGAGAACGCATCGTCTAGACGCATTGCAAGCAAATGCTCGTAAATGTCCTTCGGAATGAACAAAAGCCGCTCTCCCCATGATGTTCGGACACTTGCCAACAGACCTGACTTCAACAACGATCCGCAAGCAGCGCGCAGCATCGCCCCTGTTGCCTGAGGACCATGCCATTTACGCAGAGAATCCAATGCGAAAGGGAGAGTAGCGGTTCGATCGATCATGACATCGTACGAGACTCTATGCTCCTCAGACAGTGCTGCATATGCCTCGGCAATCCGGGCAGGATTGTCGTTGAATGTTCTCCACTGCTGGCTGCGTGGATGCTCCTTATCCTGTTCCGTTCGCTTCCATAGTTGATACGTATTCATGGCTGCCCTCCAGTTGCTCAATTGCATATTGGTACCCCTGTTCCACGAGGAACCGCTGTCGCTTCAAGGCGTAATCCCGCTCCTTCGTATCTTCGCTCACAACTGAATAGAAGCTTGCTTGTCTCCCATCCGCCTTCGGACGAAGCAGTCTTCCTAACCGCTGGGCCTCCTCCTGCCTTGATCCGAAGCTGCCAGAAACTTGTATCGCTACCGTAGCATCCGGCAAATCCACAGCAAAGTTAGCAACCTTGGAGACAATCAACACTTGTATCGCTCCTTGCTTGAACTGCGCATACAACTGCTCCCGCTCCTCTTGCGGCGTCTTCCCAGTCAATACAGGGGCATTCAGTGACTGCGATAACCGATCCAACTGCTGCAAATATTGCCCGATAACCAAAGTTGGAACACCGGGATGGCGCTGAAGGAGGCGCTTTACAGCCTCTATCTTCAATTCATTCTCTCCCGCGATTCTTGCCTTGTCTCGCTCGCCGGCTTGAAGGTAGTACCGTCTGCCTGCCTCTGATAAGGGTACACGAACCTCTACACAATCCACCTCGGCAATCCAACCATCCTGCTCCAGCTCCTTCCAAGGGAGCTCATACCGCTTCGGACCAATCAAGGAAAATACATCCCGTTCGCATCCATCCTCACGGACGAGTGTTGCCGTCAAACCAAGCCGTCTGGTTGCCTGTAAATCTGCCGTTGTGCGAAATACAGGAGCCGGAAGCAAATGCACTTCGTCATAAACGATAAGCCCCCAATCCCGCTCATGAAATAAGTGCATATGCTGGCACTCCCCATCCTTGTCTTGACGGTAAGTCATCATTTGGTAGGTAGATATCGTTACCGGCCGTACCTGCTTCGTTCTGCCCGTATATTCGCCAATCTGTTCATCTAACAGGGTCGTTCGCGCCAGTATTTCCCGCTTCCACTGCTTCACTGAAGTTGTATTCGATGTGAGAATCAAAGTCTCGCTTTGCAGCTCAGTCATAGCCGTAATCCCAACGATTGTCTTGCCCGCTCCGCATGGCAGCACAATGACGCCATCTCCCGCAGCACGTTCTTCACTGCCGATAAAAGCCCGTACGGCTTCCCGCTGATAATCCCGTACTCGGAAGCCTCCTTCATCTCGAAACCGGAAATCTAGCGGCTCCCCATCTCTGAATCCAACCCGATCCACAACCGGATATCCTGCATTAGCAAGCGCCCGCTTCAAGCGTCCACGATGCTTCGCTAATATAGCCACACAGCCATCCTGCGGCTTCCCTGTGAACAATCTGCCGACCTCTCGGTCTGACAACATGCGCTCTAACACTTTCGCATCCTTAGCATGCAAGGTAATGCTGGATTCTTTTTCTTCCCCATGCAGGACGAATAAGCCATACCGCCCCATCCACATCGCGATCTCTTGCTTGGCCTTAACAGGAACAGGGTAGGTTGCATGAGCATCCAGCACCGAGCAGACCATCTCCGCAGTCTTGCCGCTTGCCGCAGCATTCCATAGCGTAATTGGAGTCATTCGAAAGGTATGCAGCCCGTGCGGATTCTTCACCAACTCGGCAAATCCTAACAGAGCTCGGCGTACAACTGAATAGCCATCGGACTGCGAATTAACCAGTATCGTCATGTCCTGCTGAACTGCGAGCGTAAACATCTCTTTCGTCAATTTGCCGCACCTCCCTTCGCTTGTTACTATTTTTATCTATATAAGAATCCCCGAACTGTCCTTAACACAAAATGCAAAAAAGTCCATCCCTCCTCATAACAGAAGACGAGATGAACTGTACATGTTACATGTCTTGCCTAATGTGTGTAAGGCGATTCAGAAATCTCGCTGAGCGCCTGACCTGCTTCATCCGCAAATGGCGTCCGTTTCGCTAAGTCGCCGATGGACACGACCCCTACGAGCTTGCCGTTCTTCACGACAGGAAGACGTCTAACTTGCTCTTCAGCCATCAATGCAGCTGCGTCGTCAATCGTCGTATCCGGTGATATGCTAACGATCTCTTCTGTCATAATATGCGAAATCCGTGTGGAACCAGGGTGCTTGGCTGCAATGCCGCGAAGCACCAAATCACGATCCGTTACAGCCCCAACGAGTCGTTCTCCGTCAACTATCGGAATAAATCCCGTATCGTATTGCTTCATCTTGACGGCTGCCTCGTAGATGTTATCCAATACTGTACATGATGCACAGTTTGTCGTCATTACCTCTTGTACCGTTGACATCAGACATCCTCCTATTCAGGCATAGGTTGCCCTAATTGGAGGAGATTATCCAAGGTTATCAACCATTCTCCCATCATAGTGCGCTCTAATGCTCAGCCACGTATGTAATGCTGAATAAGAGGTTAGCTGGCTCAAATTTATTCTCATCCAATGGAGTCTGTTACGTATTCTATTCTACTATATCACAGGCAGCCAATGGCTACTTCTTCTCGGCCAATGCATCCAGAGCTAATCCGATCAACATCTGACCAGCGAGCAACATGGCAGACTCGTCGAAGTCGAACTTCGGATGATGGTGTGGATAACGAGCGTAGTCCTCGTTTCCAGCACCGACAAGTACGAAGCAGCCTTGAATCTGCTTCAGGTAATAGGCAAAATCTTCGGCTGGCATCATCATCTCTGCTTCCCGAACGCAATCCTGCCCCACCACTTCTGCTGCAATGCGGAAGACACGCTCAGCTTCGCTGTTGTCATTCACGAGTGCCGGATAGCCAACTCGAAATTCTAAGTCATATTCAGCTTCGTGCATTGCACAAGTCAGATCTACGATACGCTCGAAGCGCTGACGAAGCAGCTGGCGGACATCCGGATCAAACGAGCGTAATGTCCCCTTTAATTCCGCACGTTCTGCAATCACATTTTGGGTCGTACCCGCCTGTATGGAGCCAATGGATAGTACCGCAGGCTGAAGCGGCGATACGTTGCGGCTAACGATGGATTGCAGCTGCTGCACAAGCGAGGCTCCGATTAATACAGCATCTGTGCACAGATGCGGCATTCCTCCATGCCCGCCCTTCCCTGCAATCGTCAAGCGGAAGTCATCCACAGCTGCCATCATCGGCCCTTGACGCGTAGCTATGATGCCTGTAGGGATCGGTGTCCACAGATGAACGCCGTATATCCGATCTACACCTTCCAGCGCGCCATCACGGATCATAGCCTGAGCGCCGCCAGGGCTTACCTCTTCCGCAGGCTGGAACAGCAACCGTATTTCTCCTGACCAATGGCTTCGATGCTCTGACAGCACCTTAGCTACCGACAGCAGCGTAGCCGTATGTCCATCATGACCACATGCATGCATCACGCCGGCAACCTGTGAACGGTATTCACACTGCTTCTCATCTTGAATCGGAAGCGCATCCATATCTGCACGCAGGGCAACGACTGCACCATCACCATTGCGAATGCGGCCTACCACTCCGTTGCCACCAATGCCGGTTTCAACCTCAATTCCGAAGGAACGCAACTGTTCCGCTACAAATGCGGATGTCTTCGATTCTTCATAGGACAGTTCCGGATTCTGATGCAAGTAACGTCGCCATGCAATCATCTGGTCAAACTGCGCTGACAAAGCTTCCTTCCATAAGGACGATGCCTGAGACACACTCATCCTTCTCTCCCCCTACGTTTCCATTTTCATAATTGTACCATAACATGCATTCTTTCGTAGACATCTTTGCATGATTCTGCCTGAAATATGGAGCCATATCCGCTCCTGCTAGAGGTGTCTTGCGCAAGCGTAGGAAACATACTATCATGGTAGAGAGTAAAGATGGTTGTACTTACAAGGTAGACGAGAACTCGAAGGAGGAAAGTGGTACATGATAATCGAAAATTCTGGCCTGATCGGGCTTGAATCCGACCTTGCTTATCTTGATGAAGCAATGGAGAAGCTCGGTTTCTTTCGCGGCCAATGGGAGTATTACCGTGCTACATACGACTTGAAACTGGAAGCAGGCAGCGAAGACTATTATTTGCGTATTAACACACGGGTGAAGGAAGGCAAGCTGGAGAAGCCAGATGCGATTCTGGCAATCGAAGCGGTCTACATGGGACGTGCGTCTTTCCCGCACGGATTGGATTATGAAACACCCATTCCGCAAGCACAGCTCAACACTGCTACCCAACGCCTGCATCAATTGAAGGAAGCGCTTAGCGCGTAGTGGTTCTCATTTGAGTAGATCAACATATAAACCCATGAAACGAGATACCCCGTCTCCACCAGCCAAAGGCACGCCGGATTTCACCTTGCTCGTGCTTACGTTATTGCTAGTTGGATTCGGTGTCGTCATGGTATATAGTGCGAGTTCTAGTCTGGCTGCCGTTTCTGCTTTATACAACCATGATGCACTTTACTTCGGCAAGCGTCAGCTCATGTGGGCTGGACTTGGATTCATCGCAATGCTCATTGCAATGAATATCCCGTACAGGATGTATAAAAAGTTATTTATCCCTTTATTTATTGCTACGATTATAATGCTAATGCTCGTCCCGTATATAGGTAAGGATGTGAACGGAGCGCGCAGCTGGTTCGGCATTGGTGGTACCATTGGGGTACAGCCGACAGAGCTGGCTAAGATTTCAATTGTTCTGTACTTGGCCGCCTTAATTACCAAGAAGGGCGAGAAATTTCGAGATTTCAAAAAAGGGCTCTTCCCTGTTATGATTATCGTCGGCTTCGTTGTCGGCCTGATCATGCTGCAGCCCGACTTTGGGTCTGCCATGATTCTAGCCTTCTGTGCCGGTGTTATCGTCATTGCAGGCGGAGCCAACCTGAAGCACATCATGAATTGCCTGTTGGTAGGACTGACAGGTGTGATTGTCGTTCTAGGATTGCATTTTTTGTTATCGCCTGGGAAGCTGACGGATGGATATCAATTCGCCCGCATCCAGTCCTGGCTCGATCCCTTTCACGATTCGCAGAATACCAGTTATAATCTCCTGCAATCATTGAAGGCGATCGCTCATGGCGGATGGACTGGCGCTGGGTTCGGTCAGAGCATCCAGAAGCTGCTCTATCTGCCCTACCCGTATAATGACTTCATCTTCGCCATCATCGCCGAGGAATGGGGCTTTATTGGAACAAGCATTTTCCTGATCGTCTATTTGATGTTCATCTGGCGCGGCATCATGATCGCTCTACGGTGTCCAGATACGTACGGGACACTTGTTAGTGTCGGCATCGTTGGGATTATCGCCGTTCAAGCCTTCATTAACATCGGGGGCGTAACGAGAACGATCCCGATAACCGGTGTCACGCTTCCACTCATCAGTTATGGCGGTTCCTCGCTGCTCATTACGATGGCGAGTATCGGCATATTGCTCAGTGTGTCACGCGAGGCGAATCGGATGAATCATGATAAGAAGCCAATTGGGAGCTTGCCGAATTCCCGCGAGCGAACAACCAAAAAAGACTACCGACCTCTTAGGTCCGTGTAGTCTTTTTTTTCGTGGTGTGCATGCAAGCATAAGTGCCTATTTACTGATTCGCTGGATCTCTTCCAGTTCCTCATCTTTAAATGCGACGCCCTCAACCTTAACATTAATTTCAACGACGCCTAGTCCGGTCATATTCTGAACCGCTTCGCGGACGTTTAATTGCAACTGGCGGCACACTTCCTGAATTGGCATGCCATACATGACAATCACTCGTAGATCTATAGCGGCTTCCACTTGGCCTACCTCTACAGATACACCCTTTTGTACATTCTTGCCGCTCAATCGCTTCGCCCAGCCTTCGGACAGTCCGCCTGACATAGCAGCAATACCTGGAGTTTCAAGCGCAGCAAGACCAGCGATTGTGGCGACGACATCGTCGGATATCCGAATGTTACCTTCCTGCGTGTTCAATTGTTCCTCAGCCATCGTCATCCTCCTTTCTGTCTCCCCTATATTGTAGTCGATTTTTGAACATGAAAGCAAACAGTGTATTCAACTCGAATCAGATTCAATTTCACACCGACGATATGGATCAATTGGCATAGTTTACAAACGAAAATCAGTTCGCTATATTAAATATCAGATGTTTTGCCCCATACCTTATGAACGTTAGGAGTGATCGGTTTGCGCAACCGACTGTTTTTTGCGCTTTTGTGCACTACATTCGTCCTTAGCGGGGTAGGTCATTACCTTCACTGGAATATGACATTGCAATTCGTCATCTCCGCAGTCTCGATTATTTTCGTCGCCGGCTTTCTTGGACGGGCCACAGAGAGTGTATCCCACTACGCAGGGCAGCGGCTCGGTGGCTTCCTTAATGCAACCTTCGGCAATGCAGCTGAGCTCATCATCGCAATCTTCCTTGTTCGGGAAGGATTGTTCGACATGGTCAAGGCCAGCTTGACTGGTGCGATTATCGGCAACTTACTGCTTGTATTGGGGCTTAGCTTATTTGTAGGGGGCTTAAAATACAAGGTGCAGCGCTTCAACATCGAGCTTGCAGGCATGAACGGTTCTCTGATGCTGCTTGCTGTGATTGCCTTATTCGTGCCTGCCGCATTTTTCACCACTCATTCGATTAGTGCAGAAGGCACGAAGACGCTCAGTCTCATTGTTGCCGGCGTATTGATCGCTGCTTACTTGCTCTGGCTCGTGTTCTCTATGATTACCCATAAGGACCTGCTCACCGATGAATCAGCGGTTGGCGAGGAACAGGCAGAAGAAGAGCCAGCTTGGTCAAAGTCAAAGTCTATCGTATTCCTGCTCCTAGCTACGGTTATGGTCGCATTCGTGAGTGAATGGCTGGTTGGCACCCTTGATTCGTTCACCGCACAATTCGGCTTATCCGAACTGTTCGTGGGCGCATTCGTTATTGCAATCGTCGGTAACGCCGCAGAGCATAGCGCAGCCGTCATGATGGCGATGAAGAATAAGATCGGCGCAGCTGTCGAGATTGCAATCGGCAGCAGCTTGCAAATTGCTCTGTTCGTAGCACCAGTACTCGTATTTGTCAGTGCTCTCTTCGGGCAAACGATGGACATCGTATTTACAACCATTGAAATGGTGGCCATTGCGGTCTCTGTCTTTATCGCGAAGTCGATTTCTCAGGATGGACGTACAAATTGGTACGAAGGACTGCTGCTGCTCGCTGTGTATATTATTCTTGGCGTATCTTTTTACCTCGTATAGGCGTTCTGATTCATGATTCGTGTATGGAAACAGCTTGCCGTTGTCCCCTTCCTTCCATTTGCCAACAAAACACAAAAAGCTTGGGACTTGTCCCAAGCTTTCTTTGTATTCAGTCGTTTGCGCACTGAGCAATTTCATTCATCTTATTTCTCTTCTTTGTTCAATGCTTCATACAGTACAGCAAGATTCCGCTCTAATCTGCTGACCAGCATACGTCCGACAGCCTCTTCTACCAATCCCGCTCTAACTGCAAAATCCACCTGTCTAGAAAAACCATACATTTGCGTATCTAGCACTTCCTCATAGAGAGGGCAGTAACGCGTCGCCAAGTTCTCCATTTGAACTTGAATGAGTTTCTCTATTTGATGCGCATCATCTTCAAGCAGAGCGAGCGCTTTATCATTGATCTGTTGTACCACATCCGACGAAGACATGCCTGATTTCCCCCCTATGACCCGAAGTCACGTTTGTTCTATTTCTAATATTAGACGATCATGACCTGTAACACAAGATGCACCGCGAACTTCTGTATGACAATGCGCACTTTTCCACCTGCAATTCCCTGTACCAAAGTGAAGCGACGCCTTGCATGGTCAGCATAATTGCCATCTCATAGAGAAAAACTTGAGAGAGCAAAAAAATAACAGCGTATTTCAATAATAAGCAGAAAGTGCTTGTCCAAAAGAAAGAAGAGCCGAGACAATACGTCCCGACCCCCCAATTCTCGATCCGAATTATTCGGCTACAACAGTTACATTCAGACCATGCTTCTCGAATACTTCAGACATAGCTACTTTCGCTTCGTCTACATCCGGTCCATGAACATGCAGTTCATACGCTTGATTGCCAACGAGTGTCGTGAACAAACCAAGAATACTTTTTACGTCAATGTATTTGTTGTCGGCTTGTAACACAATCGAAGATCTGAATTTGTTCGCTGTTTGCGAGATTTCCACAATTGCCGTGTTATTAGACATTGAAATCCCTCCGTCTCAGTAAATCACATCTAATTTATACGCTTCCATCATACCGTGAATAAGAGGCTGGGCGCAAGGTGAAATCCATCAGATGAAGCAGGCAAATATAGACTACTTCAAATGTTCAGGGTTCAAGCATTCCAGCTCTGGAATAACAAAGCGGCCGTCTTTGCGAACAAGCACATCGTCAAAGTACATTTCGCCGCCGCCGTACTCTGGACGCTGAATCAGAACCAGATCCCAGTGGATGGAAGAGCGATTGCCGTTATCAGCAGTATCATAGGCTTGCCCCGGTGTGAAGTGAATGCTGCCTGCAATCTTCTCATCGAACAGAATGTCCTTCATCGGGTGTAAAATATACGGATTGACGCCAATTGCAAATTCACCGATGTGGCGAGCACCTTCATCCGAATCCAAGATTTCGTTCAAGCGATCCGTATCATTGCTTGTTGCCTCCACAATTTTACCGTTCTCAAAACGGAATTTCACGTTCTCGAATGTGAACCCGTTATAGATGGACGGTGTGTTGTAGGACAAAGTGCCATTCACCGAATCACGCACTGGAGCCGTGTACACTTCTCCGTCTGGAATGTTCCGTTGTCCGGAGCATTTGACAGAACCAATGTTCTTGATGGAGAAGCTGAGATCTGTTCCTGGCCCGACCAAGCGCACCTTGTCTGTACGATCCATCAAGTTTTTCAAGGAATCCATCGCAGCATCCATCTTGGAGTAGTCCAAGTTGCAAACATTGAAGTAGAAGTCCTCAAATGCTTCTGTCGACGTGTTCGCCAGCTGAGCCATGGAGGCATTCGGATAGCGAAGCACAACCCATTTCGTACGTTTAACGCGTTCTTCCATATGTACTGGATGGGAATAGATCGATTCGTACAACGCCATCTTATCTTTTGGCACATCGGCCAATTCGTTCGCATTCTCACCAGCACGGATTCCAATGTATCCCTGCATATTCTGCATCCGAAGCAGATCATACTCTTTCCATGTCTCCATCTGCTCTTTCGTTGCATTCAAGAGAAGCGAACGCAGTACAGAACGATCCGTCAGCTGTACAAATGGACGACCGCCGCGCTTAGCAATCTCATCCACTATACACTTAACCAATTCACGCTCAGATCCAATCATCTCTACAAGGATATTTTCCCCTGGCTGTACATCAACTGAGTATCCAACCAAGTTTTTCGCAAGCTGTTCTATTCTTGGGTCTTTCATCCTATGGTTCCTCCTCGATCAGTTAACATGAACTTACGATTATCATTGTATCACGATGATCATGCAGAGTCAGCGTGTTCCTGCACGGTACAGCAGACTTCTACTCATATATAAATTGTGACTGCATGTGAACCAATTCTTCTCTCGGTTCCCCTTGCTCCTTATAGGATGACGTTATCCAACCTTCGACATAGGCAGGGAGTGAATCCCGCTTATTCACCCACACGACATACTTCGCCTGCACCGCTGCATCCTCCAGTCTTGCATGGAGCTCCTTGCGGCCTTGGGCAGCAAGAACTGCTAACTCCTTCTGAAGCTTCTGCTCATCAGCCTGCGACATGCTGCCCTTCATTTGCTGCAGCTGCACGTTCGGTGTAATCAGCCGTTCGTAATCTTCAACCAATTGTTTGGTATACAGGCGCTTTGCCTGATCTGCACCGATTACGATTTGCAATGGAATCAGGTCTGCCCGCTGCTTCGCATCGATGCTCATTACACGCATTTGGTTGGGCAACCCAGCATGCGTCTGAACAACTGGATCAGAATCCGTCAGCAGCTTCACCCGCTTCGCCCCATCGATTCGAAGCTCTTCCAATTGTCGCAGAGGATTCCATCTGCTCTCGGTCGTTGTCTGCTCCGCTTGAGGACTAATTCGCATATGGGTACCCTTATGCTGTTGAATTTCCCCCTCGTATCTCAGCTGCTTGGCTAGCAGTTTATCTTTGCCTGTTCGGATTTCGGCCATGCCCTGAAAGCGGAACTGATCCTTGCCTACCATTCCATTGAGCGCTCTATCGAGCAATACATCAGGAGGAGTATGGTCGGCAATCGAACATCCATGAGCAATAAGCGCAACAATCAGCAAAGTTGCCATCCATATGACACGGCGCCGCTTCTCCCGTAATGTTGATCGTGCTATAGTCATTAAGTCACCTCCACTGTAAATGAACAAAAAAAAGAGGTCGGAATTTGCATTCCTGCCTCTTTTAGCGTGTCACGTCTGTTTTGGAATTATGCGGCGCACCAAAATGATGCTTACTGCTTCTTCTTGCTCATTTGAATCTGATTGCGGCCGCCATGCTTCGCTTCATATAAGGCGACATCCGCACGGTAGAACAGGGATTCAACACTGATCTTCTCATCCTGCCAGTTCCAGTCCGCGATGCCGCATGAGACTGTTACCCTCGGGTCTGTCTCGTTCGCAACCCGAGCTCGTATGCGTTCAGCCACCCGTAGTGTTTGGGGCAGGGTCAACTGCGGCAAATAAATTGCAAGCTCTTCACCGCCCCAACGAGCTGCAATATCAGTCTCCCGAATTGAAGTACGAATAATCCGGCTGACTTGGTTCAAGATTTTATCGCCAATTTGATGGCCATACGAGTCGTTAATCTGTTTAAAGTAATCGATATCCGCTACAATCAATGAACCGCAAAAGTCGTTTTTTTGCAACCGATCAATCTGCTTATCCAAATAATGCCGAGCATAGAGACCAGTCAGCTGATCTTTGTTGGCAAGATGCTTTACCCTAGCATGCAAGGTGGCGTTGGCAATCGCAAGGCCGATATGAGTGGCAAGCATTTGCAACAGTTTCAAATTCTCATACGTAAAGAACTGCGGCCGCTTGTCTGCCAGCACGACAATTCCAACCAGCTCACCTCCGCCAAATAACGGTGCAGCAATCACAGAGCGCAGTCCAAGCTTTTCAAAGAAGTGCATGGATGTAGGGCTCTGTTCCTTGCTGTCTGAGACAATAATTGGCTCGCGCAATGAGATCATGTAGCCGAACAATCCTTCATCCGCTGGCATATGAGCACCATCAAATTCTTCGAGGTTGCAGGATACAACCTCGAAGCGGTTCTTCTCGGCATTGAGCTGTAGCAGTACGCAGAACTCAGCCCCGAATACTCGGAGCAATTCGTGCGTCGCATCCCGGAATACATCCCGCAACCTCAAGCTCTGATTAATTCGCTTCGTCAAGTCATTAATGAAGCGAAGCTCTTGAATGACTTCATTGGCCTGCTCATGAAGGCGAGCATTTTCAAATGCCGTACCTGCTGTCTCGACCACGAGTTGAATGAGCTGTACATCGGAAGGATCCGGTTCCTCGTATGGAAAGCAGACTTTCAGCACGCCGTACGAGCCCTGCTTGCCGCAAAGCCCGAAGGCAACTTCGGTGTGACCCTCTTGCGTCCGGCCGTAGCATAGCTCTCCCTTCATAAATGCCTGCATGACAATCGGATCGCCCCAAGACTTGAACACGAGTGTCTTCACCTTCGGGTTCACACTATGGTGATCCTGTGATAGATACACTTCAATGCTCGATTCCGGCACAAGCCGCTCTACACTTTCCATTATTTGCGTCAGCACCGCATCAACATCAATTCGATCATGCATGTGACGCACCACATTATATAGAACATCTCTGCGTTTGTATTCTCGTTCAACAATGCGCTGAGTGTACATAAGTTCCTTAATAAATGTATATTCGAATGCAAGGTAGAACTGCGAGCGAAGCGCGTGTGTCCACGCCTCCAGCGCTGTCATGGCTCCACTCGACATAGCTGCCGACAACTTGTAAGCAACGGCTGCGAATACATTTTGCCCCTCGCGTGTCTGCAGCGGGCAGATAACCAACTGTCCATTGTCTATAGCTGCTGTTGTCTTGGTTCGTTCTTGCAAGCATTCATTCAACGCTATACTTATTCTGCTATCCGCATGCAGTGACTCATCCCCTGCCAACCATCCTCCAGCATAATCGTAAATCGCACTGCTTCCAATTATAGAAATCGCTTCATACGGCATATCCTTCAGCCATGCGCGATATGCGGATTGCAATTGCGAGGCAATATAAGGGAAATCATGCGTCGTCACGTCACGCTGAAGCAGCCATCCTTCTAATGCCAATTCTTCGTCGACAGGAGCAGGATCTTGGCAATCCTCTGTCTCTGTCTTTATTGGTTCAAATTCAGTTGTGTATTGTGGAAGTTGACGTTCCGTCATCCTCTTCTCCTTCATTTTCGAAAGGTTGTTCAATTTCTATCATACATGATTTTGCAATTAAAATGTACTATATCCCAAAAACCAATTCTATTTTTTTGGTCCATTTGAACCATGCCAAAAGATCTAACTAGAAATCAGATTCTAACTCAATTTGATTATATAGCTTGACAGGAGCGTACTCTATCTTATAATATTATGTGATGTATATGGGCGAAACTGTTGTGTCACCCTCACGATAATCATCACCGGCTAGGCAGCGGCTGAAAACCTGAGTCGGAGCTGACCGAATTATCGGAAAGCATAGGATGATTTCGACGCAATGACACCCCACAATCTAACGATAATTTTGATTGAGAAGGAGTCAATATAACATGGCACGTTACACAGGTCCTAAATTTAAATTGAGCCGTCGTCTTGGAATTTCCTTGAGCGGTACAGGTAAAGAATTGAAGCGCGCGTATCCTCCAGGACAACATGGTCCAGGACAACGCAAAAAATTGAGCGGCTACGGCGTTCAATTGCAAGAAAAACAAAAATTGCGCCACATGTACGGTTTGGGCGAGAAGCAATTCCGCACACTGTTCAACCGCGCATCCAAATTGCCAGGTATCGCTGGTGAGAACTTCATGTTCTTGCTCGAAAGCCGCTTGGACAACTTGGTATACCGTCTTGGCTTTTCCAACTCCCGTGCAGGTGCTCGCCAATTGGTAGCACACGGTCACGTGACTGTAAACGGCAAGAAAGTAGACATCGCGTCTTACCTCGTATCTCCTGGTGATGTAATCGGCTTGCGCGAAAGAAGCCGTAACTTGAAAGTGATCAAGGAAGCTCTTGAAGGCCGTCATCACTTGGCAGGATACATGGAGTTCAACGAAGCTGCTATGGAAGGTAAATTCGTACGTTTGCCTGAACGCGGCGAGTTGTCCCAAGACATCGATGAAAAGCAAATCGTCGAGTTCTACAGCCGATAAGATTCGCTCTATCGCATAGAAGCGACACCACAATCGCCTTCCCTAGCGGGAGGCGATTTTTTTATTTTTCCTGCTATATTATCATCAGGAAATGCGATAACGGACGCTCTTTTTCCTCTCACTTTTATGGTATAATGGAAAGCGCTGCAATTACTAAGGAGGAAATAATGCATGGTTGAGGAGAAAGTGACGGAAAGCGGCAAAAGACCAGCACGCAAGAGGTCGATTGGCCGCACGATATGGTCCGTTATGAAGTGGCTCATGCTGTTCGGCCTGCTATGCGGCTTATTTGCTGGTGGCGCTGGTCTCGGTTATGTAACGTCCTTAGTCAAGGACGAACCGGTTCGCCCACGAGAAATGATTCAGCAGAAGATTCAGGAGAATGCCATAACCGGATTCGCTTTTTTTAATGACGGCAATCCGATCGGACAGCTTCGAACCGAAGAGGATCGTCGTCCCGTCTCATTAAAAGATATCCCCCAATCCGTCATTGATGCCCTTGTTGCGATTGAAGACAATCGATTCTATGAGCATATGGGCGTTGATATTCGCGGACTGTCTCGGGCTGTTGTACAGAAAGTATTGAATCAATCTGTGCAGACAGGCGGCAGTACGCTTACTCAGCAATTGGCAAGACGTGTATTTTTGAATTTGGATCGTACCGACAGTCGTAAAGCAAAGGAAATACTGCTCTCCATGCGTATGGAGCGTGTATTGTCCAAAGATGAAATTATTGTTGCATACTTAAATAAGGTTCCTTTCGGAAACGGTTCAACAGGCTACAACTTATACGGAATTAAAGCAGCAGCAAAAGGTATTTTTAATATTGATAATCTGAGCAAGTTGAACATCGCCCAATCTGCGTATCTTGCAGGCCTTCCACAGCTTCCATCCGCTTACTCGGCCTTTACCGGTAAAGGTGAAGTCAATGAAAAAGGGATTGCACGCGCAATTGAACGGCAGAAGCTTGTTCTCAAGCGAATGCTTGAAGAAAATAAAATTACGATGCAGCAATATAATGAAGCGCTGGCGTTTGATATTCGCAAATCAATTGCCCAGCCTCGGGAGAAGGCATACGCTACATATCCATATCTGATGATGGAAACAGAACGTGCCGCAGCAGAAGTACTCGTACTTCAGCAGAATCCTGGACTTACGAAGGCAGACTTGCGCAAGCGCGAGAACAACGATATGCTGCAGTCGGCACGCGAGCAGCTGCTTCGCGGCGGTTATCTCGTGTATACCACCATTGATAAGAAAATATATGATGCAATGAAGCGCGTCTCTGCTAATCCTGATAACTTCTCCCCTGACAGCAAGACGAAGGGTGTTGAACAGGTAGCATCGCTGATGGTCGACCATAGAACAGGTGCCATTCTTGGCATGATCGAAGGTCGCGACTTCAAGATCGAGCAGATGAACTTCGCCACGCAGATGCTGAAGCAGCCTGGCTCGACAATGAAGCCGCTCGCAGCTTACTTGCCGGCACTGGATCAAGGGTTAATTCAACCCGCATCCATATTGGACGATGCTCCAATTGTACTCAAGGATGGCTCCAAGGGTTACCATATTCCAGGCAACGCCAACGGACGCTATCAAGGTCTTGTTACTGCTCGGAGCGCATTAAGTCAATCGCTCAACTTGCCGGCGCTCAAGATCTATATTGAGAAGCTCGGTGTGAAGAAGGCACTGGACTTCGTACAGAAGCTCGGCATCACGACCATTCAGCCTGAAGATTATTACGCGCAGACTGGCGTCATCGGCGGCTTGCGGTATGGAGTAACGGTTGAAGAAATTACAAACGCGTTCGGAGCAATTGCCAATCAGGGCGTATTCAACGATGCGTACTTAATTAGCAAGATTGTAGATTCCAATGGCAATATCGTGTATCAACACAAGGAAGATCCGCAGGCAGTTGTCTCGAAGCAAAGCGCATACCTGATGACTGATATGATGAAATCCGTCATTACGGATTCCAGAGGTACCGGGCGCCGCGTGAGAGGCGAATTTGATCTCTACGGGAAAGTTGAGGTTGCGGCCAAGACCGGATCAACCCAGAACTATGCGGATACGTGGTTCATCGGCTCGACACCAGATGTCACGATGGGTGTATGGGTCGGTTACGACAAGCCGATTCATGTACTGAACCGCGACGCTCGTTCACGCTCAACAGAGATCTGGTCGAAGGTGATGAATGAGGTGAACAAGGCCAAGCCTAATTTGCTCCACACGAAGGAGTTCACACGTCCTGACGGTATCGTGAGCATGACTGTGTCTGGTTATAGCGGCAAGCTTCCGAATGAGTTAACGAGACTCGGCGGCAAATTCGTCACGGATATTTTTAACCGTAAATATGTGCCGAAAACCGAGGAAGACGCGCTTGTTCACATGAAGTACATCACCTATGACGGCGTCAACTATATTCCACAGGACAGCACTCCTGCCGATATGATTGGTGAGAAAGTAGTGCTGAAACGCGAGAAGCCGATTCAAGTGCTCGTGGAGGAATTGAAGAAAGCGCTGGGGCATCTCTCATCCAGCAGCAATCGACGCTCTTTTTCGGATTACTTGCCAGAAGATGCTAACAACGACGCGCCTGCGAAGGTCGATCCGCGCAAGGATGACGGCAAGGCACCTTCTGCACCACGGAGCGTTGGAATCGCTGCCTTGAAGAGCGATGCCGTTCGCATTACCTTCTCGCGAAATCCAGAATCTGATGTTGTAGGATACCGTCTGTATCGATCAATGGGCGGCGGCGCTTACCAACAACAGAGCGGAACCGTTCTGACCGGAGAAGAGACGAGATTCACTGGCTATGTATCAGGCAACAAGCAGTACAGCTTCTATGTAACAGCTGTCGACGTGGGCGGCCATGAATCGATCCCATCGGAGATTGTACAGTGGGGCTCTAATGGTTCAGGAGCTGGCACAGAGGTAACGCCTACGCCGGGTTCCAATGATCCAACAGAATCAGGGAGCAGCAATTCAGGTAGAGAGGAGGGCAGTCATGAAGTCGACAACGGCAGCCGACAGGAACCGCAACGGGCTGCTGCTCAAGTACCTGATGCACCAAATGGACTGAAGACGGCACTAACGGACATGGGCGTGCGTCTCTCTTGGAAAGCTGCGTCCAACAATCCAAGTGAATATTATATCTATTATAGTGCGAGCCAGAACGGCTCTTACGAACGCATCGGCTCGTCAACGTCAACGGACTTTGAGTTGATTACTTTGACACCAGGCGGATGGTATTACGTGACTGCTACAAATAGTGCAGGAGAATCTACTTCCTCTCCTGCCGTCCAGGTCAATAACTGAGCAATTTACACAGAAGGGGGTGTCCCAAAAGTCTAAAAAGACTTGGGACGCCCCCTTTTTTTCATTCTGTATGTTCTTGTCATTGCTACATGCAAAATCACATTTATATGCTTACATTTTTCCGTTGAACAAGCCGTTCCAAATGCATTGTAAGAAATCCGATTTCTTCAGGTGGAACCGTCTTCTCCAGCCCTTCTGCAATCCAACCTGCTAATAACACAGCCTTCTCGTAGGCTTCTTCATACTCTTCACGAATCTGAACGAGAAGCGGATTATTTAGTGTCTTCCCTGCCCGTACCCGATCTATGAGTCCCTTCAGATGTCCGATGAACAGGACTGTAGAAAGTGATTCGTCAAAGTCTATCCCAATATTCTTTCCTTCCTCCAGTACCCTCGATATCATCTTCAATTCTGCAACTGACTTATTGCCCTTACCGCCCCTTCGTGCACCGTGGAAATGCATAGCCAAAAAAGCAACCTCATCTTGAGGCAAGTTCACTTTCAGCTGATCATTCAAATAGTCAATCGCTCGTTCTGCCACTCGATATTCATCTCGATACAAGTGCTGAATTTCGAACATAAACGGGTTGCTAATGACAAGCCCGCGCTTGCAGCGTTCAATCGCTAAATTAATATGATCAACGAGTGCAGAGTGAATCGTCTCCGAGAAATCCCCTTCTAAATGCCCCTGAGCGAAAGCGATGACCTCTTCGACCACACCAATAATCTTGAAATCAACCGCATGCAGAATATGCTCGTAATGCTCCAGCACATCCGTTGTGTGCAGCAAAAATTCCTGTTTAATATCAGATGCATCTACCTCCATCCCAGGCTTTTTTTGAAAGCCTATCCCTTTGCCAAAGGCAATGGAGTTCTTCCCATTGGATAGTTTGGCCATTACCACATTATGCGACAGGACATGAACAATCTTTCGTTCAATCATCCGCTCTCCCCTTCCAAGAATCGAACTGCCCAGCTGATGGATAACTGAGAATGTGCCCGCTAACCGTTAATAAATGCCGATACACTTAATCTTCGCTCAATCTTCTCCCGCAACAGCTCCGAATCCGTCCCCATCACAATATGAATGTGACCCTTGGCTACACGCATCATGCCATATGCACCAAGACACATAATTCCTACTTCATCTACCTTGGATTCATCTTCAAGCTGCAGCCGTAGTCGAGTAATGCACGCATCAACAGAGCGAATATTCCCCATTCCTCCTATATAGCCAAGCAACCGTTCCAATAGAGCATCTGCATCATCTTGCGTTCTAGCAGTCGGGCTCGGGCTTGTTGCCCCGCTCGCCCGATCCTCCTCTCGGCCAGGTGCGTGGACATGAAACATCCGGATCGCGATAGTCGCAGTCGCATAATACAATCCAAAATAGAGGACGCCAAGCAGCAGTAAGAGCAAAGTATCCTTTACGCTCGTCCACGATATGAACATATCGATAAAGCCCGCTGAAAATCCAAACCCTGCTCGTATGGCCATGAGATCTGCGAGCATGAGCGCTAAACCAGTGTACAACGCATGTATCCCGTAGAGGACAGGCGCCGTCAACATAAGCGTGAATTCAAGCGGTTCCGTAATTCCGGTCAGGAAGCTTGTCAGCGAAGCTGTTAGCATAATCGAAGCGATACGCTTGCGTTCCTGCAATTGAGATGAGCGGACGATTGCGAGTGCGTAGGCCGGCAATCCAAACATCATAACAGGGAAAAAACCTGCCATAAAGGTTCCCGCCGTAGGATCGCCAGCATGGAACCGCCACAAATCCCCTCGTACTATCGTCCCTGCATCTGTTACATATTCTCCAATTTGAAACCATGCAATATTGTTCAGTATATGATGCAATCCTGTAGGTATGAGCAATCGGTTCAACAAGCCATACAAGCCCGCTCCCCAGCCCTTCGCGGTCATGATACTGGTACCTGCATCACGAATGGCCTCTTGAATCGCGGGCCAAATAAGACCAGCTCCAACTCCAACAATGACCATAACCAGTGAAGAGATGATTGGAATGAAGCGCTTGCCTCCGAAGAAGCCGAGTGCTGCCGGCAGCCGAATGTCATGATAGCGCTCATACAATATTGCTACAATTGCGCCGCACAGCATCCCGCCAAGCACTCCGGTATCGAGGGCAATTTCATTCTCGAAATGCTTCATGACATTGGTAAATACGAAGTATCCAACAGCAGCAGCCAAGGCGGCAACCCCTTGGCCTGATGTTAATCCGATCGCTACCCCAACCGCAAAAAATAACGGCATATGATCAAAAATGGCGTTCCCGCCTAATTTGCATACACTTGCTGCTGCGTCCACCCACGGAATACTGGATTTGATATCTCCAATCCGCACTAATATTGATGCTGCGGGAAGCACTGCAATGGGAATCATCAGCGATCGGCCAATTTGCTGCATATACGTCATCATTTTCATTTCGCAACACCGCTCCCCTTACCTAGCTGCTAGGATGCTGCATTATTTTATCGCTCCGGCCATCATGCCGCTTGTAATCTGCTTCTGGAAGATCATATATAAAATCAGCACAGGGATGATTGAGAGCAGCAATCCCGCGAATAACGGCCCCCATTCTGTCCGATACTGCATCTCTGCCTGCATGATTGCGATGCCGACAGGAATTGTATACTTCTCAGGATCGTTCACCAGCACTGTACCAATAATATATTCGTTCCAAATGTTCAATACGTTCATCATACCGACAGAGATGAGTCCAGGCTTGGCAAGTGGAAGCATAATACGGAAGAAGACCCCATAATGCGAGCTTCCGTCGATGGAAGCTGCCTCATCCAATTCCTTAGGCATTGAACGGAAAAACCCGACGAGTACAAATACACCAAAAGGCAAATTAGTCACCGTATAAACAAGAATCAGTCCAAGGAGAGAATTATCTAGATGCAGATTGGAAAGTAGAAAAAACAGCGGTATCAATCCAAGAATAAGAGGAATCATCATACTGGACAAATATAGATTATACAGTGCCATGCTGCCGCGAAACGGAAATCTAGCGATAATATATGATGTCGTTGAAGAAAGCAGCAAAGCCAACACTGTGCTTACAACCGTAACAATTAACGAGTTCATGAAGTACGTTCCTAGGTGATAGTTGTTCCATACTGTTGTAAAATTAGCCCATTCAAACGGCCACTCCGGCAAGCTCCATGGCGCATTTAGCAGGAACTGCTGATTCGTCTTGAACGAGCCAAGGATGGACCACAGCAGCGGATAAATGACGAGTAACGTCCATATCCCTAGTAATGCATACATCAAAGCTCTAACCATCATATAAGAACGCTTACGAGGATATTGCTGCATGGATTCCATAGGCCGCCCTCTCCTTTTCCAGTCGAAATAGTTAAGCCATTTCAATTGCATCTCTGCGCAATAGCCGCTGAAGCGCCAACGTCGTAATGAGCGACAGAATTAGAATAAGTACGCCTATCGCAGAAGCATAGCCGAAATGGAATTGGCGGAATCCCATCTGATACAAGTACGAGCCCATGACCTGTGTCGCATTATCCGGGCCACCTTCGGTCATCATCCATACGATAACAAATGATCCATTTAACGTCGTCATCACAACCCATAAAATCGATACTTTAATTTGTTCCCACGTAAGCGGCATCGTAATGCGCCAGAACTGCTGCCATTCCTGAGCGCCATCGATGCTGGCCGCCTCATATAAATCCTTCGGAATGTTCAAGATTCCCGCGATAACTAGAATCATAACAAATCCTACACCCGCCCATATTGCTGGAGGAAGCAGCATCCACATCGCAAGATTTGGGTCTCCAAGCCATGGCGTCTGAACCTTATCCGCCGTGAACAATGACAAAAATGAATTCAAGAATCCGATGCTTGGGTTATATATATAATTCCATAGCACTCCAATGACAACGACAGACAGAATATTCGGGATAAAGAACACCGAGCGGAAAAACCCGCTCCCACGGATCCGAAAGCGAGTCATCAGCACCGCGAATAAGACCCCCAGCCCAACAATGCCAACTACTTTCCAGAATACGAAGAAATAGTCATTCAGAATGGCCTTCCCGATAATCGGATCATTCGCTAATTCGCGATAATTATCAATACCGATTAGGTTCTTCGTCTCCGATCCTCCCGACCAATCTGTGAAGCTGAAATATAGTCCGTGGAAAATCGGATATATCATAAATAAACAGAAAAATAACAACGTAGGTACGGTAAATACGAACATGAAGATCTGGCGCTTTCGCTTCCATGAAAGGCCGACCCGTCCGCTCACATCCCCCTTAACAGGAGTCTTTTGTGCAGGCACCATCTTGTTCAACCAACCCCCTCCTTATCGCTCTCCATTCATCAATTTGTCGATGCGGATTAGGATGCATACGTCTGTTCACGCATGCATCCTCTCTTAACCGCTGTACACTTTACTTCCTTGCCTTCGCAGCAGCCTTCTCCATACGCTCCATCCATTCATCTGGAGTAATGCTGCCCATCATAAGCGAGAGTGTGGAGTCTGATCGCACCTTATCCACGTCCGCATTCAATTCAATGTAAGGGGCGACAATGGTATTGTCTGAGCTATAAAATTTCATAGCTGTCTTGGACAGCCCACTCGCATTGGATTTTTCCAAATCTGCCTTCAAGTTGCCCAGTGCACCTGTCTCTTCCGCCCATGTAATGGCAGATTGCTTCGTGAACAAAAATTCAAGGAATGCTTTAGCGGCTGCTGGATTTTTCGCCTTCTTCGCAATGCCAACCGTAGCCGTAAATGGAATGGCTACAAATTTTCCGCCCGGCTTTTGAGTTATAGATGGAATGAAACCGAATTCAAAACCTTGCGGAACATCTTTCTTCATTTCATTTTCGAGCCAGAGTCCATTCGGGATAAACGCATTTTTATGTTGCAAGAATAGCATTTGCGAATCGATATGGTTAATTGGGGCTGAAGCAGGATCAATGAGACCTGCATCACGCATTTGCACCATTTGCTCCAATGCCTTCTTCACAGGCTCGCTCTTGAATACGCCTTCCTTCAAAGCGAACATGTCCAGCAGAATCGAAGTATCGTTGTTGTTGTTCACGACGAATGCGGAATCCATCACACCACTTTGGAAATAGTATGGATACTTGCCTGTAAATATAAATGGTGCATTGACCTTGCCAGACTCCTTGATTTTCTTCGCTTCGCTCATAAAAGTGTCGAAATCCTTCGGTTCCACCCAGCCATTGTCTGCAAAGAATTTCTTATCGTAGAAAATTCCCCAGGAACCGAAAACAAATGGAATTGTATACGTTTTGCCGCTGTAATCGATTGGCTTCAGCAGCAGCTCCTCTGAAATCTTGTTGCCGTCCGCGTTCTTAGCCTCTTTAAAGTAATCGGTCAAATCCATCAGTTGATCATCTTGCACCATTTGGGTTGCATTTGAGCCCGCACCGTCAATGTAGACGAAGTCAGGAGGATTGCCTTGAATCCAGCGCGGCTTCATCTGATCATTGATTTTCGGGCCTGCTGACTCTTTCACATTTACATTTGGGTACTTCTTCTGAAACTCAGCGATAATCTTCTTCCAGCCCTGATCCCCATATCCGCCGACGAAATACTGAATTTCAAAATCACCGGACACCTCACCGCCAGATGAATCTGTCTTGCCTGCATCGCTGTTGTTGTTTTGTACTTGCTCCGTTGTCTTTCCACTGCTTCCGTTATTCGATTCCCCATTCTTCTGACTGCCCGAGCTGCAACCTGCTGCCATCATTAAGACAAGTGCACTAATGATAAGCAGCAGTAAGGACCTGCCCCACTTGTGATGCATTCCGTTCATGGATATACCCCTCTCCGTCAACATGGATTGAATTCGCGATAACGGTGCAACGACAAAAAAAGGCATACGTTAAGAAGGCAGTCACATAGCGACTGAACTTCCATAACGAATGCCCTTGCGGTAACATGTTATGTCCATTCTATTGTACTTGTCGTTTCGCGTTGCAGATTCGCTTCGCTATTGGGATAATATCCCACGATTATGGATTTGTCAACAAGATTTCAGGGATTAGTCCTCGATCGTTGATAAATCACCTGTTGGCAGGTTCAGTTCCCAAGCCTTAAGCACACGCCGCATAATCTTGCCTGAGCGTGTCTTCGGCAATTTATCCTTGAACTCAATCTCGCGAGGAGACGCATGTGCAGACAATCCTTCCTTAACGAACCGCGCTATATCCGCCTTCAATTCGTCTGACGGCGTATAGCCTTCCCGCAAAGAAATGAAAGCCTTTATAATCTCACCGCGCATTGGATCAGGCTTGCCGATAACACCTGCTTCAGCAACTGCCGGATGCTCTACCAGCTTGCTCTCTACCTCGAAAGGCCCAACACGCTCACCTGAGGTATTAATGACATCGTCAATACGGCCTTGGAACCAGAAGTAGCCCTCATCATCCATATAGGCAGAATCACCTGACACATACCAACCAGTCAGACGGAAGTATTCCTCATACTTGGCAGGGTTGTTCCACACCTTGCGCATCATCGAAGGCCACGGCGTACGAATTGCCAAGTTCCCCATACGGAACGGAGGCAGCACGTTGCCTTGATCATCAATAATTGCGGCTTCTACACCTGGAACAGGACGGCCCATGGAACCAGGCTTAATGGCCATTGCTGGGTAGTTGCAAATCAGCTGCCCGCCTGTCTCTGTCATCCACCAAGTATCATGAATCCGATGATTGTATACTTTCATTCCCCAGCGAACAACTTCTGGATTAAGTGGTTCACCGACGGATAAGACGTGGCGCAAGCTCGATAAATTAAAGTTCGCAATCACGTCATCTCCAGCACCCATCAACATGCGGAATGCAGTCGGAGCGCTGTACCATACCGATACCTTATATTTCTCAATCGTCGCATACCAGTCTTGTGGACTGAAGCGTCCGCCGCGAATAACGTTCGTAGCCCCATGCAGCCATGGCGCGAAAATTCCATACGAAGTCCCCGTTACCCAGCCCGGATCTGCCGTACACCAATATACGTCGTCTTCTTTCAAATCTAGTACAACATTGCCAGTATGATAATGTTGCAACATAGCATTGTGAACATGGAATACACCCTTCGGCTTCCCTGTCGAACCAGATGTATAGTGAATAAGGAGTCCATCCTCGCGCTGCAGCCATTCGATTTCAGCTTCCTCGGACGCTGTAGACATTTCTGCATGAAAATCCACTATACCTTCTTCTTGTTCTACGCCCTCGCCAACAAGAACAATATTCTTCAATGCTGGCAGCTCGGAGCGAGGAACACGATGAACGAGCGATGGCGTCGTCACGATCGCAACCGCCCCGCTGTCCTCCAGACGATCCCGAACCGCTGTCTCCATAAATGCTTCGAACAGTGGACCTACGACCGCACCGACCTTCAATGATCCTAGCAAGCTGACGTACAATTCAGGCGTACGCGGCATGAAGATGAAGATACGATCTCCCTTCTGAATGCCAAGCTTGCGCAGCACGTTCGCGAACTGATTCGTCTTGCGGCTTAAGTCAGCAAACGTATACGACTCATCACGCGCAGCATCGCTATAATAGAGCGCTACCTTATCACCACGCCCGTTCGCAACATGCCGATCAATCGCTTCATAAGCCATATTCACTTTACCTGTCTCATACCATGAAAATTGCTTCTCTACGTCTTCCCATTTGAAATCGGCCGACCATTGTTCATAGTCACTCATGTTCGGATTGCTTGCTATAGCAGCAATAATTTCTCCCTGCACGTTACCCATATTGTTCCATCCTCCTATATCTTTTTCATTCTTTATTCATGCTTCACTATTCACGCCTAAGCGCAATAAATCGCTTTCATGAAGAACTGTACTAAAGGACGATGATGCAGTTCGTGGTGTCAAGGGAAAAAATCATGAACTTTAAGGCAAAATCATTATAGCATACGTTTTCTTTTTCGCCTATTCTTTTCCTTTTCAAATCAACCTTTTTTTGCTATAACGGAATGGAAGAGACGAAAGGAGCTGCTCGGTGTGGAACATCCAAAGAGATACTACGCTCATGTTATTCCTCATACGGAACGAGAACGAGTTGTCGTCGTCGAAGGCCCCGTACGTTCCGATATTCTTCGCACCTTGACTATGCACACCGATCTGAAGGCATTCCGCAGGCCAGCAGAACAGCAACAAGCACTTATCGAGATTGCGGATTTGCCGGAAGGACGCATTATTATTGCTAGGGAAGGCTCTACCATCGTCGGATATGTCACCTTCCATTACCCTGATGAACTAGAGCGCTGGTCAGATGGGGGAATGGATGATCTCATTGAGCTTGGCGCCATCGAGGTAGCCAAGGATTATCGCTCGCTGGGCCTTGGCAGAAGCATGGTATCGACGGCTTTTGAAGATGAACAGATGGAACGCTATATTATATTTACGACTGAATATTATTGGCATTGGGATTTAGACGGCACCCGGATGAACGTATGGGACTATCGTAAGATGATGGAGAAATTGATGGAATCCGTAGGTATGATCTGGTATGCAACGGATGATCCTGAAATTTGTTCCCACCCTGCCAACTGCCTTATGGTCCGCATCGGCAAGGACGTCCCGTTAGCGTCAGAGGAGCAATTCGATCGCGTCCGATTCCGCCAGCGGTTCATGTACTAGTATTGTAGAGAGGGATGTTGGACATGTCAGGTAAGGCCCTATACTTCATGCATGAGGAAGCCCTCCGTTATCGATTTAATGCAGATCACCCATTCGATCAGCAGCGGCTTGCCATGACGCATGACCTGCTAGAGTACGCCGAAGCATTAGATGAAGGCGCTGTCATTCGCCTTCAGACGCAAGCCTCTGATACCGAACGCTGGCTGCCCCTCATTCATCGCGCTGACTATATCGACGCAGTGAAGCATCTCAGCGATCCAAACCCATCAACCGAATGGGTAGCCCGTGCCGCACAATACGGCCTGCATACCGAGGATACCCCTTACTTCACAGGGATGCATACAGCGGCATGTGCGATAGTTGCCGGCTCCATCGCTGCATGCGAGGCTGTCATGACTGGAAAATCACAGCATGCCCTGCATTTAGGCGGCGGCCTTCATCATGCGTTCGGCGATAAGGGAGCGGGCTTCTGCGTCTATAATGATGCAGCTGTTGCAATTGCATGGCTGCAGCAAACGTACCAAGCACGTGTCCTCTATGTGGATACCGATGTCCATCACGGAGATGGCGTTCAATGGTGCTTCTATACGAACCCGGATGTGTTCACTTATTCCATCCACGAGACAGGGAAGTTTCTGTTCCCTGGTACCGGCTTCGTTCATGAACGTGGCGGCGGCGAAGGGTTCGGCGCGTGTGTCAATGTTCCTCTGGAGCCGTATACGGAGGATGAATCTTGGCTGGAATGCTTCACTGAAACCGTGCAAAGTGCGGCCGCGGCATTCAAGCCAGACATTATTATCAGCCAGCATGGCTGTGATGCTCATGCACTCGATCCATTATCTCATATGCATTGCAGTACCCGTATCTACAGTGAAATGCCGCGTATCATTCATCGGCTTGCTCATCAATACTGCGATGGCAAGTGGGTTGCCGTTGGCGGCGGCGGCTATGACATCTGGCGTGTCGTACCGCGGGCTTGGAGCATGCTGTGGCTGGAGATGAGTGAGCATCCACTGGCTCATTCGTTACAGAACCACCCCCAGCAGCCATTGCCGCAGCAGTGGTTAGCGAAGTGGTCGATGCAATCGCCTGTGCCTCTCCCGCATACCTGGCACGATGATGCCACAGAGTGGGCGCCAATGCCGAGGCGCAGCATTATCGAAGATCGTAATGCACGTGCCAAGGAGCTCGCACTTGAATATATCCGATAGAACGAGCAGCGGCGCAGGCAGGTCCGATGTATGGGACTGCTTGCGCCGCTCTATTTATCTGTTGGAGGCTATGATTTCGCAATTAGACCGTAAGTCCTTGCAGCATGCTGTCTACAATTTGATGGGAACGATGCGACGCTTCCACCGTGAATTCAGCAAAGTTCACATGAGCAGAGCCGTCTGCCTTATCCGACATTGAGCGGATAACGACGAACGGAATCTCATTAATGAAGCATGCTTGCGCTACAGCAGCCCCCTCCATCTCTGTGCAAGCCGATCCGGCGAACGTCTCATGCAGTTGACGCACTTTGTCCCGATCTGCAACAAATTGATCGCCTGATAGCACGACACCTTTGCGATATCGGCCTGGAACAAGCTGTTCACACGCGCGTTCTGCCAGTTCAATAAGACCCGTATCCGCCATAAACTGCGAAGTCTCTTGAAATGGAATGATCCCTGGAGCAAAGCCTAACGCTGTGACATCCATATCGTGATGCATGCACGATGTCGAGATGACAATATCACCAATGTTCAGCTCTGGATGAACCGCACCTGCTACACCCGTGAATATCACCTTCGATACATGGAAGCGGTCAATGAGCACCTGCGTGGTGACAGCAGCATTCACCTTGCCGACTCCAGACTTGCAGATCACGATATGCTTGCCGTGAAGCGAGCCTTTGTAATAACGCAATCCCGTTACATCTACTTGCTCTACAGGCTTAGCTGCCTGAAGCAGCAATTCGATTTCCTCATCCATCGCCCCAATTATACCAATAACCGCTTCATGCGCATTTGTCATCGAGACCTACCTCCTGTATGTATATCATCTTTATAATCATACAAAAGGCCCCAATACATGGGGCCTTGCGTATATACCAACACGGTATCTTTATTGATTCACATGCACCAAACGATAACCCTATACTTCACTTACAGACAAACGAAGTATTGTCTCATGCGGCAAAATAACACGTGAATGTTCTACATTTTCCTTCTTCATCAGCTTCGTCAGCAAGCGCATCGCAACCGCTCCAATGTCATACATTGGCTGAGCTACTGTTGTCAATTGCGGACGAACCATAGACGCCATACGGATATTATCAACACTGATGACAGAGAAGTCATCTGGCACCTTCAAGCCAGCATCTTGAATGCAGTGGATTGCACCGATAGCCATCTCATCCGTTGCGGCAAAGATTGCCGTCGGACGCTTCTTCAAGCCGAGGAAGTACTTCATCGCCTCTACGCCGGACTCATAGCGGTAGTTGCCGATTCGAACCAAGTCCTCCTTGTATTCGATGCCCGCGCCTTCCAATGCACGCTTATATCCTTGGAAACGAGCAAACCCGTTCGCAGGATCTTGAAGCGTACCGCTGATCATCGCAATATCGCGATGTCCATGGCGAATAAGCGTATTTACGGCATCAAATGCTGCTGCCTCGTGATCGATATCAACCGATGGGATAATGCCATGCTCATCTGTAGTTGCACAGAGAACAATCGGCACCGAAGCGGTACGGAATGCTTGAACATGATCCTCCGTAACAACTCCGCCCATGAACAACAGTCCGTCCACCTGCTTCTCCAGCAGTGTATTAATAACCCGAATTTCTTTCTCCTTCTTCTTGTCCGCATTGCACAGGATGATATTGTAATGATACATATTGGCAATATCTTCAATACCGCGCGCTACTTCGGCAAAGATAGAATTCGAAATATCAGGAATGACAACCCCAACGGTTGTCGTCTTCTTACTCGCAAGTCCGCGTGCAACTGCATTCGGGCGATAACCTAAACGTTCAATCGCTTCGTATACCTTTTTACGCGTTTGCGGCTTCACGTTCGGGTTGTTATTGACAACCCGGGAAACGGTGGCCATCGAGACGCCCGCTTCTCTTGCTACATCATAAATAGTTACCGTCACGATCCTTCTCTCCAATTAACGATAAATTTGTTGCGACCATTGATATTATGTTAATGATACGCTATTTTCAGAAAATTCGCAATGTCACGAGCAAATCAGCTACCGTTTGTCATTATTTACCGTTTATTGCCCAAGGACGCTCTCCAGCTTGTCGTATCGTATCGCATGATGCGATTCATTCCATGCTGGCTCCCCATCCCGCAATACGATGACCTGAGGGGATTCGTGCTGAATGCCGAGCATATCCGCACACGCGAGCGAGACATCACGATTTTCCACAACCAGTATTCGGCCTATAGCAATCCCTTGTGGCTCGAAATCCTCAGCTACCTTCACCATCTCTTCATCCGCATGTGCGCTAATTGGACAGCGTGTGCTGTGCTTGAATAGAATAACTGTCTGCTCCTTCGACCGTTCAATTAGTGATTCCAATGCTTCCATCGTCGTAACTGCTTCCATCGTAGTGCCTCCTATGCTTCGATATATATTCCCTGTCATGTATGAGAAGATCATTCATATTCCAAGCAATGATCTATGAAAATGCGCTTTAACTTATTTTAACCCGATATGACTCAAAACTAAAACCGGAAATCTGCTTTAATCTACATTGCAGCTCATCCATCCATAACGTGTCATTGCATGTTCGAGCAAATAAATACAAATCAAGCAATTGATTGACACGCTCTGCAATGCGGCATTCCAATCGAGACAGCATATCATCGCTTTCTTCTTCATCCAGCAAGGATACGATGACACTGGCCAACTCATTCTGCTCATCAAAGGACACATGCAGAGGAGCTTTCCCAAGTGCAAGTGGATTCTCAGCAATCATATCCATGCGGCTGTGTATGAGAGCGGCTACATCTTTTTTGACAAAAGCAAGCAGTTCCGAACGCCCACAACTCACACAAGTCACCACCGGAACGCGGTGGATATGAATTGTACGCGCATGTACAACGGTACGAACGGTAATATCCATGTAATGATCACAAATGCATCTTGTATACATATCATTCACCCCTGAACATACAAGGTAGTCTTACCATATCTCTAGATGAACCTTATGACTTCTTGCTGCAAATTTGTGCAGATTTCTGTATTTCGATTTTGGGTTATCCTAATATTCGACTACGCTCCACAATCTCCTTCCATGCGTGGATATGTATTTTTTTACACTTTTAACAGCGGATCGATTGTCGTTTTTCTTTTTTCAATGAGGAATATCACGTTGCCAAGGCAAATCGTACATGCCCATGTATGCTTTTTGCAGGCAATATGGTTAAATAATAGGTGGACAACACGCGATATTCTGTTGTCTATGATCGTAGGTCATAATGGCAAAAGAGACAATGGACATTGTATGGGAAAAATCCCAATTCTCTGAGAGAACTGCAAGAAATAGGAGAGGCTCCGTGAAAAGCTCTGCTATAACCATACGAAGGAGGGACAACATTCATGCGTTTAAGTGGCAAGCGAATTGTTGCATTTGTAGATGAAGAATTTGAAGATTTAGAATTGTGGTATCCGGTACACCGTGTGCGCGAAGAAGGCGCTGAAGTGCATCTGGTAGGTCTAGAGCGCGGCAAGACCTATATCGGCAAATATGGTGTTCCTGCAACCTCAGACTATGCTTATGCAGATATTGATGCAACTCAATATGATGGCGTACTCGTCCCTGGCGGGTGGGCACCGGATAAGATCCGTCGCTACGCCGACGCCCTTCGCATAGTGAAGGAAATGGATGCAGCCGGCAAACCTGTCGGACAAATCTGTCACGCTGGCTGGGTGCTTATCTCTGCAAAAATCTTGAACGGTCGCACAGTGACATCAACACCGGGAATTCGCGACGACATGGAAAATGCAGGCGCCACATGGCTTGACGAAGAAGTTGTTGTAGACGGCAACCTCGTATCTGCACGAAGACCGCCTGACTTGCCTGCCTACGGCAAAGCTTTCTGCGACAAGCTTGCAGAGAAGTAAATGGATATCCCGCTTCATGCGAAAAAGGCATGCCTTAGTTTCGGTACTAAGGCATGCCTTTTTGTATATGGTATTTCTCCTTGAAAGGATCTCCTATTAACGCTGTTCAAGCACCATCTCAATCTCTTCTTTCGTTCCGGACTCGAACACACTATCTGCAATACGCTTGCACTGCTCCACCGTCGAACGGCGAACTGCCGCCTTCACGCGTGGAATGGAGCGTGAGGACATACTTAGTTTATTCACGCCAAGTGCAAGCCAAATCGGAACCGCCCGCGGATCCCCTGCCATTTCACCGCATACACCGACCATAATGCCTGCCTGCTTCGCCGCCTGAACCGTATAACGAATCAAGCGCAGCACCGCTGGATGGAAAGGATCATACATATGTGCAATCTGCTCGTTCATCCGATCCACGGCTAGTGTATACTGAACCAAGTCATTCGTTCCGATACTGAAGAAGTCAACTTCCTTCGCCAGCTGATCGGCAATCATCGCAGCGGCAGGAACCTCAATCATAATGCCTACCGGCAGCCCTTCATTGAATGGAAGTCCTTCTTCCCGCAGCTCTGCCTTGGCCTGTTCCAATATGGACTTAGCCGCTTGCACCTCATTCACCGATGTAATCATCGGGAACATGACCATAATCGGGCCATGTGCGCTTGCCCGCAAGATCGCCCGCAGCTGCGTCTTGAACAGATCCTGCCGATCGAGACAAATGCGAATCGCCCGATACCCAAGGAATGGATTATCCTCTTCCGGCAGATTCAAATAATCCATTGGTTTGTCTCCGCCTACATCCAATGTGCGGATAATCACCGAATTATCCTTACAATGCTCTGCCGCCTCCAGATAAACCGTAAACTGCTCCGCTTCTGAAGGCGGATATGAACGATCCATGTACATGAACTCGGTACGGAAGAGACCAACCCCCTCCGCTCCATTCTGATCGGCAATATTCAGCTCACGTGTGGAGCTGATATTCGCCCCCAGCTGAACAACGAAGTCATCGAGTGTGACAGCTGGCAGGGATACAATCTTCTGCAGCTCGTCTGCTTCCTGTACATAGGCATCACGCCGCGCTTCATAGCAAGTGATCACATCTTGTGGCGGAGCAATATGTACGATGCCATATTCCCCATCGACAATGACGGTATCCCCGGTCTGAATCGGCTTCGCAACTTTCCCTTCCAGTCCAAGCACAAGAGGAATGCCCAGCGCTCTAGCCATAATGGCCGAATGCGAGGTTTTCCCGCCTTGAAGCATCACAATGCCAAGCACATTCTTCGGATTTAAATGAACCAACTGTGACGGAGACAGCTCCTTCGCAACAAGAATATACGGCTGTGTGTCCGTTGGAAGTGTAATTTCCGGTGCACCCAGCAAATGCTTGAGCAGTCGGTTGCCGACATCCTTGATATCCAGCGCCCGCTCCTTCATATATTCATCATCGAGCAGATCGAACATCGTTACGAAATGATCGATCGCTTCCTTCACCGCAACCTCGGCAGCTTTATACTGCCGCTGAATGATCCCTTGAATCTCATTCATGAAGATCGGATCTTCCAGAATGGCCAGGTGCGCATCAAAGATGCTGGATTCTTCACTGCCAACCATTTCTTTAATTTCACTCTTAATAAATTCTATCTCATGCTTCGAGGAGCGGATTCCGTCATACAATCGTTCGAATTCACGCGCTAAGTCGGCTGGATCCATCTTTTCCTCAGGAACATCCCACTCCCAAGTCGGCAATACGAATGCCTTGCCTATGGCAATGCCTGCGGATGCACCGATACCTTGGACTTTCTGTGTCATCGGCTTGCACCTCCAACCGCGTGTTCATGCATAATGACTGACATGACTGAAGTCTGTCCCTTCCGAACAGGCGCATATGGCGCTATACTCCACGAAGCGACAGTGTCTGAGTTCGTAATCACCATCGGTGTCGCGAGCGATTTACAGCGCTTCTTCACTTCCGGCAAATCGAATTTTATGAGCAGCTGTCCCGGTTTCACTTCATCACCTTCCTGTACTACTGCTTGAAAACCGGCGCCATTCAATGATGACGTCTCAATTCCAATATGTAACAACACTTCTAACCCTTCCGGCGTTTCAATGCCGATCGCATGCATCGTAGGGTAAATGTGGCGGATGCGTCCGCGCACAGGCGATACAAGCTCTCCCTTATCCGGATAAAAAGCTACGCCATGGCCAACAAGCTTCTTGGCAAATATCGTATCCGGCACTTCTTCGATTGGTATCATCCGCCCCTGTACGGGTGCTACGAACCAGATTTGGTTCGGATCACGCTGCAGGCGCTTCGCCATTTCGTCCTTAATCAGCTCCGAGTAGGTTCCAAATACGACTTGAATATGTCCTCCCCCAAGACGAATGACCCCTGCTGCACCGATAACACGAAGTGCGTGACGATCTACCAACTTATCGTTCTTAACCCTTAATCTCAATCTCGTAATACAAGCCTGCAGATCAATGATGTTATCTTTACCCCCAAGCGCCCGAATAATAAGCGGCACCCTCGGCAGCAAATCTCCTGCCATATCATCAAGCAATGAACCGTCAACTCTGCCTGGCGTCGGAATTTGGAATCGCTGAATGGCAAAGCGGAACACCACATAATAAATGAATCCGAATACGATTCCAATCGGGATAATCCATAGCGCCTTCGTTGCTTGGTGGAAGTTAATCACATAATCAATCGCTCCTGCTGAGAAGGAGAAGCCGTGTCTCACACCAATCTCAGCGGTCAGCCACATCGCAGCTCCGGTTAACAGCGCGTGGACAACGAATAGATACGGCGCTGCGAACAAAAAGGCAAACTCAATCGGCTCGGTAATCCCGGTCAACAATGATACACAGGCAGCCGTAAAGTAGGTTTTGCGCACCTTCGGGCGCAAGTCCTCTCGTGATTCATGCACGATGGCCAGTGCGACTGCTGGAAGTGCAAACATCATAATGGGATACATGCCTGCCATATAGATGCCAGCATTCGGATCTCCAGCGAAAAACCGCGGCAAATCTCCAGTGAAGGTCATTCCTTCACTATTCGTATAGGAGCCGATTTGGAACCAGTATACGTTATTAAGCAGATGATGCAATCCAAATGCCACTAACACCCGATGCAGAACCCCGTATAGAAATACCCCGAATCCTCCCATCGCAAGCAGCTCCTGGCCAAGAAACATGACCCCTTGCTGTAAAATCGGCGAGAACAGCTTCATCAGCCAGGAAAGCAGGATTGAAGCCATAATCGTAATCGCAATGACGAATCTCGGGCCGCCAAAAAACTGTAAATATTCTGGCATTTTTATGTTTTTGAACCGTTCATGCAAGAAGCCTGCCATTACCCCAAACAGGATGCCGTTGAGGATCGTTGGCTCGAATGTAGCTTGCCATTGGACGAGCAGCTGCCTGAAAATAAACATACCAAGCAGGGACGATAGTGCAGCTACACCGGCATTATTGGACAGTCCAAGTGCAACCCCGACTGCGAAAATATAAGGAAGAACAGCAAACACCGTCTTCCCTGTCAGTTCAAATAGTACCGCAGTATCCGTCAAACCTGCGCTGTGAAGCAAATTGCCGATTGCTATCGCAAGCGCGGCGGCGGGGAGTGCGATTAGCGGCTGCATGAGCGCACGCGACAATTGCTGCAATCGCCCTAATTGATTCAATGCACATCCTCCCTTCTACCAAGAATGGTAAGGGCATCACGCTTTGTTGTCAAAGCATTTTACAGCCGCGTCCCTCTCTCGTAGCCACTTCTATCTCCTATCACACGAAAAACCGGACCCCTTCATCGCAGCAGCAACTAGGAATGCCCGGCTTTCGTCTTTACACTTTATGTGGAAGCAGACTCACCCTTGCCATGCGGCAATAAAATCGAGTCCAGTACCTTAATGCACAAATCCATCACGACAGTCATTCCGTGCTCTTCTGCAATGGCAGCCGCCTCTTCACTAACGATCCCCTGCTGCAGCCAAATTGCCCCTGCGTTAACAGCCGCAGCTTCACGAGCAATATCCGCACAGTATTCACTGCGTCGGAACACATTAACAATGTCGATATGATCCGGTACATCTCGCAGCGAAGCATAGCATTGTTCTCCAAGGATGCTCTCCGCCTTCGGATTGACCGGAATGATGCGGTATCCCTTGCGCTGCATTGCCTCCGCCACCATATAGGACACGCGAGTTGGATCGTCTGACAGTCCGACGACTGCAATGTTTGTGCTGCTTCGCAGCAGCTCCTTGATCGCCTCTTGCGATGGATGCTGATAACTCATCGTAACAACTCCCTTCCAATGGACAGCATACTGCTGGTTTATCAATCATTGTGTATCATACATTACATATCATGCAATACATTATGCTGTACATGTCAAGCAAAAGTATCATGCATTACGCATTTTCTTCGACCCATTCTACTTGCGCCCCCAGCGCACGCAGGTGATCGAAATACTGCGGATACGACTTGGCAACATGGTGAGCATCCTTAATTCGAATCGGCTGCTCTGCGCGCAAGCCAACTACCGTCAATGCCATAATAACACGATGATCATAATGAGCGTTAATTTCTACGCCTCCTGTAACGCCTTCTGGGCGTCCATGAACAATAATCTCCGCTTGACGCTCCTCCACATTCGCTCCAGCCTTGCGAAGTTCAGTGAGATAATCGGTAATCCGATCACATTCTTTGTAGCGTAAATTCTCTACATTATAGAAGCGGGATGTACCTTCTGCGAACACCGCAGCAGCCACCATAGCGAGGACTGCATCCGTTGCCACGTCACCATCAATCTCAACGGCCTTCAGCTTGCGATTCCCTTGGACTCGAACGACTGAATGCTCATGCTGCAGTGGTACTTCCATCATGAGGAGCACATCGACAATGGCTCGTTCTCCTTGCTTGCTGTCCTCAGTCAATCCGCGAATGATCACATCAGAATCAACGACAGCCGCTGCAGCGAGAACTGCTGCAGAGCCCGGATAATCGCCTTGCACCGTATAGGTCTTCGCTTCATATTGTTGGTTGCCGGCAATCTTGAAATACATCAGATCTTCTCTCGCCTCGATCCGAATGCCCGCTTCCGCAAGCACTTCAAGCGTCTGTCCAACGACAACCTTCGATTTCAAATCATCTACTACTTCAATTTCACTGTCTTCCTCCAGCAACGGAGCCAAGAACAATAGCGAGCTTAAATACTGCGAACTCACATTGCCGGACACCTTGATTTTCCCTCCACGTGGTTTCCCACCGCGGATCGTAATCGGAAGTTTGCCTTCCCGATGCTCAATCGCTACGCCCATTTGTTCAAGTGCAGTAATCAAGTCGTCGTGTGGACGCTTCCCTAAGGAATCCGGATACGTATTAACAAACTTCACTTCCTCCAGCAGAGAGGCTGTGCCCATCAAGAAGCGCAATACCGCTCCTGCATTCCCTACGTTCAGCTCATGAGAATTACTCAATGTTGGATGCTTACCGAAGCCGGTAATGACAATCTTCTCTTCGTCCTCAACCAGCTTGGCACCCAAATCACGGAGGCAGCGGCGCATCGCATCGCTGTCTTCACTGTGAGCTGGATAATAAATCGTGCTTGTCCCCTCTGCCAGTGCAGCTGCAAGAAGATAGCGTGTCGTATAGTTTTTCGAGGATAAAGCCTGAATATCTCCTTGCAGTTTTGGTGTTGATCGAACGATTACGTCCATGCGCTTCCACTCCTTTATCTTTCAACGTATAATAACTCTTATCTCGAATGAATTCCAGATAAGAAAGGATGCCTAATCGTTATGAATCCAATTGCTCAAATTGATGTCGCTGTGCTGAAACAACGCCTAGAACGCGGCGAAGCACTAAATTTAATAGATGTACGGGAAGATGAGGAAGTCGCTCACGGGATGATACCCGGTGCCAAGCATATCCCCATGAATGAAATCCCAGATCGTCTCGACGAAATCGAGCGGACGGAAGAAATCATTTTCATTTGTCGAAGCGGATATCGCAGCGAACGAGTATGCGAATACTTGCAGCATATCGGCTTGGAGGGCTGTGTCAATATGGAAGGCGGAATGCTAGCCTGGAGTCAATTGGAGCACACCTCTAAATAACGCCCCAAATAATCTGCACGCCCCTCCTGCTAGGGGCTTTTATTTACAATTTCCTTCGACCAGCTTACAAATGCGAGCAGCCAATTGCACAGCTGTCTCATGGTCGGTCAGAACTGTTGTATGTGCAAAATCATACAGTCCCTCGCGCTGCTGCATGAGCTTAGACACCCGTTCTTCCACATCGCCTTGAAGCAGCGGACGATTGCGATCCCGCTTCACACGCGACAGTATCGTCTCCTTGCTTGCTGCTAAATGCACGATGAAGCCTCCATTTCGCATCAGCTCTCGATTGCTCTCCTGGAGGACAATGCCACCACCCGTTGCAATGACATGCCTTGTCGGACTGTTCAATATTCCAGCTAGAACATGACTTTCTTGTTCTCGAAAATAAGCTTCTCCATCAGAGGCAAAGATATCAGGAATCGTACGTCCCTCTAGCGCGACCACAGCAGCATCCAAGTCTGCAAAGCTGCAGCCCAGCTTCTTGGCAACTTCTTGCCCAACCGTCGATTTCCCGGTGCCCATAAATCCGATTAAAATAATATGCTGCATCATTTCCAGCCTCACTTCTCTAAGTCAAATGGCTCATCGTGAACGAGTAGGTCAGATGATGACCAATATGACGGTAAACTTCCCACATGATACCACACGTTTCTTTTATTCGACAATGGTGATAGGTATAAAATGAAGGAGTTCAACATAAAGATGAATAATAGCCCTGCCATCGTCAATGAAATTAAGTAATCGTCTAGTGCCATTTTTTATGTAGGAGTGAATGAGACATGCCCCAATTGCCTGTCCCAGAACCGCATCCATCCAAATCGACCATTCAGCGCTCCACATCTGTTCGCCTGGCTCGTATTATGGATTCGAATCATCCATTGTGCAGGGAAGACATCGTGTGGGCGCTCAATGTAATTAAGCAGCAGCTCACAGATTATCCTGACAAGTGGGCTATGCTTGAGCCGAATCAATTGGTTCGCCGCTTCCATAGCTATGCCGAAATCTCTTCTCTGCTCGTGTACAGCAGCAGTTACGGGCAAGAATCGGATCGGATTCGCAAATATTTGGCTGAACTTGTATCCGGTTTATATGAATGAATGCGAATAATCAACCGTACGCAAAAACAACGCCAAGTCCTAAGCGGGCTCGGCGTTGTTTTTTTGATCTCTATTATGACATCCAGTTGTAATGGAATGTTCCTTCTTTGTCTACACGCTTGAATGTATGCGCACCGAAGTAGTCGCGTTGTGCTTGCAGCAAGTTCGCTGGCAAGCGCTCTGTGCGATAGCTGTCGAAGTAAGCAAGTGCACTTGCGAATCCTGGAACAGGAACGCCGTATGCAACCGCAGTGCTGATGACTTCGCGCCAAGCGTCTTGGTACGATTCCACGATATTTTGGAAATATGGATCAAGCAGCAGATTCTTCAGCTCTGGTTCGCGGTCGTAAGCTTCTTTGATGTTCTGCAAGAAGCGGGAACGGATAATGCAGCCGCCGCGGAAGATCATTGCGATCTCACCATAGCGAAGGTTCCAGTCGAACTCTTCGGAAGCCGCACGCATCTGTGCGAAGCCTTGCGCGTAAGATACGATCTTGGACGCGTACAAAGCCTTGCGGATGCTCTCGATGAATGCCTCCTTGTCTCCAGTGAATGCAGGGGTCTTCGGCCCTTTCAACACTTTGCTCGCTACAACGCGCTCGTCCTTCAATGCGGACAAGAAGCGGGAGAATACGGATTCCGTAATCATGGACAATGGCACGCCAAGATCAAGCGCGCTTTGGCTTGTCCATTTACCCGTACCTTTTTGACCGGCAGAGTCAAGAATGACGTCAACCATTGGCTTGCCTGTTTCTTCATCGTACTTGGAGAAGATATCTGTTGTAATTTCAATCAGATAGCTGTCAAGCTCGCCTTTGTTCCATTCGCCGAAGATGGAGTGAAGCTCCTCAGCACTTACACCCAGTACATTCGTAAGCAAATGATAAGCTTCACAAATCAATTGCATGTCGCCATACTCGATGCCGTTGTGAACCATCTTAACATAGTGGCCAGCACCGTCCGGCCCAATATATGTACAGCAAGGGTCGCCGCCTACTTTTGCTGAAATGCTTGTCAAAATTGGCTCAACCAAGCGATAAGCACTCTCTTGGCCGCCAGGCATGATTGCAGGGCCTTTCAATGCGCCCTCTTCACCGCCGGATACGCCTGTTCCGATGAAGCGGAAGCCCTTCTCTTCCAAGTACTTGCTGCGACGCTGTGTATCAGGGAAATGAGCGTTACCGCCATCAATAATAATATCGCCTTGATCCAAGTGTGGAAGCAACTGCTCAATCGTTGCATCTGTAGCTTGTCCAGCTTGTACCATAATCAAAATTTTACGTGGTGCTTCAAGAGATTGTACGAATTCCTCAATGGAATATGTACCAGTCAGGTTCTTGCCTACTGCTTCGGCAATGAGTGCATCTGTCTTCTCGCGGGAACGGTTGTATACCGATACTGTGAAGCCGCGGCTCTCGATGTTAAGCGCCAGGTTCTTACCCATTACGGCAAGGCCAATGACACCGATTTGATTGTTAGCCATATGGTTGTTCCACCCTTTATCCATAAATTTATATAGTTTGCATTACGCTTATTGTACAGCACAGCAAAACACCCTGCAACCATCTCGCCCTTGCAATTCATCCATACATTTGGCGGATGGGAGGGTGATTAAACCATGAATAACAATTACCATTCCAGCTGAATCATCTCGGAACGAAGCTCATTCAGCTTCTCTTTGCATCTCTCTATAACAGCTATTTTTTGCTCATTCATCGCCTCAAACAGCTCCGCGAGCACATAATCCATTTCGAGCCGCAGCACACGCATACGCTGCTCTGCCCGATTGGATAAGAATGCCTGCATCATCTCCTCAGTAGTTACAATAGGCCTCTTCTGATACAATACGCGCTGCTTCGGCCCTATGACCTCAACCAAACGAATTCGTTCGCCGAACAAAATATTCTCGATAAAAATCTGTCTATCTTTGAACCGTTTGACGACCGCATGCCCGCGTGAATCGCCGATCAGTTTTTCCATAAAGTCAGCCAGCTTCTCATCCCGAATCGTATAGTCGCCGACAATTTTGTAGCGCTGCTCCATACGTTGGAACCGAAGTTTGACCAACTTCCTTCCTGTTCGGATAGATACGATAAATAGCGATTCATTTTCACTCCAATACAAGGAATAACCTTCTTGTATAAGATCACGGATGAGGTTCTGGATTTGCCGACGGTCAAAGCGTAGCTCCAGGTTGCAGTATTCCACCTCGTCGCTGCGATTCACGGCAATCCCTCCTTACCTTGTCGTATATTCCATCATATGATTCATCAACTTGGATTATTGACTGGATTTCCAAACAAGAGGCTTGTTCCATCAAAATATAATAATTATAATTTGATAAACATTCTCAATATATTATGATATACTGAGTGGGTGACTGCTTGTTCGACACAGGCAACATGCACGGACTACTTGATGTTTAAATTCCCGAGCGAGTAAGTAAGTGAGTTTCGATAACTTCTGTACCAGCTCGTGTATAGATGACAACAGCTTAGAAAGGAAGAGATGAATGACGTTTTCTGGATTTTCTCCTTCAGATTTTGAAACCTTTACAATTGAGGGGCTTGATGCCCGTATGGAGGCCATTCGTGATCGTATTCAACCGAAATTCCGCACCATTGGAGAACAGCTAATTAGTGATGTAGCGATGCAAAGCGGAACTGAAATGTTCCTCCATATTGCGAAGCATGCTCGTCGTACGGTTAATCCACCGAAGGATACATGGCTTGCCATTGGGCCGAACAAACGCGGATACAAATCCCTTCCCCATTTCCAGGTTGGCTTGTTCGATGATCATGTCTTTATTTGGCTGGCTTTCATTTATGAGGTGGCGAACAAGCGCAACATTGCGCAGGCGATGCTTGATGACCAAAAACAACTTAGAAGCATCATCCCTAATAATTATGTATTGTCCATGGATCATATGAAGAAAGACGCCGACCAAATCGGAGATCTGAGTGAGACGGAGATGGCTGACAAGCTTACCCGCTTCCGGGATATCAAGTCGGCAGAATGGCTAGTTGGACGCCACGTTCCGATGAATGATCCACTGCTGCAGAACGGTGAGGCCTTTATGGAGCTTGCTAGGCAGACGTTCACGACGTTAATGCCACTGTACCGGTTGGCTGTCGAAGCTTAATTAACGTCATATAGAGGTTGTTCAAAAAGTCCACTTTTGATCACGAAGTAAATCATGAAGTGGACTTTTTGAACACGCACATATAACGTCATATAGCGACACTCAACAAAAAACTGCGCTCAGCGATTACGTAACCAGCAATCGCCAAGCGCAGTTTTTGCACATGTTCTTGTTTATGCAGTTGTGTTCGCGGCCGTCTGATTTCGATCCAGCACAGCAAAGCGGATGAGAAGCCAAATCGCAGCAACACATAAGACTGCTCCGATTATGTAAGGAAGATTCATGTTCCATCCGAACAGCCCCGTGGCAAGCAGCGGCCCTGTAATACGGCCAAAGCTGTCCATCGAAGAATTCAAACCTGAAGCAACACCCTGGCTAACCGTCGTCTTCTGTGTGATCAATGAAGTTACACACGGGCGGATCAAGGCATTGCCGATACCGAACACGCATAAGTAAATGGTTGCGTCGACAACACTTGAGGACAACAAGAGCAGCAAAAATCCTGCAGCAGAAATAATCAGACCTACCGCAATCGCCTTCTTCTCTCCTCCACTCTTGATGTAGCGTCTTACAACCCCACCTTGAACAAGCGCACCTGAAAGGCCACAGAAGAAGAACATGTATCCGATCTGCTCCTCTGTAATTCCTGGGATTCTAGCTGCTTCAAAATACAATAGCGTCGCTTCCAATCCTGCCAGCGTAAAGGTAACAAAGAAGGACAATACATACAAATACTTCATTCGTCCCGTAAAGGCTGTCCAGCGTGAAGGAGCCGATTCGCGGCTTCCCTTGCGCTCCTCAGGAGTCAGCGATTCCTTAAGTAATACGAAGCCTAGCACGCATGTGATAAATGTCAATGCTGAAGCTGCGAAAAAAGGCGTATTATAACCGTATCTGCTTAAAATACCGCCAAAGGCTGGCCCAAATGTAAAACCTAGCCCAATCGACATTCCAACAAAGGCCATACCCTTCGTGCGTTGCTCAGGTGTCGTGATATCGGCGACGTAGGCAACAATAACTGAAGCTACAGCACCAGAGAAGATGCCTCCCAATGCGCGGGAAACATACATCATCCAAAGCTCACCATTCGCTAATCCGAACAGCAGATAACTTATACTGAACCCGAGAGTCCCGATAAGGATGATGGGACGCCGACCAACCTTCTCCGACAATGCTCCCCATATTGGAGACACCACGAACGCAATTAATGAATAGATCGAGAGCATAAGCCCCAAATGAAATTCATTGGCGCCTGCATTCGTTATCATTCGAGGCAGAACCGGAATCACGATACCGAAGCCAATGAACACCATCATCAGCATGAACATGACAACGGACATTTTCTTTTTCATGACAATTCCCTCCGATATGTACATCCTATCACACCATACCTTGAAACGAAAATGAATAAAGTGCGAATACTTATTCATGCTCCCCCCCTACTATAGAGGAAAAAGATCTTGCATTCCGGGTCGTTTTTGTTAAACTAAACCTTGTTTGCGCAGGACACGCCATGCGCAGCTTAGTAGATTGCCAACATGAAAGGTTGTGATACGGCGATGAACCATCATCGGACGCCCTTATTTACCGCACTTACGGAACATGCCTCCAATAATCCGGTGCAGTTCCACATTCCAGGTCATAAAAAAGGCGCAGGGACAGATGCAGAATTCCGAAGCTTTATCGGAGATCAGGCGCTCTCTATAGATCTGATTAACATTGCTCCGCTTGATGACTTGCACCAGCCTACGAGCGTCATCGCCGAGGCGCAGCAACTTGCTGCTGACGCACTAGGTGCCGATTATACGCTCTTCAGCGTACAAGGCACAAGCAGCGCAATCATGACAATGATTATGTCCGTATGCTCTCCAGGAGATAAAATCCTGGTTCCACGCAATGTTCATAAATCGATCATGTCCGCCATTATTTTCGCCGGTGCAAAGCCTGTATTCGTCTCGCCAGCGCGCGATGCGAATTTAGGAATCGATCACGGCATCACAACCAGCTCGGTACGCAGAGCCTTGGAGAAACACCCAGATACGAAAGCAGTGCTCGTCATTAATCCAACGTACTTCGGGATTTGCGCGAACTTGAAGGAGATTGTCGACTTAGCACATTCTTACGATATTCCTGTACTTGTTGATGAAGCACATGGTGTTCTTATTCATTTCCACGAAAAGCTGCCGATGTCAGCCATGCAGGCCGGTGCCGATATGGCTGCGACAAGTGTGCATAAGCTGGGCGGTTCCCTAACCCAGAGTTCTGTGCTTAATGTAAATACGAAAAATGGACTCGTAAATCATCAGCGTGTACAAACCATATTCAGCATGCTGACAACGACTTCCACTTCCTATATATTGCTGGCATCTTTGGATACATCCCGTCGCAACTTGGCTCTTAACGGTCATGAAATGGCGGAACACACCATTGAACTGGCCGAATTTGCCCGTCAGCAAATTAATGAAATTCCTAGCCTTTACTGTTTTGGCGAAGAGATTCTCGGCGGAGAAGCAACTTACAGTTATGATCCGACGAAGCTGACCATTCATGTCCGCCATTTGGGGATAACCGGTTATGAAACGGAGAACTGGCTGCGGGAGCACTACAACATCGAAGTCGAACTGAGCGATATGTACAATATTCTCTGTCTCGTCACGCCGGGCGACTCCAAGGAGACGATCGACATTCTGCTCCGCGCATTGCGCGACTTGTCCAGTCTTCACCATGAACGCAATGAAGTACAGGAGCTCGTCGTCAAAATTCCGGAGATTCCGCAGTTGTCCCTCATTCCGCGCGATGCCTTCTATGCGGATACTGAGGTCATACCTTTTAAGGAGTCTGCAGGACGAATTATTGCAGAATTTATATACGTTTATCCGCCTGGCATTCCGATCTTGCTTCCAGGCGAAGTCATCTCGCAAGAAAACATCAATTATATTCGTGATCACGTCGATATTGGGCTTCCGGTTAAGGGACCAGAAGATCGCAATATTGAATTTGTTAAGGTTATTCGTGAGGAACGCGCGATCTTCTAATGCACAATACAGGGTGCCCCGATATGGGGCACCCTGTATTCATTCTCTGCAGGATCATTCAGTATTGATCCTGCACCTCGAGTGGATGTATTCGCGTAAGCAACAGCTGCGCCGCTTCACTTGCCGCCTCAGCATGAGGCAAATTGAATTTGACTTGGAGAATTTCTGGACGCAAATCATCCGCACATAATAATGTCGAGCGACCAGTCTGCATACATACAACTAATGTCTTACCGATAAAATGATCGGAATAAATGAGTGCGAAATCATAACGAATCTGTTCTGTGGCCCAACCGACAAAGGTAACATTTGCTTGCTCCGAAACTTCATACAAATGGTCAAACATCGCACACCTCCTCGGGATATCCTTTTCCAAGAACACAAACCATTTAATGGTTATACGATCGAGTATAACATAAATCGCGTTCCTAGAACAAGATTCGAACTTTCATTCCATGTAAATATTGCCATCACATTCAGTCAAATGGTATGATGTAAGCGATTCGTGCTATAAGTAGAAGATGTCCCAAGGGGAGGATAGATTCGATGAGTCAAAGCGCATTCATTACGTTTGTCGATGGTTCGGAGGTTGCGTCCATTACATTAGATGAATTGAAGGGCCAACTTCTCCATTACCGGGAACAAACCCAATTAACCGGAGAACAATTAGGCTGGGATTATGCCGAGGCTGCCTTTCCATATACAATTGAAACAAAGCCTGGGCAAGAGCAGGAATGGTTCTATTTAAAAGGTTCCAATCCATTATATCGACATATCGTATTTGGTGTTGGTGAGAAAGAGGACTTCCGCCGCTACGTCCAAATGGTTCTGCCTGACGATGCCACTCACGGAGACAAGGCCAAAGGAAACGAGTTGTGCAAATATTTGGCGAAAAAGTGGAAGGCAGAACTTACGCTGTTCAACGGTAGAATTATGTATTACAATCCACGCAAATAAGAGCATCTATAAGAATATCCCAATTGATCCACTCCGAACGGAATCATGCTCAAAAAAAGAACAAGCCCCGGAATTCTCCGGAGCTTGTTCTATACCTGTATATTGGCAGAGCGAATGAATTACTCGCCTTGCTCAGCTACCAATTCGTTGTATGCTTGCTGTACGCGTTCCCACTCAGCGTCATCTTCGATAGGAAGCATTGCCATTTCTTCACCTTGCTCTTCCAGACGTACGATAATGCCGTCCGCTTCTGGATCGTTGCGTTGGAGAAGAAGTGCATATAGCTGCTCGTCGACGTTGAACGTCTCGACCATCGTCATGTCGATTTCGTTGCCGTCTTCGTCTACCATTGTAATAATCAATTCATGATCGTGATCGTGGTCGTGATCATGATCGTGTCCACATCCGCAATCATGGTTATGTTCGCTCATGAGTAAATCTCCTTTATGTTCAGGTAGTGGTTATACTCACGTATCGTACCACTTTCTGCGAAAGAGGTCAACGAACGCCTACTCGCTTCAGTATGTATAATAACCGAAAGCTAAAGTTTAGATATTGCAGGCAACTTTTTCTGCGATATAAGGGTGAATTCACCATTCTTCTGTCTCAAATAACAAGAGATCATATAGTCGCCCTTGGCCTTGAAATCATACTTATGCTCATTCGTACGGAACCAGAAATTATCTTCATTTGTTGGAACACTCGATTCCTGAAGCTCCGTTGTCTTCCCTTTCGGATCTGTGATCGTAATCTTGATCGCATCAACTGTCGACTGCAAACTGTCGACTTGGACGAATACTGTAAATGAGGTCTTCCCCGTCTCGACTTTGCCAAATGTTTTATTGTCCTTGAACAGCAGCAAGTCCACATTAGGCTTGTCAATTACAACCTTCTTATTGGCATCATCCCAGAATATAAATGCCTGAAGTGCTTCTTGTATTTGTCGTACAGACAAATAAGCACGTCCATCTATCATATACCCGCCTTCATTTACCGCATTCCCATTCAGAACAACATCAATCTTCTCAGCCACTGGAGCGGCTTGCGCAGAACTAGGTGCGACATCTGTCTGTGCCGATGCATACGCTCCACCCACAATAGAACCAAGCAGAACGAATGCTGCAAGTCTCCTGCATTTCATCTCGTTACCCCCAAATTTCTTTGTTGTAAAGTTATACTCCAATCATGCTTTAGAGTTGCGCCTAATTCGCAAATAACTCTCACGTGCATTCATACTATCATGAACAAAGCCATGAACTATTTCACCCGCAAAAACTTGTGGTATGCCAGCAATGCTCTCACCCTTCCTTCATATCCTCATATAACCGGCTCCATGGAAAGTTAGGGCCTGGACAGTTCGCTTTTCTTATGGCATCGATCTGAAAATGTCCCAACACATGTTCATAATCCAAGGAGATCCAATGTCCCCACTTCTCCATTACATATCGTTGTATATAACGATGCAAACGAAGACATGCCTGATACTGTTCGTCTGTCAGCAGCCCGTCCATTCCTTCATGCTCGATTGATACCGCATATCGATTAGGATTCATTCCTTTTTCACGTACAACAAAAGCAGGCGCTAAGGCAATTCGTTCTCCTTCTAGTCCTTGTGAGAATGCCATTCGCTCAATGGATACATATTGATGAATTGTCCCATTCTTGGACACTGCAAAATGAGCTGAAGAAATCTTGTTGTCAGGACATGTGTACCATGCATCTAGACTCGTTAAGCTCTGAGCAGAAATATGATTCACAATAATTGCAGGGATCTCCCCCTTGCGATCACTCGAATTGGTATGCTCATTTCCCTTCCATACAATCTCCAACTGCATCACGATCCCCCCATTGTTCAATAGGTAAGACGATTGTAGGTGATTCGCGCGATCCGGAAATCCATTATGTCCCGGGAAATGATTGGGTGTGCAACAGACATGTTATCACCCCGGGAACATGTACCCTATTGTGTAGGGTAGGGATAATTAGCCGCCCAGTTTGGTACGAGTTAGGATACAGGGAACGCCATTTCCAACTGCGCCTGGCTGAGACATCCGCTCCACATAATCCATCCCGCGCGTGCAGGGTGTCTTACACGCTTCACACCGATCTGAAGTTACTATTTTCATCGTGAACTGTTCACGACCAGACTGAAGACTCGTCTTCTTTTTGCCCTTCCCCTTCGTCATGCCCTTCACCCGCTTCATGTGCATTTCACGTTGCCTGCCGCTTCCGGCCGAACCTGATTATTGCACATTATGCAGATTGCGCTGCCTTTGCTTGTGCATTTATCCCAGACATGGTACAGTATAGGCGTAATTCTAGCCTTGTCAGCCAATAGGAGGATGAAGATGAACCTTCACATACAAATGTTAGGGACAGGCAGTGCATTTGCCAAATCATACTTCAATAACAACGGATTACTTTACTCTGGTGGATTCACACTGCTCATCGACTGTGGAATTACGGCACCGATGGCTCTACACCATTTGAATAAGTCATTCTCTGACATCGATGGTGTTCTTATCTCTCATATTCATGCTGATCATGTTGGGGGATTAGAAGAATTGGCCTTCCAGATGAAGTTCAAATATGGACGTAAGCCAAAACTGTACATAGCTTCTCCACTCGTATCCGTATTATGGGAGCATACATTGAAGGGTGGACTAACCCAGGAGGGAATAAGCTGCTTAGAGGATGTATTCGATGTACATGCAATTGAGCCAGGGCAGCCCTATGACATTGCAGCGGGTCTTACCGTCGAATTATTAGAGACTCCACATATTGAAGGCAAGCGCAGCTTCTCTCTTCTTATCAACAATCATTTTTTCTACAGCGCTGATATGCAGTTCCAGCCGGAACTGCTTCACCGCTTAGTTGAACAGCGTGGAGTAACCATTATCTTCCATGACTGTCAATTAGGTGGGAATGGAGAGGTTCATGCGACATTGGCAGAGCTCTTGACGCTTCCAGATACACTGCAGAAGCTTACCTTCCTCATGCACTATGGAGATGAACGGCCGCAGTACGAAGGGCATACTGGCGCCATGTCCTTTGTCGATCAACACCAGCTCTATACAATCGAATAATACACCAAAGAGCACTTTACAACGACCCAATTTGGCCGCTGCAAGTGCTCTTTCGTTATGTCTTCTATACCGTTATTGGAAAGTCGGCAAGTTATCCAGATTGTTGCTTGGATCACCATCAGCATCTCCACGAAGATAAGTACCGCCGTCTCTTCCCTTGAAGGCATTCACACCCGCAATTTCTCCATTTTGCACGGCTTGAAGAGCCTGCTCGTAATTTAAGATTCGGCCTGTATTCGTTTGGAACGCCGTTAGATCCCCATCCCCATTCTTCTGAACAGCTACAATGGATTCTCGCTGTGACATGCGAACATCATCCTCCTAACTATATACATCCTACATTAGATGCGTTTGTTAGGTAGAGTGTCCATAACCCACAACTTTTATGAACCGAAAATCGGTACAACGAATTACAGCTTCTTCTCCATGCGAATATGAGGAATACCCGCATCCAAGAATGGCTCCTCTGACACTGTCTCATACCCTAAAGAATGATAGAACCCTTCCGCTTGGCACTGACCGTCCAGCACGCATTTCTCCACACCGTGTTTCCGGGCGATTTGCTCCAGACCTACCATTAAAACTCTTCCAATCCCTTTCCCGCGGAATGGCTTTCTTACTGCAATACGCTGCATCTTAGCAGTGAATTCATCCAACAGCTTCACTCGTCCTGTTGCAGCGTACTGTCCGTCTGACATCAGCAGGACGTGAAAGGCCGGAGCATCCAAGTTATCGTACTCGTCACATTCTTCTTCTTCCGGTACATGTTGCTCAGCAACGAATACTTCCTTTCGTATCGCAATACACTCGTCCAGTTGTTCCTGTGTCTTAACCTCAATGATTTCAGCAGCCACTCCCGCTCACCTCCGAATGAAATGTTGCAACAGCGATTATGTATAATATCTTAGCTGCTGCAAACGAATTTATATTATACAAAAAAATGAAATTCATGTATAGTTGCAATAACGGACACGCTTACATTAGCAAGGGGGTACACGATGGATCCGATACTGGCTACAGTAATCGCAGTTGTTGTCATGGTAGTAGGCATGGTGCTTCTGCTTCTCTACGTGACGAAGAAAGCCTACGCACGTAAATGGGATGCAGAAGAGCCTATAGACAGCACAGCTAGGCAGCCCAATCATTCATCCAACACAGATTAATGAAGCATAATGAACGACATTTATGAAGAAAACAGCCCTGGAGATCCTTAGGATCTCTAGGGCTGTCGGCCACTTGTATGGTTATACTCTAGGGCTCATACACTTCCTCAATAATTGGCTTACCATACACATCCTCATAGATCGGTATCTTCTTCTCTACAGGATCAATCCCAGGATAGAAGCGACTTGCGTCGACAGCGTTCATACTAAGCCCAACAAGCAGGACGCCCGTGATGATTCCGGCCAACATTACCACGCCTATTACGTTCCATCGTCTACGCATGCTGCTACCCCCGCTAACAACACTAATAACTTCACGATATAGCCCCTATTCTCACCGTAAAGTTAATCCCTTAAACATCTCATGCCCTTGCTCATGACTTCATTCCTTCTTGCTGGCATCCTCTTCAACTGAGCGAAGCCATACAAATTGCTCATCATGCTTTGTACTATCAAAGATGAGAAGCTTGGATAAAAACCAACAGACAACCGCTACGATCCCGAACACACCGATTATCCATACACTCAATTCGGCTCCCATAACCCAACCTCCTCCGCTTGTCCCCATTCAATAGCGAAACATTCGTTATACCTTCACTATATGAAAGCAGTTGCAAGTTTAGTTCTTGCAATTACGAACAAAATAAAAAAGCATCCATCACCCGTTAGATACGAATGAGAGATGCTTGGTCTTGTAATAATATATATTTCGAGGCACACACACTCGCTTCCCCTGCAAACAAGGCATGACGGACTTGATCACCAGAGAAATCAATAAAATAGGCAGAGAATGAGTTATATTAAACTATATCATTGATCTGATTTTTCTTAATGCATGATGTTGACAATATAGTGGTTTTGTATCATCTGTCGCATCACTTTCATTGAGCAAAGAAGATTCTGCTGCAGGTTTGCACTGTTCAAAGGAATAGAAATAGAAAAAGCCTTGATAATCAAGGCTTTTGACGTTTATAGTATGGTGATCTGTAGTGGGCTCGAACCACTGACCCCCACCCTGTCAAGATGGTGCTCTCCCAGCTGAGCTAACAGATCATGTTTATTAACAAATTTAATATAACATCAATATATTACCATGTCAATTACTAGAGAAGACTTTTTTCCTGAATGATCGGCAGCCCATTGAACCACTTTCATAGTATATCGCTCACACCTTCTTACAAGCATACAACAACTTACTATTCCATGAAAGCAGTTCACGATGACGCCTATTCCTTATTTAGATATTAGGGACTTGCCAGTCGATCTCCTGCTCGCCCCATTCGCGCAGCTTATTATTAATTTTCGAGTACGGCTTGCTCCCAAAGAACCCACGATGTGCAGACAATGGACTTGGATGCGGCGCTTGTACAATATAATGCTTTGACAAATCAATCATGCTCGCCTTCGCTTGTGCATGGCTTCCCCATAGAACAAATATGATTGGGCGATCTCTGTCATTCAACAATTGAATGATACGATCGGTGAACTTCTCCCAGCCCTTCCCGCGATGTGATGCTGCTTGTCCTTGTTCGACGGTCAGTACTGTGTTAAGCATGAGGACGCCTTGCTTGGCCCAGTGCAGCAAGCTTCCGTTGTTCGGCATCTTCAGACCAACATCTGCTGCGCCCTCTTTGAACATGTTCTGAAGTGAAGGCGGCAGCTTAACACCCGGTTGAACGGAGAAGCTTAACCCATGAGCTTGTCCTGGCCCATGATAAGGATCTTGCCCAACGATGACAATCTTCGTATCCGCATAGGACGTCGCATTCAATGCAGAAAATATAAGTTCATATGGCGGATAAATGACTGCACGCTTGTATTCTTCTCGAAGCCAGCCCCACAGCTGCTTGAAATATGGCTGTCTAACTTCCTCGTGAAGCAATTCCGCCCAATCATTCTGTACATGCATTCCCACTGTACATTCCCCTTCCATGTTGGTATCTATTAGTCTATTACGATTATTATGTAATCCTCAAATCATTTCACATTTCATATTAAAAAAGAGTATAAAGCAAAAAACTCCTCACTTGTTCAAGGCCTGAACAGGAAAGGAGTTCTCATCATCAATACGTGGTGCCGAGGACCGGGATCGAACCGGTACGGTAGTCACCTACCGCAGGATTTTAAGTCCTGTGCGTCTGCCAATTCCGCCACCCCGGCATATTTGCCACATCGTCATGTGGTTCAATATGCTGCATCATTGCGCACTACAAGCTGCTCATCCACTTTCGCTTCAAAACACTGTACATCGCAACCGACAAGATATAATATATCATACGCCTTCATATGATGTCAACAATAAATTTATCAATGTGAATGTTCGCAATTGAACATTCATCATCTGGCCTTTTTCCTCCTATTGAATTATCTTCACACCAATTTTGTTACCATTATTTTCATTGGAATATTTGGCTTTTGTCGTACAAAAGAACTACTACAATTTAGGAGGATCCGGGCAGTGAAGAGAATGACTAGCCTACTATGTGTTTCTTTCATACTCCTTTCAGGCTGTTCTAGCATCTCGCAATCCTCATATGACGATATGGTATCTGCGAACGAGAACCTGACCGCTAAAGTAAGAAACCTGCAACAAGAAAATATACAATTGAAAGGTACAATTAACGAGTTAAAGAAAGAAATCGATGATATCAAAAATGGAGCTGACCGCATGCTTGCCGGAGCAAAGGATAGTCTTACTAAAGGGGCATTAGGCAACGCAAAGGACAAACTAAATGCTTTAATGAAGAAACATCCCGGAAGCAAGGAAGCAGGCATCGCCAAAACATTGATTTCGCAAATTGAAGAAAAAGAGCGTAAGAAGATCGAGGCCGAGCAGTTGGAGAAAAAACGTAAACAAGCGGCGGAAGAAAAGCGCTTGGCGCAAGCACTATCTAAGATGAGAAAAAGTGTAGATGAAGTCAAAAGTATTACCTGGTATTATGACAAAACTTCACCTCACTATGCGAATGAGAACAGTTTCTTCTTATATATAGGGAAAGAAGCAAATATATCTTGGCTGCGGTTGCGTATTCAATACGAAGCTGAAAATTGGCTGTTCATCGAGAAGTACGCATTGAAAGTCGATGATAAGACCTATTCCATCTTCCCTAATAGTGATGAGATCATCCGAGATAATAATACCTGAATCTGGGAATGGGCCGATGTCGCTCCATCTGAATCAGATATCTCAATGATTCGCGCCATTATTAAATCAAAGAAAACCATCATTCGCCATGAAGGCGATACTTATTATGATGACCGTACGATAACAAAAAAAAAGAAAAGGCTGCACTCCAAAATGTCCTCGATGCCTACGATGCGTTGCAAAAAAGAAAATAGCGACACAAAAAAGGAAGCCCCTCCGCAAAACGTTGCAAAGCGGGCTCCCTTAGATCCTCAATAATAAAAAAACACCTATCTCATGCAAATCTAGCAAACTGCTAGAACTGATGATGAAAGATGCACTTTACAAAACTTTGTATCTATGAAATTAGAATTGGTGGGCCCTGAGGGACTCGAACCCCCGACCAATCGGTTATGAGCCGACCGCTCTAACCAACTGAGCTAAGGGCCCTCACCATTGCAATTTCATGAGGTTTGGTTGCGGGGGCAGGATTTGAACCTACGACCTTCGGGTTATGAGCCCGACGAGCTACCAGACTGCTCCACCCCGCGATATGATTCAGCAGCTGAACTTCTTCAGCAGCGACAAGTATTACTATACAATAGTTGCATATGTTCAGTCAAGAGAAAAATTAAAAATGTTTGAATAAGTTGTACATGATGGGCTAAGGAAGAAATCGTACCCCGTATTTTCCTCTACGTGATCGATATACTTCAATCTCCTTCATTGCCTCATATCCATAAATCCAAGCATCATGCTCCAGACGCTGCTGCAAACAACGAGCTTGAAATCTGGAATCGTACAACTTGCCCCAATAGACCCAGTGCACTTTATCACCCTCTTCTTGTCATCAGCTCCCTCCCCTTCCCCTACTATTCCCCAATCGTGCAAAAAAGAACCGGCAAGCTCACTTGGAGCCACCGATTCTTCCTGCATTACGATGATTAACCCTTGTATACGTTTCCTGGAGGAGTATCATTACCGTTCGGATTCTTTTTCGCTTGAATCAAAATTTGGTTCCCTTTTGTTTCCCATTCCTTCAAGGCATCCGCAACTGATTTCTTCTTCTCGATCACTTGCTGCATCAACTCCGTACCAAGCTGATTGATCTGCCAGTAGCTTCCGTCCATCATGAACTTCTCCATATCCGTCTTTGTAGGAGGGACCGGCTTTGTTTTGTAGAACGCACTGACATTAATGTTAGTGCCATCCTTAGGCTTAATGTACTTTTGACGAGATACCATTTCCCAACTGCTGCGGGAACGAAGCTTAGCCCAATCTTCACTGTTAATAAATTTCATGAATTCCCAAGCATCGTCTGGATTCGCTGCTTTTTGATTGATTGCAAAAATATTATACAGCTGAGAACCGCCAGATACACCTGGAGATTCCGGGTGTGATGGCATGGTTACAACATCCCAGTCAAATTTCGTAAAGCCTTTGATTTTGTCAGCATTCTTCATGGCATCCGACAATTCCGTATTAATGTAATTATAGTCTCCGATCGCCATAGCTACCTTCCCTGACAGGAAGTTATCATGTCCGAACGGATTTTCATTTTCCGGCGTTTGTACAGGCATTTCAGTACTGTTGGCAGGTGGGACGATTTTCTTGATCGCCAGATCACTTACCGTTGTCCATACTTTTTCCCATTGCGGCGTGTTTACCGTCATCTTCTCGCCTTTTTCATCGAACATACGAAGATTTAATGGCGTAATATATAAATTCATCATATCGCTAAACACATCGGAACCACTATAACGGTTGAAGCTGAAACCATACTTGCGATCTGCTCCGTCACCCTTCGATAGGTTAGCTGCGAGCGTAAATACTTGATCCCATGTCATATTATCAGTTGGCGGTGTAATGCCTGCATCACTGAAAAGCTTCTTGTTGAAGAACAGTGCATTTGAGGAGAATGTAGGCGAAAGACCATACAAGCTGTTGTCTCCCATTGCTTTTATCCCATCAATAACCGTTGGTACAAAGTCAGACAAATCAATACTGTCCTTCTGTACAAGCGGATCAAGCTGCTTCAACATTCCTTCTTCCACAAGCTTGCGGAACTGGAACGAATCCGTGACGATGATGTCAACTGGATTCGCAGAATTCAGCAGTTTTTTCATCGCTTCATAGCGATCCGGCTGTTTCTTCGGATCTCCGGAATTATCATATCGCATATCTGCACCATCAAGTGCTGGTACAAGCTCAATACGGATTCCTTTGTGTGTAATTTCAAATGTATCCGTCCATTGCTGACGGAAATAGGTGTCGTCATATCCTCCATACTGCATGCCAATGCGCAATACTCGCTCTTGTCCTGGAACAACCTCATCTTTGTTCGTACATGCAGCCAGCATTGGGATGATCATCGTCAATACCAGTGTAACTGTTAATAATTTACGTACCCAGTTTTTTTTCATCTGGTTACTCCTCCAATTCCTTAGGTGTGCGGATAATAATTTTATCTCCGTCTAATTCCATCGATGCCTTGTCTTGAATATCGAGAGCTTCCAAATACTCCTTTGGCACTTGCAATCGACCGACACGATCAACTACCACGTAGGCTTCATGATGATCCTGAAGCCCGAATCCTTCCTCACCTCCACCAGCATCCAAATTCGGATTACGCTTGATGAATTCTGTGCTAGTTAAGCCGTCACGTATGGCAACGACACGATCCACCTTCCCTGCAAGCGACAAATCATGGGTTACGATGACCACTGTTACCCCTAATTCCCTACTCATACGGCGGAAAATATTCATGATCATATCTGATGTCTGCGTATCCACAGATCCAGTAGGTTCGTCGGCAAGCAGCATTTGTGGGCGATTCGCTAGTGAAATCGCAATGGCCACCCGCTGCTGCTCACCGCCTGATAGCTGTTGCAGCTTATTGTGCATGCGATGACTTAGCCCAACCCATTCAAGCAGTTCCTTTGCATATTTGCGATCCATCTTGCCGGCCAGCATCATCGGCACTTCAACATTCTCTAACGCCGTCAAATAAGGAAGCAAGTTGCGCGCATTGTTCTGCCAGATAAATCCGACAGTATCCCGCTTGTATTCAACAAGCTCTTTATCCGAAATTTTAAGCAGATCCCACTTCCCTACCTGAACGGAGCCGGCGGATGGCCGATCCAACCCGCCGAGTATGTTCAGAAGTGTCGATTTCCCGCTGCCGCTGTTGCCGATAATCGCCATCAGCTCGCCTTGCTTAACAGACAAGTTCAGCCCTTGCAAGGCAACAACTTCAATATCATCTGTTTTGAAAATTTTAACTAGCCCTTCACAATGTATCACCGATTAACGCTCCTCTCCCATCTTCACGGCTTGATGGACACGTAGACGACGAATATGCATGAACAACAAGGTCGCCCCAGTAAAGATCATCACGCCAACGACGATGTACAGCTGGATCGTATCTCGTGATTCAAATACAATCCGGAATGGCGGCACCTGCATCTTGGAGCTTTCTGCCGTCTGTAGGAATGGCAGGAACAAGCGGCTCGCCACCTTCCCAAGCAAAATGCCAAGCAGGATAGAAAGCCCTGCTGTAAATAGCTGTTCCAGCAGCAGCATACCGGTTAGTTGTCTGCGCGACAACCCCATTGCACGCAAAATCCCGAACTGAAGCACACGTCTTGTCAAGTTAAAGAACCAGAACAACAAATATCCAATCAAGGAGATAATGACGGATATTAAGAAGCCCATACTCAGAATGCCAAATACGCCGCCCCGGGTAGGATGCTTGCTCTGTGTTGCAAGCTCGCTTCGTACATCCGTCCTACTGAATATTTCTATCCCTTTCTTTTGCAGTTCTGTAAGGACAGGACCTAGCGGTGCTTTGTCCTTCATCTTCAACCATACCTCATACGGTGTGATTGGTACTTGATCATAAATATAATCTAAGTTCGCAATAAAGAACGGTTTCTCGTCCGGATACATACTCGGCCAATATGGTAGTACACCAACAATTACAAATTCAACCAACTGCTCCCCAAATCCGATGGAGATGATGTCGCCTTCCTTCAATTGATACTGCTTCGCGACATTGCTCGGGATAATCACAGCGGATTCCGTATACTTCCCTAGTGCATCCAAATAGTGGAACGGATGGGATGGGAACAAGTCCTGACGGAACCAGGCTACCTTCGAGAAGTCGACATTGTCGATTCCCATAATCTCACCTTGACCAATCGAACGTCCGGAAATGATTACATTCCCCTTCGTCTTCAACACACGTGCGGCTCCCTCAACACCAGGCATCTTCTTGAAGAGCTCGAACGGCGGCTCCGTGTAGATCGTCTTGCCCGCCTTCGGCGGCTGGTTGCCACCACCACCTTGCCCTGGATTGCCTCCTCCTCCGCCTCCATTGTTTCCTTTGCCTTTATCCTTATCTCTAATAATCTCTTGTTCAGATTCCCATACCGTCTGGATAACGACGTCTGTACCATATTTGTACAAGGTGCGTTCTGTCGAGTTAATGTCAATCGTACGAGCTGCTGACGCATTGTATACACCTAGACCAAGTGTAAGAATAAGCAGAATCATAAGCGGATAATACGTCTTGGCAGAACGGGACAACTGCGTAAGCGTCAAATATAGTGGAACTGGCAGCAGCTTTCCGCCAATCCACTGCACGATTTTAAGAATAAGCGGGAACAATCGTAAAAAGAACAGTCCGCACGCAAAAATCGCAAGTGCCGGCACAAAAAATAGAAATGGCTGTACTTGCAGCTGATCAGAGCTCACTCCTGATTGGAATGTCAACAACTGTCTCTCATTAAGCAGGTAATAGCCATAACCCGCCAAGCCCAGCAGCAGGACATCAAGGAACCAGCGCTGCCATACAGGCTTGCGGTCTGATCGTGCCATCTTCTGCTTCAAGTTCACGATAGATGAACGAGCGAAGACTACTGCTGGTATAATGCTTGCGAACAAGGCAATGACAACTGCAGCCACGCCAAACAAAACAGCATCTGTCGTAAATCCTACCGGAATAGACTTCCGATTTACGAACTCCAGGAAGCCGTTCGCTGAGCCTATTGACTTCGCCATAAACCAGCCGAATATAGGGGCCAATGCCAGAGCCAACAAGCCGAGAATGATTCCTTCCAATAGATAAAGCCATATAATTTGCCGCGTACTTGCTCCACGGCTTCGCAGCACAGCAATATCACTTTGCTGCTTCTCTAGCGATTGACTTGCATTCATCGCAATATAATAGAACACCATTGCAATCATCGGTGCAGCAAGCGTGAACAGCATCATTTGCAACTGTACGCTCTGACTGCGGAATTCATTCAATACCTTCGCGAAGGAAATCTCCACTTGCGTTCCCTTCAGCTTCTGGTACAAATCAATATTCAAGCGTTCCAGCATAGAGCTAAGTGAGGACAACTGACTTGTCTTTACCTCGCGCAGATCAAACGCATAATACCAGCTGGATACAGAGATCGGCAGCTTTTTCTGTTCCATCAAATGATCGAACGTTGCCGGTGAGACGTACAAGGAATTCATCATTCCTTCTAAGCCCTGGAACCAATAAGCACTCGTATCTTCTTTCGGCTTAAAAGTACCTACCAACTTCACCTTCAGCACGGTATCCGTGCCGGTTACTGGGTATTCAAGCTCGTCACCAATATGGAGATCATTACGGTACATGGCTTCCTCCATCATGACAACCTGCAATGTCCCATTCTGCTCGCCATCTTCATATTCCTTACCCAGTGTCCACTCTACTCGGTCGTTCAAATCGGATAAAGAGCCAAGCGTCATCGTTCGAACCCGGCTGGCATCAACCTTGCTCGGATCTACAGGGTAAACTTCTGTTCCTCGGAGCGAACGCGCATTGACAAAGATTTGAGCTGGAAACCCAACCTGCGCCTTCACATCCTCACGTATGTATCGATCAACTTCCTTTAATTCTTTCGGATCCGTCTTAGTTCCACCTGTCGCCTGGTACTTGATTGACAACGAGCCGGCTGGCATCGCTGAACTATTGTCCTCCAATGTCTTCGAGACAACCCGCTTCAAGGCGCCATCAGCATACATCGGAATGCTGACTGTAAAGGATACAGCCACAATGAGCCCTAGAAGTGTGCTGAACGTAAGCCAGCGGGTATTCCACATTTTCCGGAATAGAAACCGCAACAAAGGAATGCCCATTAGCGACCCACTACTTTCTGTCCAGGCTCAAGTCCTTTTTTGATTTCCAATCTCGTTGCATCCTGTTCACCGATTTCCACGTCAACCTCACGTTTTCCATTGTCATCAACGACTTGAACATAGGTTCTAGCACCAAGCGTACGAAGTGCGGATGGCGGGATATAGACAACATTGCTCCGTTTCTTCGTAATAATGGTCGCACCAAGCATGGATCCACGCGTTACTGTAGAAGGCAGCTTATCATTCAATGTCACCGTTACATATTTATCAATCCGATCCTGTTCAGGCATATTGCCCCCGCCCGGATTGTTGTTGTTGTTGTTCCCTCCGTTGTCCTTGTCTGATGTAGGAGCAGGAAGCGCCTTAACCTTTCCTTTTAAAATTTTGCCTGTCGAATTAATGCTTAGTTCAACATCCATTCCAGGGGCAATTTTCTTCAAATCATCCTTCGGTACATCCACCGTAACAACCAATCGGGATGTATTGGCGATTGTCGCGACAGGGTCATACTTCTTCGTCATATTCCCTTTCTTCGCAGCGACGTTAACGACCGTTCCAGCGAATGGAGCAGTAACCAATCCTTTTGCAATATCGTTTTCTACTTCCGCAATCTTTTCGAGAGCCTCTTCGTATGCGATTTGCTCATCTTCGAATAGAATTGGATCCATCTCATCCTTCTGGCGGAGCGTTTCTTTCATCTTCACTTCCAACTTGCGAAGCTCTCTCCGCTTTGAACGCAGGTCCCTTTGCATTTCTTCAACATCAAGTACTGCCAATACCTGACCTGCCTTTACGTTGTCGCCGTTCTTGACCTTTACATCCTTGACAGGCTTATTATCAAGCGTGAAGAAGAACGTCTCTTCCTGCTCCGACATTACCTTCCCTGTTGCCTTCACATCAGATATCCATTCGCCCTTCATAACATCATATTCGGGCTTCTTCGAGATTGCTGGCGGCGTAATTGTCGGCAGTGTCTCTTCTTGTTCCTCATCTGGAAGCAAGGAACATGCAGAGGTAAGCATCATGACCCCGCACATCAATATCAGCGCGGAGCGGCGCCACTTCTTCCTTTTATCTACTGCCTTATGAGATGAATTTTCCGTCGACCATTTCATAAACATGATCAGCTACCTCCAAAATTGTAGGATCGTGGGTTGTCATACAGATTGCGATCTTCTCAGAACGTATAATTTGCCGGAATACTCCCATGACCTGTGCACCCATCTGTGAATCAAGTTCTGCTGTAGGTTCATCTGCAAGCAGCAGCAGAGGCTTATGCGCGATCGACTTCGCAATCGCAACACGCTGCTGCTCACCGCCGGACATTTCGAACGGACGGTGCTTCATTCGCTTTCCGAGACCAACCAATTCCAAACAATGCTGTACGCGTTCCTTCCATAAATGACGCGGAATGTTCGCCATACGCAGCGACAGCTCGACATTCTCATATGCAGATAACAACGGCATCAAAGCAAACGCCTGAAATATGAATCCGATATCATTGCGTCTTGTAAAGGTGCGCTTGTTATCGCTCCAAGATGAGAGCTCCTCTCCTCGAAAATAAATCTCGCCTTTTGTAGGCAGGTCCAGACCGCCGAGCATGTTAAGAAGAGTCGTTTTCCCTGAACCGGAACGACCTTTCAGCATTACCAACTGACCTGGGTTAACCTGCATATTGATGCCTTTCAGGACATGAAGCTTCTCACTGCCCACTTGGAAGGTTCGTTCCACACCGCGAACTTCGAGGATAGGTTCATCTGTAGCGACAGGAACCGCACGTTCAGGCCATTCTGAAGATGTTTTTTTGTCGTCTATGTATTTCGCCTCATTATTCGCAACTGTCTCGTCCTGATTATGCACTGCGAGATTTGGGGTTGCCTCGTTAGCCTCGACCTCGTCAGCCTGCTTCCGTTTGCGAAGCCATTTCATCCTTATATCTGCCCCTTTCTCGGACATGACGTCAAACTCTCCTCAAGTATAAACGAAAGTTTTGCGTGAAAAGTTACAATGATCTTAACCGTTTTTCTGTAAAAATGACAAATATTCTGATTATTTTTTGGTAGTCTTTTGTCAGTTCATGACTCTAGCAAAAAAGAGACCCTTCCTCATGATGCAGGAAAGGTCTTCAAGAAATGTTATCTATAGAAATAGAATTCAAAATCAAATTCAAATTCGCCTTCTTTTCTTCTTAGTTGCCCCATGTCGTTGGATCATGACGCCATGCTTGGAGCACATCCATATCTTCGGCTTGAATAACACCATGATCCAGTGCCGTCTGCGTCAGTGCTGTATAGTTCGACAGCGTGCGAAGTGGAATCCCTGCTTCCTCGAATGCAGAAGTTGCTTTTTCCAATTGGTAGCTGAAGATCGCCAGTACTGCCAATGGCTTAGCTCCTGCTTCCTTCACGGCAAGTGCGGCTTTCAAGGAGCTTCCACCTGTAGAAATCAAATCCTCTATGACAACAACCTTCTGTCCAGGACGAATGATTCCCTCAATTTGATTTTGCTTTCCGTGGCCTTTTGCCTTGTCGCGAATATAAGCCATTGGCAAGCCAAGTTTGTCCGCTACCCAAGCAGCATGCGGAATGCCTGCTGTAGCTGTGCCTGCGATAACTTCTGCATCAGGAGCGTATTGTTTCACCAAGGAAGCAAATCCTTCTGCAATTGCATCTCGAATCTCTGGGTAGGACATTGTCAAGCGATTGTCGCAGTAGATTGGAGATTTCATGCCTGACGTCCACGTAAATGGTTCATTTGGACGAAGCGCTACCGCTTGGATATTTAATAGATGCTGTGCAATTGTGCGTTCCAGGTTCGTTGTAGTCATTAGTTCAACAGCTCCTTCATAATAGATAGAATCGCGTCGCGTGGATTCGGTGCAGCAGTTATCGGGCGGCCGACCACAATATAATCTGTTCCTTGCTCAAATGCTTGTGCTGGAGTCATGACACGGGATTGGTCACCCTTTGCACTACCTGCTGGACGGATCCCAGGCGTAATCGTATGGAATTCTTCTCCGCAAGCAGCCTTAATTGCAGTTACTTCCTGAGGCGATGCCACAACCCCGTTAAGCCCTGCTAGCTTTGTCAGCTTCGCATAACGTACGACAGTGTCAGCTACCTTGCCAGGAATTCCGAGTTCCTCATTCATCACCGTTTCATTCGTGCTCGTTAATTGCGTGACTGCAATCACGACGGGTCGTTTCAACTCCGCATTTTCAGCCAGTGCCGCTTCTACACCCTCCATAGCAGAAGCCATCATCGCTGCACCGCCGCCTGCATGGACATTGAACATATCAACGCCTAGCTTCGTGATGCTGTTCGCTCCACCCTTAACTGTGTTCGGGATATCATGCATCTTTACATCAAGAAAAACTTTGTAGCCTTTATCCTTCAGCTCGCGAACAAACGCTGGGCCCGCTGCATAGAACAACTGCATGCCTACCTTCATATAACAAGGGATTCCTTGCAGCTGCTGCAGCAGCTCTCTCGCTGCGTCTGCATTCGGATAATCCAGTGCGACCATAATTCTGCCCGCCGCTTCTGCCTCGCTCCATCGTTTGTTCATCGTGACACCTCTTCGTATTTTTCTCGTACCTTGCCCCAAGCTTCGTCCATAGCCTATTCATACTCCGAGGAGGCCTTGCGGCCTCCTCGATTCTGCTTTATTGTGAGACGATACTCGTCTATTTCTTCAGTGATTACTTCTGAACAACCGGCATTGCGCGGGATGAGAAGTTGATTTGCTCCAGCATGCCCAGCAGCGCGCGTACAGTATCCAGCGATGTCATGCAGACTACGCCGTTCTCTACTGCTTCGCGGCGAATGCGGAAGCCATCGCGTTCTGGCGTTTTGCCCTTCGTCAAGGTGTTGACAACGAAGTGCGCCTCTCCTCCGCGGATGAGATCCAGAATGTTAGGCGAGCCTTCTGTCAGTTTCTTGACATTTGTCACGCTCAGACCTGCATTTTCAAGCGCAACCGCTGTTCCACCTGTCGCAATGATCTTGTAGCCAAGGCCCACGAAACCGCGCATCAATTCAACTGCTTCTTCCTTATCCTTATCTGCTACTGTACAGATGATGGCGCCAGTGGAAGGAATCTTCATACCGGAACCGATAAGGCCTTTGTACAATGCCTTCGCATATTGCTTGTCGCGTCCCATAACTTCACCTGTTGATTTCATCTCAGGACCGAGTGTCGGTTCAACGCGGCGCAGCTTCGCGAACGAGAACACAGGAACTTTAACCGATACATGGTCATCTTCTGGCCACAAGCCCTCTTGATAGCCAAGGTCACTCAGCTTCGTACCCAAGATAAGTTTCGTTGCCACATTCGCCATTGGAATGTTCGTCACTTTACTTAAGAATGGAACCGTACGCGAGGAGCGTGGATTCACTTCAATCACATATACTTGGTCATGGTAGATGACGAACTGGATGTTAATCAAGCCGACTGTCTTCAGTTCCTTTGCGATGCGAATCGTAACATCCACGATTTGCTGCTTCAGCTCTTCGGACAAGTGCTGTGGTGGATATACCGCAATCGAGTCACCGGAGTGTACCCCTGCGCGCTCAACATGCTCCATGATACCAGGGATAAGCACCGTCTCGCCATCACAGATGGCATCGACTTCAACCTCTTTGCCAAGCATGTAGCGGTCGATGAGAACCGGATGCTCAGGGTTGATTTTCACTGCTTGCTCCATGTAGGTCAACAGTTCTTGGTCAGAGTACACGATTTCCATTGCGCGTCCGCCCAGAACGTAGGATGGACGAACAAGTACCGGGTAGCCGAGTGATTGTGCCGTACCTACTGCCTCGTCAACAGATGTTACCGTGCTGCCTTGCGGCTGTGCAATATGAAGGCGCGACAGCAAAGCTTCGAATTTCTTCCGGTCTTCCGCTTCATCGATGCTCTCCAAGCTCGAACCGAGAATCCGCACACCAGCAGCTGCCAGCGGTGCTGCAAGGTTGATAGCCGTTTGTCCACCGAATTGGACGATAACCCCTACCGGCTTCTCCTGCTCAATAACATTCATTACGTCTTCGAAGAAGAGCGGCTCGAAGTACAAGCGGTCTGATGTGTTGAAGTCCGTTGATACGGTCTCAGGATTGTTGTTGATGATTACTGCTTCATACCCTGCATCTTGAATCGCCCATACCGCATGTACAGTCGAGTAGTCGAATTCGATACCTTGACCGATGCGAATTGGACCAGAGCCAAGTACTAAGATTTTTTCTTTATTGGATTCAATAACTTCATTTTCTACTTCATAGGTCGAGTAGTAGTACGGTGTTGTCGCTTCGAACTCTGCCGCACATGTATCGACCATTTTATAGACAGGCTTCAAGCCTTGTTGTACCCGATAGTCACGAACCTCGGCTTCCTTCGTGTAAGTGCCGCCAGGCTGGCCTTCACTGCGCAGTTCAGCAATCGCGCGGTCTGTGAAGCCCATGCGCTTCGCTTCGTAGAGCGTTTGCTCAGTCAGTGTTTCTTCTTCACGAATGCGATCCTCAAACTTGACCATGCCTTCCAGCTTGTCGAGGAACCACCAGTCGATTTTCGTGAGATCCTGCAACTGCTGCAGTGTGTATCCGCGGCGGAATGCTTCTGCCAGCAAGAACATGCGCTCATCATCTGGTGTTTGCAGACGATATCCCAGTGTTTCTTTGTCCAGCTCTTCCGTACCTTTCAACATCAAGCGATGTACGCCGATTTCCAGGGAGCGGATTGCCTTGTGCATGGACTCTTCGAATGTACGTCCGATAGCCATGACTTCGCCAGTTGCTTTCATTTGCGTACCGAGCTTACGGTTCGCTTGTGTGAATTTATCGAACGGCCAGCGTGGAATCTTCGATACGATGTAATCGAGTGTAGGCTCGAAGCATGCGTATGTTTGCCCCGTAACTGGATTCACGATTTCGTCAAGTGTGTAGCCGACCGCGATTTTCGCTGCCATCTTCGCAATCGGATAGCCTGTTGCTTTCGAAGCGAGTGCAGAAGAGCGGCTGACACGAGGGTTAACCTCGATGACATAGTATTGATAGCTGTGTGGATCCAGCGCGAACTGAACGTTACATCCACCCTCGATGTTGAGCGCGCGGATAATTTTAAGCGATGCGGAGCGCAGCATTTGATACTCGCGATCCGACAGCGTTTGGCTCGGTGCTACGACAATACTGTCGCCAGTATGGACACCTACCGGGTCGAAGTTCTCCATGTTGCAGACTACGATACAGTTGTCGTTCGCGTCACGCATAACTTCGTACTCGACTTCCTTCATGCCCGCGATGCTCTTCTCAATCAAGCACTGTCCGATTGGACTGTAGCGGATACCTGATGCAACCGTATCGCGCAACTCTTCTTCGTTCGCACAAATACCGCCGCCTGTACCCCCAAGCGTATAAGCAGGACGGACGATGATTGGGTACCCAATCGTATTTGCGAAGTCAACTGCTTCCTGTACCGAGTTGACAATAACACTTTCCGGTACCGGCTGCTCCAGTTCACGCATCAGGTCGCGGAACAAGTCACGGTCTTCTGCGCGCTCAATGGAATCTAGCTGCGTCCCGAGAAGCTTCACGTTCTCTTGCTCAAGCACACCTGCACGAGCAAGTTCCATAGCCATATTCAAGCCAGTCTGGCCACCCAGTGTCGGAAGCAATCCATCTGGGCGCTCTTGGCGGATAATCTGTGTTACAAACTCCAGAGTAATCGGCTCGATATACACCTTATCGGCCATATTTGTATCTGTCATAATCGTAGCTGGGTTGCTGTTGATAAGAACGACTTCCATGCCTTCTTCTTTCAGTGCTTCACATGCTTGTGTTCCTGCATAGTCGAACTCGGCTGCCTGACCGATTACGATCGGGCCTGATCCGATAACAAGGATTTTCTTGAGGTTGTTATTTTTCGGCATTTTATAGTTCCCCTTTCAGCTGTGCTACGAGCTCCGCTTGGCGCGGAGTCTTAGGTTGATTGCGTTTATGCTCTCGAATCATATCAATGAATTGGTCGAACAAGTAGCTGCTGTCATGCGGACCAGGAGCCGCTTCTGGGTGATATTGTACCGAGAAGGCTGGGTACTTCGCATGTGCAAGTCCTTCAATTGTTTTATCGTTATTGTTGATATGAGTTACTTTCAATTCCGTACCTTGTACCGAATCCTCCAGAACTGTATATCCATGGTTCTGAGAAGTAATATAGCAGCGATTCGTTGCGAGCTCTTTAACCGGATGATTTCCACCGCGATGGCCGAACTTCAATTTCCCAGTGTCAGCTCCGCAAGCGAGTGCGAACAATTGGTGTCCCAAGCAGATACCGAAGATTGGGTACTCTCCAAGAAGCTCTTGCAGCATCTTCACAGCATGCGGCACATCCTTCGGATCCCCAGGGCCGTTGGACAATTGAATTCCATCAGGGCGCAAGCGCCGAATTTCGTCTGCTGTTGTGTCATGAGGAACGACGACTACATCACAGCCGCGCTTTGTCAGCTCGCGCACGATACCGCTCTTCGCGCCGAAGTCGACAAGTACGATGCGTTCTTTGTCACCAGGGCTGGAGAACAGCTGCTTCGTTGAAGTGCGTGCTACTTGATCCCGCATCAATTCCGCAACACCTAGCATTTCCTTCAATTCTTCTATTGATTGGTTGCCCGTTGTCAGCAATCCCTTCATCGTACCAAAGTGACGAAGCTTGCGAGTCAGCATGCGCGTATCGATGCCGCTGATGCCTACGATGCCGTATTCTTTCAGAAGACGGTCTACCGAATACTCAGCGCGCCAGTTGCTAGGAACTTCTTCATGTCTGCGCACGACGAACCCGTTTACGTAAGGACGAATGGATTCGAAGTCATCCCGCGTAATGCCGTAGTTGCCAATCAGCGGGTACGTCATCGTTACAATTTGTCCACAGTAAGATGGGTCGGACAATACCTCTTGATATCCTGTAATCCCTGTATTAAATACAACCTCACCTACAGACTCACCGTCTGCACCGAACCCCGTTCCTGTAAAGAGGGTACCATCTTCCAACAACAATCTTGCTTGCATGTCCGTCACTCCTCGCTCTCTATCTTGTGCACTTCACGTTGCTATTCTTATCTATCTATAATGGACTATCTATCAATCTTGTTACTTGCTCCATACAAGACGGCCGTCTACGAATGTCTTCACTGGCCATCCCTTCAAGCTCCAATCTGTAAACGGCGTATTCCGTCCCTTAGTCAAGAATTCGTCCGGATTCACTTTATGCTCGGTCTCCAAGTCAATAACCGTAATGTCTGCCGGCGCTCCTTCTTCAAGACGTCCTGTATTCAAGCCGAACGTTCTTGCCGGGTCGCTTGTCATGCGATTGATGAGCAGAGATAGCGGCCATTTGCCTGTCGCTACAAATTTCGTATAAAGGAGAGGGAATGCTGTTTCCAATCCGACAATACCGAACGGTGCAAGCTCCATCCCTTTGGCTTTCTCTTCTTCACTATGTGGCGCATGGTCTGTTACGACAATGTCGATTGTGCCATCTACCAGCGCCTCAATGCAGGCTTCTACATCGCGAGGAGAGCGAAGCGGTGGATTCATCTTCCAGTTTGCATCCAATCCCGGGATATCTTCATCTGAGAGAAGCAGGTGATGTGGACATATCTCTGCAGTCACCTTCACACCGAACTGCTTCGCTTGACGGATAAGCCGAACGGACTGTTCTGTGCTAACGTGGCACACATGATAATGTACGCCTGTCGCTTCTGCCAGCAGCACATCCCGGCCTACATGAATCGCTTCCGATTCATTCGGAATCCCCTTCAATCCATGCTTGCGGGCGAACTCTCCATCTGTTACTGCCGCACCTTTAACTAGCGAATCATCTTCACAGTGTGCGATAACCGGCATGCCCAGTTCCTTGGCCCAGTTCATCGCATCCTTCATCATTTGGGCATTCTGTACGCCAACCCCATCGTCAGTGAAGCCGACAACACCTGCATTTTTCAAGGCTACAAAGTCTGTAAGCTCTCTTCCCAGCTCACTCTTCGTAATTGAGCCATAAGGCAAGACCTTCACATAGCCTTCTTGCTTAGCCTTATCGAGTATAAGTTGTACCGTTTCTGGTGTGTCTGTGACTGGACGTGTATTTGGCATACATGCGATTGTTGTAAATCCACCCTTTGCCGCGGAGTGAGTACCTGTTGCAATCGTTTCTTTATGTTCAAAGCCAGGCTCTCTCAAATGAACGTGCATGTCGATGAAGCCTGCCGATACGAATTTTCCTTCGATGTCATGAACTTCTGCTCCCGCTGGAGCAGCTTCTTCGCGATTCGTAATCCGACGGATGACGCCTTCTTCCATCCAAATGTTAGCGTCAACCAATTCGCCTTCGGTATTTAATATCTTTGCATTTGTTAATACGATCATCGGTTTCTCTCTCCTTACAGTGCCATTGTGAAGTGTTCGTCCGTCTGGTTGGTATTTTTCAATTTCATTCAATTTCAATCTATCGATTTCTTCTATATAAGAAGTGATTCCTATGAGAGTGCTCGCTCCAGTACTGCCATCCGTACGGGAACCCCGTTTGCCATTTGCTCGAAGATTCGCGACTGTTCTGCTTCAACGACCTCGTCATCAATTTCTACATTGCGATTGACAGGGGCTGGATGCATAACAATCGCATGTTTCTTCATCAATGCGACGCGTTCAAGCGTCATGCCGTACTCTGACCGGTACGCCGCTGTCGAGTGCATCACTTCTGATTCATGACGCTCAAGTTGTACGCGAAGCATCATGACCACATCTGACTGCAGCGCTTCATCTATCGTCACATACGGTGCGTCCAAATCATGAGCACGCATATTATCCGGTGCACAGAAGCTTACGTTCGCTCCGAACTTGCGAAGCGCGTATAAATTAGAGCGTGCCACTCGGCTATGCTCAACATCTCCGACTATCGTGACATTCAGTCCATCTAGCTGTCCAAAATGCTTGCGCATTGTGTACAGGTCTAGGAGTGCCTGTGTGGGATGCTCATTATTCCCGTCGCCTGCGTTGATCAGCGGCATCTTGACGCGTTCCGCAATTTGTTCCAAGAGCCCAATCGGCTTCAAGCGGATAACCCCTGCATCCATGCCCATAGATTCGAGTGTTCGAACCGTATCGTAGATTGATTCGCCCTTCTCTACACTCGAGGAGGATGCAGAGAAGTTGATAACCTCTGCACCCAGACGCTTCTCGGCTACTTCGAACGAACAGCGGGTGCGCGTGCTGTTCTCGAAAAACATGTTGGCTACAAATTTATTTTTTAATGCATCTTGTACTTTAACATCCTGCCCATCCCAATGTGCGGCTCGATTCAATATGGATTCGATTTCGAATCTGCTTAGTGACTTTAAGCCCAGTAAGCTGCGGTCTTTTACCGTACGTTCCAACTGTATTGTCATTACTGCTACCCCCTGTGGTGTACGATTTTCACTTCATCGATGCCGTCTAATTCCTTCAAGGCAACTTCAATCTCTTCGGTGCGTGAAGTCGGTACGTTTTTACCGACATAATCAGGTCGAATCGGCAATTCCCGATGCCCTCGATCTGCCAGTACCGCCAGCTGAATCATTTGCGGTCGGCCCTGATCCATTAGTGCATCCATTGCTGCACGAATCGTCCGCCCTGTATAGAGCACATCGTCGCACAAGATAATTTTCTTATCCTGTATTGGGAATGGCTCACTAATGTCTGCCGCCTCCCGCTCTTCCCGCTTCTTGTCATCGCGATATCTCGTGATATCCAACTCTCCGACTTGAATGTTCACATTCTCAATCAGTTGGATTCGTTCGGCAATGCGCCTTGCGAAGAAGATCCCTCTTGTCCGGATTCCGACAAGTACACAGTTTTCAATGCCTTTATTTCGTTCGAGAATTTCGTGTGCGATCCGTGTTAGTGCTCGTCGAATCGCTGCTTCATCCATAATGATGTTGAATTCGGTCGTGCTCATTTGGATTTTGTCTCCTTCCGTTTTCCCACCCTTACACGAGTAAGGACTGGGCTGTTTATCGATAGTGTGCGCAGATACAAAAAAACTCCTTGCCCGTAGGCAAGGAGTTGTGCATTCACGATATGCGCGGAAAGAAGCTGCATGAAGCTACAGCGCAGAAGTAGAAGCTCTTCGCGATCCATCATAGCTCTCGGCATCTAACGGACATGCTTCTTCCTTCCGCTCTTCACGTGTTCTTTCTCGTAAACGAGCGTTACCTTGCCAGTCTCACGGGACTGATTTAAAGGTCTTATTTGATTAACTGGATTATCCCACTTCTCACGATCCATGTCAAGTAATAGTACTCATATAAATTTTAGAAAATATATTCAACGTCGGTAAGTCTGCGCTTGAGCTCACTCATTACACGCTTCTCTTCCGCCTCGCCCCGGGCTTGGAACGTAACTGAAAACCGAATAAAGCGTCCTGCATCATCCCAAGGCACTGTCGAGATTAACTTCTCTCGAATTAAATATTGGGAGAAGTCCTCAGCCGTTCTAAATTCTGGCCCTCCCTGCACCGCCTTTGGCGCTTCAACATAGAGGAAGAAGGAACCTTGCGGCTTAACGGCACGGAATCCCGCTTCATTAAGTGCTGCAACTAGCAGGTCATGACGGCGAGAGTATTTGTCAGCGATCGCTTTCGTAATCTCTGGATGAGCCAGGCCGTATGCAGCTGCCTTCTGGATCGCGATGAACTGGCCGGAATCGTTATTGTCCTTGACGTCACCGAATGCCTTCACAATGAGCGGATTGCCGGCAATAAAGCCAATGCGCCATCCCGTCATGTTGTACGACTTGGACAAGGAATGGAGCTCAACCCCAACGTCCTTCGCCCCAGGTACGCTCAAGAAGCTTAGCGGCTTGTTGCCGTCATAGGTCAACGCTGCGTAAGGGGCATCATGTACAATGATGACCTTGTGCTGCTTCGCCCAAGCAATGGCCTTGGTGAAGAACTCAACACTCGCTACTGCTCCAGTTGGATTGTTCGGATAGTTCAAATAGAGCAGCTTGGCCCGTTGGCACACCTCTTCAGGGATCGCATCCAAATCAGGCAAGAAGTTATTGTCAGCCGTAAGCGGAATGTTATACACTTCTCCTCCTAAATATTTCGTGTGCGTACCCATTACCGGATAGCCAGGAACCGTCATAATCGTAATGTCCCCTGGATTGATGAAGCAGGAAGGCAGCATCGCAAGCGCTGGCTTCGTACCAATGGAATGAAGCACCTCAGTGTCTGGATCAATCCCTTCGACCTGAAATACTTCTTTCAAATAGGTTGCCGCAGCATGCTTAAACTCTGCAATTCCATTATCAGCATAACCGCGGTTTTCAGGCTTGGACGCTTCTTCTGCCAATGCAGCCACGATACCTGCGTCAGCCATTTCATCCGGTTCACCGACACCCATATCGATTAATTCCACATCAGGGAACTGTAATTTGGCAGCAGCCTTAGCTCGTTTGATCTTTTCAAATTTGTAGATATTCGTGTCTTTTCCGTAATTGGCTCCGCCAATTCGCTCTGCAAATGTATGTTGAATATATGTGTTTTGATAAAATTCTGTCGTCATCTTATCCAGCCCTTTCTCCTGCACTAGTCTTATATCATCGGTTATGATGCCAATGTATTAACTATGCTTGATAATGACGACGAAAGGAATGAACGATCTCCAATACAATTTGCACTTTTTTCATACGAATATAAGAATACACACTGTTTTACAACTAAATATCATGGTTTAATTTGCATAATTATGACTAAACAGCAACTATCTATTGCGAATGGAATGAAGCAAGTTCTCCATGTCTTCCGGAAGCGGAGCATGAAGTTCCACAGTCTCCCCGCTTGCAGGATGTACGAATCCCAGCGTCATGGCATGTAATGCCTGTCCATTCATAGTCAGACCGCGCGTCCCTCGACTGTACATTGGATCCCCGACAAGAGGATGACCAATGAATTTCATATGCACACGGATCTGATGTGTACGACCTGTCTCCAATTGCAATTCAACAAGGGTCGCGTCCCCGAACCGCTCCATTACTTTAAAATGTGTCACCGCATGCTTGCTGTTATTCTCGGTTACGGTGTACATCTTCCGATCATGGGTATCACGCCCAATTGGGGCGTCGATTGTTCCTTGATCATGAGGCACATTCCCGTGCACAAGCGCCACATATTTCCGTGTAACCGAATGCTCTTTCAGCTGTGCTGCCAGGTGAACATGTGCGCGATCATGCTTGGCCGCCATCAGCAAGCCTGATGTATCCTTATCAATGCGGTGAACAATTCCAGGCCGAAGTTCGCCGTTAATACCAGACAAATCACGACAATGGAACATCAATGCATTAACAACCGTCCCCGAGGTATGTCCTGGTGCTGGATGGACAACCATACCACGCGGCTTATTAATTACAATAACGTCCTTATCTTCAAAATATACATCCAGTGGAATATCCTCAGCTACAATATCGGCAGACTCCGGCTCTGGCATTGTCAGTGTGATGACATCTTCGGCAGCTACTTTGTAGTTCGGCTTCACTGGATTACCATTCACGAGCACATGCTGATCACGTATCCATAGTTGGACTTGTGACCGAGAAACCTCTTCTTCAATTGACTCTGTAATAAATTTGTCGATCCGATCTTTTGCATTAGCCAACTCGACCGTCCATATGTATGGCTCCCGACCTTCGTCCCCTGCTTGTTCTTGCATTTGATGTTCTTCTGTCATTGCTTACAATCCCCTCTATGCTAATCCTATGCTTGGTTCGATGAATGATCTTGTTGTTCTGCAGGTGTACCCGTGCCGGATTGATTCTCCCGCTTCACGGTAACGAGCGCATCAAGCAGTACCAGTCCTACTCCGATACAAATTCCCATATCTGCTACATTGAATATTGGGAACGTGTAAGACCCGAAATTGAACTGCAGGAAATCAACAACTTCCCCTGTAAGCAGACGGTCGATAAAATTGCCAATCGCCCCACCTAAGATAAAGCTGAGTCCCAGTGGTAATATGACCCCACTCTGGTGTTTAATCTTCTGCATATACCATACAAGTCCGATTACTACCACTATCGTAATGACAATGAAGAACCAGCGTTGATTTTCTAAAATACTGAAGGCCGCCCCCGTATTCCGATGCGACGTAATCAAGAAAAAGTCACCAATTACCGAAATTTTTTCTCTCAGTTGCAAATTCGTAGCGATCATCCATTTGCTTACTTGATCAATCAGCAAAACGATAAAGGCGATAATATAGTACCACACGTGCCACAGTCACCTCATTTAATTTTTATTAAGTGTGAAAGAACTTGAAGCTGTGCTCATTGTATCACAGGAGCCGAACCCAAACCAATCCAACGCCTACGCCATTTACCACGCAGGAACGTCCTTCAACTTGCACATGCTAGACATAAGTTACGCCAACGCGAAAGGAGCGTTCTGCACGAATGAATCGACTATCCTCTGAACAATTAAACAGCTTGCAACAACAATTGCTGCAATCCAAGGCTCAGATCGAGCGCCGTCTTCATCACGGAGATCATTATGGCTTGTCCAATTCTTTACGTGAAAACACAGGAGAGCTATCTACACTGGACAATCACCCCGCGGACGTTGGTACTGAGATGTTCGAGCGCGGTAAGGACATCGCACTAAATGAGCACGATGAAATATTGCTTGAACGCATTGATACTGCACTATCCCGCATGGATAAGGGACAATACGGCAAGTGTGTTGTATGCGGCAAAGACATCCCTTATGAACGTCTTGAAGCCGTCCCTTCCACGATGTATTGCGTCGAGCATTCCCCTGAGCAGATTGTGTCCGAACGTCGGCCGGTCGAAGAACAGTTTCTTATGCCTCCATTCGGGAGGACTAGCCTTGACGAAGATACGCAAAATGGCTTCGACGGTGAAGATGCTTGGCAAATAGTCGAGTCCTGGGGGACATCCAATACACCTGCCATGCATGAAGAACACGACGTCGATGATTATGGCAATCTCTACATCGAAGCATCCGAAGAACTCGATGGCTGTGTTGAAGCCTATGAGAGCTTTGTCGCTACGGATATGACAGGACGCCATGTAACTATCGTTCGCAATCGTCAATATCGTCAATATATGGATAACCAAGAGGGCGTCGGGTTATTCGAGCCTGATCAAGAATATGATGCCGATTACGATGGGAATCAATAGAACTTCGCATCAAGCTGATGTTGAACGATCCGTACAATGTCAGCGATAAAATCACCGATGATAGGCAGATTGAGCGCGCCTAAATATTGCAAAATGTAGACAATGATAGCCGTAAATAGCGTAAATCCAATCGCAATTCCAACACCGCGGGCCGCTCCACCCATAAGGTTCACCCAGATCAGCTTGCGCGGATTGAACAGCAATTCATTGTATTCTGAAATTCTAGACTTCTCCATCGCTTGTGCGATTTGCAGCGTATAATCATGAATGCTCTTCATCATTTTTTTAGCATCTTCTTCATCTTGGGGAGAGGTGATCGAGCTGCCTGCTTTCGATTCTCCCTGGGTATCCAATGAACTCGAATCCGTGAGTTGCTCCTTACCCTTGGTTATGTGAGTATCATCCTCTTGTTGAATTATTGTTTGTTCACGCTCGGCACTTGGGTTATGCGGATTTGTAGAATTGTTCGAATCATGCTCTGTCATGACAGACATTTCCTCCTCTGTGAAAGCCGATGTACTGCATCCCCTTATATCGCAAAAAGAGCGTGACCGAACAGATGGATTATCCATCTGCAAGGTCAACGCTCTCCCCTCTTATACTCGTCCGCGATTAACGACCACTATAGATTCCCCTGAATTGGAAACATCTATACGCAGGAACTGTTACGCAATTGCGACACGGATCGTCTTCTGTCCCAAATCAACGGATTCCATACTCTCTTGAGAACCAAACGACAAGTTCGCAACGAGTACGTTATCACGCAGTGTGGACTCGAACGCTTGAATCGCCGCTTGCAATTGCGCATCGACATCCAGAACGATATCGACCCGTTTCTCAATTGGCAGATCAAGCTTCTTGCGCAAGTCTTGGATACCGCGAACAACTTCGCGAACCCAGCCCTCTTGCTCGAGTTCCGGCGTAATCTCCGTATTCAATGCGACTGTAGTTTGATAACCTGATGCTGATGCGAAGCCAGATTTCGCTTGCTTCTCAATCAGAAGCTCCTCACGTGTCACCTCGAAGCTCTCACCGTCTTGGTTCGTGAAGTTCCATACACCGGATTCGACGATACGACGAGTGTCCTCAGCAGCCATCGACTTCAAAGCGCCTTGCAGGACACCGACATTTTTGCCGTATTTCTTGCCCGCTACTTTGAGGTTCAGCTTCAATGTGAAATCAACAAAGCCGGAGTCGCTTGTCTCGAGGCGAATCTCCTTCACATTGATCTCTTCCTTGATGACTTCTTCATAAGCCTCCAGATGGAACTCACGATCCATGGACACGATAAGCTCAGACAGCGGTTGACGCGTCTTGATGCCTGTTTCATTACGTACGTTGCGTGCCAGCTCAACGATTTCGCGAGCTGTTTCCATATCGCGTTCCAATTCGGCATCGATCAAGGCTTGATCTGCAACAGGATAGTCAGCTAAGTGCACACTCTCGCTTGTGCCGCCAAGATTCATGTAGATGTCTTCTGCAATCATCGGAGCATATGGCGCGATAAGTTTGGACAACGTGAGCAGAACACGGCGAAGCGTTTGGTAGGCGGACAACTTGTCCTCTGTCATCTCGCTGCCCCAGAAGCGGTCACGGGAACGGCGGATGTACCAGTTGCTCAACTCATCGATGTAAGACTCGATAGCTTTTGCCGGATTCAAGAAGTCATTCGCTTGCAGTCCTTTGCTTACACTTGCGATCAGCGTATGCAAGCGAGACAAGATCCAACGATCCAGCTTGTTGTTCGACGGACGCTCTTCATATGCACTAGCATCATATTGATCAATGGAAGCATACAGCGCATAGAAGGCATGCGTGTTCACAAGCGTATCAATTACTTTGGATTTCGCTTCTGCTACGATTTGCTTCGAGAAGCGCTTCGAGTTCCAAGGTGCACTATCCGACAGCAATGCCCAGCGGAATGCATCTGTACCGTACTCATTGATAATATCCCATGGGTCGATAACATTACCCTTCGATTTGGACATTTTCTGTCCATTTTCATCGAGCACGTGACCCGTTGAGATAACGGCCTTGTATGGCGCTATGCCTTTATACAGTGTTGCAACGGCGAGCAAGCTGAAGAACCAGCCGCGAGTCTGGTCAATTCCTTCACAGATGATGTCTGCAGGGAACTGTTCTTCGAACTTCTTCTCATCTCCGAACGGATGATGATGCTGAGCGAATGGCATCGAACCACTATCGAACCATACGTCAATAACTTCTGACGTACGTTCCATCTCACCGTGTTCGCAATGCGGACAGTGCAGCTTAACTTCATCCACATATGGCTTATGCAGCTCCAGGTTCTCATCTACCGGCATCGTCGCACGATCACGCAAGTCTTGATGACTGTCTGGCGAGTATTCACCTTTACAGGATCCGCATACCCATACGTTTAGCGGTGTGCCCCAGTAACGGTTACGGCTAATATTCCAGTCCACCAAGTCTTCCAAGAAGTTGCCGAAGCGGCCTTCGCGAATATGACCAGGGTACCAGTCGACCTTGCTGTTATTTGCTATTAATTGATCTTTAACCGCTGTCGTCTCAATGAACCACGATTCTGTCGCATAGTAGAGAAGCGGCGTTTTGCAGCGCCAGCAGAATGGATAGCTGTGCTCGTATTTTTCCTTGGAGTACAAGATTCCGTTCTCAGACAGCTTCTTCACGATGTCGATATCGCAATCCTTCACGAAGCGGCCTGCAAAATCAGTAATCTCATCGTTATAGCGGCCTTGGGCATTCACAACACTGATGAAGCTGATTCCGTTCTCACGGCAGCTCTTGTAGTCGTCTTCACCGTGAGCCGGGGCCATATGAACGATACCCGTACCGCTGGAATCTGTTACGAAATCAGCAGCGACGATAAGATGTCCCTTCTCGGGCATCACATATGGGAATGGAGCAGCATACGTCTTGCCAATGAACTCAGAGCCTTTATGCTCAGACAAGATCGTGTACTCGCCCTGCATCACATCTTCAACCAGATTTTTCGCAACGATATATACACCGTCTTCTTGCTGAACGCGAACATAATCCATGTTCGGATTCATGGCAAGTGCAGCGTGTGCTGGCAATGTCCACGGTGTGGTTGTCCAAGCAAGCACATATTCGCCATTGTCATGCAGCTTGAACTTCACAGTTGCAGACAAATCCTTAACCGTTTCATAACCTTGTGCTACCTCATGCGAACTGAGTGTCGTTTGGCAGCATGGGCAATATGGACTTACACGGTGCCCACGGTACAACAATCCTTTTTTATGAATCGTGGACAGGATGTGCCACACACTTTCAATATAGTTGTTATCAAGCGTGATGTATGGATCATCGAGATTCGTCCAGTACCCGATCGCTTCCGTAAGCTCACGCCACTGCTTCTCATATTCGAATACACTCGCTTTACATTTTTTAACGAATGCTTCTACCCCATAGTTCTCAATTTCCTGTTTGCCAGAAATGCCAAGCTGCTTCTCAACACCAAGCTCTACAGGTAGACCATGTGTATCCCAGCCCGCTTTACGCACGACACGATAGCCGGACATTGTCTTGTAGCGGCAAATAAAGTCCTTAATTACACGTCCGAGCACGTGCCCGATATGAGGCTTTCCGTTTGCTGTAGGCGGTCCTTCATAAAATACGAAATTAGGTTTGTCTGCGCGATGCTCGATGGACTTGGCAAATGTATCTTCCGCGTTCCATTTCGCCAATACACGCAGCTCCCGTTCCCGGGCGCGTTCTTTGACATCAACTTTTCTCACAGTGATACTTCCTTTCTTCGATACATAATTGAGGAAACAAAAAAAACCTCCTCCCAAAAAGGGACGAGGTTCTGCTCGCGTTACCACCCTTGTTCCGTCCAACAATGATTTACAACATTGTCGTACGGCACCTTCATCATGCATGCTTCTCCAAGCATACAAGCCCCCAATAACGGAGGGGATCCGGATATGCTTACTACGCCAGCCTTAATCCAACCAGCTGGATTCGGCATATCTTCTCTGGGATGATGTCTGAACACGATTCGTTCGTCGGTTCTCACCTGCTCCGACTCTCTGAAGAACGGATGGGCGTGTCAGTGCGTTCCCGTCATTGAATATCACGTTATTAATACATATTTATATCGTGTTTTGCGGCAAATGTCAATCAGCCGCCCCTACGACTAATACAATTCTTTAACTTCCTTCACTTCTTCACGCTCAAGCGCATCCCAGCCGTCTTGATTGAGCAGCTCCATCTGAGCCTCAACCAATGTGCGGAAGCGTGCACGATAAATCGAGGATTGCTTCTTAAGCTCCTCAACTTCCAACGCAACTTTGCGCGACTTCGCCAGTGCATCGTTCACGATGCGATCTGCATTTTTCTCAGCTTCTTTGACGATAAGCTGTGCTTCCTTCTTCGCATTGCTCTTCACTTCATCCGCAGCTTCTTGTGCAACGATGATCGTTTTGCTCAAGGTTTCCTCAAGATTCGCGAAATGGTCAAGCTTGTCCTGCAAGGAGTTTGCATGGTTTTGCAGTTCCTTGTTCTCGCGAATTAGCGCTTCATAATCTTTAATAATCTGATCGAGGAACTCGTTAACAGCGTCCTCATCATAACCGCGCAGCTTGCGGCTAAATTCCTTGTTATGTATGTCTAGTGGTGTCAATGGCATCGTGTGCACCTCCTCAAAATTACAAAAGCATGCGGCAAATCATGTCTTTTCGAACCCTCTTAGCTGCAAACGTACAAACTACAGCGAGCTCAACGTGTATAAGTACCTACCGAAATACGCATGCGGCCTTTTTTCGACACGCCTTCAATTTCTATTACTTTGAATCGTCCGAACCCTTGCAAGGAGACAACATCCCCCGCTTGGAGCTGGGTGGACGGATTTTCTTCTACCTTCCAGTTCACCTTGCATCTCCCCGCCTTGATCGGGGTTACGATCTTCGTTCGGCTAAGTCTGAATACATCGCTGGCAATGCCATCCAATCGAAGGGATGCAACACTTATGGACATCATATTCAGCTCTGCATGAGCAGTACGAAGCTCGGATAATGGGACAATCTCGGTCATTACATTCACGCGATGTACCTGACGCAGATGTGTATCGAGAAAAGCCCCAATTTCTTCTGTGATCACAATGTGGCAACGATCATCGTTAACGTGAATATCGCCAATTTTGTCTCGCTTTATGCCAAGCCCGAGCACAGCTCCCAAGAAATCGCCATGCTCAAGCTGCCCCCAATTGCGGTCGGAAGAAGTAATTTGAAGGACTTGCATCCCCATTTCTTCTCCGTCTGCGTATACATAATCAGGAGCAATGAGCGCACGCTTGCGTTCGGCCTGCTCATGCCCTCCATCCAAGCGCAGCTGAACATCAGCATTCCGATTGACCAATGTAGCCACAATAAAAGCTTGTCTCGGATCCAAAAAATCAGTACGACGGATCTCGTGGACTTGCGCCGCACGTTCCACCCACTCCGCAGCGCGATCGACAAACACACGCTCATCAGGGTGAAAATGCGTATAAATATTTTCATTTGCTGTCATCACTAGCACTCACCTATTGCTAAATAAAATACTGAAGTACAGCAATTACACCTCTGTACACGAACTCAAGCGTGAACAATGCCACGATTGGGGAAATGTCCAGCATCCCGCCGATTGGCGGAATAATACGGCGGAACGGAGCCAAATAAGGCTCAACAATCTTGCCTAGAATCTCGCCGATAAAGCTCTCGCGTACATTAGGTACCCAAGACATCAAAATATAAACAATAATTAACCATCTGTATATGTTGAACAGGTAATACACGTATTCAGCAATCTGATACTCCAACAAGGTCACCTCGTTTGCATGTTTTCGTAATCGTCGTGTAGGATTTCTGTGATGGAACCTTGAATTTCAACCTGCTCGGGGGTACACACGAATATATTTCCACCAACCTTGGATATGTTTCCGCTTAATGCATAGACCGTGCCACTCAAGAAATCAATAATCCGAAAAGCTTGATCCTTCCGAACTCTTTGCAAATTCACGATAACCGAGCGCCGTGAACGCAAGTGATCCGCAATCTCTTGGGCCTCATCATAAGAACGCGGCTCATATAGCACCATCTTGGAGGACTTCTGTGAGTGTATGCTCACTACATTAGCAGCCTTAGAGGATTTGCGCTGGTCAAAATTCGGCGCTTCTACCTCTTGCTCGTTCATATCCGTTACTACCTTCTCACGCTCAATGATTTCTTCTTCTTCTTGAAGTCCTAGAAAATTCATAAATCGGTTCATTACACCCATTACGTTTCCCCTTCCTTCCCAACTAGGACGGATCCAAATCTCAGCCATGTCGCCCTCTCTTCCACAGCGACTTCAAAATCATTGGGCATCCCCATCGATAAGTGCGGCAATGATATGGACAACGATGATCCAAATTCGTCTCGCAACTCACGTAATATGCCGTAATCTGCGAAATACGGGTCTCGTATGTTCCGGTTCAGCTTCGTATGGAGCCATCGTCATTAGTCCAATCGGCTCAATATGAGGAAACGCGCGCAATTGCTCCACAAATGCCGCGGCTTGTTCCGGTTCTAATCCATGCTTGGATTCCTCACCCTAGATATTCACCTGAATGAAGCAGCGAATGTTCCGCCCTATAGCTTCGATTCGTTGCTGCAGCGTCATTCTGTCATCCCTTCTTCCAGCCAATCCAACTCATCATGCGTCCGGTCGTCCCACCCTCCATTCGGTGGGAATAGAACATATCTATATTGCAACCGGTGCACAGTGTAGTACATTCGATATTTGTTGCCAAAATTCCTGCTTGGATCAACAAATGTCGATTCAATTCACGCAAATTAAGCATAGCATGCCCAGATGTTGTCGGACGGATGATATCATTCTGAACTTGATCCGCTTGTGGATCGCCTGCGAGCACACGCCGCACTTCGCCAATTACGCGCTCGTCCACCTCATAGCAGCAGGAGCCAATCGATGGTCCAACCGCTGCTTGAATATGCTCAATACGGCAGCCAAACTGCTCCTGCATCTTATGTACCGTTGCAGCGCCAATATTGCTGACGGTTCCTTTCCACCCTGCATGTGCAAGACCGACCACGCGCTGGATCGGATCTAAGAACATCAATGGAACACAGTCGGCATAAAATGAAGTCAATAGAACTCCCGTAACATCAGTAACCAAAGAATCCGTATTTTGAATCGCATCTTCACGATTCAGCCTTCCTTTTCCTCGTTCTTCCTCTGTAACGACATGAACATGACTTCCATGCACCTGCTCACCACATGTCCATGCTTCAAATGGCATGCCGCACGCTTTGGCGACAAGCTCGCGATTATGGATGACATCTGCCTCATTATCGTGTACATGCAGCGCACAATTCAATGAGTTAAAATGCTCACTGCTCACGCCGCCATTTCTTGTTGTGAAACCAGCCGTCAACTCTGGATAAGCCTCTGTCCATTTCTTGACATTCAATAGGACAGGCCCTTCTGCTGCCTCAGGCTTCTGTAATTGAAATGGTTCCATGACGATAATCACCTCACCGTACAGTTTACCACAAACCGTACGGTGAAGCCTATTGTTTCTGTACAAAGGCAGTGCTGTCATATTCTTCAGTTCGCGCTTGCTTCATTTCCTCCATTTTCACCAGAACGACATCAGCGCCGATCTTAACAATATTTCGCCAAGGAATGATCAACTCGCTTCCGCCACCGAACAACCCCATGAACTTACTGTAATTGGGAACAACGATGGATTCAATTCTTCCCTGTTTCATATCGAGCTCTACATCGCTTACTTGACCTAATTTCTTGCCGTCGATAATGTTGATTACATCCTTCGTTTGAAAATCAGAAATTTTCATCGCAATCACCATTCCACCAGGAATTTGACCGTAGCCAGCGTACATACCTTAGTATATGACTGCATTGGGCAAAATGCCCTGACAGACATAAAAAAAGCCGCCGCTTAACCGCGGACGGCTTATCTGTTCAAACTAGGTATTTACGTGCGAACATGCTTCTGCATCTGATTGATTGCGGATTTCTCTAGCCTAGATACTTGCGCTTGTGAAATGCCAATCTCGTCTGCAACTTCCATTTGGGTTTTGCCTTCGAAAAAACGCATCGATAAAATCATCTTCTCACGTTCGTTCAACTTCCGCATTGCCTCACGCAGCACGATCTCTTCGATCCATGACACGTCCTTATTCTTCTCATCGCTAATTTGATCCATCACATAAATCGGATCACCGCCATCATGATAAATTGGCTCGAACAAGGACACAGGATCTTGAATCGCATCAAGTGCGAACACGACATCTTCCTTCGGAACATTCAACGCCTCCGAGATTTCGTGAATCGTCGGTTCACGAGAATTCTGATTGGTTAAGGAGTCGCGCACTTGCAATGCTTTATACGCGATGTCCCGCAAGCTTCTGGACACCCGGATTGGGTTATTGTCCCGCAAGTATCTGCGAATTTCTCCGATAATCATCGGAACCGCATATGTAGAGAATTTAACATTCTGACCAAGGTCGAAGTTGTCAATGGCTTTCATTAATCCAATACAGCCAACTTGGAATAAGTCATCAACGAATTCGCCTCGGTTGTTAAATCGCTGGATCACACTCAATACGAGCCTCAAATTACCGTTTACCAGCTTCTCCCGAGCCGATAGCTCGTTTCGCTCCTGTAATGACACGAACAATTCCCTCATTTCGGCGTTCGTGAGGACGGGCAACTTCGATGTATCGACACCGCAAATTTCGACTTTGTTTCGGGTCATTCGTATTACCTCCCAGGGATGAAACATTAATGTACATTATCTCCCCGGGGTGCTTTTTTATTCCTGCTTTTCCTGCGCCTGAATAGTTCCGATTGAGCCGTATTCCGCACCCGTTCAAGCAGTGAAACGTTTACACCATCTTATTAAATTCTTTGCGCAAACGCTTAATAATCCGTTTCTCAAGCCGGGAAATATACGACTGGGATATGCCCAGCATATCGGCCACATCCTTCTGTGTCTTCTCTTCTCCATCTGTCAATCCGAAGCGTAGCTCCATGATCATTCGTTCCCGATCACTTAGCTTATCCAAGGCTTTGTGCAGCAGTTTGCGGTCGACCTGCTCTTCAATATTTTTATAAATTGTATCGTTCTCTGTTCCGAGCACATCCGATAACAGCAATTCGTTGCCATCCCAATCAATATTGAGCGGCTCGTCGAAGGATACTTCCGTTCTTGTCTTGCTGTTACGTCGCAAATACATCAAAATTTCATTTTCGATACAGCGCGATGCGTACGTAGCAAGCTTGATTTTCTTTTCTGGATCAAAGGTGTTAACAGCCTTAATCAGTCCAATTGCACCGATCGAGACCAAATCTTCAATATGGATGCCTGTATTTTCAAATTTGCGCGCAATATAAACAACGAGACGCAAATTACGCTCAATCAACATTGCTCGTACTGCTGACTCCCCGGTCGACAGCCGTGACAGCAAAAATTCCTCTTCTTCCCTGGTTAATGGTGGAGGCAGCGCCTCGCTTCCGCCAATATAATAAATCTCATCCCGCTTCAGTCCTAGCCAGAATAACAGTCGATAATAGTGTAGCTGCATCCTCAGTTTCCATTGCAAACGCATCGCCAATCCTCCTACAACTTAGTGATGACAGGGTCGTTCGTATAGGTACATCAGTATAATCGATAGAATAATAGCAATGTTCATCCTAGCAGGCCGCTTACGAAGCGCGGTGAGTAGAATCCGGCATAGCATGATAGGCAGACTCATTCTCTGAAGTTTGCAGCAAATCTGGATGCACGATGGCTTGGAAGGCACCATCATGTGACAATGTCCCGCCATCCAACCCGATAATTACTTTCGTACATAGATAAGTCTCGTTCTCTGTGCGTATCCGAACCGAATCCGGACGCAGTCCCATCATCCACTGCATGTCACGATTCACCCCACGATAAGGGATGAGCCGTAGCCGGGATTCGTCCAGCATTCCTCCGTCTTCACTTGTACCCTTCCAAGACTGAAGCATATCAAATGGCTGCTCTGACCGAAGCCTCTTCAACCATTCAGAAGGCAGAACGCCCTCCCACAGCCTCGACTCCGTTACCACTACAGGCGCTCCTCCTAGTGGGTCTCGCAGATGATTTCCCGTATCTACGAGTCCTGTACAATGTCGAACTGTATCGCCTATATAGATATCCAATTGCACCAGCTGCTTCACTACCTGCTGCTGTCTTGCACTATGTCGCCATACGAGACGGAATAATGCGTAAGAGGCAGGAAGAGCTACTACGAGAAAGCCGATTCCAGCTTGAAAGGTAGTGCGATGAGCATCCATCCATTGTGTCGCACGATCGGATATTGTCCAAGCCCGCGCATCCTGCAGCAAATATTGCAGCCCAAATGCCCCGCCAGCAATGACAAAGGCTGAAAAATAAAAGACAGCAACATTTTTAAGAAAATATCCGGCATTCTGAAATCCAAACGCCAAGATGATCATAAGTATAGATAAGAGTAATTTGCCAACATACGTATAGAGGATCGGATAAGAAGGAATAAAGAGCACTGCTGCATACGCAGTACCCAAGCCTGCTGCGGCAACGATCCGCCAGCGCGAAAACTGGATTCCGCGGATCTTCGCAGTCATTCGCAGCAGCGTCCAATCCAATACTAAGTTTAGGCCGAATAGAAGATCGGCATAGATGACGGTCAATGCGCTTCCCTCCTTTTTCTGCCGCCAACTATTGGGAAGTTATTAATTAGTATAAAGAGTGATGTATTCGAAGTCTGTCTAATGATGGGTGTGGAATGGCACTTTTTTTGTCGATCATTCCAATCTTCATCGGGAAGGACCATTAGATAACAGCGCTAGCCGCCGTCGGAGGTAGTTGTGGAAAATGCAAAAAGCGTCTGCCCTTAACGGGCAGACGCTTATAGTAAAGTAGTACGTATTATTCGTTATTTGTGCTGCGTGGACGGTTACGCAAAAACGTTGGAATATCCAGCTGATCAGACGCTGGTTGATTGCCGAACGGGCGCAATGTAGACGAGGAACGAGATTCCTGAGATTCGCCAGAGCTTGAACTAGTCGAGCCAGCAGCTGGACGACGTCCTGGAATTGGCGCAGCCGCCTTGCTCTCGAATCCTGTCGCAATAACCGTAACTTTAATATCGTCCTTCATATTCTCATCGATGATCGCACCGAAGATCATATTTACTTCCACATCGGAAGCTTCCGTAACGATTTCTGCTGCTTCATTGACTTCATACAAGGACAGATTTGCGCCACCTGTAATGTTCATGATAACACCACGAGCACCATCAATGGAAGTCTCGAGCAATGGACTCATGATCGCCTTGCGTGCAGCTTCAGCAGCACGGTTCTCACCGTTCGCAACACCAATCCCCATCAAGGCAGAACCACGCTCAGTCATAATCGTCTTCACATCCGCGAAGTCCAAGTTGATAAGACCTGGAACCTGGATCAAGTCAGAAATACCTTGCACAGCTTGACGGAGTACGTTATCAACCTCGCGGAAAGCTTCCAGCATTGGTGTCTTCTTGTCTACGATTTCTAGCAAACGGTCATTCGGGATTACGATAAGCGTATCTACCTTTTCCTTCAAAGCTTCGATACCGATTTCTGCTTGCGAAAAACGCTTGCGGCCTTCGAATGTGAATGGACGCGTAACGACACCAACAGTCAATGCGCCGCATTCCTTCGCGATCTCAGCAATTACAGGAGCAGCACCAGTACCTGTTCCGCCTCCCATACCGGCAGTAACGAATACCATGTCTGCACCTTTCAGCGTATTGCTGATCAACTCGCGGGATTCTTCTGCAGCCTTCTTCCCTACTTCTGGGTTCGCACCTGCACCAAGACCGCGCGTCAATTTGTCGCCGATCTGCAGCTTGTGCTCGGACTTCGCAAAGTGAAGCGCCTGCGCATCCGTATTTACTGTAATAAATTCAACGCCCTGAACGCCATTATCAATCATTCGGTTAACCGCGTTGCTACCGCCGCCACCGACACCAATAACTTTAATTTGGGCCAACTGTTCCATCTCAAATTCAAATTCCAACATGAGTCCTCCATCTCCTCTTCATTGTGCACCGATGGCCTGAAGTCAACTTTTATTAAATGAATTCACTAAACATATTTTTTAACCGATCAATGAAGCTAGGTTTGTTTGATGATTCCATTGGAGTTGGCTTCCGAGTTGCCGCTTTCTTGGCGCCACCTGCACTGCGTGGACGAACGGAGCGCAACACATGATGCAATACCCCAACACCGCTTACGAATCCTGGATCGCGTACACCAATAAAGTCAGGTACCGCGATTCGTACCGAAGTCTGCATGGCAGCTTGGGCGGACTTCAGAACTCCAGGCATAGAGACTGTGCCTCCAGACAGAATATACCCACCTGGCAGCTCCGTGAAGCCTAGTCGCTTCACTTCATTTTTGACAAGCTGGAATATTTCTTCCATACGTGGTTCGATGATGTTGGCAAGAAATACTTGATTGAATTCCTTCTCCACATTGCTGCCGATACGCGTTACTTTGAACACATGATCCTCTAGCGCGTCCTCAATCCATGCACAGCCGAACTTCAGCTTTACTTTCTCTGCATGGTCAGACATGGTTCGAAGACCATATGCGATATCGTTCGTAACGAAGTCCCCGCCAATAGGCAATGTAGATGTAGCAGCAAGCGTTCCATCTTGGAACACAGCAATAGTTGTAGCACCTGCACCGACATCTACAAGGACGGAGCCCATCATCTTCTCATCTTTAGACAATGCCAACTGCCCTCCGGCAAGAGACATTAATATTAGATCCTTGACATGCAAGCCAGCCTTCTCCACACAACGCAACAAGTTATGTACAGCTGTCTTCGCCCCAGTTATAATCGTAGCATCGACTTCCAAGCGAACACCTATCATGCCTCGAGGATCATGAATATCCTCCAGTCCATCAACAACATATTGCTTTGCAACCACGTCGATGATTTCACGTTCTGGTGGCAAAGCAATAACTTCTGCTGCTTTGAGCACACGCTCAATATCCTCTTCGCCAATCTCACGGTCTTCATTCGATACCGCGACAACTCCATGGCTGGATTGCAAGCCGATATGATTGCCTGATATGCCTACGTACACTTCCGTAATTTCAATGCCGACCATTCGCTCCGCATGCTCTACCGCATTACGAATTGACTGGACAGTCTGATCAATATCTACAATCGCACCTTTGCGAATACCTTCTGAGTCAGCAGATCCAACGCCGATAATTTGCAGCGTTCCGTTGTTAATTTCCCCGATGATAGCGCGCACTTTGGATGTACCGATGTCCAAACTCACAATGATGTCATTGCTGCTCAACCCGTGGCACCTCCTAGTTCCCAATCAATTGGTATGTTTGTATCCCCGGACACTTTGTATGTATTCAACAAAGTTTAGTCATTCCCTCTTTTTTCTACAAATTTTTTGAAGACAAATTCCTTCCATATAAGCAGTAACCGTCTTCTTTCTTAAAAACGTGAAGAAAAAAGAAGGAGAGAACGGAAATACCCATAAGTTTTATTCTAGCATTTTTTCCGTTTATTGAGTAGAGTTTTTTTATCTCTCCATATTTTGCTCATTCATGGATGAACCATTGTCTTATTCCGTTTCCTTGTTTGTTTCTTGGCCTTTCTCAGGTTCCTTTATATCATTCTCTGCGTCAGCTCCTTTTTCCTGCTCAGATCCACGTACTTTCTCATTTGTATTCTCCGAGCCGGTGCCTTCCTTATTCTGCTCTGAGCTTTCAGCTTCTCCCTTGTCCTCTTTGGCTCCCTCGAGAGCCTCGATGTCATTTGGCAGGCTGGAATACGGAATGTACGAGTCTGCCTTCAGCATCGTTATCCGTCCAGGAGACTGAGATTCCACGACACCGCTTAAGTAAGCTATCTTATCAGGAAGTAGAGGCACAGTCGTAACCACTTCGAACCCAGAACGTGTATACATCTTAATCCGATCAGGATAAGAAGAGGACGGGTAGTAGCGGATCTCCGAAATATCAGCCAGCAGCCCTCTTGGCGTAGCCGCAAGTGCCTTGCTTAGCTCGGTCTTCAAGTCGGCTTGACCTTCCCACTGTGTAAGAACCGGCTTCTCCAGTACAAGCTTCTGCTTGTCCTTCAGCGAGATCACCGCACCATTCTCCAAGCACGCTTGGATGCTCCCATCTTCCGTCAACTCATAAGCAACTGGAGCATATTCTTGAATATAAATTTCAATGACACTTGGGAACTGCTTGTCCACTTGAACCGATTTGACAAATGGGAACTCCGCCTTGATTCGTTCCGCAACAGAACTTTCACTCGTTCCGAAATACGGTTCACCCGGCTTCACACCACTGCTGCTGCTTAATTGTTCATAACTGACGAGATGATTCCCAATCCAGCGAACTTCTTTTATTTTACTGATTGATGACCTGAAGAACAGGACAACAAGCAGCACAACTAGAAGGAAGAGGAGCAGCCATTTCACTCTGACACCTATCCGTTTCTTCCTCACCGGCTTATCAGGCAGCGGGGGTATCGTTCTCAATGACACTGGATTCATCCCCTTCTATCAATACACATTTCAAAGTAACTAGAAACATCAATACGAGAACTACTACAGTCCCCTTCCGTATCAAAGAAGGGGACCGAGTATAAATTATTGCATTATCCGTTGGCAATATCAAGCTTAGGCACAGACGTGATTCGTTCAATCTTCGCGCCGAGCCTAGTAAACATATGCTCGATACTATCGTATCCGCGATCAATGTGATGAACATTCTCTACGACGGTACGACCGCTTGCGGCAAGCCCAGCAATAACGAGCGCCGCTCCTGCGCGCAGGTCGGTTGCCTCGACTGTCGAACCATACAATTCTGGCACACCTTTGATAAATGCATTACTCAGATCAACCCGAATATCTGCTCCCATTCTGGCGAGTTCCTCGACATGCCGGAAACGGCCTTCAAATACCGTCTCCTTCATCACACTTACCCCATCAGCAAGTGACAGTAACACCATCAGCTGAGATTGCAAATCAGTCGGGAACGCAGGATATGGCGACGTTACAATTCGCTCTACAGCCTTCGCTCTACCAAAGCTAGTTACGTTGATTATACCATCACTCGTTGCGATCTGAACACCGGCGCGACGCAGGATATGGATTAGCGAAGTCAAGTGGCTCGCATGCGCATTGGTCAGCGTTACTGCTCCTCGGGTTGCCGCAGCGGCTATCATGAGCGTACCCGCTACAATGCGATCAGGCATCACTTCATATTGGCTTCCTCTTAGCTTCGTAACGCCCTCAACGACAATTGTGTCTGAACCGGCTCCTGACACCTGTGCACCCATGCTGTTCAGAAAATGCTGCAAGTCAACAATTTCCGGTTCTCTTGCTGCATTCGTTATGACACTCGTTCCTTCTGCGAGAACGGCTGCCATCATCACATTCTCCGTGGCACCAACACTTGGAAAATCAAGATGAATATCTGTCCCAATGAGCCGTTCTGCACGGCATGTGATTCGATTGCCGCAATGCTCCAGCTCTGCGCCTAATGACTGCAGTCCACGCAGATGCAGATCAATCTTCCTCTCACCGATTGCACAGCCACCTGGCTGATAGATGTGAACCTCCTTAAACCTTGCAAGCAGCGGCCCCATCAAGAAAATAGAAGAACGCATCTGGCGCATCAAATCCTCCGGCACATGCGTGGAATGGGCGCCTGACGTATCAATGGAGACCGTCCCTCCATCTTGGATCGTCCTGCAGCCCAGACTTCGCATAATGTGCTGCATGACTTCGATGTCTAGCAATTGCGGAACGTTCTCTAGCCTAACGATGCCATCGGTTAGAATCGAGGCTGCCATAATTGGTAAAGCGGCATTTTTAGCTCCTTGGATACGAATCGTACCAGATAGAGGCCTTCCACCCTCAATCACCAATTTGTCCAATGTGTCACCTCCGAGATTACCGCTCACCCACTACTCGATTTTCGGCACCAACGCTGCATGATTGTATCTCTTGAATCATCTGTTGAATGCACGCTATAAGGGCAAGCACGTCTGACGCTGTTGCTTGACCGGTGATAACAATGAAATTGGCATCCCCTATGCTGAAGAGCTTAGCGTCGCATTTCCGACAAACCTGTTAAGCAGCGCAGAGGGCCGTATGCGAAAAATGCACAGGTTCCGTCATTTCACTCACCAATTTCCCTATCCCAGTTCAATCTCAGCAGTATCAATTATTCGTGACACATCCGACCCGTGCGCTCCTGCACTCATGGATACGGCGCTTCAGACCGTTCATGAATGCGCTCAGCATATTCAAGCCTCGACAGCTCTACACTGTGTGTGGATAGCTCCATCTGCATGAATGGAGGGTCGCTCCAGCATACCAATTTGCCTTCCTCGCTTCCGTGGCAAAGCCACGCCACACCATCTCACAAGGATTGTGAGCTGCCGTCAGCTATACTTAGGTTCATATTCACAAGCCGTGCAATCTTGAAGAGTGTACGACGAGGCAGCGGTCTGGGGGAATCTGTCACGATGTATAGAGTATATTATGTTCGGGCGAAACGTTGTGTGACAGGAGCCCATTCCCGATTCTTCTACTATATGACGTTCTGACAATTTCAGGACAATAGCTGCATCAAACCCCTTAAGCTCGTAAATTAGGCACAAAAAAATCGGGCAAGCTTACTTGCCCGATAATCGTTGTAATTCAGCTACTACTCTTGCAGCTGCATCTGGCTGTCCAAAAGACTTGGCAGCGTCAGACATGTTTTTTCGCTTCGCTTCATCAGTCATCAACGACTTGATATGGCCGAACAAAGCTTCTGTCGACAGTTCTTTCTCGGTAATCATAATGGCTGCTCCCTCATCCTGCAAGGAGCGCGCATTCGCTTCCTGGTGATTGTTCGTCACATTTGGCGACGGGATCAAGATGGAAGGAATTCCGAGAGCAGTCATCTCTGCAAGTGAAGAAGCTCCCGCTCGACTGACAGCGAGCGTTGTTGCCGCAAGCACTTCAGGCATGTTGCTGATGTAAGGCAGGACATGCAGATGATTGCGAACTGCATCACTCGTCTGCAGCACAGCCTTCCGTGTATTTTCATAATAGTTCTGCCCCGTCACATACACGAAGTGTACATCCGGCAATTGCTTCAGTAATGGCGCCATGCCGATCATCGCTTCGTTCACTGCCTTTGCACCTCGGCTACCGCCTACGATGAGGACAATTCGGCTGTCGCTCGGCAATCCAAGAGTCGCGAAGCCGCGTGCTTTCTCCGCTTCCATCACTGCCGTTGCTCGCGGATTCCCACAATAAACTACGTTTTTTGCTTTCTTGAAATACGGAGTCGATTGCTCGAAGCTAACCGCAACTGTACTCGTATATCGGCTTAGAAACGTATTCGTCAAGCCTGGAATCACATTCTGTTCATGAATGACGGTCGGAATTCCAAGCTTCGCTGCAGCGTATACAACGGGACCGCACACATATCCACCCGTTCCAACGACTACATCAGGCTTGAATTCTCGCAGCATTTCTTTAGCCTTGCCTACACCGCGAATGAAACGCATGATCGTCTTGAAGTTTTCCATTGAAAGCTTGCGGCGAAATCCTGTAATTTCAATCGCCCGAAAATCCAAGCCCTCTTCAGGAACGAGACGGCTCTCCAATCCCTTCTCTGTTCCGATATATAAAAAAGCGCTGCCGGGATACTGCTTCTCGCATTCCCTTGCAATGGCGACTGCCGGGTAGATATGTCCACCTGTCCCGCCACCGCTGAGCACGACGCGCATGACTTTCACCTCGCATAACGTGATATATTCAGTAAAATTCCTAGTGCAGTCAGCATTAAGGTCAGCGACGAGCCACCATAACTAATTAATGGCAGCGTTATTCCCGTAACTGGCATGAGTCCAATTACGACACCAATATTGATGATCACTTGAACTGCCACAATTCCAACAATGCCTGCCGCCAGCAGGCTGCCGAATTTATCAGGCGCCGTCAGAGCAGTTCGCATACCTCGCCACACTAAGATAAGAAATAAAATCAAAACCGTAACTGCACCTAAAAATCCTAGTTCCTCTGCTAAAATCGAGAAGATAAAATCAGTTTGCGGCTCAGGCACATAGCTGTATTTCTGGCGGCTGGCACCGAGGCCAAGTCCCATAAGACCGCCTGGCCCTATAGCAAATAACGACTGAATCGATTGGTATCCAGCCCCCAGCGGATCCTGCCAAGGATCAAGAAATGCGGTAATCCGCAGAAGCCGATAGGGCGCAGCGAGCACGAGTCCAACGAACCCAGCTACCCCAACTGCAGCAAGCGACAGCAAATGCTTCATCTGAGCTCCCGCCACAAAAATAACAAGCAGCACCGCACCAACCATGACCGTTCCTGTACCGAGATCCGGCTGCAGCATGATAAGTCCGAACGCCGTTCCCATAATCGCAAGCGGCGGCAGCAGCCCCTTTGTAAAGCTCGTAATGCTCGTTTGCTCCTCGGAGAGCATTTTGGCCATGAACAGAATCATCCCGAGCTTCATAAACTCGGACGGCTGTATGCCAAACGAACCGATGCCTAGCCAGCTTCGCGCCCCACCCCGAACATTGCCGATTCCCGGAATGAGAACAACAATCAGGAGCACGAAGCAAATAAGAAGTCCAATCTTCGCATATCGCTTCCATACGCGATAGTCCGTATTCATCGTAACGAACATCGCAGCAATCCCCAGCAGAGCAAACAGCAATTGACGCTTAACGAAGTAGAACGAATCTCCATATTCCCGGAAGGCGAGAACAGCACCGGCGCTGTATACCATAATCATACCGATCGATAGCAGGGACAGTACCGAGACGATTAGCCACAAATCGGGCGCAGTGCGTGCTTTGACCATGCGGTACACCTCTATTAGGACAATGTAGGGGCTTGAACACCCCCCTACTACAGACTATGCACCGCCGCTTTAAACATGCGTCCCCGATCTTCATAAGACGGGAACATGTCCCAGCTTGCACATGCTGGTGACAAGAGAATGATATCGCCTGGCTTCGCATAAGCGTGCGCCATATCGACAGCTTCCTTCACTGCGTCGGCTGCATGATCTACATTGTCGACGACAGATATATCCGTTAAACCTGCCTTCTCGGCAACTTGTCTCATAATGTGACGCGTTTGGCCCATCGTAACAACTGCCTTTACTCGCTCTCCCATAATGGGGATCAGCTCATGGAAGTCAAGCCCTCGGTCAAGTCCACCCGCAATAAGAATAATATTGCGTTCGAATGCGCCCAATGCCATCAGGGTAGCCTTCGTATTCGTAGCCTTGGAGTTATTGTAGTACTTCACACCGTCCTGCTCGCATACGAATTCAAGACGATGCTCTACCCCTTGGAACGAACGCAGAGGCTCTGCAAGTGCTGAAGGCTCTACACCCGCTGCAATCGAAATGGCACACGCTGCCAAGGCGTTGTCCACGTTATATCTTCCTGGGATGCCGAGTTCCACGACAGAAAGAATCCGATGCAATTGGCCTGTGCCATCTGCATAGACGATCATTCGCTCCTCTTCCTTCGCCTCAAACTCATAGGATGGCTCTACGAATACGCCGCGCTCCACGCGCTTCATCGAAGATACCCACCACTTCGTCGCTTGAATATCGGATGCAAGACTACAGCAAGTCTCATCATCTGCGTTCAGCACCGCAATATCTTCGCTTCCCATATTGGCGAATAATCGTGCCTTCGAATTGACGTAATCCTCCATTGAGCCATGATAGTCAAGATGTGTCTCAGCAATGTTAAGCAAGCATGCAATGCGAGGGCGAAAAGCGCTTGTCCCCTTCAACTGGAAGCTGCTGAGTTCCACAACCAGTGTATTGTCCTCGTCCGCATCCTGAGCCGCCTGACAAAGCGGAGTGCCTATGTTGCCTGCAACAATCGGCTTCATTCCTGCAGCTTCCAACGTCTTGCCTACCCATGTTGTCGTTGTCGTCTTCCCATTGCTTCCCGTAATCCCGATAATCGGAGCTGGACTCAGCTGATACGCAACCTCTACCTCCGTTACGACCTCGATGCCGAGTTCCACAGCGCGGGCTACTGGAGGAGCCGTATAGGGGATTCCCGGATTTTTGACTACAAGCGATACCTGCTCATCGATCAAGTTATCTGGATGATGCCCGCATACAACACAAATGCCCAAAGCTTCTAATACCGAAGCTTCGGGGCACTTGTCGCGATCCTTCTTATCATTGACGGTGACAACCGCACCGAACTTGTGGAACAATTGCGCTGCGCTGACGCCGCTCTTGGCTAAGCCAAGTACGACGACACGCTTCCCTTGATACGTTTCTGGGTGATTCATTCGTTACATCCCCTTGTTGATCCATAATCCAAGTCCGGCTAATACGATTCCCGCAAGCCAGAACGTAATAACTACTCGCCATTCCGACCATCCACTCAGTTCAAAGTGATGATGGATCGGGCTCATCTTGAACACGCGCTTGCCGCGTGTCTTGAAGGATACGACCTGAATAATTACCGACAGCATTTCAATGACGAAGATACCGCCAATAATAATGATGAGCAGTTCTGTCTTCGTTAGAATCGCTACCGCTGCAATGGCTCCACCAATCCCGAGCGAGCCTGTGTCGCCCATGAATACCTTAGCTGGATGCGCATTGAACACGAGGAACCCGAGTACTGCGCCAACCATAGCTGCCGCGCTGACCGCAGCCGATATTTCCGATGCCTGCATCGCGATGATTGCAAATGCTGAGAATGCAATCGCACTTGTACCGGCAAGCAAGCCATCCAAGCCATCTGTGAAGTTGACCGCGTTGCTCACGGCAAGCATCATCAGGACGATGAACGGATAGTAGAACCATCCAAAATCAAGCCCTAGAGACGTCCCTGGTATCGAAATAACTGTACTGTGACCGGACTGCCACAACAGGAAGCAAATGAGTCCTGAACAAATGAGCTGTCCAATCAGCTTCTGCTTTGCAGTTAAACCGAGCGAACGTTTAAAAATAATTTTAATATAGTCATCTAAAAATCCAATTAAGCCAAATCCAAGTGTTGCGATAAGCAGCACATAGAAATCAGTATCCATCACCGAAAATTTAAGGAAAGAGAGAGCAAACGCAAGTAAGATAATTGCGCCACCCATCGTTGGCGTTCCTGCTTTTTTCAAATGAGCCTTCGGGCCATCGTCACGAACCTGCTGACCAAACTTCAACCTACGAAGAAGCGGTATCGTTAACGGGCCCAATATGACGGCTAGGAGAAAAGATACACCGATTGTCATTAACATCAACTTGAAGTCCAATCCTTACACCTCCCGTTACACAACCCATTAATGATGGACACTAGTCCATTCATTAACAACTTCTTCTAGTTTCATTCCTCTGGATGCCTTCACAAGCACGGTATCGCCCGCCTGAACATGCTGCAGCAGGCAAGCCTTCAATGCTGCCTTATCATCAAATGAATAAACGGCGTTCTCTGCAAAATGTTGCAGAGCACCCGATCCAATTTCACGGCCCAGTTCGCCATACGTGAGCAATAGATCCAAGCTGCCCGGGCGTATGGATGCTCCTACTTCATAGTGGAGCCTCGCCTCATCAGAGCCCAGCTCTAGCATATCGCCGAGAATCGCAATCCGTTTGCCGCCCTGCAGTCCAGCAAGCACATCAAGCGCAGCCTTCGTCGCAGTCGGACTTGCATTATAGGCATCATTTAACAACACCCATCCGCCAGACGTAATCGTCCGTTCAAATCGCATCCCGCTTATTTGTGCATTGCCAAGACCATGCGCAATCTGCTCGTCAGTCAGACCGAACAAGCGGCCTATTGCAACAGCAGCCAACGCGTTAATGACATTGTGCTTGCCTAAGAGCGGAAGCTCGACAGTCAAAGCCTTCTGACTGCCTGATGCCGCAACCGTGAACGTCGTCCCCGCCTCATGAAGATCGATATGCTCTGGTCGAACATCACACTGCATACCTGCACCGAAGCGAATAACTGACATATGCTCAGGCCGCTTCGTCGCTTCTTCTGAAAGTGCCATGTCAACGAGTGGTTCGTCTCCATGACAGATGAGCACTCCATTTTCTCGTAGTCCGCTAGTAATTTCTAGCTTAGCACGCGCAATCTCTTCCCGGGAACCAAGCTGCAGCAGATGCGCTTCCCCGATGTTTGTAATGACTGCTGCGTCAGGCTGAGCGATGGAAGACAGAAGTTCAATTTCACCTCTCCCGCTCATCCCCATTTCGAGAACTGCAATTTCCGTATCTTTCGGCATGGACAATATCGTTAACGGAAGGCCAATATGATTATTGAAATTGCCATCCGTCTTGTGAACACGATAACGTTCCGCAAGAACAGAAGCAATCATATCCTTCGTGGTCGTCTTGCCATTGCTGCCTGTAATGGCTACAACCTTAACCTGCTGCTGGGCTAAATAAGCTTGTGCCAGCCGCTGAAGCGCCTCTAATGTGTTGTCCACCATAATGAGCGGATAGCCTTGCGGCATATCATCATGATTGGACTGCCACATCGCAGCCGCTGCCCCATCCTTCAAGGCTTGATCCGCATACAGATGTCCGTCGAATCGTTCCCCATGAAGCGGCACGAACAATACACCAGAATCGATCTTGCGCGAGTTCGTGCTAACCCCTTTTACCGTGCGGTCTCCATAGGAGGGATCAGAGAGTGTCCCTCCACACAAGTCCGCTACTTCTCGTAACGTTGTTTCAATCACTGAACTTTGCCCCTTATCGCTTCTTTGGCCACCAAGCGGTCATCGAAGTCAAATGTTTCCTTGCCGATGATTTGGTAAGTTTCATGGCCTTTCCCCGCAATCAATACTACATCGTGCGGGCTTGCCATTTCAATAGCTTTCGTGATGGCAGCACGGCGATCAACGATGCATTCATAACGGCTTGGATCCAAGTTCACTTCATGAAGGCCCGCTACAATATCCTTAATAATCAAATCAGGGTCTTCCGTACGAGGGTTATCGGAAGTTACGATGGAATAATCCGCGTATTTCGCCGAGATTTTGGCCATCAGCGGACGCTTCGTACGATCTCGGTCTCCACCACAGCCAAATACACTGATGACACGTCCTTCTGCGAACTCCTTCACCGTCTGCAGCACATTCTCCAGTCCATCCGGTGTATGCGCGTAGTCCACGATCACGGCAAAGGATTGTCCTGCCTCAACAGCTTCTACACGCCCGTCAACTCCAGCAACACTTTCAAGGCTCACACGAATCGCATCCAGTTCGATGCCTTCAATGAGTCCTACAGCAATCGCTGCTAATGCATTGTATACATTGAACTTACCAACCATACGCAGCTGAATGTCTGCCGAGCCTCTGAATGTATGAACTGTGAAGCTCGTTCCTTTTGCCGTAATCCGAATATTCTCGGCACGAACATCCGCCTGCTCTGTCATGCCATACATGATCGTCTCAGCGGTTGTCATGCTTGCGAAGTATTCAGAAGCCGGGTCATCTGCGTTGAGCACCGCATAGGAGCGATCTTCCTCAGCGTCAGAGAATGTATTGCCTAGCCGTGAGAACAACAGGCCTTTGGCTTCACGATATGCTTCCATCGTCTCGTGATAGTCCAGATGATCTTGTGTTAAGTTCGTGAAGACAGCCGTACGGAAACGGCAGCCTTGTACACGTCCCTGTACGAGTGCGTGGGAAGATACCTCCATAGCCACGGCATCTACACCCTCGTTCACCATGTCATGAAGCGACTTTTGCAGTTCGAAGGCATTCGGAGTTGTACGCGACATTGGGAACACCTTGCCTGCATAACGCATTTGAATCGTTCCGATGACACCTGCATTTCGCTTCGCATCATTCAAGATTTTTTCAATCAAATACGTGGTTGTTGTCTTACCATTCGTTCCCGTAATGCCAATTAGATTCATACTGCGGCTAGGTGAACCATAGAACGCATCTGACAGTACTGCAAGTGCATGTCTAGCACTCTTCACAATCAATTGAGGAACCGGCAGCTCCAATTCACGTTCTACCACAAGTGCAGCTGCACCAGCTTGAACCGCCTGCTCTGCATAACGATGGCCGTCTTCGGCCGTACCAGAAATACAGAAGAACAGATCCCCCTGCGCCACATGGCGTGAATCCATCGCGAGTCCTGTTACGACTGTATGTTCGTCTCCCTTGCACTTCGCTGTCAGCATTCGTGAGCAAGCTTCAGCCAATTGCATCTGTTGCATGAATTATTCCTCCGTCTCTTTCTCTTCTCCCATATAGATTCGAATCGTAGATCCTCGATCTACACGGGTTCCGGGCTTAGGCGCCTGATGAATAATGGTGTTGCCCGTACCGGATTTGGCTAATTGAAAATTCATATTCATATCTTCGTAGATATCAGTCAAGGTCTTCCCTACTAAGTTAGGAACGACAACAACCGGCGTCTCATCGAAACGATACTTGCGAGAAACTTGTTCCTTCCGCGGCTCAACGCCCATATAATGGAGCGTATCTTCCATAATCCGCTTCACAATCGGCGCAGCTACAAGACCACCGAATTGTATGCCTTGCGGATTATCAACTGCTGTATAGATAACAACCTTCGGGTCATCAGCAGGTGCGAAACCAACGAACGATACAATATGCTCGTTCGGTGAATATCTGCCATTGATAACCTTCTGTGCGGTACCTGTTTTGCCACCAACGCGATAACCATCGATAAAAGCATTTCTCCCCGTGCCTTGAGCAACCACATGTTCAAGAGCATCACGCACCTTGCTTGAGGTCTCTGGACTGATGACTTGTCTGACCAATTCCGGCTTAATATCTTCAACAACCATCCCTGTCTCCGGCTGAATGAATGACTTCGCCACATGCGGCTTGAACAGCTTGCCTCCATTGATGGCCGCAGACACTGCCGTAATTTGCTGAATAGGCGTGACAGATACCCCTTGTCCGAACGCAGTAGTGGCAAGCTCAACAGGGCCTACCCGGCTAAGCTTGAACAAAATTCCGCTTGCTTCTCCACTCAGGTCAATGCCTGTCTTCTGTCCGAAACCAAAGTTGCGTATGTAATCGAACAATGTCTCTTTACCCAGTCGATTACCAAGTGCAACAAAGCCTGGGTTGCACGAATTTTGGACGACTTCCAAGAAGGTCTGACTGCCATGACCCCCGCGTTTCCAGCAGCGCAGCTTCGCTCCACCGACTTCTACACGTCCAGGGTCAAAAAAATGTTCATTGTACAGATCAACCTTGCCCTCCTGTATCGCAGCAGCAAGCGTTATGATCTTGAACGTAGAACCCGGCTCATAAGTCATCCAAATGGGCAGGTTGCGATCATATACATCAGAGGGGAAGTCCTTGTAATGAGCCGGATCGTAGCTTGGCTTGCTTGCCATTGCCAAAATTTCACCCGTATTCGGATCCATGGCAATCGCCAGCGCCTGATTCGGCTTCAATTCCTCCATCGCACGATCAAGTTCCCGCTCCATAATTGTCTGTATCTGCTTGTCAATCGTCAATTGCAAATTTAATCCATCTCGGGGAACGATGTACTTTTCTGAGGAATTCGGCATCTGATTTCCACTTGCATCAGACAAATAGGCGATGTTCCCTCGCAAGCCGGTTAATGCAGAATCATACCTCTGCTCAATACCTGTCAACCCTTGATTGTCTATACCGGTGAAGCCGAGTATATGAGCCGCCAAATCGCCATAAGGATAATATCTTTTATTATCCTCTGCCACGACGATCCCCGGCAAGTTCAACTCCCGTACTTTTTCCGCTGTTTCAAGCGATATTTTACGACCGCCGCCCTTAATCTGCTTCACAGACTGCCCTTTCGCAATCATGCGCTCTACAACTTCCGTTTTCATCCCAAGGAGAGGTGCAATTTGTGCTGCAGTGGCTTTCTGGTCTTCAATTTGCACAGGAATAGCCCATATCGTTGGAGAACTGATATTGTAGGCGATTCTTTCGCCTTTGCGATCCAGTATCTCACCGCGCTTCTGGGAAATAGGAATCTCCCTCCGCCACGAATCTTCTGCCAGATTCGCCAGATCTTTGCCCTCCCACAACTGCACATACGCCAAGCGGACAATGAGCGCGATAAATCCAATCGATATGAGCACCATTCCAACGATTAACCTCTTACGGATCGTCACCCCTGTAACCTTCATATATACCCTCCCTCGTCCGACATCGGTTCATAAACAACCTATTCGGGACAACCAGCGGATAGAACAAGCTTCAAGAGGATGATCCGTAAGCCTACACAAGACCACTTTTTTCCTTCTCCGCCTCACACCTTACGGATGTTTCGGCTCCAATTTAATATGAACGATACGTGCCCCATTTTCATTGGTTTCTTTTTGTTCGGTGACGTAGCCTTCTCCATCAACACGAACTTCCCAACCGAGCATGGAGGTGATCTCCATGACATCACGCAGCGATTTGCCCTTAAAGTTCGGCAAAGGCAGCTTATCAGGCTCGTCAGTAAGCAGGTATATCCGTTGGCCGATTGCCAATGGCTCGCCTGGCGCCGGATATTGACGCTTCACTTTCTCCCCTGCTCCAACCGTCTCGAAGACGATGCCTTGCTCAGCCAATCGCTGTTTGGCATCGTAAGGCTTCAGGCCCTGAATATCAGGTGCCTTAACGGTTGTTGGTGCACCCGTCTTCTTGTCACTGCCCTTTTCTTGGCCGGAGATTGAAGAAGGAACACCCATGTAACGCAGCGACTGCGATACGATCTTCTTGAACATGAGCGGCGCTACAAAGCCGCCACCTTCCCAATAATCCTGCGGATCATCCACAACAACCAAAAGAGCAATACGTGGATCCTCAACAGGAGCAAAGCCGACGAAAGATACTACCGCACGAGTCGTGGCATATTCACCGTTAATGACCTTCAATGCTGTACCTGTCTTGCCGGCAACGCGATATCCTTCGATATACGCATTTTTACCTGTACCAATCTGCTGATCCGCAACAACCTGTTCCAAATATTCACTTACCGTTTTTGCAACGCCTGGGTCGATTACTTGACGAACTACCTCCGGCTTGCGTTCAGTCACTTCACCCGTAACGGGATCATGAACCTTCCGAACAATATGCGGTTTCATAAGCTTGCCGCCATTGGCTACAGCTGCCACTGCCATAATTTGCTGGATTGGCGTGACTTGAACCTTACCGTGTCCGTACGATGCCGCAGCCACGTCTGCCGGATATTCAAATCGGATAAGACCATTGTTCTCTCCGGGAAGTTCAATGCCTGTCGGTTTGCCAAAGCCAAATTTCTCAATGTACGCCTTCAAGCGCTCTTCCTTCAATTGCTCAAATCCAAGTTTAACGAAGGCAACGTTACTGGATCGCTTAAGACCTTCGAAGTACGTAATTCTCCCCCATCCATCACGGTTAACGTCGTGGATGAGCCGTCCTCCCGCATAGATGCGTCCAGAAACGAATGTCGCATTCGGATCAAAGATGCCTTCCTGCACAGCCGCGGCCAGTGTCACAATTTTGAATGTTGAGCCCGGCTCATATCGAGACTGAACCGCATGATTGTAAAAAGCTGCAATGTCCTTAGCATCCCAATACGTATTCGGATTGAAATCTGGCATATTCGCGAGCCCCAATATATCGCCAGTCTTCGGATCTGCTGCTATTACCGTCATGCTATGAGGAGAGTATTTATTGTACACCTCACGCATCGCATCTTGAATATATTGCTGAATATTACGATCGATAGTGAGGTATATGTTGTCTCCATCCTTAGATGGCTTGTATACTTCCGAAGCCTTCGGCAGCTTATTACCCATCCGATCTTTCTCATATTGGAGCATCCCTGCAGCTCCGCGCAGCTGTTCGTCATACAGCTTCTCAATTCCGCCAATCGGATTGCCCTGCTTATCTGTATAACCAAGCACATGCGACGCCAATGATTCTTTCGCGTAGAAACGCTTCACCTCAGGCAAGAGGTAGAGTCCGACATCTCTCAATTCTGTCGTCTTCTTCAACTCATCTGTGAAGTCTCTTAGCTTCTGTGCAGTCTCATCGTTCACCTTCCAGCCTTCACTGCGAACTTCTACCTGCGCATAGAACTCATCCTTGTCTTTCTTCTTGCGGACGAGCTCATACAATTCGTTCTCAGGTTTTTTCAGTATGACGCTCAGTTTTTCTACGATAAGCCGCTCTACATCAATATTCTTCTCAACTAACTTCTTCGAGGTGCGCAGTTCCTGAATGATCTTAGGGCCGACCGCTACTGTGTATGCAGGTGCATCCATAGCAAGCACTTCACCATTCTTGTCATATATCGTGCCTCGAACTGGGGTAATCTCCTTCTTCACAGCCCAAGACTGCTTGGCTTCCGCCATCCAAAATGGCTGATTAATAACTTGGTACCAAAACAGTCTCCCAATAATGACAATAAAAAAGAGGGTGAATAAGCCCCCGATCGTCAACGTGCGCAACTTAATTCGTTTGACCATCTTCATCCCTCGTTTAATCGTTTCCTACTTGTTGTTTGTATACTTCGATCTCAGATAATGTCTCAGGGAAGCGCAAACCATTCTTTCTTGCTTCGCGTTCAATCCGATTCCAATCGGACAGCTTCTCCTTCTCCACCGTTAGCTCCGACACTTCATTCGTCAGTGCAACCGTTGCCCGCTTCGTTTCTTGAACCTTCAGGTTCATGTTGTAAATATTGGCATACCCACTAATGATGAACAAAGCTACGCCCGCGCAGAAACCGATTGTGCCCAAATAAAGCAGCTTCTCTCGAGTAGGTAGAGTAGATTTCCGGGTTACCTTCTTCTTCGTTTGACGATATCGAGGCTTCTGCTGTGTCTGTTTCTCTGGACGCATCGCCAGGTTGCCGCGCACATAGGCCATTTATCTGCTCCCCCTCATCCCAATTTTTGAGCAACACGCAACTTAGCCGAACGCGACCGCGGGTTGTCTGCCAACTCGTTATCATTCGGGGCAATTGGTTTGCGATTCACTAACGACAATACACTTTTGTGGCCACATGCACACATTGGCAACCCCGGTGGGCATGTGCATTTTCCTACATAATCATTCATAATGTGCTTACAGATCCGATCCTCCAGCGAGTGGAACGTAATCACGGCCACTCTTCCTTCCGGTTTCAAGCAGCGTACCGCTTGATGTAAGGCATCTTCAAAAGCGCCAAGCTCGTCATTAACAGCAATTCGGAGCGCCTGGAAGCTTCGCTTCGCAGGATGTCCGCCTGTTCGTCTTGCAGCAGCAGGAATACCTGCCTTGACCAGCTCTGCGAGTTCTCCGGTCGTCTGAATGGGCTGCTTAGCGCGAGCTGCGCCAATCTCTCTGGCAATACGCTTCGAGAATTTCTCTTCCCCGTATTGATACAAAATTTTCGCGATATCGGCTTCTGACCAGCCATTGACAATATCGTAAGCTGTCAATTCGCCATTCTGATCCATACGCATATCCAGCGGCGCGTCATGGTTATAGCTGAATCCACGCTCTCCTTCATCAAGCTGAGGCGATGATACGCCAAGATCGAATAGGATCCCATCCACTTGTGGAACTCCATCCACCTGCGGTACACCCGCTTGAATCAATGCTTCCTCCAAATGGCGGAAGTTGGTTTTGACAAGCGTTACTCGATCCAAATAAGACGCAAGCCGAACCTTCGCATTATCCAACGCCCAATCGTCCTGATCCAGCGCAATTAGTCTTCCGGCAGATGACAGCTGAGAAACAATTCGCTCGCTATGTCCAGCTCCTCCTAGCGTACAGTCGACATAAATGCCGTCAGGACGTATTCGCAAGCCTTCTACCGATTCTTCTTTCAACACGGTAATATGATGAAACAACGCAATACCTCCCAATTTCGGTTCCCATCTAGCTGCGATGCGTTATGATAGTCCTGATGTTCACCTAAAAATTAAAATCAACCAACGTCTCCGCAATTTCGTTAAATGCGGATTCCGACTGCTCTACATATTGTTCCCAAGCATCCTTGCTCCAAATCTCTACCCGATTCTGGACACCGATAACCATGCATTCTTTTTCCAAATGTGCATAGCCGCGCAAATGGGAAGGGATTGTAACCCTACCTTGCTTGTCCCATTCACATTCACTTGCCCCAGAAAAGAAGAAACGGGTAAAGGCTCTAGCATCAGCCTTCATTAAGGGAAGTGCCTTTAACTTCTGCTCAAGTGCTTCCCATTCATTCATAGGGTAGACGAAGAGACACTGATCCAACCCTCGAGTCAGTATAAATGTGATTCCTAAAGAGTCACGCAGCTTAGCAGGTATGATGAGACGGCCTTTGTCATCGATGCTATGTTGATACTCGCCCATAAACATCAGCCACCACTCCTCCCCCTAAATCCACCACAGTGCCCCACTTTCCTCCACAACGAATGTATACTTCGCCATAAAAGAAAAAAATCCTGCTAGAAAGCAGGATTTTATTGCGAAATAGGCCTATATAAATTTTGGATATGTTTCCATTAACACATACAAAGACAGGACATCAGCATGCCTAATCATGCTCTTACCTTCTATCTTCGCCATTGTCTACAGCCGAGTTGCCTGTGTCACTCTGCACTTCAGAAGAATCCGCAGCCTTGTCTTTACTTGCGTCTTCTAATGCTGCCTCTGCCGCCTCAGCATCTGCTGGTGTTATTGATCCCAACACATTCTCCCCGGTATTCCCGCTCAAGTTTCCATTCCTTCCTCTCTTCTTTCTGGTGATAAGCCAGATCGGAGTTCCGATAATGAGCAGCGCACAAAGAAAAGGAAGCAGCGCAACAAGCACGAGAACAATAGACTTCACACATTTTAAAAGAGCGTCCCAACTGCCTACAAGGGTATCCGCTACTTGAGTTCCAAATGCATCCTCAAGCGCTTGACCACGCTTCGCTTTAAGCCGTTGAACCATATCCAATGTAATCGTGGACATCGCTACATTGTTATCATAATACCTCATTTTCCCCACAATTTGTTCAATTTCCGATTGTACATTCCCCAGCTCATTCGAGAAGTTTAATAAATCTTCCGATTTCGTGGCCTTCTCCATGAAGGACAGCAGTCTTGACTCTACTGTGCGGCGCGCCTTAAGCCGCGCCTGTAAATCAACATACTCCTCGGTCACATCATTAGCCGAATATTGACGAGTATAGGAGATCGACTCCCACTTGCCTAGCTCATCAATGAACGATTGAAATCCAACAGCAGGAATCTTAATGACATAGGATCCGCCTCGCTCGCTGTCTGTCTCCTGATCCGAAAATTGCAGCACATAGCCTTGTGATTGCGCAATGAATCGATTCAGCTTCTCTTTCACAGCCCCGTAGTCGGCAACTTCCATGCGAAGCTGCGCTTCATAAATGAGCTTGCGATCGGTCTTTACCTGCACTTGCTGCCCCGCACCCACCTGTAATGGTTCCTCTCTGCTTACAGCAGCATCATTACTAGTCGCTTCCATCTGAGCCGCTTCTGGCGCTGTATTCCCCGCCATTTTTAACCCTTGACTGTCTGATGCCGAACTACAGCCACCAAGAAGCAGCAACAGCAGAAGCGACGCCAGCACGACTGTTTGCCATCCCCAATTTCTCTTTTTCATCCCGTATGCCCCCTCTATCATCTTGGCATGGATATCTTGGATGTAATGGCTTTGTTCTCCATACTCAATCAATAGACGAATTGCCAAGAAATATGTTGCATAGGTAAGCTTCATACACAAAATAAAACCGCCACTAACATATCGCTAATGGCGGTTCTTCCTTCTTGTCTGATACAGGCTTCATCGCTTCATTCCATCAGTGCTCTTGCCAGCTCTCCAAGTAAGACTTTTGCTCGCTGCTAAGCGTGTCTACGGAGATTCCGAGCGACTCCAGCTTGTAGCGTGCAACTTGCTCGTCAAGCTCATACGGCACATTGACAACTTTTTTCCCAATGGATTGATATTGATCATTTACATATTTCAAGGACATTGCTTGAAGCGCAAATGTCATATCCATAATTTCAGCTGGATGGCCATCCCCTGCAGCCAGATTGACTAGACGGCCTTCAGCCAGCAAGTAGATGCTGCGGCCATCTTGCAGCTTGTATTCTTCAATGTTCTTGCGTACCGTACGTACAGATGTGGAACGAGCCGCAAGCTCAGGCTTATTCACTTCAACATCGAAATGTCCAGCATTGGACAAGATGGCACCGTCCTTCATCACGTCATAATGCTCACCACGGATGCAATCACGGTTGCCTGTGACGGTCACAAAGATATCTCCTACACGAGCGGCCTCGATCATCGGCAGCACTGTAAATCCATCCATGTAGGCTTCTACGCCTTTGATCGCGTCCACCTCGGTAACAACGACATTCGCGCCGAGACCTTTGGCACGCATAGCAACCCCCTTGCCGCACCATCCGTACCCGACCACGACCACCGTCTTGCCGGCTACAACCAGATTCGTTGTACGATTAATGCCATCCCATACCGACTGACCAGTACCATAACGGTTGTCGAACAAATACTTGCAATACGCATCATTAACGGCAACCATCGGGAATTGAAGCGTGCCATCCTTCTCCATCGCCTTCAAGCGGAGAATGCCTGTAGTCGTTTCTTCCGCGCCGCCTCTCACTTGATCACGCAAGTCAGGGCGCTCAGCGTGCAGAATCGAGACCAAATCTCCTCCATCGTCGATAATCAAATCAGGCTTCGTCTCCAATGTGTGAATAAGCAACTGCTTATATTCTTCCGGATCTGGGTTGTACTTGGCGTATACAGTAATGCCGTCTTCAACTAGCGCAGCGCATACATCATCCTGCGTCGACAACGGGTTGCTTCCTGTTATCGTTACATCTGCGCCACCAGCTTGAACGACCTTCGCCAAATAAGCGGTCTTCGCCTCCAAATGAAGCGATATTGCTACTTTGAGTCCTTTGAATGGCTGCTCCGCCTCAAATTGTTCCCGAATGCGGTTAAGCACAGGCATATGCGCTTGAACCCATTCAATTTTCAAATGACCTTCTGGTGCCAATGCAATATCTCGGATGATGCTCTTGTTTGCCGCATTTGTATTACGAGTTGGTGTATTACTCATGGACAGTTCATCCTCTCCCATTTTGGATTAAGAAGCCATTTCATGATCCGTCTTGATTTCAGGAAATCGGGTCTTTCCAGCTCATGCTCTTAACATAGCTTATGACAACAGGGCGATGCGATGTTCCCCTCTCCATACGACAGGAGCTTCCATCAACATCGCAAACCAATTCTCACCGTAACGGCAGGCATACCCTAGCATATTCAATACACGTTCCTGTGGTTTGCCAAGCGGATGAAGGGAGACATGCAGCCGTTCCCATTGCCGCAAACCTGATTCATGCTGCTTCGCCATCGCGTCCTTAGCACGGTGATGAAGGAAATCAATCTGTTCAAGTACTTTATTATGATTCGTAGCACCAAGTTTCCCAAGTGCAGGAAGCGATACGACAAGGTCCTCCAGCAGCTCGGTATATCTAGTATCCACTTCTGCACGCAGCGTCTCGAAGCGTTCATCCAAGTGAAGTGCATCCTGCGCTTGCAACCACGAAGCTCTTCTTGCTTCGTAATGATACACAACATCTTCAACCGACAACTCATACTTATCCAGAAGCTTATTTAGTGTCCCCTCAATACAAGTAAATCCCATGCGTGGCCATATGATTGGCATTCTCATTCCCAGCTCTCTGAATGCCTGCTTCGTCTGCGCCCAGTAAGCAATTTCTCCTGGTCCAAGCACGGTAGCCAGTACTGGGAATAAATAGTCCTGCATAAGCGGTCTCGTCAATACATTATTGCTCAGCTCCTGCGGTGAATTCCGTGCGATGTCCAACATCTGCTCCATCGTGCACGATATTCCTTGGCGATGATTGACGAATTGCCCGTTCTCCTTATGCAGCAAGTGTCGCTCCCCGTCACGCACGAGGAACACATTCGCGCTGTGTTCGGAACGTACCGCCTGAGGGCTATAGCCATAAGAAGCAAGCTGCTGCTCACTGGTGTCGTAAGCCTTCTCCAGTCGGTCATTGTGCTGGAGGATCGCCTCGAACATAGGCGCTTCAAGCTCGCGCAGTCCGTCATCTGCCGAATCGATGAGCACGAGTCCATATTCACCAAATAGTCGGCCCATAGTCGCTGCGAAGGAATCTGACAGCGTGGCACAAGTAGCCACTGATTCGCGCAGGTGCTCGAGCAGCCCTGGTGTAAACTCCGTCTTGGGCAAGGAACTCTCTAGCTCTGTAAGAACCGATTCCCATGCAGCAGCATCCAGCTTCACATGGCTCACAGGGGCACGACGATCACCTGGCTTCTCCATTCGTATACGCTGTACAGCAGGATCGGAGGTTACCACATACGTATGATCAACCTCATCAAAATCATGATCCTCTCCAGCAATCCAGAAGACAGGAACCACTGGTCTTGCTAATTTGATTTCTGCTTCTTGCGCCATTCGAATAATGGAAATTGCTTTATACAGAACAAGCAGCGGACCCGTAAACAAGCCGCCCTGCTGTCCCCCTACAACGACTAACGACCGCTCATCCTTCAGTCGTTCTATGGAATCTCGTACAGCTTGGCTGTTATTGAACCGCTCATTATAGCGGGTAAGCACATCGACCAAGCGTGTGCGATTCACTCTTAGCTGTCCCGAACGCTCCACCCAATCCGCTCTCTTCTCCCAATCCAAGTCCGGATGATATTCGTAGAACGTCTCGACAACAGATGGTTCGCGTTCCATGTACTGTACGGTCAGCGGTTGCTGAACCGGAATAGATAATATTGGCCATTTCAAAGATAGCCGCCTCCCTTTTTGCCTCGTCTCGATTGTACACAATGCGGCTTCTGACCGTCAAAACAAAGATTATGTATTCCATTCCTTCATGCACAATTCAACAACTAGCTGCCATCATCCATTGATATTGACGCATGAGTCCTATCAATAATCTACCTTTATGAGTATAGCTTATCCTACATGCTTGCCGAATAAATAATTATTCCAATCAATAGCAAGAAAACGTACAGTACGCCAAGCAAGAAGAAAGTTATTCGCCAAATGACACGAATCAATTTTCTCGGATCCCACCTGCCATACTTCTGCTGTTGCAACCCACCGATTAACCCTGCTGCGATTAACAGAAAGAACAGTATCCAATAAAATCCTGCCTTAGAATCAAACAACGTATTATATAAACCGCCTACCGAGGCAATGAGAAACACCGTCGTTATATCCATTGCCAGCTTAATTGCCCTCTTCTTCGGTTTAAGCAGCCCCCTACCAATTAGCCAAGTAATAAGAAATGGGAAGAAGGGCAGTAAAGAAAGCAGAACGAATCCGTCAAACATCAGTTGAAACATATTCGGGTAGACTCACTCCTCTCAACAAGGGATCAGCACGGGAAATGTTATTCGCAACTTGCTAGAATAAGACGGTACATCATACGATGAAGCGGTACTGCAACCTCATATCGATCAGCCATTCGGATAAGTGCCCCCGTTATTGCCTCTATTTCTGTCCTTCTTCCCGCTTCTACATCTTGAAGCATGGACGACGAATTGGACGAAGTCATCCGGCACACCTGAACAACCCGCTCCCAATCCTTCTCTTCATCGATAGAAATATGAGCCGCTCGGTATACCGCAGCAGCCTCACCGAACAACTCCTTCATTAAAGACAGCCTGTCCTCTTGCAGCAGCAGTTGACCGTTCTTGATGCGCAGCACAGCCGTTAATGGGTTAATAATGACATTGATAAGCAATTTCTGATAAACCATACCTTCGATGTTGTTCGACAAAAACGTTTGAAATCCTGCATTTTCTAGCAACTTCTTTGTTGACAAACATAAAGAATTGACTAATTCCTTCTGTTCTGTTCGGCTTCCAGCAGGCTCCCAGATGCCAATTGACGTATGCCCGTGCCCCGTATGTACAACCTCATTGCAATTTACTCGCTTAGCCGCTTCCGTTGTAACCGCCCATATTAATTGCTCGTGCGGCCATATCGCACTAAGTGCTTCCATATGACCAACCCCATTCTGATAGCACACCAATGAAGCTGTCTGCTCTCTAGGAAACTTCTCTAACTGACTAAGAAGCTCAGAATCAATATGTGTCTGCTTCACGAACAACCATATGCTGCTCGCTCTCATACCTGTCCGTTCAAGTACTTCTCCTGCTTCTGCCAACGGATACGCATGTACTGGATAGATATGGGCCTGCCTCCCATCCAGATCCTCGAGGTGAATCCCTTGACTACGAATTAGCTCCGCCTGCTCCGGAGTTCGTGTCCACATCCTCACCTTTGTATTGCTGCTATCTATTGAATTACGTGTTCTCATCAGCATCGCTGCATGAAGCAGCCCCAATGACCCCCCGCCAATAATATCGATAACCATATCAGGCACCTTCCCTTGTGTACAAGTATCTATTTGTTATATCAAACCGAATGCAAAAACACAAAAAAGCGCAAAGAGTGAGCAATGCTCTCCCTTCACGCTTTCTGTAAGCGGATGGAACTATTCAATTCGCTCTAGGTTGCCATTGGCGTCCATCCGAAAGCGAGTTTTGGAGTCGTCCTCTTCTTCACTTAAAATCGCTAATCTGCGAGCACGATCCATAATTTGAATGAGCGCCTTATAATCATCATTTACCGTACGGTAATCCGTTTGAACGGCATTCACCTGTTTGGAGAGATACTCATTCTCTTCACGCAGACGGTGATACTGCTCTTCCTTCTCATGCAGTTCTTTCTCCGTATGCTTCAATTGACGCGACAGCTCTTGATAACTGTTGCGCCATTGACGCAAGAAGCGGATCACCATATCCATGGAAAGTGATTCTTCGGTAATGAGCTCTGGCTTAAGGCCGACTTCTTCACTGTCCGCCAATGCAATAGAGGCCACCTGTGCACCAATAGGCTGCTTTTTCATATAGTTTCGCTTTTGACGCTGTGCTTTTGCAAGCTGAATGGCAGCTTCATATTTTTTACGGACACAGCTATTCCAGCGGAATCCGCAAGCCGCAGAGGTGCGGCCAATCTTTTCCCCTACTTCTTCAAAAGCAGCTAGCTGGGTACTTCCTTCTCGAATATGTCTTAACGTCACTTCTGCCAAAATCAAATCATCGTCCGCTGTCCACGCATCTTGTCTAATTGCTGTCATGCGATACCCTCCTAACGACACTCATTCAATTCGGTTGTATACAGCACCCACGCCATATGCATTGAAGCAAGTGACGAAGGATGATCAGTCGGTAATCAACCGCTTATTCCATCTCTATGCCCATGGTAGAGTTCATAGAATCTATCGGATACTAAAATGTATATCCATTTTTTCTATGAATCATACGTATGCCTGTCCATACAATAGATCACAATGAAGGGGAGATTCCGAAAAAGTTCGTTAATCCATCAAGATTGGCAGTTTACACCAGATGGCTAGAACGCTATAATGTCAATAGTAAATGTTGGGTTTAACGTAACGAGAGGGGGATGAATCGTGGCACGGATGTATCGCGTACTCGGCTTCTGGACATTAGTAATCGGTCTGATGGCGTTCGCAGGAGACATGATTGAGATGGCGCTCCTGTTCTTCATGCAGACTGCTTTTTTTGTGTTGCTGGGTTACTTGAAATTGTCCGAACGTACATATACAATGCTGTTTTGGGCGTACATGGTCGTATGCTTCAGCGGCTTTTCGTACTGGAGCGTCTTCGTTATGAAAAACCCTTACTAAGCAGCATCACTGTCTGTTGACTTGTTGCGGACGGATAATGAATGAAAGAATGAATAGATACAGAAAGAAGCGTCAAGAGATCGGCGATCTCTTGGCGCTTCTTTTGTGTTGAATCTTATAATATTCCAATTTCCGATTCCGAACCGCAAGACAGCAGGAGTACATGAAACCGTTCACTCATCTGATCACTCAGCAGCAATTGTCGAATGGCACGATTGCGACGCGCTTCCGCACTGAACGGATCTGGGTTGGTATGCTGCTGCAATTCATTTAGCAACCCCTGTTCGAGTAAAAATGACTTTTGTGTCATATAACCGATGATCGCAGCATTCACTTGCTTCGCAACACGCTGGCAAATATCGAAATCCACCATCGACGTGATATCTTGCTCGCCAATATGAATCCAAGGGTTGTCATGAGCCTGATGACGATGGTAACACATCAGTGTCCCCTCCATCCGATGTGCTGCTGTCAGCTCATTCGTTCCATCCCCATAATCAATAAATATGAACTCTGCTTCCCCCACCTGACTTAAAATTGAGGTCATCCAGGCCGTCATCGCAATCCCCGCATCAAAAATTTGCTGATCCACAAGTTGAATTTCATGTTCCTCTAGCCATAGGAGAATATCTTCCGTTGCGGGCAGCCATAGCGGCATGAATTGCTCCTTCTCCTCATCCCACTTCACATAGCACTGTTCATACCGGCCATCATGATGCCGGATGCGCTCGACTGGGAATGCATCAAGCAGTTCATTGGCTACAACGAACAGGCGCCGTGTAGGAGCCTCTTGTTCAAACACCTGTTCATCCCACCATGTAATTGGAACCCGCTCTCCTCCGAGCAATTCGGATACTAGTCTCTGATGATGCGGGCTTCTTTCCACAATGACATGCTTATAGCCTTCGAAGCGATCATACTTAAGCCGCTGGCTCATCTGCAGTGCGAGTCGTCCTGTACCAGCTCCCCATTCTACCAGCGTGATGGAATCAGCATCCCAGCCACGCTCCCTTGTGCGTCGTTCTACATAGACAGCAAGCATCTCAGCCATGATTGAGCCGATATTCGAGCTTGTATAGAAATCGCCATTACGCCCAATCTTCGGTCGTTCTGACATATAATATCCGTCTGTTGCGTGATACAGACAGGTGCCCATAAACTGCGAAAAAGGGATGCAGCTGCTATCGGATTGTTCAATTTGGTTAATTAAGTATTGAATGAGGACGGGATTCGGCTGATAATGAGACATACAGTCCTTCCTTTCTATCTATGCAGGTTCAATAGAAGTATCTTGCTAAGTCATGCAAGTATCATCCATGTATACAACTCTATGTACACAACCACGAGTTCAGGTCATGTCCAACCCGATCTGAACATACGATAATGTTGTGCAACTATTTAAGGAGGTCGCCTCATGACCATAACGACACGCGCATGGCGCTCGCTTATCGGACTTCTACTATCGATGCAGCTCATCGCGATCGTTCCGTGTGCGACAGGTGCGGAGCCAGCTTCGCCTGTACAATGGAGCATTCAGCCTACCGCTGAAGAGCTGCAGCTGCTTCAACAGAGTCTCTCTATCACAGAACTGGATAAGGAGATCGATCGTATCTCCGTTCAGGAAGCATCGACAGCCAAAGAACGTTCACGAACGGAAGCTGAGCTTCAGACCCGCGAAGCCGCCTTGGAACAGAAGCGAGAACAAGCCGGTCGTGTGCTTCGCGCTTATTATATTGGAGAACGAGACATGATGCTCCAGGCTGTTCTCTCTGCGGATCAGCTGCAAGATATGTTTCAGTTATTCGAATATTTCCAGATCCTCTTCCAGTCTGATCAGGACATTATGAATGACTATAAGGAACAAACGCAAGCCTTGCGTCAGACAAGAGATCAGCATATGCGTCTGGAAAGGGAGCTTTCAACGGTACGCACTCAGCTGATTGATCAGCGCGATCGGCTCAAGCGGCTGCAGCAGAAGCTGGACGCTGACATATCGGCCAGCAGTGATCCTAAAGCGATGAATGCACTTATACAAGAGTTTACAACTTACTGGCAGAACGTTGGACTTTATGAAGTTCGTCATTATTTCCGAGCATTGGCCAATGCGATGAACAAGCTCCCCGATTTTGTCAAAAATAGTGGAAGCCTTAGCATCGAGGGTACTAATTATACGATCACAGTCAAGGAAGAACAACTCAATCAGTTTCTCCGTGAGCAGGATCCCATGTTCGAAACCTTTGCATTCCAATTCAAGGAAGGCATGATCGCCGCTGAAGGCTCGCGCTCTGGCATGAGCGTACGTATCGAAGGGCATTATACGATAGAATCGGAACCTGAGAATCGAATCTTGTTCCATGTTGATCGAATGTTGTTCAATGGGCTTGAACTGCCCGAGTCGACGCGTACAGAGTTGGAGGAAAAATTCGATCTTGGCTTCTACCCGAAGCAGCTCGTATCTTTTATTGAAGCCAAAGAAGTGACAATTGAAGACAAAAGCCTTACCGTCAAGCTGGCGCTCAGCTGGTAAGGCGGTAAGGCTAGAACTTCTCCTCGTCAGAGAATCAGCAGATGGCCGTATCCAGTGCATTGTACCATGGATGGATACTCAATCCCGCTATCTGCTGATCGTGCTTGAATGATTCCATTCCTTCTGGAGCTGCTCCGTTGTTGCAGCCCCCTTCAGCCAAAGCTCAGCTGTCCCAATCCATCCATAAATCGGTTCCATTGCATGAAATAACGCCGCTCCTTGATTGGCTTGAGGCAGGAACATATCTGGCAGCCAGCGACGGATATCTCTCCAGCGATCTATGTATGCTTGTTCGTGAGCAGGCAGCACAGACAATGTATCGTACCATTCTCGCTGAACCGCAAGACTTGTCATATAATCAATCCATTGCCTTGCCTCCGCTTCATGCTGTGAACTGGAAGCAATCATATAGCTTCTGCTTGTTGCCCACTGCCCAGCAGGAAGATGTACATCGGCTGGCGCTTCAATCGCTAGCGGTTCACTAACCTCGGCCACTGCTTCCGAATAGGGAACGATCCCAAAGGCTACTCGACCGGCACGCAGCAAATCCCACGTATCTGTTTTGCTCGCTTTCTCTCCCCAAGGTATAAAATGAGCTCGATAAGACTCCAGCTGGGCTAACTGTTGGTTCCACTTAAGACCGGATCCTTGCGCATTGTCGGCAACTCCCTTCGCATACCAATCGGCACGCATCAATGGCGCTTGATTCACTTCCGGCCATAGCAAGCCCAACCGCCGAATTAACGATAAGAAGGCTTCCTTATCTCCATCATGCCAGGCAAACCAGGCTTGAGGCATAGCACGCAATTCTACAGCAGCTGTACCACGCTCAAGCAGAGCAGAAGCCCCCTCCTGACTGCTAGGGTCAAGGATCCTCTTCCACTCCTCCCAATTAGAAGGCAAGGATTCTTTGGTTCTGCCGGCCATTAATTCCTTGTTCCATACCAGCACATAAGGATCAATCTGAGCAGGTACTCCCCACGTATACCCATTCCACTTCAGTTGATTCATTAGCCATGCCGGAGAGGAGAAGCCAGCATTCGATGACTGCTCAATCGGCAGCAGCCACCCCTTTTTGGCAAAGCCCATTACGGAAACACTGTCTGACAGCATAATGTCCGCACTATATTCCTGAACCAGCTGATTGAACCATTCAGCATCAGTCAATTTATCTGTCGTATTGACAAGCTCTACATAGATGCCCGTTTCGTCAATAAAAGTCTGATTGGCTTGATTGAGTTGGATAAATGATATAGGTGACAGGTTCACCTGCACTCTTAGCTGCTTCCACGTTTCTGGACTCTTCTTCGCCTTAGGCGGCCGATTGGCTACCTCATTCGTTGAGGGCTGTGATGGTACGAATAATTGATCATCTATATGAAATTGGGACAGCAAGAGTAACGAAACGAAAATCATAATAACCGCAACTAGCAGCTTTTTTAAGTTCGGCACTCATTCTCCTCCCACGTTACCATTTTTGACTTTTCCACCTCCTTATTGTAGCACCGAACGCACTAGCTGTCCCTATCTGAATGCGTCATTAGAGCAAAAAAATAAGCCCCTGGGACTATCCAGAGGCTCTGAGGGCTGTCGCTCACTAATGACTCTATAGGAGATCAGCTGCAAGCTGAGCGAGTCGGGAGCGTTCTCCCTTCTCAAGGGTGACATGGCCGCTTACACTTTCTGTCTTAAACCGTTCCACCAGATAGGTGAGACCATTGCTTGCTGAATCCAGATAAGGATGATCAATCTGCGCTGGATCTCCCATGAGGACAATTTTACTTCCTTCCCCGACTCGGGATACGATTGTCTTCACTTCATGTTTGGATAAATTCTGAGCCTCATCAATGATGATGAACTGTCCTGGTATGGAACGGCCACGAATATAAGTGAGCGCCTCAACTTGAATATTGCCCATACCCAGCAATATTTTCTCAATGTCCCCAGCTTTTTTCGTATCGAACAGAAATTCCAAATTATCATAAATCGGCTGCATCCAAGGCCGAAGCTTCTCTTCCTTCTCCCCTGGCAAGTACCCGATATCCTTCCCCATTGGCACTACTGGCCTTGCAATGAGAAGCTTCTTATACTTGCGCTCATCTTCCACCTTCATGAGGCCAGCTGCAAGCGCCAACAACGTCTTGCCTGTACCTGCCTTCCCTGCCATAGTGACAAGGGGAATATCGTCATTGAGCAGCAGCTCAAGCGCCATACGCTGCTGAGCGTTCCGTGCAGTAATGCCCCACACGGGATCATTACTGAGAAATAGCGGCTCAAGCTTCTTGGCGTCTGCGCTCACCTTGAGCAAAGCAGACTTACTCGTCCCCATGTTATCTTTCAAGATGACGAATTCATGCGGGTGAAATGACATATTGACATTTAAGCTGCGGATGGGGAGATGCCGGAAGGAATAAAATTCATCGATCACCCCAGGATGAACGAATAAGGTGACGCAGCCATTATACAACTCATCGCCAGATTGTACGGTACGATCTGACATATAGTCCTCTGTATGCAATCCCAATACATCTGCCTTGATTCGTACAAGCACGTCCTTGCTTACTAGAATGACAGTTGCTGGCTCGGATTGCCGTTCCTCCTGCTCTAAATGATAATTCAATGCCACGGCCAAGATCCGATTGTCATTCGATACTTCCCCGAACATCTCCTGTACTTTGACAAAGCTGCGATGATTCAACTCCACCTTCAACGTTCCACCGTTGTGCAGTTTAACCCCCGAATGAAGATGCCCTACATCGCGGAGCCCGTCTAGCAAGCGGGAAACAGTACGGGCATTGCGCCCGATTTCATCTGCATTTCGTTTCTTCGAATCAATCTCTTCCAGTACAACTGCCGGGATAATCACTTCATTGTCGCCAAATGCAAATAATGCGTTCGGATCATGCAGCAACACATTCGTATCCAGTACAAAAATTTTACTCATAGGATCTCCCTTTCAGTTCGCATGCCCGTACTTGCAACACCAGCGGACAGCCGCGCTCGGTGTTACATAAAAAATGCAGGCACCGCTCACACTATAGTCAGTACACATGCCGCACTACTTATTTGACCAACGAACAAAGAAAGGAACGATGAATTCATGCGTATATTGCTAATTGCCATGCTTGTCATCGGACTCATCGCCGGATGCGGAAACGCGAATAAGCACGCTGCTACGAATAACTCCTCCAATCAAGTTAAGGCGAGATCAACGAATAATGGAAAACCGGTCATTCACGATCGGGAAGCCGTTCGCGAACACTTAACTGCGCTGGCTAGGAAGGTGCCGGGGGTTCGCAACGTTAACTGTGTCGTATTCGGCAATACCGCAATTGTCGGGATTGACGTCGATGCGAGCCTAGAACGCTCTCGAGTCGGAACTGTCAAATATTCCGTTGCAGAGGTTCTCAGCAAAGACAAATATGGCGCCCATGCACTTGTTACCGCAGATATCGATTTGAATCAGCGTCTTCATGAGATGGCGGTTGATATTCGGCAAGGCCACCCTATTTCTGGCTTTACAGAAGAACTTGCAGATATAATGGGCCGCATCGTGCCGCAGATGCCAAGCGACGTCCAACATATTGATCCATCCCGCAATACAGACCAGCCTAAACTGAAAAAACAGATGTAGCTGCATGATTGCCGCACGGCCGCGTGAAGACCGGACAAGCATATTGACGCACGAAAAGCCTAGTGGGGTTCCACTAGGCTTTTCGCATGAAGACATCGTCATATTCATGATCCAGCATAACAGCTGCAGATGGGCAATAGGCCGTCCCGATGCCTGTTTGATCGGATAACAGATGAGACCCTTGGGACATCTTATGTTGCAATAAGGGATTACCCATCATCAAAGCTTCGGACATCACTCAGACCTCCTCCACATCATAATTGCAGCTTTACTCTATTATATTAATGATGCTTCAAAAATTGCATACCCTTATCCACTTAGGAGCCAGGTTGGGTTGTATTCGCATGCTGCGAGTCCGCTCCACCTTCTCCGGATAAGGTTGATTTCAATGATTTGCCGGCAAGTACATCCTTAATCGCCTGCTTGCCCTCTTCCAACTTCACCGTGTCCGGATAGATGTACGGGCTAACCCAATTCCCATCTACTGAAATGTAGTGAATGTTATCGCGGTTAATTCCTAAGTACGTAGAAATGGAACTTCGAATTTGATCCGGTGTCATATCAATTTTGAAGTTATCAGCCATCGCATCAATAACGCCTGTTACCTTTGTTAGTCCGCCAAGCGATTGCATGTTGCCGACGATTTCCTTCAGCACTGCATTCTGGCGGACGTTGCGATCCGCATCTGTCGTGCCCTTCGTCATTGGACGGCAGTTCGATTTGCGGTAGCGAACGAAGTCAAGGGCGTTCTTGCCGTCGAGCGTCTGCTGGCCTGTCTTCAGCTTGATATGGGTTCCATCCGCATTATCGTTATAGCACATATTCTGATCCACGTTCACGTTGACGCCGCCGACTGCATCCACGACATCAGAGAAGCCTTGGAAGTTAATCACTGCGGCATAGTCGATCGGCATGCCCATATACTTGCCAAGCATCAGTTTCATCTCATCTTCTGGAGTAGCGCTGTCCAGCTTGCCTTGCTCCTTAAGTGTGAAGAACTTCGGATAATAATGATTTAGCTTATCCGGATGATAGCCGGGCAGTTCGAAATACGTATCACGCGGCAAAGAAACAAGCACCGCTTCCTGTGTTTCCGGATGCATTGCGCCGACCATGACAACATCAGTACGACGTCCAGGCAGTTCTGGCCGATAGTCGATACCGAGCAAGATGAAGGAAAAAGGCTCCTTGTTCGGTGAAAGCGTATCTTGCACCGTTGAACTGCCGCCGCCCTGTTTAGCAACTGTAGAAATATCGTTCAACTTGTTGTTCGCATACCAAGCAAAATATCCGACAATGAATATAACGACAACAGCTGCGATAAGCGCGGTGATAAGGGTCACCTTCAACCATTTCGGCATCCCTCGCTTCTTCGTGGAAGACTTCCCTTCGGAGGGCTTCCTCTCAGGAGACTTCCGCCGTTTCTGCTTCGTTCTAGGTGGCAATGGTGTCGATGAATTCATATCTTACCTCACTTACTCATTGTATTTCGGATTCGCTTCGATGTCCTGCCATAATCGCTCTGCATCTTCGCGGTCGAATACTTCTGTACTCATTTCTTCTTCCCGCCAATACGTAATGACATATCGCTCATCCGATCCATCCAAGCAAGCCTCGAAGGAGGTCAGTTGATGATCCTCCTTCAAGATTGTCTCAAAAAATTGTACCGTCTCCTTCGCTGCCCCATCATCCGGGCGCTGCTCAGACACAATATGAATTTGCAGCCAATTGAATAGTGCAACTTGCAGCTTCATCATCCGGCCTTCTCTCCCCTTTGCGTGTCGGTGATGGTGATAACGATGACGCACAATCCATTAGTTCTTTGAATCTGTCGCCTTCTTGCGGCGAGCTTCCATAAAATAGCGAATGCGTACCATGAACATCAAAGCGACCGCGACAAACAAACATTGAATGATTGGCAGCTTGTCTATTTGGAAGATGAGCAGAACAAACGCGCCCAATCCCATCAGCAAATAGATCAGTACCTCCTTCAATATCGGGAGTTTCTGCACACGGAAGACTTTATTGAACACATACACGATTAACAGATAAATAAGCGCATAACTTACAAAGGGATGGGAAGCCAACCATTCCTGCATCGTAAACGCTCACTCCTTTGCCAAAGTTGTCCAAATCCCATTATACATGGGATTCGGATACTTTGCGCGTCTTTTCTGCGCGTTCACGCTCGCTTTTGTTCAGTATTTTTTTGCGTAACCGTACAGAAGACGGTGTAATCTCGCAATATTCATCATCATTCAAATACTCTAAAGCTTGTTCCAAAGAGAATAGAACAGGAGTTTTCATCTTGACAGTATCGTCTTTGGTTGCGGAGCGAACGTTCGTCAACGCCTTCTCTTTACAAATATTTACGACGATATCGTTGTCGCGGTTGTGCTCACCAACGATCATACCTTCATAAATTTCAGTACCTGGGTTTACGAACAACGTACCGCGATCTTCAACGGACATAATGCCGTACAGTGTTGAATTTCCTGTTTCTGTCGATACGAGAACGCCTTGGTGACGTCCGCCAACTTGACCGCCAGCATATGGGCCATAGCTGTCAAACGCGTGGTTCATGATGCCGTATCCGCGTGTCAGCGTCAAGAAGTACGTGCTGTATCCGATAAGACCACGTGCAGGGATCAAGAACTCCAAACGCACTTGGCCATTGCCATGGTTAATCATGTTGACCATTTCTGCTTTTCTCGTTCCCAAGCTTTCCATTACCGGACCTGTAGCTTCTTCTGGAATGTCGATAAGCAAGCGCTCAATCGGCTCCGTCTTCTTACCATCCACAACTTTGATGATAACTTCTGGTTTCGAAACTTGCAGCTCGTATCCTTCACGGCGCATGTTCTCAATCAAAATACTCAAATGCAATTCACCACGACCCGACACGATAAATGCATCCGGGCTGTCGGTCTCTTCAACACGAAGGCTGACGTCTGTCTCCAGTTCCTTCATCAAGCGCTCGCGCAGCTTACGTGATGTAACCCATTTACCTTCACGTCCTGCAAACGGGCTGTTGTTCACGAGGAACGTCATTTGCAGAGTAGGCTCATCAATATGAAGAACCGGAAGTGCTTCTGGATTCGCCGGATCTGCAATCGTCTCACCAATGTTAATATCCTTAATGCCGGCAATGGCAATGATATCGCCCGCTCCAGCTTCTTCTTGCTCAACACGCTTCAACCCTTGGAAACCGAACAACTTCTCGATGCGTGCCTGCTTCGTCTTCCCTTCACGGTTAATAACCGCTACAGATTGACCTTGACGGATCGTACCACGGTTCACACGACCAATCGCAATACGTCCCATATACTCGTTGTAATCGAGCAAAGTAACGAGGAATTGCAATGGCTCTTCTGGATTTTCAGTTGGTGCAGGGATGTGGGAGATGATCGTCTCATACAACGCCTGCATGTTCTCTTCCTGTTTCGCAGGATCGGATTCCATGCTCGATGTACCGTTAAGCGCAGATGCATATACAACTGGGAAGTCCAATTGCTCATCATTCGCATCAAGCTCGATGAACAGCTCAAGCACTTCGTCGATGACCTCTTCTGGACGAGCATTTGGACGGTCAATTTTGTTTACAACAACAATTGGCGTCAATTGGCTCTCAAGCGCTTTGCGAAGTACGAACTTCGTTTGCGGCATGCAGCCTTCAAATGCATCCACGACGAGCAATACGCCGTCAACCATTTTCATTATGCGTTCTACCTCGCCGCCGAAGTCAGCGTGGCCTGGTGTATCTACAATGTTAATCAGATTATCTTTGTACGTAATGGCTGTATTTTTAGCCAGGATCGTAATTCCGCGTTCACGCTCCAAGTCATTGGAGTCCATTGCGCGTTCTTGAATAGCTTCATGCTCACGGAATGTACCGGATTGTTGAAGCAGTTTGTCAACCAAAGTCGTTTTCCCGTGGTCAACGTGTGCGATAATTGCGATATTGCGAAGTAAGCTTCTGTCTTGCATCGTAAAATCTTTCCTTTCTGGGTGTGGAATCATACCAAAAATCCAAATCAAGCTAACCACGAATAAAGCCGCCATAGAGGGCGGCATCTATTCCTACGATAGGTCATTCTGAAGCATGTTAGAGCGGACACTTCAGAACTTTACGCTTACATGTTCGCCAGCTAGTGCTTCCATTAACGGAATCGATTTCTGAGTCCGCCAAATGCAAGCCCTGCTCCGGCAAGTATGAGTGCAACGGCAATCATATACGTACCAATTGCAAATACGAGCATCAAGATCAGCATGGATACACCGACCCCACCGAACAACAGCGCGCCTTGCCATGCGCCTCTCGGATGGTATGGATCGTATGCGTAGTATCCATACAGGCCCACGCCAATCCCAATGAGAAGCAGTGGCCATAAATACCCGAACAGTCTCCAATTGATCCAGTGGCTTAGCATGAACAGGACGCCATACATCGTCAGCATACCTGCTGGAACCATCATTACAGGCGGCAGGATTGCCATTCGTGCAAATACATACAAGGCAATACCGATAAGGAACATGAGGAGCGGCCACATCGTACCGCCGATGAAAGCAAACACTCCCATTTTCCCAAGCAAAATGAATAAGCCTGCAGCCAATATAGCAATGCCAATCACTTGTTGGTTTCTAGGCATAGGTCAACCTCCATGTCCAGATTTCTGATTCGGACACGATGTGACGCAATTCGCGTCGTTTTTTACTTTTTCTAGTGTATATGAAAGTTCGTAAAATTACTACCTGCTCCTTGAAAAAAACACAATACCCTTACCAAACCCTCCTGAGACTTCCATAACCGCCCTCTATTCATAATAGAAAAAACCTGCCATCAGCGTACTTCGGCAGGTACAAAGCATCTGTTCCGATTATCTATTGCAGAAGATCAAAAAGAGCTAATAACGTACCTGGCGCCGAAACCAAAATCCGAGCAGCACGACGAGCGCAAGAGCGATCCACGGGAATCCGTAATGAAGCTTGCTCCACATGGCGGGCAGCCATACCGCCAATCGTTCATCAGACGCAATCATCTCGCCCGCGGTATAGCCAAGTATCCCTGCACCCGCATACAGAAGCATCGGCATTTTCTGAAGCCATATGCTGATGAACCCGCTTCCCCACACGATAATAGGAATACTTAGCGCTATGCCGATTGCAACAAATGCCAGATTTCCTTTGGCTACCGCTGCAATCGCCAGCACATTGTCGAGACTCATGACCACATCGGCTAATAGAATAATTCGAATAGCCCCCCATAAGGAGTGGGCCTCGTTATCCCGGGTATCTGCAGGCTCCTGTTCAGCAATCAGTTGAACCGCGATAACGAACAACATAACCCCTCCCGCTGCCTTCAGGAGCGGAATGTTGATTAACCATAATGCCGCTACAGTCAGCACAATGCGAAGTACAACCGCGCCTGCGGCGCCCCACCAGATGGCCTGCTGCTGTTGTTGCTTAGGCAAGCGTCTGCTCGTCATGGCAATTACGACTGCATTGTCTCCACTAAGCACCAAGTTAATCAGCATAATCTCCACTAACAACCATATCGATTCCACAGCCCGTCCCTCCCCTGTAGTTAGGTCTATGACAGAGGAGGCCGAGCTATTCCGCTATTCGCTAGCCAATGCGTAGAACAAGTCAATCCAATTGTTTAGAACCAATCTCCAGTTGCTGGCGCTGCCGGCCCAGCAGACTCATCTGCTTTCTGTACAACCTGAGCAGGCTCATTCGCATTCGCTACCTTGTCTTTGTCTTTACCCGACAACACGATTGCATCATCAGGCGAGCCACCCGCCTTCAGCAGGATCGCTTCCGTGTTTTCCACAGCAGCTTTAATGAGATCATCCAGCTCGGGGATAGAACGTTCCGCATGCTCAACGATATTCAAATTCGGATTCGTCGCCGGCGATTTCGGAATGAATAGAGTACAGCAATCTTCATAGGGAAGAATGGACAAGTCGTAAGTTCCGATATACTCTGCTTCACGAATGATCTTATCCTTGTCCACCGTAACAAGCGGACGAAGCAATGGCAGATCTGTCGCACGGCCGATGACATTCATGCTGCCAAGCGTCTGGCTCGCAACTTGACCCAAGCTGTCTCCCGTTACGATTGCCAGCGCATTGCGCTGCTCTGCAATTTGTGTGGCAATGCGCAGCATGGCACGGCGCATCAGCGTAATAAGCAAGTTATCATGTCCACTCTGATGAAGGCGAGTCTGGATATCTGTAAAGGGAACCATATGCACACGCATCCGTCCTGCATAGTTCGCAAGCACTTGAGCAAGATCGAGTACCTTCCGCTGCGCCCGTTCACTTGTGAACGGATAGCTGTGGAAATGAATCGCATCCAGTTGCAGCCCTTTGCGCAATGCTTCATAGCCGGCAACTGGACTGTCAATCCCCCCAGATAGAAGCAGCACGCCGCGGCCGTTGGATGCCAATGGGAAGCCTCCCGCACCTTGTACAACTTCGCTATACACATAGGTCCATTCTTCTCTAACCTCAACGCGCAAATCAATTTCAGGCTTGCGCACATCGACCTTAAGCCCCTCAAACTCGCGCAGCACAGGCGCACTAACAAGGTAATTCATCTCCTGGCTGCCATGCGGGAATCCCTTCCAAGCACGCTTCGCAGAAACTTTAAAGGTTGTCCCATCCGCAGGATTCATCTCACGGATTAATTGGACGGCCGTTTCAATAATCGGCTCTAGCTCAGAAGGAGTTCGTTTAACTGGACTAATGGACACCACACCGAACACATGCTTGAGCACTTGAATCATTTCGTCTAATGGCTCACCATTCAGCTCAACATAGAGTCGACCGTATTCTTTAATGACTTTAGCATTAGGAAAAGGACTAAGCATTGCATTGACATGCTGGTAAGCTGCCTTTTCAAACTTGCTGCGGTTCTTGCCTTTAATTGTGATTTCCCCATAACGAAGAAGAATCATATCGTATTCCATGATTTTCTCTTTCCCTGCCTTTCGCTTGCTATCGATTCCAATACCTATATTATCGCTGCACAAGAGATTGCAATTGTTCTGTCATTTGCTTGAAACTCTGTACAAGCCGCTTCAACTCATCCTCAGAGCAGTTCGCATCCAGACTGATGCGGATTCCGCTTGCAGCAACTTGAGAGTCATGCGTCATCGCCAGCAGCACACGGCTGGGCTTATGGAGCTTCGATGAACACGCGGATTGTGTTGAGACAATAATGCCACGCTGTTCGAGGGCATGAACCACAACCTCTGATTTCATTCCAGGGTATGATACATTGATGATATGTGGAGCGCCATATGGAACAGCAGCAGGACTGTTCACAACAAGCGGCTTCATCTGTGACAAATGTTCAAGTACGAATTGACGCAGGCGAACAAGCTTGTCATAGCGTTCAGACTGCCCTTCGACCGCTAGTCTGACCGCCTTAGCAAGCCCTACAATGCAGGGGACATTCTCTGTACCAGGACGAAGCTCCCCCTCTTGAGAACCTCCATACATTAGCGGCTTCAATGCGACTTGCTTCCGCTTAACGAGCACGCCAGCCCCACGTGGCCCTTGAATCTTATGTCCCGAGAGACTATATAGGTCTATACCCCATTCAGCAAGACGAACGGGAACCTTGCCTAGGCCCTGCACCCCATCCACATGGAACGTTACTTTTGGGTAGCGGCGCAGCATATCTCCAATTTCTCCAATAGGCTGTATAGCACCCATTTCATTGTTGACGTGCATGATACTAACGAGTACTGTATGAGGCCGAATTGCAGCCTCCACTTCGTCAGGACGGACTCGGCCGTTCTCATCCACAGGAAGGTAGGTAACCTCAATCCCCTCCTGCTCTAACTGCTGAACACATTTATATACGGATGCATGTTCAACTTCAGATACGATCATATGGATTGGCTTGCCTGCAGCTTGATAGGCCTTCGCAATTCCGAATATAGCAATGTTATTGCTCTCTGTCGCCCCTGATGTGAACAGTATATCTTCAGGCTCCACTTCCAGGGCGCGAGCTACAACCTCGCGCGAGCGTCGAATAAGCTGCTCTGCTTGCCCCCCAGCACCATGAATCGATGAAGGGTTGGCATACACCTGCCCCATCACCTCCGCAACCGTCCGAATAACATCCGGATGGGGGGGAGTCGATGCACAATGATCGAAATACAACTGAGTTGCGCTCACCACATTCCCTCCTCATGACAACAAAAAAGATCAAAATCGGATCGAGGCGCAATCGGCTCCTCACCGTTGTTGATCTCATGTACGAAATAAGATGTTACTTATTTTACACGTTTCAACATAAAAGCACCATCCCTAATCCCATGTTCTTATCGATCCTTCATGCAGCTAATGCTCCCTTGCTCCCCATATAGAAAAAGCCTGATCCGGGGCAACTTACCGGTTCAAGCTTGAATGCTCACTTATGATGACATCGTTATGAATTGGACAAGGACGGCTAATAACCCAACAACGGTCGCAAAGATTCCAGATGAACGACTTCCCTGCAAGTAGGCAAGAACACCTAACGCGGCGGCCCCAATCCCCATCGGAATTGGAAATAGAAAGAAGGCGATAATCGAGAAAATAACGGCCAGCATGCCAATACCCGACCAATGATTGATCTTCGAATGCTGTGTTGCAATGCGAAGCGTGTCTGAGAGAGTTCCCGCTTCTTGCCCAAATTCTACATCCTGCTGCTGTTCTCGATTTCTCGCGGTATGACTTCTAACCCGGTGCCGCTTCAAACGGCGTGAATTGCGTGCTTTGTGACCTGACATCACACCTCACTCCTAGCTTCCGTTCAAGATCATTTGGGCACAAACGTCTGACAGCATGTTGAAGAGGACTTAGAGGCTGTATCCTTATGATCGCCTCGGAACGATTCGTCCGCGAACTCTGAATTGGCCTTTACATTAGCATGTGCATCAATATCAATCATAATTTCAGAAGCTTGACAGCGAAAATCCCCCCAAAATTTACAGTTGGATACGCTGCAGCGAACTACAGGTTTTTCACTCACATCCATCACCTCCGTGTTATCAGCATGTCCTAGTCCGTGATGTCATATCCTGCTCTCTTCCTGCCATGATCTAACGAAAAAGACGCTCCGTGGCATAAACGGAACGTCTTCGTAATTGATATATTTGGAATTCCTTATTTCGAGCCTTGCATACGACGCTGCGTTAAATAGTCACTCTCATAATAGGCAAGCTCATCGCGGAGATCTTCGAACAGCTTCACAACCGACAGAACAATATCCCTCGCTGCTCGAACAGGCTTCTTCCGGAAACGAATTGCGTCTTGACCCGTATACGCGTATCGACCATCCTCTGAATAACACTCATTCTTCGGGTAGAAGAAGGCATTCACACAATGATGATACACTTCGTACAAGCAGCGCTCGCCAAATGCCGTATCAAAGGTTGCTCTTCTTAACGCAACACCCAGCCGTTCATAGCTCTGCTCCGTGAATACGAGCAAATGCCGAATATCCGTCAGGAATCCTTTATAGAAACTAACAGTCTCGTCTTCCTCATTCCCTTGAACAAGAGCAGTTAGCGAATACTCATTTAAAAATTGCTCAAGCTTATCAATCGCTTCCTTAAGTTTGTCCTTCGAAACTTCGCATTGCTGCTTCACATTGGATGCTGGCATGAAAGCTCCCCCTTACCCCATTCGTCCATTTGGAATTTCAACTCTTCGGGCATCCGATTTGGAATCATTTTCATTTCCCCTTCATCCTACCACAATCCGATCATGATGGGTATCATTTTCCGCCGCGTCCCGAATAAATTCGTGTACCAATTCTCAACCTATAAACAGGTCTGTTCACGATACGATATCTGCAGCCGAGAGGCGCTTGATATCAAAAGGCAGGACAAATAGGAAGGAACGCTAGAGGAGGAAGTTGTATGCAGCGACGATATGTGGTTGGAATAGTTGCTCTCTGTGCAGCCATACTTACGATTCCGCTATTGTGGGCTCCAGATCGCCATCCCGAGCCAAGGGGCATGACGACAGCCGCACACGAAGAGAGCATGAAAAAACAAATCCTGAATCAGGACGTTACACGCACAAGCCGGATGTTCGCCATTGATTCCAGACGTGATCTGGAAGATGCGCTTGCCAATTGGGGAGCCAAGACTCATGCCCAGAAGCAGGATACCGTTCAGCAATTTATGAAATCCCATCCCCACTTCGTGTACATGAAATGGGTCGAGGGTGGTTCAACCGCTTGGGAGAAAGGAAATGTACCGAAGGATGAGCGCTGGGACGCCAACAAGCAGCTCGAGAGTTACGTTCGGACTGCTACCATGAACGTAACGAAGCAGCAGTCATATTCCTCTCCTGAAGTGTTAGTGAATGGGAAAAGCCATATGGTCATTGGCATTGCCTCTCCCCAATCGCAGCAGGGGATTGTCGCAATCGTGAATCAAGATGTCATCCAGACCGTACGCAAGCATCAGCAAAAAAATCTTCGGCTTGTACCTTACCCGCCTGAATCCAAGTACCGTGTCAAGTCTGTCGATTCCAACTCGATGCGGGATGTAAAGGTTCAAGACGGAGAAGATAACGCCGGCACAAGCCATTATTATGAGAATGAAATCGTCGTGCGCTTCCGTTCTGACCCCGACTCCATTCAATTGCAGCGTATGATGCGGGATACTGGGTGCGCACACCCGCGCAAGCTCGGTTACACGTATGTGTTTCGTTCTCATAAGATGAGTGTTAAGCAATTAACTTCTTATTTCAAACAATTCAATCCGATATACAGTGAGCCTCATTTTCTATATATGACAAATGAGAAGCCTTCACTAGTTCCATCGACTCCTTCTTCTCAAGCTCGCCCCAAGACATTGAATGAACCGACACAAGGGGATGCTGCTGAGGAGCCAAATGATGCGTTGTACAAGGCTTATCAATGGAATTTGCCGAATATCCATACGAACCGAGGATGGATGACGAGCAAAGGGGCCAAAGATGTCATTGTGGCGGTTGTCGATACCGGTGTCGATTCCAATCATCGTGATTTGCAAGGCAAGCTGCTGAAGGGTTATAACGTCTTTGATAAAAACCAGCCTCCAAAAGATGAAGTCGGACATGGTACTCATGTAGCCGGCATTATTGGCGCCACTGTCAATAATGGTGAAGGCATTGCCGGGATTACATGGTACAATCCTATTCTTCCAGTCAAAGCGCTTGACAACAACGGATCAGGTACATCGTACTCTGTTGCGGAAGGAATTATTTGGGCGACAGACAATGGAGCCAAGGTCATCAACATGAGCTTAGGCAACTATGTCGATGGCGCATTTCTGCATGATGCAGTCAAGTATGCCTATGATCGCGATGTCGTGCTGATCGCTGCAACGGGCAATGACAATACCCGGCGTCCTGGATACCCTGCTGCTTATCCTGAAGTATTTGCCGTATCCGCTACGGATGCGAATCAGAAGCGCGCTTCCTTCTCCAACTACGGCAACTACGTAGATGTTGTGGCGCCCGGCACGTCGATTGCAAGTACTTATCCGAACAATCAATATGCGGCATTGTCAGGCACTTCAATGGCTTGCCCGCATGTATCCGCATTGGCTGCACTTATTCGCTCCGTGAATCCTTCGTTAAAGAATACGGAGGTGTACGATATTATGCGGCAGAGTGTAGTCGACTTAGGAACACCGGGTAAAGATATGTATTATGGCTATGGTGAAATCGATGTCGCACAGGCCTTAAGCCTTGCAGAGCAAGGATCAACATCATTGTCGCTGCTTCCGCAAAATATTGCACGCGAAATCAAGCGCACGATTGCTCAATATGTGAAGCGTCCATCTACGCCATCTTCAATAATCCCCGCTTCCCAGCCGTAAACGACTTATGGCCGTGGGATGGGACATTGTAGATGATGTCCCCCAAACCAAAAACCCCCGCACAGCTTGTGTGCGGGGGTTATCTTATAGGCTTCGAACAATAAGTGTTGTAGCTCCGGAAAGTTTGCCGTAAGCCGGGTTCTGTACTGATCGTGGTATTACGGGAGCTACCCTTCCACTACAAAGTGACAATCATCTATCTAGACCGTACATTGCTGCACGGTTCAAGCGACCAACCCAGACGCACCTCGGGCTAAGGTTGCCCTTGCGGGCATGCATCTCATTAGGTCTTGCTCCAGATGGGGTTTACCAGGAACGAAGTCACCAACGCTCCTCGTGGTCTCTTACACCACGGTTCCACCCTTGCCTGTGCTGCCGAAGCAGCCATCGGCGGTCCATTTCTGTGGCACTATCCTTCAGCTCGCGCTGACTGGACATTATCCAGCACCCTGCCCTATGGAGCCCGGACTTTCCTCTCGTGACCAAGTCACCAGCGATTGTCTGTCAAACTTTCCGTCAACACTCGTTAGTATACAAGTTTCGCGCAAGAAACTCAACCGTCAACTTTTACAAAAACTGAAATGGCTCGGTATTTGTGGAAGAAGCTACGAATTGCGTCGATACTCCCTTGTCAGATGCCACCTGCTGCAGGCGTCCTGCAACATCCTGCTTCATCATCTTCTCTGCATTATGGCCCGGATCAATTATTGCAAGACCTGCAGCGAGTGCATCGTGGGCAGTGTGGTAATCCACATCTCCCGTGACGAGCACATCCGCTCCATGGAATATCGCATGATGGATATATCGGGCGCCTGAACCGCCGAGGACAGCAACCTTGCGTACAGAACGCTCCAGATTGCCGACCACGCGTACATTCGATACCTCGAAGCTGCTCTTCACCTGCTCTGACAATTGACGGAGAGTTACAGATTCCGTCAGCTTGCCTACTCGGCCCAAGCCATACTCTGTTCCTTGAATATCTACAGGGTAGAGATCATAAGCGACTTCCTCGTATGGATGCGCCTTAAACATCGCTTGCAGCACGCGGCTGCGAACCGACTTCGGAATAATTGTCTCAATTCGTACTTCTGGTACATTCTCCAGCTTGCCCGCTTGTCCGATATGCGGATTCGTGTCGTCGCCAGGCTTGAACGTGCCGAAGCCTTCACTATTGAAGCTGCAATGGCTGTAGTTCCCAATGTGCCCAGCCCCGGCATCCAATATTGCAGCACGGACTTCATCTGCATGCGTCTGCGGTACAAATACAACCAGCTTGTGCAGTTGCTCCTGCTGCAGCGTTTCGAGGACACGGACATTCGTAAGCTGGAGGCGTTCCGCCATCAAATCATTCATGCCCCCTACTGCCACATCGTAATTCGTGTGTGAGATATATACCGAGATGTCATGCTTGATAAGCTTCTCGTATAATCGGCCGGCAGGTGTATCTGTCTGTAAATGCTTCAAAGGTCGGAAAATGATTGCATGGTGCGCGATAATGAGGTTCGCTTGCTGAGCGATAGCTTCTTCCACGACCTCTTCATTCACATCGAGTGCAATGAGCACTTTCGCTACTTCCTTATTTAGCGAACCTAATTGAAGCCCAATTCGATCATCTGGTACAGCCAATGACTTAGGCGCAAGCTGCTCCATCCACTGAATTATTGTTGACCCTTTCGCAAACATTCAATAATCGCCTCCAGTTCCGCTTTGTTCTGAACGAATACTTCACGACGCTGCTTCGCCTCTTCACTCTCGGCCTGTTCCATCGTACGCAGCACACGCTCCCGCTTCGCTACTTCACGCTTCCATTTCTCAAAGAATACATCTGTAGGAGCTTGCGACAGCAGTGGGCCGAATTGCAGCAGCCACTCCTCTGACAGCGTCTTCCCACATAATAAAGGCCGAGACTCGTACAGACGAGCGTTATGTGTCTCTGCTGACTCGAACTGGCGCTCTGCAAGCAGAACCTCATAAATTTTGCCGTCTTCCTCTAAAATATGCTCCTTAAGCAGTGCCCAGCCTTCCTTGCGAAGCCAGCGACGAACGGTATCCTCACCCACATTCGGCTGGAGGATGAGTCGCTTGACCCCCTCAAGCTTCTCAGGTTGAGCTGATAATATACTGACAATGAGGCTCCCCCCCATTCCAGCGATAGAAATGCAGTCCACCTCATTAGGCTCCAATACGGCAAGCCCATCACCAAGCCGGACCTGTACAATATTCTCCAAGCGAGATCCGAGCACTTGACGTCTAGCTGCTTCATACGGACCTTGATTCACTTCACCTGCGACGCCATAAGAAATAATGCCTTGCTTTGCCAAATAAGATGGCAGCAGCGCATGGTCAGAACCGATATCTGCAAGTTTGCTGCCTTCAGGCACCCAATCCGCAATCCATTGTAGTCGTTTGGACAGTTTGATGTTCACGAATCCATTTCACCCACTGTTGTCTAAAGTAATATCCCATGTAAAACGTAATAAAAAGCTTCATTAGCATAAATAGCAGAACCTCGCCACCAGCATTAAGCTTCAGTGTGATGATTCTGCCAAGCCAAGCGGCCTCAGGCATATGCCAAGCAATCAGGGAAGCTATCAGCAGCCCTGCTGAAGCTGAAGGAAGAACTCTGTGCATCACCCAAGCCAGCCAGATGAATAATAAGCTCTCTGGAAGCCACAACCACTGCGTCTCAATGAGCGTAAGTTCTCCCCCCATTGAATAGAGAATTACCGCATAGGCGATCGCCAGCAGGAGCCAACCGAACCCCTGCATTCCGCCGCGCCGCAGTAGCAATCCTGTTATGATCCATAAGAGCCCTGCTCCAATCAGCCACAGCGCCACGCCATACCAAGAAAGCCATTGATGCAGCATGAGAATGGCAAGCGCGCCAAGCATGCTTACAGCGTTGCCGAGACTTGTAAATACCGCGATTTGCACTTTACTTTTCTTTGCCGCATACTTTGAATTGAAGACGGCAAGCCCATAGTTAATAAGGGCAAATAAGGCGACAGCCCCAATTTGCATTGGAATGTCAAAAGCGGTAAAATGAAATCCAGCAGTACAGAACAAACCAGAAATGATAAATAACGCCAGCCATTTGGCGGCAGGAAGATTGGCCAGCCATTCCGCGAAGCGTCTGTTAGATACCGCAGACGGCTCAGCTGCTTCTGTTGATTCTGGCAGTTGATACAATTGAGCAAGGAATTCGCAATAGCGTTCCGGCAATAATCGATTATGTCTCCAACGTGCAATTTCCTGCGACATCCATTGGCGCTGCTTCTGATCCATGAGGCTTGTCACGCTCCTGTGTGGGAATGCCTTACATGGCGACAAAAGACCTTCCCCACGCATACTGCGCGCAAGAAGGTCTCGTCGTTAGCCACTATTCAAGAAAATCTTTAAGTCGCTTGCTGCGGCTCGGATGACGCAATTTACGAAGTGCTTTCGCTTCAATTTGGCGAATCCGTTCGCGTGTGACACCGAATACCTTGCCTACCTCTTCCAAGGTGCGAGTACGGCCGTCATCGAGACCAAAGCGCAAACGAAGCACATTTTCTTCACGTTCTGTCAATGTGTCAAGGACATCCTCCAACTGCTCCTTCAACAGCTCATATGCTGCCGCATCAGCAGGTGCCAATGCTTCTTGATCCTCAATGAAGTCTCCCAAGTGAGAATCGTCTTCTTCACCAATTGGTGTCTCAAGCGATACCGGTTCCTGAGCAATCTTCATGATCTCGCGTACTTTCTCAACACTAAGTTCCATCTCTGCTGCAATTTCTTCTGGAGTTGGTTCGCGTCCAAGTTCTTGAAGCAATTGACGGGATACACGGACAAGCTTATTAATCGTTTCTACCATATGAACAGGGATACGGATTGTACGCGCTTGGTCGGCAATCGCTCTTGTAATCGCTTGGCGAATCCACCATGTTGCATACGTACTGAACTTGTATCCTTTGCTATAGTCGAATTTCTCAACAGCCTTAATCAGTCCCATATTTCCTTCTTGAATCAAATCGAGGAACAGCATTCCGCGTCCAACATAACGCTTCGCAATGCTGACTACGAGGCGCAAGTTCGCTTCCGTCAAGCGTTTCTTCGCTTCTTCGTCCTCCTGCTCAATTCGCTTCGCAAGTTCGATCTCTTCTTCTGCTGACAAGAGCGGAACACGGCCGATCTCTTTTAAGTACATCCGAACCGGGTCATTAATCTTAATTCCCGGCGGCAGCGATAAGTCATCATCGAAATGGAAATCTTCGTTATCCCCATTCTCCCGATCACCATTATTGCGATTGCCCATTCCATCTTCCGTTTCATTTACCACTTCAATGCCCAAATCAGATAGCTGTTCATAAAACTCATCCATCTGCTCAGGGTCTTGATCGAACGTCGATAACTTTTCAGTAATATCTTTATAGCTGAGCGAGCCGCGCTTTTTACCGAGCTCAATCAATTGATCCTTCACATGTTCCAACGCTGCTTCGGCATCTAGTCCAGTATGTTGATCATTCGCCATTTTCCGACTCCCTCCTCCCTAGAAACTTCTGCTTCCTACCGCTTCAGTTGTTGCTCTAGGGCTATAATATCTTGTGCAATTTGCGCGGCACGCAAGATGTCTCCAGAACGCTCCGCCTGCACCATTTCTTCCTTTTTACGCTCAATTTCACGATGCCTAGGCACCTTCAAGATCTGACCGATGTAATCGTCTAATAAGGCGGTGTCATTTCGCAATGGCACTTCAGCCATCGATATGGATGCAGCCGTTTTCTCTAATCGGTCATCTTGCAACGTCGCCAAATAACAACTGAAATCAGGCTCCTTGCCTTGCGCGTAATAAGCATATAGATAAGCGGCAAGTGCCGCATGATCATCTACATTGAATTGCTCACCAAGATTCCGCTCCACATAGTTGGACACTTCAATATCTTGGAACATTAGCGCCAGCAGACTGCGTTCTGCATAGACATATGCTGGACGCAACACGGGCGGGGAGATAACTTGTTTATCATTCCTAACATTATTCCACCAATTGTCTTGATTATCCCCGTTTTGGTTGTTTTTTTGCAGTTTTTGACGGATATTCGCGCATTCTTGCTTCAAAGAAGCAATCGCAGAATCCCCTGATAATTCAAGCAGTGAAGCGAGCTCCTTCAAATGCATCTCCCGTTCGACAGGAGATTCAACCTGCGCCACAACACGCAACGCCGCATCTTTGAAGCGCCGTTTGCCATCATCTTCTAGCAGTATATGATTTCGACGTAAAGATATAAGCTTGAATTTGGTTGGCGTAACAGCTGACGCGATGATCGCATGCCTGAACCGTTCAGCTCCGTGTGCCTTAATAAATTCATCAGGATCCATCCGATCAGGGAGCATGGCGACAGCAACATGAAGGCCGCTTCCCTCTAATAGGTCAATCGACTTCATAGCGGCTGCTTGTCCAGCATCATCGCCGTCATAACATAACGTAACACTATCTCCGAGCTGCTTCAGCAACTGGACATGCTCAGAGGTTAACGCAGTTCCCATTGTTGCAACGCCATTCATCACTTGGGCTTCCCACGCTTGAATAACGTCTGCAAATCCTTCAAACAGAACAATTTCTCCGCTGCGCTTAATGTGCGGTCTTGCTTGATGCACATTGTACAGCAGCTTCGATTTGTTGAATAGCATGGTCTCGGGTGAGTTCAAGTATTTGGGCTGACTTCCGTCCAGTACCCTTCCTGCAAATCCAACAATGCGTCCCCGGCGATCCCATATCGGGAACATGACCCGGTTACGGAAACGATCGACATACCCTTCACCATTCGTTCTAGCCGATACGATACCGCCCTTCTCTACCAGAGCTAGGTCGAACTGCCGTTTCGTTAGAAACTTCACGATCATATCCCAATTCGGCGGTGCGTATCCAATCTGAAACTGTTCGATGAGCTTGTCATTAATGCCGCGTTCACGCAAATAGCGAAGCGCTTCCTGACCTTCCGTCGTATTCATTAATATGTAATGATACATCTTCGCAGTCAGTTCATGTGCTTCAATCAGCCGATCCTTCGCTTCATTCCGCGGATTGCGTTCAGCATACGAGTCACCGCTTCCCCATGTTATAGGAATGCCCGCCAACTCAGCTAGATGGGTAATCGCTTCAGGATAGGAATATCCTTCAAGGCCCATCACAAATTGAATGGCTGTCCCGCTCTTCCCGCAGCCGTAGCAATGGAAAATTTGCTTCTCCGGCGTGACCGTGAACGATGGTGTCTTCTCTGAATGAAAAGGGCAGAGCCCCTTCAAATATTTACCGTTCTTCGATAAGTGGACGTATTGTCCAACAATATCGACGATATCGTTGCGCTTCAATACTTCATCGCGAACTTCGTCAGGAATAAGTCCATATCCGTTCATCGTCAATCACCTTCATCTGAACACGTATTACTAATTCGCTATGGGCGCATTTTCTCCTGCTCACGAAGCAAAAGTTTTGTCAGTTTATGTTGGAAAATTTCGCGGTCCTCTTCACTCATCGCTCGCGGACCTTTCGTTCGTAAACCTGCTCTTCTCGCTTTGCTTGAGATATGCCGCCTTGTGAGGTACTCATCTACATTATCGCCAGTCAGCTCGCTGCCTCTCGGCGTAAGTACGGATGCACCTCTTGGCAAACAGAGCGCGGCCAACCCGTAGTCGCCTGTAACCACTACGTCCCCTGACCGCGCTGTGTTGGCAATATAAATATCCGCCGCTTGAAACGCTTGATCCACAAAAACAGTATGAATATCAAGATTCATAAGCTGCCAGTCTGGAGCAAATGCAGCATAAGAAGCTACAAAAATAACTCCTGCACCCATTTCAATGGCTGCGGCAACAATTTCATTTTTCACAGGACAAGCATCGGCGTCTACTACGATTCGAAGTTTAGAAGACATGTTCTCACCATTTTCGTAAAGCGTCAGAACTTTCATTAATCGTTTCACCGTTTATATTATATACGCTGTATCGTTTAAAATTCCTGCTTCGAAATCCGGATTTCCTCTACATCAACTCAGTTTTTGTCGAATCGATGAAAATAAGGATGGAACATGTCGAAGAGAATCCGAAGAATCCCTTCTTCATGTTCCATCCATTTACAACAACTACCCTACTGTCCATAGACGATAAATCTCATTGTTGCTTATTACGCCCAGACAAGCTTGGAGAAATCTGCGAAGCGCTGAATGTCATTTGCAATATTCGCAAGCAAAGCCAAGCGGTTCACCCGCACCGCTTGATCCTCAGCCATAACCATCACTTGTTCGAAGAACGAATGGACTTCATCCTTCAGCTGGGACAATACGCTCAGTGCCTCTGATGGATTGCTATAAGCTGCTTCATAAGCTTCATGCACACGCAGCCAGCTCTCATGAAGATTGCGTTCTGCATCATGCTCGAACAGCTCAGAACGTATCTCCTTGCTGTCTGCTTTAGCAGCCAGATTACCTACACGGTTGAACGATTCAACCGTCAGCTTAAACTCATCTGCCTGTACAGCATGCATAAGTGCTTCTCCACGAGCTACTGTGAGCTTCACATCGTCATAGCCAGCAGCCATTACCGCATCAACAACATCGTATCGAACGGAATCAGACAACACATTCTTCACCCGCAAGCCGAAGAATTCATACAATTCTTTACGAACTTCCTCACGTTCACGTTTCAACAATCCTGCTTGTTCATATACATCAAGCGTAATGTTGAAGAGCGTATGCAAAGTAAGTGGAAGATTGCGTTCCAATAGAATTTGCACAATACCTGTCGCCTGTCTCCGCAAACCATATGGATCCTGCGATCCTGTCGGGATTATGCCGATGCCGAAGCAGCCAGTCAACGTATCCATCTTGTCAGCCATGCTGATAATCGAACCGACAAGTGAAGCTGGTGCTGGATCGCCTGCGAATCTAGGCTTGTAATGCTCATTGATCGCTTGGGCTACCGCTTCTGGTTCCCCTGCCTTGCGAGCGTAATCCTCACCCATAACCCCCTGCAATTCAGGGAATTCATAGACCATTTGCGTAACAAGGTCGAACTTGCAAATATCCGCAGCACGGCTTACCCACAGCGCTGTCTCACGATCCGTCTGAACCGCCAGCGCCAATGCATCCGCAATTGCATGAATGCGGCGCACCTTATCCCCGATCGAGCCTAGCTCCTCGTGGAACACGATTGAATCTAGCTTGTGCACGCAATCGATAATTTTAAGCTTTTGATCTTCTTCATAGAAGAACTTCGCGTCAGACAGGCGTGCGCGCAGCACCTTCTCGTTTCCTTTTGCAACCATCTCCAATCCCTTGGAGTCACCGTTGCGCACGGTTACGAAGTAAGGAAGGAGCTGGCCCTCTGCATTCAATACAGGGAAGTAACGCTGATGCTCACGCATCGAAGTAATCAACACTTCTTGAGGAATGTTCAAGAATGCTTCATCGAATCCACCGAACAATACGGTAGGGGTTTCAACCAAGAACAGTACCTCTTCCAGCAAATCTTCCTTAATCGCAATATGCCAATCCTTGCTCTTTGCCAGCTCTTGAATTTGGTTCTTAATATTTGCTTCGCGTTCTGCCACATCAACGATGACGGACTGTTCACGAAGGCGCTCCACGTATTGAAGCGGCGCATCAATAACCGCCTCATCACCAAGGAAACGATGTCCACGAGTCGTGCGGCCCGCTTTTACGCCTGCAATTTCAAGTGGGATAACATCCTCGCCATGCAGAGCAACGATCCAGCGAATCGGACGAACGAAGCGCATATCCTTCGCACCCCAACGCATATTTTTCGGGAAAGTCATTGCATGAATAATAGAAGTCAATCCCTCAACAAGAACATCCGCCGTATTCGTACCAAGGCTGCTCTTATTCGCGTAGATATACTCGACTCCGTTCAACTCTTTGAAGAAGAATTCCGACGGATCTACGCCTTGACTGCGTGCAAATCCAAGGGCTGCCTTCGACCACTCACCGCTCGCATCGTGAGCAATCTTCTTGGCTGGCCCCTTCACTTCCTCATGAACGTCTGTCTGCTTATCTGCAACGTCCTGAATGAGCACTGCGAGACGTCTTGGTGTTGCATACGCAGATACCGTTCCGTAGGCAATCCGCGATTCTGTCATCCAGCGTTCCGTACGCTCCTTCAGTTGTTCCATCGCACTGCGAATGAAACGTGCAGGCACTTCCTCTAAGCCAAGCTCGAGCAATAAATGTCTAGGCATCTTGTTCCTCTCCTTTCTTCAAGAGTGGGAAGCCAAGCTTCTCACGTTCTTCCAAGTAAGTCGCAGCCACATGGCGTGCAAGATTGCGCACGCGTGTAATGTACCCTGTACGCTCCGTTACGCTAATCGCACCGCGTGCGTCAAGCAGGTTGAATGTATGGGAGCATTTCAGCACATAATCATATGCTGGGAATACCAAATGGGCATCCATCGCACGATTTGCTTCTTTCTCGTACATATTGAACAACGTAAACAACATCTCCGTATCGCTTACTTCGAATGTATATTTCGAATGCTCGAATTCAGGCTGGTGGAATACGTCGCCATAAGCTACGCCTTCTACCCACTCCAGATCGAACACATTTTCTTTGTCTTGAATATAGGACGCAAGGCGTTCCAAGCCGTACGTAATCTCTACAGCCACTGGATGTGCGTCGATACCGCCCACCTGTTGGAAATAAGTAAACTGCGTAATTTCCATACCATCAAGCCATACTTCCCAACCTAGGCCCCATGCACCCAATGTTGGCGATTCCCAGTTATCCTCTACAAAACGGATATCGTGGATTGTCGGATCGATCCCCAAGCGGTTCAAGCTCTCCAGATATAATTCTTGAATATTGTCCGGAGATGGCTTCAAAATAACTTGGAACTGGTGATGCTGATACAATCGGTTCGGGTTCTCCCCGTAACGGCCGTCAGCTGGACGACGAGATGGCTCTACATAAGCTACGTTCCATGGTTCTGGCCCGATGGAACGAAGGAAGGTCATCGGGTTCATCGTCCCCGCACCCTTCTCTACATCATACGGCTGTACGATGATACAATTCTGCTCGGCCCAAAATTGCTGCAACGTCAAAATCATTTGTTGAAAATTCACAGTCAGGACTCCTTTGCCTCATATTGACGGCATTGACGTATGGGAGAATGCAAAAAACTCCCGCCTCTACGCCTGATGCCAGACGTAGGGACGAGAGTTATATTCCCGCGGTTCCACCCTACTTGATCGAAATAGTCCGATCCACTTTCACATGAGCCTTGCTCCAAAGTGCCATTTCATTCGTTCGTTCGTTCAGGCTTCCACTGCCCCTGAATCGCTGCATTCAAACGCTGCGAACTACTTTCTTCTTCAACACAAGGTATACCTCAATTTATTGATATATTATAGCGAAATGGATATTACTCGTCAAGCTGCGCCAGATCATATTTCTCCATCTGCTCAAGGAACTGCAATGATTTCAGACGTACCCCAACATGCGTATCCATGTAACCACGCATGCAAGCCCGAAGCTGCAGCTTAGTTGCAGGCTTCAATGTAATATTGCCCAGACGATGCAAGTCTGTCATCTCGAATTTTTGAAGCAATGCAAGCATTTGCAGATTGGCGACGTAATTCGCATGTTCCCTCGGCTTGCAGCTTGCACACAGCGCACCACCTAACCGCCAACTAAAAGCAGCAAGCCTCTCCTCTGTACCGCAAGCGACGCATGCATGCAGTTGAGGAGCTACGCCAGTTCGCTGCCACAATTTCATCTCGAAGAGATGGGTTGTCACCTGTACATCCTTGCCTTGGGCAATAGCTTGCAAGTAGGCATGGAATTGATCAAACATTGGCCCCCCAGCTTCTTCATCATGCAGTGCCTTATCCACTAATTCAGCCGCATAGGACGCATAGGCTGCCAGATGGAGCTGCTCACGAAGCTGATGATTCGCCTCTACTATCTCACAAGAATTAAGAGTACCAATATGCCCCATTCCACGAAAGAACACATACTCTCCATAAGTGAACAACTGAGTCGCCGCAGCATGTCGGCTGCGAACCTTTTTCGCGCCGCGAACAAGAACACCGACTTTGCCGTGAGATTTCGTACAAAGTGTGATGATCTTATTGCCTTCCCCATAGTCCATGCTGCGGATGACAATTCCTTCAACCCGATATAACACTCTCGTCCTCCCATGATTGACGCTGCATAATCATTATTAATCTGCAGATTGCTCCACGATTGGCGCAATCTCTGTTGGGTGCTCCTCAAGCTCTTCAGTCATTCCTGCCTGCTTATATAGCAAGTAAGCGTCGACATCCCCTGTCTTCGCAAATACATTCCATGAAAAATCACGCATTGCAACAATCCCCTTTCGTTAAGAGAACCTTAATCAATGACATGCTCCTATGATGCCCGCAAGCAACAATAGTGGCAGTTATAGTTGCTGTACCTGAAGCGGACGTTCGAGGCAATATCTTCGGATACAGACCAGTAAGACTATGCGTCATCATTTAGGTTGTGCTGCTTAGAAGGGAATATCCATTGCAAAAATTGGAGTGTATGGTTTAGACCAGCCTGTTCCTCGCTAGATTTACTCGTGTCTAAAACCAAGATCTCGCAAGACTCGATCCTGATTTCGCCAATCTTTTTTGACTTTCACCCATAGCTCCATGAATGTCTTGGAACCGAGCAAGTTTTCGATATCCTGTCTCGCCAACTTTCCAATTTCTTTCAACAAGGCACCCTGCTTGCCGATAACAATTCCTTTTTGTGAATCCCGTTCCACGAAAATAACTGCCGAGATATATACAACGCCATTCTCCTGCACACGCATATCCTCGATCGTTACCGCAATGGAATGAGGAATTTCTTCTCGCGTCAGGTGCAATATCTTCTCACGAATCAACTCTGCAACGACGAATTGCTCCGGATGATCCGTAATTTGATCATCTGGATAGTACTGCGGTCCTTCTGGCAAATAGCCTCCGAGCACATCCAGCAGCCGGTTGACGTTGCTTCCATTTATCGCCGAGATCGGCACAATCGCTGCGAAGTCGTGCAGCTCATTGTACTCTGTAATCATCGGCGGTAGAGCCTCTGGATGAACCTGATCGATTTTGTTCATGACGAGTATGACAGGAGTACGGACTTTTTTCAATTGTTCAATCACATATTTATCTCCGCCGCCAAGCCCAGCAGATACATCGACAAGGAAGAGAACAGCCTCTACCTCATTCAAGGTGTTCAATGCCACATTGTTCATATAATCGCCGAGTTTCGACTTTCTCTTGTGGATACCGGGAGTGTCCAAAAATACAATTTGCGAGTGATCCGTTGTATACACGCCATGAATTTTGTTGCGTGTCGTTTGCGGCTTATCTGACATAATGGCGATTTTCTGGCCGATCACATGGTTCATCAGTGTAGATTTGCCGACATTTGGGCGACCTACAATCGCGACGAAGCCCGATTTATACGTATTACGATTCATTTGATCTTGATTATGAAACATGAATTCCCCTCCAAAACTTCTCTGTATGTGCATACACGGCGCTCTGCCGTTCAATAACGACAATAGCGCCGTGTATGAATGTCTTCATCCGTGCATAACGCGCAGAATCGTACCAAGCAGCTTCATTCCCGGTTCGAAAAAGATAGCAACGCCAACTATAACGGCGAATACCGCCGTCACGAGCACGGCTCCTGCGGCGGTATCTTTGGCTACCTTCGCCAATGGATGCGGCTTCGGCATCACGAGATCGACGACAGATTCTACTGCGGTATTCAATAATTCAGCTGAGATTACGATGGTAATGGCGAGTCCTAGCCACAGCCAGTCCGAAGTCGATATTTGCAGTACAGCCCCTAATAGAAGTGCCAACACACTCATTGCTGTATGTACCCTCATATTGCGCTGCGTTCGTATTGCATAGGCTATTCCTGCGAAGGCAACACGAAAGGTATCGCTCCACGGACGCTTCATTAGCGGCGCAAACCTACCTTCTCCAGCACTGCTTCCTGCTTGTCCATCATAATTTGTTCACTTGGCTCATCCTGATGATCATATCCGAGCAAGTGCAGGAAGCCGTGAACAAACAAGAATCCAATTTCACGCTCCAAGGAGTGACCATATTCATCAGCCTGCTCCTTGGCGCGTTCTGTTGAGATGATGATATCGCCAAGCAGATCATTCATCTCATCCAATTCTTGCTCATCCTCAATTTCGTATAGAATGTCCAATTCCTCTTCAACAGATTCGTTCAAGGCAAAGGACAATACATCTGTCGGACGATCAATTCCTCGATATTCACGATTTAACTCATGAATTTGCTCATTATCAACGAACGTTAACGCGACCTCTCCCTCTTGAATGCCCTCCATCGCCGCAGCTTCCTGTAGGATACGCTCCAGCAGCTCAATTAGGGAAGGATCTATCGGGTAAATGTCTTGATCGTCATTCCATTCCAGCTTCATACTCGACATGTTCGTTGCTCCTTACTTGCAGTTTTAAGATGTACGTTCAACCGAATCAATCGCAGGCTACGACTTCGGAGCTTCCGCTGCAGCACCCGCGTCCTTATTCTTCAACTTCGAGTCATCCGGATACTCAATACGGGAGTGGAAGATTCCCATTACAGTCTCCTTCAGTGACTGAGCAACAATATCCAGCTCGCGCAGTGTCAGATCACATTCGTTGAACTGATTGTCGTCCATCCGATCCTTCACAATTTTATGAATCATCGATTCAATTTGCTCGACCGTCGGATGACGAAGTGAACGCACTGCAGCTTCCACACAATCCGCTATCCCTACAATAGCCGCTTCCTTCGATTGAGCTTTAGGCCCAGGATAACGGAAATCATCCTCAGTAAAGTCAGGCTCAATACCCTGTTCTTCCGCCTGCTTCTTCGCTTTGAAGTAGAAATACTTCAAGAAGGTTGTACCATGATGCTGCTCAGCAATATCCCGTATCGGCTTCGGCAGCTTGTAATCCTTCAGCATCTCAGCGCCGTCTCTGGCATGAGCAACGATAATGGACGTACTCAGCTTCGGATCGATTTGATCATGCGGGTTGTCCATATTCGTCTGATTCTCAATAAAGTAACTTGGACGCTTCGTTTTGCCGATATCATGATAGTAGGCACCTACTCGACACAGCAGTCCATTCGCACCAATCGATTCCGCAGCCTGTTCAGACAGGTTCCCTACCATCACGCTATGGTGATAGGTTCCCGGTGTTTCTGTCAGAAGTTTGCGCAGTAATGGATGGTTCGGATTGGACAATTCAACCAGCTTAAGTGCAGACAAAATGCCAAATGTAACTTCAAAAAACGGCATCAGTCCGAGTACAAGGACTGATGTGAGCAGTCCGCTGGCAAAAGCAAATGCAGCCGACAGCATCGTATGACTCTGATTCATTGGCTCTCCATATAGCATGGACAGCGTCAAAGCCGTTACACTGCCGAAGATACATACCATAATGCCTGCCTTCAAGATCGTGGAGCGTTGGCTTGCACGATGAATGGCGAATATCGCTGCGTAACTGGTCACGAGCGCAAAAAATCCAAAATGGAAATCAAACAACGTGCCTTGGTTGGTGTTCAAGATCATCCCCGCAAGGATACTCAGAACGACTGCACATATATACGCTAGCGGCAGATCGATGAGCAGGGTAATCAGCATAACCCCCATCGCAGTTGGTGCGACATACCCAATATAAGGGATTTCCTTCGTCTGCGCGTAGCCGATTATATGAATCGCAATAATATTGATTATGAAAATCAACACAAGCATCAGCAACTGCACGTTGTTGAACTTGAAATGAGTATGGCTTGATTGACGCATAAACATAAATAAGACGAGCGAGAACATCACCGACAGAAGCAACAAGCCAAATTGCGGCCAGTAGTTAACTTCTGATTTCAAAAGATCGTTCTCTTTTAGCAAATCATAAGTCTCTTGAGAGATAACCTGCCCTTTTTTAATAAAGATATCGCCCTGCTTAATGAAGATTGGCTGCGTATTCTCCCGCGCCTGAACCTTTGCATCCTTCGTTGCGTCATCATTGTAGAACTTGTTTGGCGTAATACAGAGGCGAACGAGCTCCTGCACCACCTCGCGAGCAGAGCGTTTATCCAGCGAGCTTGCATTGACGTATTCCGGCACCTTAGCTCGCGGCACAGAGGCATCTGGAACCGCGTCAGCCATCAGCTTAGACACTAGTTCCCGAGCAACAGGCTTCATTTGGGCGACGTCTTCTTTAGTCAAGCGTGCAATTTTCAGATACGTTTCTTCAGGGATATCGTATTTCTGCTCGTCAATGCGTTTACTTACTTCGTCAAGCAGTGTACTCGAATATGTATCCTTATTGCGGCTTGTCGTCAGAAATTCCCTAAGATACTTACTGACCTCATCAGGGATGACGGTGCGATATAAGCTGATCTTCTGTGCGTACGATATGAGCTCATCGTCATTTAACTGGTCGATACGCTCGAACAGAGAATCGATTAAGCGCTCATTTTTGAGCGAGATAATCTCATAAATGGGCTGCACGCGCTCGGCAGCCTGCTCTTGGGCTTTAAGCGTTGCCTTCTTATCTGGGATTTGAATCGGTGCGATAATATCCTTCTCACTCTTCGCATTGACTTCAATATCCAGCTTCTCCGGCAGAATGCTCGGCGCCAAACTGAAATAAAATAATAATGTTAATAAGAAAAACAGAAGAAAACGTACACCTACGCTATACTTCCATCCCGTCATATTGACTTGACGTTTGCTATTTCCGTTGCCGGAACGATTTGTCTGTAGCATAGAGAACAGTCCTCTCTATCCTTGGTTTTCGCTTTCCTTCTGGTAAGCTGTAATAATTTTCTGCACTAAGGAATGACGAACGACATCCTGCTCGGCAAAATGCACGAATCCGATCTCCTCAATCCCGTTCAAGATTCGCCCTGCTTCCACGAGACCTGATCTCTTACCGCGAGGCAAATCAATTTGGGTAATATCCCCGGTAATGACCATCTTCGATCCGAAGCCAAGTCGTGTCAGGAACATCTTCATTTGCTCAGGGGTCGTGTTCTGTGCCTCATCCAATATGATGAACGCATCATCCAGCGTCCGTCCCCGCATATAGGCGAGAGGCGCAATCTCAATCAATCCACGCTCAAGAGCCTTAGCAACCTGTTCCGTGCCCATCACGTCATACAGCGCATCATAGAGAGGGCGCAAATACGGATCTACCTTCTCTTGCAAATCTCCAGGCAAGAAACCAAGGTTCTCTCCGGCTTCTACTGCAGGCCGAGTCAGAACGATTCGCTTGACGGCTCCTTCCTTCAACGCAACGACGGCAAGTACAACGGCAAGATACGTTTTCCCTGTACCTGCAGGCCCTACACCGAATACGATGTCTCTCTTCTTAATCGTTGATACATAATGCCGCTGACCTATTGTCTTAACGCGGATCGGTTTGCCGCGGTATGTATGTGCGATTTCGCCCCTGAATAAATCAAGCAGCTCGTCAACCTTCCATTCCTGCGCTAAATCGACTGCATACATGATATCCCGTTCAGACAGGATAATATTGTTGCGAATCAGCTCGAGCAGAACGAGGAATAACTGCTCCAATTTTTCAGTTTCTTCCGCTTCCCCCGTAATGACAACCTCCGCCTCGCGCGATGTCACTAGTGCATCTGTACGGCTTTGAATCAAGCGCAGATGCTTATCTTGCGGCCCGAACAGGGCTAGTCCTTCAGCAGCATTTTGTAGTGAAATTTTAACAGTCTGTTGTTGCGACAAAAACCTCAGTCTCCTTGTATTCAGTGTCCTTGTTCATGTGGTTCTGATTCCGGTTGTGATTTCTGTTCAAACTGGCGAACAAGCGGAAGTTCTTCCGCTATTGATTGCTCCACTTCAAAAAGCACCTTCATGACCACTTTACCATTGTCCGTCTTCTGATGCAAAATTTTTTCCGAATGAATGCGGGCATTAGGTCCGTTCTTGCCGAGCACATCCGCCCTAGCTTGCTTCAGTCCTGCCTCTGCAGCTTGCGTCTCCGTTCGTTCCTCAGATGCGAACTGAACTTCCTTAATTTTCTCATTTGTCCAGCCAATAGGCAGCGACAACTGCCTCCATTTCAGCGTGTTGTCCTCCTGCAGCTGTTCATAATGAGCATAAGGAATATCTCCGAATCCAGAGACCATAAGCCTCCGGTTGCCTGTCACGATATATTTTCTCTCTTTCTCTTCCCCTGTGTATACTTTATGCTTCATGACGAGCGGCGAGGAAATCTCATATTGGTGCCAGACGAGCCCTCTTGCTTCTCCCCTGGCCGCCACATCCTTCGGTTCAGTTTCAGTTCCAACGGCCCCGGAAATAAGTACAGCGCCTTTTTTGACGCGGGCATTGCGGGCAACGACAGCTCGTCCATTCTCCGCGATAATATCAGTTACGATTGCATCCTCTGAAGCAACAATATGTCTTGGATTAACCAATTTCAATGAGTCGGGCTTCGTTGCTTCAATCACTTGAATTGATACCCTGGTCCCTTCCCAATTGACTCCCACCCATGATGCCTCTTTCAGCTTCGTGTGCATCGCCTTCGCAATTAGATCAGGGTCACGCAGACGGAATGTCCACTGAAAAGGATATATCCCCTGCTCTTTCGCAGCCGCAAGCACCTGCTCTGTTGATATACGATCATTGCCCTTCACATCAATGGACCATACCAGCGAGGAGAGCATGTACAATCCAAACATAAACATAGCGAAGCCAATCAAGAAGAACTTGCGGCGGAGAACTCGTCTCAACGCAAAAGGCCATCCTATCCGCTGCTCCACATGAACCCGACAGCCTGTCTGCTTCAAAATGGGCCTCAGGTTAAAATATTCAGACAGCAGTACATAGCACTGGAAGTCTTGGAACGAAATCCGCTGCACATCCCACACTTGGATTTGTTTGGAGACGACAGCATTAATAAAAGACTCCGCATTCCCTCCTCGAATGCGAACCCGAACATAGCCGCGAGCATTGGCCAACGTAGGTGCCTTCACTTCATTTCCCCCGTTCCATTGTATGTGATATTGCGTATGATTCCTTCAATACGTATCTCTTCCGTCCATATCGCCCGAATAACAAGCTCTGATCCGGATATCTCTAGTTCTCCATTGGTTAGCGCCAACCGAACCAGCTCGTTCGAAAAATGCACAATCCCGCGGTGGTTCTCAACGATAAGATGCCGATTTCCAATCATGGCTAACCGGGGCGTATCCGATAATGTATCCTGCGGCAGATCCAGCCAATTCGCTGTCCAGTTGCTTAATTTGCGGCCAAAGCGACTCATTTTGCGACGGGCCCCCTTCCTATTCGTTACAATTTATGCGCAGAATGACGCGATTATAACGATTGCAGCGACCCTTCACGCGAGATCCTCGAGGAATATTCCATGTTAATGATTGTCTGTGGAACTGCAGAAATAAAAAAAAGCCCCACTATGCAGGCTTAGCACGTATTGTACTAACCCTGTATGTGGAACTTCTCTCTTCGCCTACAGTTGTTCCTGAACGGAACAGCAAGGACTTGTATTAATACTTATAGATTCAGCGGCGATGCTGATAGGGACGCTTGGCACGCGGTGGTCCGAGCACCTCCGCCCAAATGACTCCCTGCATCACTTCATCAGGTGTAACTGCACGGCTTGAAGAACCCTGCACCTGTTCGGGTGAAGCAACTGATGAAGTATGGCGCTTAGAGGCTCTGGAAGCTGATCCGGACGAGATAGAGCTCGCCATTCGGTCAATTGCAGCCAGACGCTGCTCTAGCTCCGTAAGACGCGCCTCATCCGAGTCAATGGAATCATACGAGTTACCCGGACTTGAAGCCATCCCTGCTGGCGCTGGACGTTCAGCGCTGGTCGTAAACACAGGCTGACGTTCTGGCTTGCGTTCTACCTCCTCATATTCCTCCTCGCCTGCATCTTCATACCTCTTGTCATCGCTGCTTTTTGCAGCCCCTCCACTAAAATCAGGCATCCGGTTGGTTTTGTCCTTTTTCTTCGAGCCGCCCAGTGAAGAAAAAAGAGCTCCCAAAATAATAATCGCTATTAACGGATTGCTTGTGACGAAATGAATAATCTTCTCAATGATCACCATGGCTCATCGCCTAGCTTTCTGATTTGTTGTCGTGATTATTGTTGGGATTGTTGTCGGATACCTTGCCGATTGTACCGCGCATTTGCGTATCGGCTTCAATGTTTTTCAAATTCATATAATCCATAACACCCAATTTGCCGCCGCGAAGCGCTTCAGCCATAGCAAGGGGCACTTGAGATTCCGACTCAACAACAAGTGCACGCATTTCAACGACGCGTGCCTTCATCTCTTGCTCATGTGCGACTGCCATTGCACGGCGTTCTTCTGCTTTTGCTTGCGCAATGCGCTTATCCGCCTCAGCTTGCTCAGTTTGCAAATGTGCACCGATGTTCTTACCTACATCGACGTCTGCAATATCAATAGACAAGATTTCAAAGGCCGTTCCTGCATCCAAACCTTTGCCGAGTACAGTACGAGAGATAAGATCTGGATTCTCCAGGACGTCTTTATGGGATGCGCTGGAACCTACAGTTGTAACGATACCTTCGCCAACACGCGCGATAATCGTTTCTTCCCCAGCACCACCGACGAGGCGTTCAATGTTCGCACGTACGGTAACACGCGCGCGAACCTTAACTTCAATACCGTCCTTCGCCATAGCGGCAACGATAGGCGTTTCAATAACACGCGGGTTAACACTCATTTGCACCGCCTGCAATACATCGCGTCCCGCGAGGTCGATTGCTGCTGCGCGTTCGAATTCAAGATGAATATTCGCACGTTGTGCAGCGATTAACGCATTAACAACACGGTCGACATTACCGCCAGCCAAGTAGTGACTCTCTAATTGGTTAATATTCAGTCCAAGACCAGCCTTAGTTGCCTTAATCATTGGGTTAACGATACGGCTTGGCGTTACACGGCGCAGACGCATTGCAACGAGTGAGATAATCCCGATCTTGACCCCGGATGCAATAGCCGAGATCCAGAGCATTACTGGGAAGAAGCTAAAGAATACACTTAGTGCAATAACAATAACAACCCCTATTAACAGCGCAGTTACCAAAGATGGATCCATATTCGATCATCCTCCAATATTTTGTTATATGTGTGAAGCAAGGGTTAGAACCTATAGTCAAAAATAACATAAAGGGGTCAATCTTTGGTCAACGATCGTACGACAATCCGTACGCCCTCCACCTCAACAACCTCAACCTCTTCGTCACGGCTTATAAAACCGCCATCTGTGACGACATCATATTTGATATCCCCAATCAGAGCCGTTCCCGATGGACGCAATGTTGTCAATGCACGCCCTGTCTTCCCGAGCAGCTCTGTATGATTTATATTCGACACGTAACCTTCATCTGTCGTCAAGGAATCACGGAGAATGAACTTATTCCAAATACCGCGGTGCTTGAAAACACGAACGACGATGATAACCACAACCAGAGCAGCTGCGAAGGCAATGCCAAGCGACATCAGCGCATCTGCAGTATCATTAGCAGCTCGCACGACACCCGTAATCAAGCTTAACGATCCTAGTATGCCCAATATGCCGAAGCTCGGGATGAACAACTCCAGTGCTAGCAGTATTAGCCCAATGATGAATAGAACGATGGTCTCCACCCCCGCTAGTCCTGCAATGTAGTGACCGAAGAAATACAAACCAAATCCAGCAATCCCCAGTATTCCTGGGACACCGAAGCCTGGTACGAACAGTTCGATTGCAACACCTGCGATTCCAAGGAACAGGAGCAATGTCGCAATCCCTGGATGAACAACAAAGGCTGCAATTTGTTCTGAGGTAGAAGGCTCAATCTGAACAAGATTTGCTTGATCCAGCTTCAACTGTTTCAACAGATCTGCCGTATTGGAAGCTACATATTCCGCATAGCCAGCTTTACGCGCATCCTCCGAGCTCAATGACAACACCTCACCCGATGGTATTGTCCGTCCCAGCTCCTTAATTTCGTAAGCGCCTTGCAAATCAGCCATTGCTTGTGCAACGAGCGGATCTCTGCCATTTTTTTGTGCAACGGCTTTCATTTTGCTAACCCACATGGCAACCAGCTTTGGATCATTTACATAATTGTGAGCTCCATCAACCAAGGCTGCCGATCCGATTGCACTGCCTGGAGTCATTGCGATCTCATTGGCGCTCAGTGCAAGATAACTGCCTGCCGATGCTGCATTGCCCTCTACGAACATAATCGTACGTACAGGACTGGAGATAATTCTCTGGCTGATATTGCCCGCAGATCCCAATTCTCCACCCGGTGTGTCCATCTCGATAATAATTGCTTCAGGACTTAGCTGTTCTGCCTCATCAAGTGCACGGAACAGGAAGGATTCCATAACTGGATTCACCGTTCCCTTCAGTGGAAGGACAATCACATTGTGTGCCGAACTGCCTTCCGCTTTCACTTGAGCGCTTACAAATGGGATGCAGGAGAACAGGATCATGATCGCTGTCAAAACTAAGGTGGCTAATCCTAGTGGTTTCCCTCGAAAATACCGCATGGTGGATGACTACCCCCTTTCTTATTCTGTTGTAGACAAATGCGATACGTGCTATTCAAAAAGCTTGCTGACAATTGTGGCATGACTCACATTGTGAAAACAGCCCTTTTGAACACATATAATAATACGTCCTGATCATGCCTTGCGTTTCATCTTTAGATATATAGAAAAAAACACTCCTTATGAATAAGGAGTGTTTTTTATCGTTTCGTCAATAGACGTAAAGAGATCGTTTATTGCAGACATTGTTGCACGACAGAATTGACTAACTTGCCGTCTGCGCGCCCCTTCACCTTTGGCATGAGGGCACCCATTACTTTCCCCATGTCGGCTTTCGAAGAAGCACCGGTCTCTTGGATGGTCTCTTGTACAATCACTTTTATCTCTTCTTCGGAAAGCTGAGCAGGAAGATAAGGCGTCAAGATATCAATTTCCGCCCGAACCCCATCTGCCAAATCGCCTCGACCTGCTTTTTCGAACTCGTGGAGGGCATCTTTCCGCTGTTTGATCTCACGACCTAGAATTTCAAGCACTTCATCGTCATTCAAAGTTCTTCTTTCATCTATCTCAACATTCTTGATCGCCGAACGAACCATTCGGATGGTGGAGAGTTTGAACTTGTCTTGACTTTTCATCGCTTGCTTCATATCTTCGTTCAATCTTTGGCTAAGATCCATTGGTGCGTAATCCTCCTAAAACTTTCTCTTGCGGGCAGCCTCGGACTTCTTCTTGCGCTTAACGCTTGGCTTCTCATAGTGCTTGCGCTTTTTAACTTCAGCCAATACGCCATCCTTCGCGATGGAGCGCTTAAAGCGACGAAGTGCAGCATCGATTGTCTCGTTTTTGCGAACTTTCGTTTCAGACACCAGTTATCCCTCCCTCCGAACAGACCGTCCAAGAACAAAAACACGGTTCATCAAATTACATTATATGTGATTGTAAAACTAGGTGTCAACCATGTGAACAGATTATAACGACATTTCATGGTTGGAAATGTTTGCACAGCGGCATTTTCCTGCATGTTTATCTACCACTATATGGCTATAATACGCGATTTATCCAACCAATGCTCCCAGCTGTTCGCCGCCAAGCAAATGATAATGGATATGGAATACCACTTGTCCACTATCCTTGCCGCAGTTGTTAATCAAGCGGTATCCCGATTCTGCAATGCCTAGCTCACGTGCAATTTGCTGAGCAGCGCGATGAATGTCTCCAATCAGGGCGAAATCCTCGCCTTCAGCATCGTTCATTGTTGCAATATGTTTCTTCGGAATCACGAGAATATGTACTGGAGCTTGGGGAGTAATATCGTGAAAGGCTACTACCGTATCATCCTCATACACTTTTTTCGAAGGAATGGAGCCTTCGACAATTTTACAAAAAATACAATCCATCTCTTTTCATTCCTCCCTTAATATGTATTCGCTCTGAGCCTGAATTCAGGCTGTATGTCTCTTAATTTGGCGTACCCTTATCATAGCAAAAAAAAGAAGCCTGTCCAAGTGATCTATAAAAAGCAATAGCGTTTGTATGCGCACATACCGTACTATGAGGTTGGAATTTATCAAAAAAAGGACAAAAAAAAGAGCACCTCGTACCCCGCAATTGCGGGCAGCGCGTCAGCGCTGTGAGCGTACTGTTGCTGCAAGCATCGCGACTCTGATTATTGATCACGACTGTTTGCAGACACAATACGATCACCGAGGTGCAAATAGGAAAATTATTGATGTCGGCTGTCTGTATTATAACAGCCTGTTGAAACTGTTACTGTGAGCTAGTTCACAACTATCTAATTCGTTTCCATTACGATTCGTGACCCTTCTCCTGCTTGTTCTGCCGGTATGACAGCCAGCTTTCTCGCCAAGCGAGCACGCAGCTCCGGAACATGGCTGATTACCCCAACTGACAAGCGATCCGAATGCAGTTTCTCCAGTGCGGTAACAACCGTATCAAGAAGCTCAGGATCGAGTGTCCCGAATCCTTCATCAAGGAAGAAGAACTCGAGAGGGTACTTGCCTCGTAATTGAATCTGAGAGGACAGTGCAAGAGCCAGTGCAAGCGAAGTCAAGAAGGTCTCTCCTCCCGATAGTGTAGATACCGGTCTGCGGATACCTCCATTGCCATCATCGCGGATGACGAAGCCCCCGCCAGAATCCACTTCCAGCGCATAGCGCTGCTTCGTTAATACCTTCAATCGGTCTGACGCAGCGCGGCTAACCTGCATAAGCTGTTCTTCCGCAATAAATTCAACGAAGGCGTTACCACGGAATACAGCCTGCAGCTGGTGCAATCGGCCCGCATATTCTTCGGTGCGCGAGCGTGCTTCCTCAAGTTCTGTCCAGCGTGCATGCTTACTACGTAACTGCTCCGCGTCCCGCTCTGCCTTTGCTTTCCGAGCAAGGGCTTCCTCTGCCGCTGCTTCGGCCGCCACTTTCTTCTCGCTGCAAGCGTTCCACTGCTCATCCGTAACCACTGAAGAACCTATTCGCTCTTGCAATCGATTTAGCTGCGAACTGACATCCCGAACTGAATCGTGATAAGCGAGCAGCGTTTGCTCTAATTGTGAGGTGAGTTCTTCTGTCATCCGAGCGGCATGCACATCTGAAATTTCTGTAAAGGAAGACTTCGACAGCAGATCTTGAAGTCGTTGACCGCTCACTTCTACCTGCTCGGCCAGACTCGTCAAGGCTTGCGCAGCAAGAGCCGCCTGACGGCCTGCAGCTTCGCTTGCAGCCCGTAACCTTTCAGCCTCGTCCGCTGTTCGCTTAACTCGTTCACGAAGCTCTGCTAGACGAGCTGATGTAGCTGCTGCAAGCTCCTCTATGGATTGCTTCTGCAACCATGGCTTCAACCGAGTCTCGTAATCCCCTAGTAGACGGGCAACACCATTACACTCCGCTTGCGCATTGACACGCTCAACCTCAGCAGCTTGACGCTCTCTCGTGTATTGAAGAATTCGTTCTTTCATTTCCTCTATATAAACTGCACTCTTCTCCAGTCGTTCCCGGCAATCGCTCACGACTGCTTCTCTTGCAGTCCATTCCTGCTGCAAAGACGGCATCTGCGCGAATTCCCATTGGAACGCTTTGTAACGAAGATTCCATTCCTCATGCTGCTTGGCCAGAGCCTCTTCTGCTTCCTTCCATGCACGATTGGCGTCACGCAACGCCACAAATGAAGATTGGTAGCTAGACGACAATTGCTGCAGCTCCCATTGCTTGCCTGCAGCATCCTTCAGCAGTTGCTCCATAAGGCCTTCCATTGCACGAGCATTCTGGATGAATGACTGCACGTCTTGCTGTAGAGCTGTCAACTGATTCTCTACTGCAGCCAAATCCAATTCTTCAACATCTTTGTACGTATGTGATCCTGCTTGCTCAGATGCTGCTCCTTCGCCGGCTTGCAGCGGCGATTCATCTTCCAACAGCATGTCCTTGTTATCTAAACCGAACGATTGCGCGGCAGCAAGCTCGGTCATAGAGTCTCTCCACGAAGGATGTTCGCCTCTCAGTTGGTCTTCTTCAGCCACTGCTGACAACTGATCGCGTATCAATTGCGACGCTCGCTCGGACACTTCCTGCAGACGCTGCATCCAGGTCGAGAACTGTTCACGACTACGAGCTGCTTCAGCGTCCACATCCAGAAGCAATCGACTCGATATGTTCTTCAGTTGCTCCCATTGCCGCCATCGCTCGTCTCCATTTGTAGAGTTGACCTTAGCACTCGCATGTACATGGGCGGGGGCTGGATGTTCCTTCGATCCGCATACCGGACAGGACTCATTATTTACCAATGACAATGCTAACTGGACAGCCATTTGCTCCGCTGTTTCCTTCCACTGCTTCTGGCGCTCATCATCCATTGCCGATTCGACCTGTACAAAGAGATGGGTCACTTGCTCGCGAAGCCGTCTCCAGCATGTTCTTGAATGAAGCCCCTCTTCCAGTTTATGTCGAATCGTCCCAGCTGCGGACAACAGCTCTTCAAGCTTATCATTAAGCTTGCGATTGACAGTCTCTGTCTGTGTTTCATGCTTCATTCGATGATTATTCAACTCATTGGAGCGTCCTTCCATGAACGTGATCTTATCATAGTAAGAGATCGCCTGATGGAAGTGTTCCTGCTCCTCGGCAGTCTTGACATGTGCCACAAGCGTCGTTCGAAGCTCCTCTTGACGTGCCGCCGCCTTCTTAAGCAGCTGCTCTGATCGTTCAATATCAGACGCTGCAGAGTCATAGCGTGCATGGGCACTCTCCAAGCGGAGCTTCCATTCGCCCTCCTCCTTGCGTAGACGCTCGCATTCCTGCTGCAGGCGAACTGCCTCTTGAAGCTGCTCACTCCGACGGAGCAATTCCGGCTCTTCACGCTCTTGAACGTGCTTCGCCTCCTCGGCAGCAGTCACAGCCTTCTGTGCATCCGATGCAGCGATACCCGCTTGTTCTTCACGAGATGCATGCTCTGCCACAGCCATGTTCCGCTTTACAATCAACTGCTCCGCTTCCAAGGCAATAGGTGCAATCCGCTCTGCCTCTCTCGCACGATTCAGCTTCGTTTCCTCTTCAGCGCGCTTCGGCGCCTCATTCTGCAGCTCAGACATTCTTCTCGATATTCGTGCATGCTCCTGTTGAAGCTCACGCTGCTCAGCCATAGCGTGATACTCCTGCTCAGCAGCCTGCTTGGACGCCTTGGCCAGTTCTGCCTGTTTCGCCGCTTCTGTAAATGCCTGTTCTGCACTCGCCAGCGCTTCCTGCGAGGCATCACCCAATCCCTGCTGTTCAGCCGAGTAAGCCATCAGTTCGGCTTCAGCATCCTTGGCACGACGAGATATACGAGCAGACAGCTCATCTCCATATTTCTCAAGCGAGAAGAGACGCTGAAGCATTTGACGTCTATCGCTGCCCTTAAGCGACAAGAACTCTGCGAACTTGCCTTGAGGAAGAACGACCGCTCTTGTGAAGTCATCCATTTTCAATCCAATGTGCTGTTCAACACAGCGAGTTACCTCAGCCAGCTTGTCAGCTAAGACGACCTCGCCTTCAGGCGTAATCTCAACAAACCGACTGACCGAGTTGCTTACTGTAATATCGCCCGTCCGCTTGAACCTGCGCTCTACGCGGAACGCCCTACGCTCCCCAGCACCGTTCAATTCAAATGTAAACGCAACAGACAATTGATTTTCCGCCTGATTCAATATGCCCTGCGTGCCATTCGTAGCTCGCTCTACCTTCCCATACAGTGCGAGCGTCATCGCATCCAAGATCGTAGACTTGCCGCTTCCTGTCGGGCCAAATATACCGAATAAACCTGTCTCGCACAGTGTTCGGAAGTCGAGGCACTGCTCTTCTCGATAGCTTTGCAATCCTGCCAGCTTCAACTCGATTGGCTTCATGCGCCTTCACCTTCCTTCTCCAGCCCATCTTCTCCGATCAATTCCAAGAAGCAGTCCACTAATGCATCGTCAGGCTTAGCTCCTCCAGTCTGACGCTCATAGAACCGCCGGAACAGTTCATGTACCGGTAGTTCACTACGGCGTCCTTCTTCAGCCGCAATTCGTTCAATCTCTGGATAAATGGGACGAATATTGACGATACCTTCATGATTTCGACGCAGCTTCTGAATCTGCTCTAACGTCAGTGCTTCTGTAAGATGAATGCAGACATCCAGCCAAGCACCAGCATCCTTGCCCTCCTCAATCCAGCGAAGCGTCTCTTCATACCCACCGCGAACATTCCATTTCATGAGCGGCTTGCCGGAAGATAGGAATCGCTCCTGAGGAACAGCCTCCTGACCCGGTGCCAAATCCAGCAGAGTGACCGACTTCGCCTGACCCGCCTCTGAGAAGCTGTAGCCGAGCGGCGATCCACTGTAGCGAATAACCCCCGGCCCCTTCACTGCCTGTGGCCGATGTAAATGGCCAAGTGCACTATACTGCGGTGCAGCAGGAGCTCCCATACAAGCGAACACGCTTGGATCAACAGTATAAGCTCCACCCACCTGAATTGGGCGCTCAGAATCACTCTCCAGTCCGCCAAGAACGTACAAATGACTCATAATCAAATTAACGGTAGAAGGTCGAAAATGCATGGCCTGATGAAGCAGTAGCTTCCCTACCTTCGCGCTGTATGCACTGCGCAGCTCATGTTCTTCATTGGAGGCTGTAAGCAGCTCTCCTAATCGCGCCTCAGATGGATAAGGCAGCCCTGCAATAACTGCATCTTCCCCCGTTCTCGCACAATGAAGGGTCACTGGCTCCAGACTAGGCTGCCCGATTAGCGTCACGCCAAGCTCATGCACGAGTGGCGCTGATGCCGATAAGCGATCTGGGTGGTCATGATTCCCGGAAATAATTACGACCGGGCGCTTGCCCTGCTGCGACAATCTGGCAGCAGCCTCATAGAACAGCTGCTCTGCCGCTGCCGGGGGGTTAACCGAATCATATACATCCCCTGCGATCAGGATCAGGTCTGCCTGCTCTTCATCCGCCAGCTGTATGAACTCTTCGACGAAAGCAGCCTGTTCGTTTAGACGGCTCCTGCCTTCCAGCGTCCGCCCAAAGTGCCAATCCGCTGTATGCAAAATACGCATGGTTGTCTCTCCTTTCTTCCTGCGATTGTAATAGACTATAGTTCACACGCTTGCTTAGTATCGAAAAAGTACAGCACCTTACGGTCGACTGGACGATGCCAAATCTGTTCGATTGCACGTGCGTATAAATTCAACTGGAAACGATAATGCTCCGTTAGTGCCTCTAGGCCGCCTCGATGTGCAAGCACCCTATCTGTCTTATAATCGAGCAGCACGAGCTGCCCTTCCCATTCGAACAGGCAGTCTATGACCCCTTGAACAAGTACCGTCTCCTGATCTAGCAAGCCAGATGTGTCTCGTGCCGCGAAGGTCGAAGTTGCCACAAACCGCTCCATCGACGATTTCCCCGACCGATCGTTGTCCAGCGTTGGTTGTTCGCTAGAAACTGGCTCAGCTACCGGCACATCTTCATGAGCAGGGGGCTCCTGAGCGAGATTGCTATTCCCGGAGCTGAGATGCAGCTGTCTCGTCAATTCGATCGTATAAGCTTCAGCAGCTGTCAGACCATAGCTGAACGGAAGCTCTCGCTTCACCCATGTTGCCTGCAGCAGTTGACGGCCAACCTCACTCTCGAAAAAGCCAGCTACCGCAGCTTGATCAATCGCTTCCGCCTGCTTGTCCGTCATATATTGATGCTGTACCAAATAGAGCAGGGTATTGTGAACAGTATCTATCGTCACATCCGAATGCAAAGGCATATGCTGCATAAATAAATGATATAACGTCCCCCGTTCCGTTGGCGTCACCTTGCTAGCCTCCATAAATTTAGGACGGCGCAGATGCAGCGTGAAGCCTTCTTCACTCCTGGGAGAAGATGTAGCGGAGCCATTTCCCCCTGATGTCTCCAAGGAGTGGCCATTGTCCATAGTTGTTTCATTCCCAGCCATCGCTCTATCGACCGGCTCATGCTCGTCGGTACGAGGCTCTGAAATCCATTGGTCGGCTGGCCATTCATCCGACGCCGACATCCGTTTCATTTCCGTGACTGAAGTCTTCGCTGGTAGTAAAGTTGCAATCCGATTCGGATCCCGCCAGCGAAGCCGCTCATCCAGCGCAGCTTGCCAATCGCTTGACGGCATGTTCTCCTGCACTTCCAACCGCTCCAATGCCTCAAGCACCTGCGCCTTATCCTCATCCAGTTCCACTCCGCCGAGTGCTGTACCAGATGCAAGAACCGCGGCGGACATAATTGACAGTCTCCACTCCGAGCGATCGTCATGCAGGCACTCCCCGTTCCGATTCGGAAGCCCCGCGAATCGGCGCCATTCCGACGCGGACATATGTCGAATAACAGATGGCCCGATCCAATCCATGTAGGAACGTGCCCGTGCCACCATATAATCAGGCAGCAGCAAGGACTCTACATCGAGTGCTTCTCCCCACTCCCGAATCGACTTCTCTGGATCATTGACAGTACCGATTAGAATCATCTTCTCCTTCGGTCTTGTCAAGGCGACGTACAGCACCCGCATCTCCTCAGCAAGCAGTTCCAGTTTCATTTGTCTGCGAATTGCTAAGTTCGGAAGTGTCGGGTAAGAAACTCGGAGCTCTTCATCTACGAACTTCGGCCCAAATCCGAGCCGCTTGTGCATCAAGAATGGCGAGTTCAAGTCTTGCTGATTGAATCGCTTCGACAGTCCTGCAACAAAAACAACTGGAAACTCCAGCCCTTTACTCTTATGAATCGTCATAATGCGAACTACATCTTCTTGTTCCCCTAACGCACGAGCAGTTCCCAAGTCTCCTCCTGTATCGCGCATGCGGTCAATAAAGCGTAAGAACCGGAACAGACCACGAATGGAAGAGGATTCGTATTGACGCGCCCGATCATATAGCGCTCGCAGATTGGCCTGCCGCTGCATACCTCCTGGCAAGCCGCCTACCCATTCGTAATAACCCGTCTCCCGGTACAGCCGCCATATGAGTTGCGATAGACTTCCTTGACGTGCCGCCGACCGCCAATGCTCCAGCTTGTACAGAAAGCGATTCAGTTTATCCTGCAAGCCAGTGTCGCTTGAGACCTCCTCAGCTTTTTGTTCTCCCGCTTCATTTTGCATCATTTTACACACAGCATCATAGAAAGAAATCTCCTTTCCCTGCAGTCGAACTTGTGCCAGCTCTTCAGCCGTAAGTCCGACAATCGGAGAGCGGAGAACCGCCGCCAATGGAATATCCTGCTGCGGATTATCAATAACGCGAAGCAAAGAGAGTACAACTTCTACCTCCGTAGCCTGAAAATAGCCCGTATTGAACTCGGCGTAAGCAGGAATGCCTTCCAATCTCAGCTCTTCTACCATGAGTGGTGCCCATGCTTGCGTCGCCCGAAGTAAAATTACAATATCCCGATACGTCGCTGGACGCATTCGCTTCAAATGCTTATCGTACACGAGGAACGGCTCTGTTCCTTCATCCCCGAGCAGCCTGCGGATTCTTGCCGCAATTGCCCGCGCCTCAAGGCGTGCTGTTTCCATCTCAGCAGGATCAAGCGCTTCGACAGCCGCAGCTTCCACATCTGAATCAATATCCTCATTTTCATCGGAGGCCAGCTCAGCATCAGAACTTGTACTAGCCTTCTCGATGAGCACAAGCTCGGTTGCATAGTTTTGGCGTTCTGCAAGCTGCTCCATATTCGGCTCGCGCTGAGCAGCACGCAATTCATCGCTGATTTGTTCCAAGGTTGGATAAGTCGCCCCGCAAACGAGCTCAGCAGCTTCATCATATTTCAGCTCAGCTACTCGGTCATTCATGATCTGGCGGAACAGCATATTGACCGCATCTACTACACCCTGTCGGCTGCGGAAATTGCGTGCCAAATCAATGCGTATCCCCTTCTGCTCGGAGCTATCTGAAGAATAAGATTCATATTTGCTCAAGAACAGACCTGGTTCGGCAAGGCGGAAGCGGTAAATACTCTGCTTAACGTCCCCTACCATGAAGCGGTTGCCAGCGCCGGAACGCGTAATCAGATTCACAATCGCTTCTTGAACCATGTTCGTGTCCTGATATTCATCGAGCAGGATCTCAACGTATTGTTCTTCATACTGTCTAGCTGCTTCCGAAGGAATCGTATGCGTTGATGTCGAGTCTGGATGGCGCAATATTCGAAGGCAATAATGCTCCAAGTCCGAAAAATCCAGCCATCCCTTCTTGCGCTTTGCTTCCTCAAAGCGTTCACCGAATTCAATGACAACATCAGCCAGCGTATGCATGATTGGGGCTATCACGTTCAGTTCCTGTAGAAATTGCTCTGGTGTTCTGCGGAACAATTCGTCCCGCAGCTGCTGCAGCCTCGCTTTTGCTTGGTCGCGAAGACGCTTCACCTGCTCCTGCAGTGATTTATCGTACTTATCTCCCCGGCAAGCAGCCAAACGGCCGAACGCCAATAAGTCAAATGAGGAGAAAAGCCTCTCCCATGATTCATGTTCAGCGGCCTCAGCCAATGCAGCAGCACCTGACAATTCCTGAATTAGTGCCTCCCGATAGGGCTCAGGGCCTCCAGGAGCGTCCAATAATCGATACGCCTGCCGCAGCAGTTCTACAATTCCATTCAAGGTCAGGCGTGCATCCTGCATAACACTTGTCGTCCAAGGTGACTTGCCCAGTTCTTCCACCGATTGCACCTCGAACGAAGCGGACATCTCCTTCATCCATTCATCCGGCCATGGATGACTGCGCGAGAAGTCGAACAACTGCTGCACTAAGCGGAATGCGGCTTCATCGCTGCGTTCCCCGCTGAACCAATCAACCATTCGCTTGAATTCCGAGTGACCGTCCGCATAGCGCTGTTCAAACAATTCCTCCAATACGTCCTGCCGCAGCAGCTCTGTCTCCGTGTCATTTGCTATGCGAAAGGCCGGATCGAGCTGCACCGATTGGAAATGGCGCTGAATAACCTCCAGACAGAAGGAATGCAGTGTCGTGATAGAAGCGCGATTCAATAGCGCCAGTTGACGGCGCAGATGCTCAGAATCAGGCTTCGCCTCCAATTCCCGCTCCAAGGCAAGCCGAATACGCTCTCTCATCTCGGATGCAGCCGCCTTTGTAAAGGTGGCAACAAGCAGCTGGTCGACATGGACGGGTTGTTCTTCATCACTAATCGTCCGAATAATACGCTCCACGAGAACCGCTGTCTTCCCTGATCCAGCAGCAGCTGCGACAAGCACATTTTGTCCCCCGTCAACGACAGCACGCCATTGTTCATCTGTCCAGGTGCTTCCTTCCGGCTTATCTGGCAGCACCCTTACTGTAGGCGATGCCTCTACAGCATCCGAACGAGACTGTGTCCAATTCAGCAGATCGAACTCCAGCTCCTGCTGCCGCTTGCCGCCGAGCGCTTCGTCCCCATTATGATTCTCGTTCTGATTCATTGTCCGCTGCTCCTCCTTCCATCTTCATCCACACTTCGTCCTTCGTCATCCGCGGCAATACATGATAGTCGTTGCCTTCGGTCAACTCATCGAATTGACAGACTGGCTTATAACTGCAAAAATCACATGCCTTCTTCGTCCCAAGGCGATAAGGGTCTATCCGAACATCACCATCTGTAATCCGGGTTCCGATATCTTGGATCACATGGCGAGCCGTTCCCCGCAGCATATCCCATTGCTCCGTAGTCGCAACAGATGCATTGCTGTAGAACGACCCATCCGCCTTCACCGCAACCGGGAGAATGTCTGAATACCCTTTTTCAAGCGGCTCATCCATCAAGGACACAACTTCGCGATCCGCCAGGACGAGTCCACGCATTTTATATTTCTTCATCATTTGCTCATAAGCTTGCTCCACACTCATTCCATTCGCCGCCTGCAACAAAGGATTGTGAACATGGAAATAGAGTGTGCCAGCAGGCAATGCCGACGAGCCGAGCCACAGTTCCGCATACGTAATCAATACATCCAAATAAGTGAGCATTTGCAGCGACAGACCGTAATACACTTCCTGCAGCTTCAAATCTGTCGAACTCGATTTATAGTCAATGACGCGAAGCAGCACGCCGTGGTCACTGTCCGCCTTGTCCACCCGGTCAATCCTTCCGATGATCTCCATCGTACATCCATTGCTTAGAGTAAATCGAAGCGGCGGCAGCGGCTTGTCCGGACCAAAATCCATTTCCAGTCCAATTGGCTCAAACTGACCTCTGCGAGCATGCTCTCCAAGCACGGAAGCAGCACGGCCAACGATTCGCTTCAGCTTGAGCGAGATATGCTCATAACGCTTCGAGCTAAGAAGAATCTCCCCTTGCAATTTTGGGGCAAGCATATCCACGATACGATCTGCTTCTGCTCGACATTCATCCGCCGACAGCGCTGCCCAAGTTCGATTCGAGCTCTGCAAATCTATGGCAAAGCGGCTGAGCGCTGCATGGAACAACTGCCCGATGTCTGGAGCCTCCAATCGATATACCCGACGTTCCTTCAGCTTCAAGCCATGGGAGGCGAAGTGCGAGAACGGACAGGCTACGAAGCGCTCCATGCGAGACACACTGGTTCGCAAGGCAGTACCGTACAAGTGACGGCTTGTGGTCGGAGTAAGTGTCTCTGCTTGATTCCGATACAATAGCGAGCCCATCAGCACCTTCAGCCGATCATGCCATGCTGGCTGCGCGGCGAACCAGCGGTATACATCCCACCATATATTCGCCATTGGTCTTCCTTGGCGCCACTGTCGCAGCTGAACAATCAGGTGTTTCAGCGCAGATTCCGGATAGACAGCGAATTCCGATTGCTCCTCCTCAATCATGAATTCATTCGGCTCAGCCATGACGAGCCGCTCTTGTACACGTGGGAACATGCCGCGTACATGCCGAACCACCTCGGACGGCAGCAATGTCTTCCCTTCTTCATCAGCGAGTGCGTAGCTAATCCACAGACTGTCGCTAGGCGTCGCGAAGGACTGATAAATTAAGAACCGCTCGTCCAGAAGCTTGCGGCGGACGCCAGGCGCGAGCTCCATGCCTATCTGCTGCAGAGTGTCCCGTTCATGCTCCGTAAGCACGCCATCCTCAATCGGACGAGCTGGTATAACGCCATCGTTCACGCCAAGCATATATAAGTGCTTAATTTGGCCGGGTCTTGTCCGATCCATCGAAGCAATGAGCACTTGATCCAGCGCTGGCGGAACAAGCGCCATCTTGATGCTCTCAAATCCGGTATCCAGCATGCCGCCGAACAATTCAATGCTCATCTTCTCTTCGCCGACCATCTCTACCATTTGATCCAGTATATCTAAGAGAGCCCCCCATATTTGCCGATGTTCCCGTGATAGTTGAACCTCTCCGTCAAGCAAAGCATCTTGGCTCATGCGCTCCAGCTTATGAGGCACACCAAGCGCCATCCAGAACGCATACATAGCCTCGCACATGCCGCGAACGTTCGAGCTCGCCTTCATTGCGCGTGCAAGCTCAGCAATCGGATCGGCAATGATGCTGCGGCATTGCTCCACCCACTCTGGAGCATGTCTTGGCCGTTCAACAGCCTCAGCTTCTTCAGCTGTGCCCTCCGCTGCTCCATCTGCATGATCAGGATCAAGCGACATTTCCGGCATTGCAGGCCATGGACGCTTGCTTGTCCACCTGCCCCCTTCGATGCCGCATGCAAGCACATAGTTCTCCAACTTGTCAAAGTGCTCTCTTGTAATCGAACCATCTTCGGACAGCAAAAAATCGGTTTTGACAAACCGAAATACTGCGTCGTATTTCCAATTGCCTATTATGATATCAAGCACCGCTCGCGTCATCTCAACAAATGGATGATGCAGGACTGATTTCTTCTGATCCGTAAAATAGGGAATCCCCGCCTCGGTGAATACCGTATCAATCAGCTCACCATAATGTGCAATGTTCCGCACCATTACCGCCATGTCCCGCCAGCGTACCTGCTCATTGCGCACACGCCGCAGCATTTCCCCAGCAACCGCTTCAACCTCGGCGCGGCGATGTACTGCCGCCTGCACCGTAACCTCTCGATTCGTATCGTGATCGGACGCATGGCTATCCTTGCTCTTCACATTAACTTCCGGCTCACGATAGGGCACTTTGCGTTCAAAATGCCGCTCTAGATGAGCAAGCTTCGGGGAAGTTGCATAACGCGGAAGTGGTTCTTCGTTCGAGTCAAGATGCGTTATACTCCCGATGTCCACGCCAAGCGTATCGGCCATCTCTAACAGCTTCAGCATGGTAGTAGCCGTCGGATGGAACAAATTCAGCTCATGCGGAACTTCGCCAAGCGCGTACGCCTTATCCAAACACAGCGTCACACTTACATTCGGCGCATGGAGAATGAGCGAAGCGAGAACCGCATATTCTTGTGGGGTAAATCCGTGAAACCCGTCAATCCAAATATCAGCGCTCTTCACGTACTCCGATGCTGCAACACCCTCGGACAACCGAGCAAGCACGTCTTCCCCATCCAAGTAACGACCAGCCAATTCCGATTCAAACTCATGCAGGATGCTGGAAATGTCGCGAAGCTTCGCGGATAACAGCGGTTGTCCTGTCATGTGAGCGTCCAAAAAAGCAAGATGCTCCTCAACTTCACTGGACTCTACTCGATACCGCTTCATCTCATCAAAGAGATCGTTAAGCTTCTCGATAAATCCGAATTGTTCTGCTGCACCCGCAAATAAAGGCAAATCTGACTTGCGGCGCTGCAAAATCTTGTAGAGCAGCATCTTCTTGCCCTCTTCATTGATCGCTGTTAGTGCAGTGCCGCCAGCCTCTTGCATGACGCGATACGCAAGTCGCCGGAAGCTTAGTACTTGCGCTCTCAATATGCCAGCGATTCCATCCTCACGAATGAGAGCATGCTCTGCCTGAAAGGTTGCCTGTTCGGGGACTATCCATATAATCGGTGCCCCGTCCGCTTGGCTGCGAAGCTCATCTCGTACGCTTCTTAACACATGCTCCGTCTTGCCACTGCCGGAACGACCGATGACAAAATGCAACGGCAAAGTGATCCCTCCATTTCCCTAAATGCGATTCATGGCATCTACTTGCCACGATATGATACACTATGATCAAACCAATAATTGGTATATAATTTCGGTTACACCCGATTCTAGCATTAGGTTTCATTATATCATATTTCAAACTAGCGATAGAACACATGTTTGGAAACGATGCCGATATTCGCCATCTGCTTCTTGTGAGTTGCAGTGCATCATGTAACTTCGTAATCGAAGGCGAGGCTCATGTTCAACCTACCCTCTATTCGAATAAGGAGGCTGATTGTCATGATACATATTGTCAATGGAAATTGTACTGCCATACAGCTAACCAAAGTCGCCGAACAGCTGTGGAATGAGCAGGTATGGGTATATTCAGAGCTGCTGACCGAAGGCCCCGTATACGCTAGGCTTGAGCAGTATCTGGCTTATCGAGCGCTGCAATTGGAGCGAATGTGCGGGCTGCCTTCCACTGTTTTTTTGCAAAGAGGAAATGAACAGGAACGCACGTGGAAATCAGATATTTTGCCTGCTCAAGAGATTGCATTATGGTTCGAACACGATCTGTTCGACATTACCATGCTGCTCCGCTTAGTAGATCGCCTGACACAAGAGAATGCGCATGCCAAGCTATATTGGATCGACATCGCCTCCATTGCTGAACATGATCGCTATCTCGGATTTGGGGCGCTGACGGGAGAGCAGTTGGCCCCTTATCGAGATGCCGCCATACGGTTATCCGCTGAGCACATCGAATGGATGCGTTCTGCTTGGATTGCGTATACAAGTCCAAACCCACTGAAAATTGCACAATGGGCTCAGGAATCAAGCAGTATCCCTGCTCCATTTTGCGCTATTACGGAAGCGCTTCAATTCCACCTCTCCCGTTACCCCTCAACACAGGATGGAATCGGGATTGTAGAGCGATCCACGCTAGGCGCAGTTCAAGATGGAGCTGTTACATTTCAGAAGTGCTTCGAGATTGTTCGCAATCAACTGCCGCAATATGGACTTGGGGATATGCAATTCTGGGGGTACCTGCGCCGAATGACCTGCGGAGACGCTCCTCTGCTCGGGCTATCTCCCTCCTCATCCTCCTTGCCGGAACCTTTCAAGTCTCCATTAGCCGATGCTGGTCACCTCCTCTTAACCAAAAGCGGCCAGCAGGTACTGGATGGCACTCTCAACTGGGCTCAGTCTGGTGGATATGGACGCTGGCTTGGCGGCGCATTTATTACCCGTTCGACAACTGGAATAAGAGCATAGAGTGAGGAAACCGAAGAAATTCAAATATATGCTAACTGCTGACTTTATCCCATATATACAGCAAGCGCCATTCATTGCAGACGATCCCAAACCTGTCTGCAATGAATGGCGCTTTTCTTGTTTATTCTTCCTTATCCTATCGCTACTTTAGGAAGATTACTTCGAGCGAACCTCGAAGATGGCGAACTTCAAATAATGGCCTTCATCCACTCCCGCAATTTGCGGGTGATCCTTGCCGGCAGGACGCCATTCGACAAGGCGCAGCACCTTGCCTGCATCCTGGGCTGCATCCAATATCGACTGCATGAACATGTCCGGACGCATATGATAGGAGCAGCTTGCTGTCACAAGATAGCCACCTTCATTGACCAGCTTCATACCATGCAAATTGATGTCCTTGTAGCCCCGATACGCGCCTTCGACAGCACCTCGCGTCTTCGCGAAGGCCGGAGGATCCAACACGACGACATCCCACGTACGTCCGCCTCCAGCAGTCATCGGTTTCGAAGTATCCACCTTCTTCGCACTAGATTCTCCGCTTGCCCGCTGCGTGCGCTCCTCCAAGCCATGAACCTGCTCACGCAAATAAGCGAAGGCATCCGCAACGACAAACTCGACACGGTCTGTAAAGCCGTTTAGTTCGACATTGCGCTTTGCACTCTCGATCGCATGCTCGGAAATATCGAGACAAGTGACCTTCTTGGCTCCATATTTACAAGCATTCAACGTGAAACTTCCTGTGTGAGAGAAGCATTCCAACACCGTCGCACCATCCCACCATGGGAATGTAACCGGCTTTCCCTTCGCATTGAGTGGCAAGCTCTGCACGGTTCCATCCTCGGCCTCTACTTCGCCCATGTGGATGCCGCTGCGAGCTCCCCAGCCTGTCATAAGCGGCGCAATGGAAGCGCGGTTCTCACGCTGGTCGAAGAAGTAGCCTGTCTTCTGTCCTTCTACGATATCAACTTCTATGATAAGCCCGTTCTCCTCTACTTGGACATGGCGCGGACAATCTCCATACAGCACGCCTGTCTTCAGTTCAAGACCCTCACGCTCACGAATTGGCACATCGCTGCGCTCATAGATGCCGCGCGGCTGCATGACATCGACTAGGGCTGCCACCAACGCTTCCCGATGGACATCCATGCCCAGCGTCACAATCTGCACAACGAGAACATCGCCAAAGCGATCCACGATAAGTCCTGGCAGAAAGTCTGCTTCGCCGTATACGAGGCGATAAGCCTTGGCTCCAGGCAGGAAGCGCTGACGATGTGCAACACAACGTTCGATTCGCTCTTTGAAGAAGGCCTCATCCATTGCTTCAATCGGCTCATAGGATACGATGCGCACCGTAATTTGCGAGGCAGGATTATAATAGCCTGTTGCAATGTATTTCCCCTGAGCGTTCTGGACATCGACAAGCATCCCCGGCTGAGGATTTCCTTCGACTGTTTCAATCTCTGATTGATATACCCAAGGATGGGAGCGTTCAATTCTCTTTTTCCGCGAACGGATTAATTTCACATAAGGCCTATTCAATTACAGTTCTCCTCTCAGCTCCAATGGCATGTCATGGTTGTCCACTCGCAAGCATAGAATGGAATAGCTTATTGCGGCGAATTATGGATGACAAAGGAGCCCTTCATGTTTAAAGAAATTTGGTTCCCGCTCCTTAGCGGATTGGCACTGTTTCTATTCGGAATGAAAACGATGGAGCTTGCCCTGCATGCTTGGGCTGGCCCCTACCTGCAGCGGTTTCTACACCGTTCTACCCGCACCCCTATACATGGAATGCTGTTCAGCACAGGCATGACAGCCGTACTGCAGAGCAGCACGGCCATCACGGTCATTACGATAGGTCTGGTCAATGCCGGTATTATGAACTTCTCCCGCACGCTCGGCATCATTCTTGGCACCAATATCGGCACTTGTCTGACAACCGAGTTGATTAGTCTAAATATAAGCCAATTCGCCAAGCCCCTCCTCTTCCTGTCCTTAGCCGGATGGTTCATTGGGGCATTGGCCGACGAATATCAGCCTAAGCTGCTGCATCGCATCGCCTCTTGGTGGCCGCCGCTCCAATTCGGCTCCCTTGCCGCGGCAGGCTTCGCCTTCATTATGCTCGGCATTGAATGGATGAAGCAGATTAGTGAGCCGCTGCAGCAGCGCGGACTATTCACTTGGTTCTTGGAACGATCAAGCGACAGTCTGCTCTGGGCGCTGGCAGCGGGCGTCGTCATAACAGCACTCGTGCACAGCAGTGCAGCTATTATTGCAATGGCCATGGGATTATCAGCTACCGGGGCATTACCCGTTGAAGTTGGCATTGCGATCGCAATTGGATCTAATGTTGGCACCTGCTTCACAGCCGTAATTGCTTCACTTGGCGGGACAAGAAGCGGACAGTTCGTCGCCTGGACCCATGTCGTGCTGAACATTGGCGGCGCTGTCCTATTCTATCCTTTTATCAGCCAGATCGGACAGCTTAGCGCCGTATTTGGCTCCGACGCCGCCGGTCAGATTGCACACGCCCAGACCATTTTTAATATTGCAAGTTCCCTCCTGGCCCTGCCTTTGTGTTACCTGCCGGTTTGGAACCGGATCCGTTAACAATTGCAATACCGAAACTCGTGCCGATGCGCGTTGCTCCCGCTTGAATCATTGCGAGCGCTGCGGCGGTATCCCGAATGCCGCCGGAAGCCTTAACGCCCATATGCACAGGTACATGTGCCCGCAGCAGACGAATATCTTCCAGCGTTGCCCCGCCCTTGCCGAAGCCGGTCGACGTTTTGACAAAGTGGGCACCTGCCGCTTCCGATGCTTTGCATGCCGCAATCTTATGCTCTGTATGGAGAATGCCTGTCTCCAAGGTGACCTTGACGATCACGCTTCCCTCAACCATCCGGACAACCTGGGCGATGTCCTGTTCAACAGCCTTCACATCTCCGCTTAACAGGCTTCCAATCTGCAGAACCATATCGATCTCAGCAGCCCCATCCTCTACCGCCCGGGCCGCTTCAAATGCCTTGGCTTGACTGGAACTAGCTCCCAATGGAAAGCCGCATACCGCCGTCACATTCACACCGGTTCCATTCAGTAGATCGCGACAAGCGGGTACCCAAGATCCGTTCACGCACACACTGTAGAAGTGATATCGGCTCGCCTCCGCACACAGCTTCTCAATATCGCGCGCTGTCGCCTCCGGCTTTAACAGGGTATGATCGATATATGGTGCCAATTGAAGCTGATCCGTCATGCAAACTCTCTCCTTCCTGCAATGTGCAGAGAATTAAAGATTTACGGATATGGACAATTCTTCAAATGCCTTTTGCAGGATGTGGTCGTTGTTATCATATCCGAACTCACGCTGCTTCTCCCACGCTTCTTGTGGACTGTACCACTCTACGCTGCGAATTTCCTCAATTTGCGCATGAAGCTTGCCTTCCTCTGCCTCAACGAGGAAATAATGCACCTCTTTATCAATTGTACCCGCTTGTGGTTGTACATATTGATAATAAATGGTATCGAGTTTGGTATCGATTCGTCCATGAATCCCGGTCTCTTCCCATATTTCACGCAACGCCGTCTGTTCAATCGTCTCTCCGGCCTCCATCTTGCCCTTGGCCAGCGAGATCTTGCCATACCGATCTTGGATCAGTTGGATCTCAATTCCTTCCCCTCTTCTGCGGTAAACGACTCCTCCTGCGGATACTTCCTTCATCTTGCGCACCTCCATCTATGTTCGTTACTCCTATGTATATATCCTAACCGAAAAGAAAGAGGATTTCATCCATTCAGCCATTGCTGAGCGGAGAATCCTCCTCGATTCTTTATTCAGTAGTTTCGGTTGTTTCGTTCTCTAGCTTATTGCATTTTTCTCTATTTCCAATAGCCTATCCTGGTTAGACAAGGCGATTAGGAAGCAACATTTGGCTCCTGGCCAATAACGCGTGTAAGAATACCTTGATTCTCATTCACGCCCGCTTCTGTAATTTTCACACGGCATAATTGGCCAATCAAGGACTCATCTCCTTCGAAGATTACTTGAAGGTAATTGTCCGAGTAGCCCATCAGCATGCCAGCACCTTCATCGCCCTTCGTGTTCCGTTCTGGAATCACATCGACAACTTCTCCAACGAACTTCTGTGCATATTCCAGCTGCATTTGTTCAGACAGATCAATCAGCTCATGAACGCGAGCATGCTTCACTTCTTCATCCACTTGATCCTCCATGCGCGCAGCCGGAGTACCTGTACGCTTCGAATACGGGAATACATGCATTTCAGAGAAGCCCACTTGCTTCATAAATTCATAGCCTTGACGGAAATGCTCATCCGTCTCACCTGGGAAGCCTACAATGACGTCTGTCGTAATCGCCACATTCGGCATTGCCTCGCGAATACGAGCAATCTTCTCCGCGAATTCTTGCGTCGTATATTTGCGGCGCATCCGCTTCAATACTTCGTCATTGCCCGCTTGAAGCGGAATATGCAGATGACGGCACATTTTCGAGGACTTGTTCAGTACTTCGATCATGCGATCATCAATTTGGCTGGCTTCAATGGAACTGATACGAATACGCTCAAGCCCCTCTACCTTGTCCAAATCCCACAGCAGATCGGTCAAGTCATAGTTCTCCATATCGTCGCCGTATCCACCGGTATGAATCCCTGTGAGCACAATCTCCTTGTAGCCTGCCGCTACGAGCTGGCGAGCCTGATTCAACACACTCTCCGCTTCACGGCTGCGGGATAGACCACGCGACCAAGGAATAATACAGAATGTACAGAAGTTGTTGCAGCCTTCTTGAATCTTCAAGAACGCACGCGTCCGCTCTGCGAAATCAGGCACGTCCAACTCCTCGAATGCACGTGTCTTCATAATGTTGCGTACCGCATTAATAGGCTGGCGCTGTTCATGCAGCTCACGAATGTAATCCATCAACTTCTCACGATCCTGTGTGCCGATAACGAGATCAACGCCAGGAATGTCAAGAATCTCCGCAGGCGATGTCTGCGCATAGCATCCTGTTACCGCAATAATTGCGTCAGGATTGCGGCGCACAGCGCGACGAATGATTTGACGGCTCTTCTTGTCGCCTGTATTGGTTACAGTACACGTATTAATCAGGTATACATCTGCCGTCTGCTCAAAGTCGACCTGCTCATAGCCTTCATTTTTGAACAATTGCCAGATCGCTTCTGTATCGTAAAAATTGACTTTGCAGCCCAATGTGTAAAATGCTACTGATGGCATCGTTCACATTCCCCCCATTTCTCCGAATTGATACATGATGCAGGCACATGCAGCCATTCCTGCCGTTTCTGCTCGCAATATGCGGCGGCCTAAGCTGACACATCGTGCTCCAGCTTCCACAGCGGAATGAATTTCCTGCGCAGCAAATCCACCCTCAGGCCCGATGACAACCATCATTCGAGCTTGCTTCGCCATACTTCCCTGCATGTCGCCCTGTGTAGGTGCGAACGCTTCTAATACGTCGCGCAGCATCGTCCCTCGCTCATCCTCATAGCAGATAAGAACAAGGTCATAGGATGCGAACTGAGCCGTCAAGGCCTTCCAGTTCATTGATGTTGCGATCGTCGGGACAACATTCCGATGAGACTGCTCAGCTGCTTCCTTCGCAATCTTGCCCCAACGCTCCAAGCGCTTCGCTTCCTTCTTGCTGTCATATTGAACAACTGTCCGTTCTGAGATGAACGGCATGAAATGCACGGCACCAATCTCCGTGCATTTCTGAATGATAAGCTCCATTTTATCGCCTTTCGGCAAGCTTTGCGCAATGGTTACTTGTACGGTCGGCTCACGGTCGAAGTCCCGCATCTCGACAATTCGAGCTTCTACCCCATCCGCACCACACTGCTCAATCACGACGACCGCCTCACGCTTCTCCCCATCGCTGACCAATATCTCAGCTCCAGGCTTGAGGCGCATTACGTTCATAATATGGTGGGCATCATTGCCCGTAATTTGTATGCTTTGATCTCCGAACTGCGCGGAGGGCACAAAATATTTCTGCATCGTAATCAACATTCCTCATCATACACGTTTTAAGCGGCATTCGCCAGCATTGTCAACATTTTTCACTCGTATTCTGGTTACTCCTTAGACAGCGTGGACAGCTTGCTGCGCGGGCATTCTTAACTGCCTACGATGAACATAGCTGCTCGGGACATCTCCCTCATGATCGGCTGGATCAAGCTGAACAAAGGCCCTAGCGTCTTATCCCGCAACACAGGGATGAACACGATAATCAAGAAGATAAAGATCGACCATTGTTCAATCTGCTGCAGCCGGGAACGTACATGAGCCGGCGCCAAATCTTCCACTATGCGATAGCCGTCAAGCGGCGGCAGTGGAATTAAGTTGAACAAGAACAGCAGGACATTGTTCGAGATCAAGAAAGACAAGAAATAAAATAATGCCAAGTGGATCCGATTCCCAGATCCCACATCGACAAACCCCAATTTAAATCCAAGATGAAGCACCAATGTACCAATGAACGCTAATAGCAAGTTGCTGAGCGGTCCGACTGCGGATACAACAATCCCCATTGCACGCGGCTTTTTGAAGTTGTCCCGATTGACTGGAACAGGCCTTGCCCATCCGAAGCCAGCGATGACGAACAACAGCATACCAAGGAAATCAATATGCTTCGTCGGGTTCAAACTGACGCGGCCGAGCATCTTCGCTGTCGGATCACCAAATTTCCATGCGGAGTAAGCATGTGCAAATTCGTGAACAGTGAACGAAATCAACAGTGACAGTACGAGAAAGGGCAGCAACTCCAGCTTGACTACCAGCAGGCTATTTAGAAAATCCATAAATTGTCCCCTCTCCTCTATTCAAACGGCTTGCGCGCAACGAATGCAATCCAGTCTTCTTCCCGGTGCTTCGCTTCAACAATGAAGCCTTTCGCGAGCAAATCCTGCTCCACGACGTCTTCTTTATTTTTGTAAATGCCTGATGCGATGTAAACTCCGCCTGGCTGCAATGCTTCGTAGACATCCGAGACGAACAGCAGAATGATCTCCGCCAAAATATTGGCTACTACGATCTGAACCGGAAGCTGCACGCCAAGCTCCTGCTCCTCATCGGTACCGCTCGTTTTGATAATACTAAGCAGGTCGCCTTCTCGCACTGTTATTTCATCGGCTAGACCGTTCAAGCTGGTATTTTCCTTCGCGCTTAATACCGCAACCGGATCCAGATCAATCGCAAGCACATGCTTGGCGCCAAGCTTGCAGGCTCCAATTGCCAATATACCTGAGCCTGTCCCAACATCAATGACATCTTCTCCGCCTTGAACGACACTTTCCAAGGTACGCAAGCAGAGCGAGGTCGTCGGATGTGTTCCCGTACCGAATGCCATCCCTGGATCCAGCTCAATAATCTGCTCACCTTCTTGCGCCGTATAGGACTCCCATGTCGGCTTAATTGTCAATCGCTCTGTAACACGCGCTGGCTTGAAATACTGCTTCCATGCATTTGCCCAGTCATCCTCATGAACGGTCTTCCACGAAATTAGAGCTTCACCCGGATCGATCTGATAGCTTCTGAGTTCTTCAATACGCTCACGAATGACTGCTTCTACTTCCTTCAAATCCGTTCCATCTGCAAAATATCCTTGTACGACTGCTTGTCCCTCAGGGATATCGTTCAGTGGAGATTGATACAATTCCCCATACGTAGTATCGCGCTGCTTGTTAAGCGTCCCCGATTCTTCAATCGTCACGCCCCCAGCGCCAGCCTCATGCAAAAAGTTCGATATCATTTCAATTGCTTCTTCGGTTGTATGTATCGTTAATTCATGCCAATGCACGATCGTACATCCTCCTATACATCTTAAAATAGCTACACATTCTATTTATTGTACACAAAAACAAAACTCCATACAACGAGCGTTCACTAAGGAGCGCTATCGCTGTGGAGTTTTGCCTCTTTATGTTGATTCATTCAACGCATTATTCAGTTGTCGGCGCTCACTTGGAGGCTTCGCCTAAATGGTCGCGGATGAGCGCATAGGCCCGATCCAGCACGTCCTCTTCAACATCCGCGCTGACCATGTAATAGTCGTCGCCTGCCGTAATACGTATGTCTTGCCCTCTTAATGCCTCCAGCTTGCGCTCACATACATCTGCAGCCGAAGCATGCTCAAAAGTAGCTGTTATGCGTGTCACGACTGTTCCGCACGCTCATCGGCCTGATTCGCACGCTCCAATGCCTTCAAGTCATCGCGATCCGCCTCTTCATATGAAAATTCCACATCCTCAAACTTGCCGTCCGCTGGGACAACCTGTTGATTAACGTCCGCATCTGCCTGCTCGCTGTAAGCGCTTGAGGGGCGGTTATGCGTATCATGGAAATTGTTCATGGTGCGCCTCCTTCGGGTTCGTCATCAATATATCTCCTCCATAACTTGAGTCAGTTCCCATCGGATTATGCATATAGCGTAAATACAGTCGTACATAGTTCTCTAAGAAACAATAAAAAGGATCACAACATACGCATTGAAAATCTCAATACGTTCGTTGTGATCCTTCTCTATGCTCCGACCGAAATTATGAACATATACATGAATGATAAATGGTATAGACAAATCGGCCAATCGCAGTTGTATGAAATTATTGTTAATCTCCGCGGAAAGCACGCTTCATCCGATCAAAGAACGATTCTTCATTCCCGCCGTAGTTCGGATGTTCGCCACTCTTCTCTGCGAATTGGCGAAGCAGCTCCTTCTGCTCGTCAGACAGCTTCGTCGGTGTCACGATAACAACCTTCACATGCTGATCGCCTTGACCGGAACCGCGCAGGCGAGGAACCCCTTTGTTACGCAGGCGGAAGAACGTGCCCGTCTGTGTACCAGCCGGTATTTTCAGCTTCACCTTCTCCGTCAGCGTCGGAATTTCAATTTCGTCGCCAAGCGCTGCTTGCGCAAACGTAAGCGGAATCTCGCAATAGATATCGTCCCCGTCACGCTCGAAGAACTCGTGGCGTTTCACACGGATTACGATATACAGATCCCCACTCGGCCCGCCGCGAAGTCCACTTTCCCCTTCGCCGCTCATGCGCAGCTGTGCGCCATCATCGACACCCGCAGGAATGCGGACATGAATTTTGCGCTGCTTCTTCACAGTACCTGCACCGTGACAAGTTCCACACTTTTCACGAATAATTTTGCCTCGGCCTTGACATGTCGAACATGCACGACGGTTGACCATGCGGCCAAACGGCGTATTCTGCACGACTTCTTGCTGTCCTGTTCCGTGGCAAGTCGTACATGCATCTGGCTTCGTTCCCGGCTTCGCTCCAGAACCATAGCATGTGTCGCATTGCTCGGTACGCGGGATGGTAATGTCCATCTCTTTGCCAAATACAGCTTCCTTGAATTCGATCGTCATCGTGTACTGCAAATCTCCGCCACGCTGAGGCGCGTTCGGATCCTTGCTGCGGCCACCGCCGCCGAAGAACATATCGAAGATATCGCCAAATCCGCCGAAGTCGCCTCCGCCGCCACCCATACCTTGGTTCGGATCGACATGACCGTATTGGTCATACATTGCCCGTTTTTGATTGTCACTTAGCACATCGTACGCTTCTTTGACTTCCTTGAACTTGTCTTCTGCGTCCGCGGCCTTGTTGACATCCGGGTGATATTGGCGTGCGAGCTTGCGATACGCCTTCTTAATCTCGTCGTCGCCAGAACCTTTGGCAACGCCAAGCACTTCATAATAATCTCGTTTCGCCACTATTCCACCCCCATACGCTTTCGTAGCATACCTCTATAGAAGACTATACGAATTCACTGCAAAAGGAAAGTCAAAGCCGAGTGCTCCCGGCTTTGACCTCACCATCGAAAAGCTTATTTCTTGTCTTCGTCTACGACTTCATAGTCAGCATCAACGACGTTGTCTTTCTTCGCTGCGCCTTGCTCTGGCTCTTGGCCTTGTGCTGCTTGCTGAGCTTGAGCAGCTTGCTCATACAGCTTCACAGACAACTGCTGTACGATTTGCGTCAACTCTTCTGTTGCTGCTTTGATCTCGTCAACGTTGTTGCTTTCGAGTGCTTTTTTCACTTTTTCTTTTGCTTCGTTTGCTTTATCTACTTCAGCCTGGTCAACCTTGTCGCCCAAGTCTTTAATTGTTTTCTCCGTTGTGTATACCAATTGGTCAGCGCTGTTCTTCACTTCGACCATTTCTTTGCGCTTGTTGTCTTCTTCCGCATGCATTTCTGCTTCCTTCATCATGCGGTCGATTTCCTCATCGTTCAAGCCGCTGGAGGAAGTAATTGTGATGTTTTGAGTCTTACCAGTACCTTTGTCTTGTGCAGATACTTTTACGATACCATTCGCATCGATATCGAAGCTAACTTCGATTTGTGGCACTCCGCGTGGAGCTGGTGGGATATCCGCCAGCATAAAGCGGCCAAGTGTCTTGTTGTCAGCAGCCATGGAGCGCTCACCTTGAAGCACATGGATTTCAACGCTCGTTTGGTTGTCTGCATAAGTCGAGAACACTTGCGATTTGCTTGTAGGAATCGTAGTATTGCGCTCGATCATTTTCGTGAATACGCCGCCTGCTGTTTCGATACCGAGGGACAATGGAGTTACGTCGAGCAGTACAACGTCCTTCACGTCGCCAGTCAATACGCCAGCTTGAACGGCTGCACCAAGTGCAACCACTTCATCCGGGTTAACGCCTTTGTGAGGCTCTTTGCCTGTAAGCTTCTTGATTGCTTCTTGTACCGCTGGGATACGAGTAGAACCGCCGACAAGAACGATCTTGTCGATGTCAGCAGGAGTCATGCCTGCATCCTGCATCGCTTGGCGAGTTGGGCCAAGTGTACGCTCAACCAAGTTCTCAGACAATTCTTCGAACTTCGCACGAGTCAAGTTTACTTCCAAGTGCTGAGGCACTCCATCAACAACCGTGATGAACGGCAAGCTGATTGTTGTTGTCATTACGCCAGACAATTCTTTTTTCGCTTTTTCAGCAGCATCTTTCAAGCGTTGCACAGCTGCTTTGTCTTTAGCCAAGTCAATGCCATGCTCTTTCTTGAATTCTGCAGCCAAGTAATCGATGATAACTTGGTCGAAGTCGTCGCCGCCCAATTGGTTGTCGCCGCTTGTCGCTTTAACTTCGAAGAAGCCGTCGCCGAGCTCAAGGATCGATACGTCGAATGTACCGCCGCCCAAGTCGTATACGAGGATCGTTTGATCGTTTTCTTTGTCTGCGCCGTAAGCAAGCGCTGCCGCTGTAGGCTCGTTGACGATACGAAGAACTTCAAGACCTGCGATTTTACCAGCGTCCTTCGTTGCTTGACGTTGGGAATCGTTGAAGTATGCAGGAACTGTGATTACGGCTTGAGTAACCGGTTGACCCAAATAAGCTTCTGCATCGGATTTCAATTTTTGCAAAATGATTGCGGAAAGCTCTTGCGGTGTGAAGTCTTTGCCATCAATTGATGTTTTATGGTTTGTTCCCATATGACGCTTAATGGAGATCACGGTACGATCAGGATTTGTGATCGCTTGACGCTTCGCTGTTTCACCAACAACGCGCTCTCCATCCTTCTTGAAACCTAATACGGAAGGGGTTGTGCGCGCACCTTCTGGGTTCGGGATAACGACAGCTTCGCCGCCTTCCATAACCGCAACGCAAGAGTTTGTTGTACCTAAGTCAATACCAATTACTTTACTCATGAATATATCCTCCTCTAACTAACTTCGATTCTCATTTACCATGAATTTCTTAATGTGATGTGCTCATACATTGGCCGTGTAATCCGGCTTGTACGTTCACGTTATCCGCTAACTTTGACCATTGCCGGACGCAATACTTTGTCCTTCAGCAAGTAGCCCTTCTGCAGTTCTTCAACTACAGTGCCTTCTTCAAATTCATCAGTTTCGACTGTCATTACCGCTTGATGGAATTCTGGATTGAAAGGCTGGCCGACAGCTTCCATCGGCTTCACACCTTCCTGCTCCAGCACTTGGCCCAACTGGCGGAAGATCATGTCTACCCCTTTGATGAATGATTCAGCTTCGCTCGCCGCTTGCTCAGTTGCAAGTGCGCGCTCGAAGTTGTCGAGCACAGGAAGCAGCTCAGTAACGAGCTTCGCAGAAGCATACTTCGCGAGATCTTCCTTCTCCTTCAGTGTGCGGCGGCGGAAGTTATCGAAGTCTGCCTGCGCACGCAAGAAGCGCTGCTGGTATTCCTCTGCTTCTGCTTTTGCTTTGGCAAGCTCAGCATCCTCCACTGCACCTTCGCTCGAAGAAGTATTCCCTTCGCTGGACTCCGCTGTCGCGTTATCAGCAGCAGGAATGTCTTCTGTATGATTATGGGCAGCTTGTGCCGCCTCTTCATTCATCGTTTCAGTTGCGATGTTCTCTTCTTTTTCTGGGTTCAACCCCTTCACCTCCCCTTCGTAGTTCAATACTTTTATCTATAGTTGCATATACATTGTTACCTAGTTTTAGCTCAGGCGAGCGTTCTCCAATCAGGATTGTGCTCTCATCTTAATTACCGTATGGATGCGAAGCACCGCTGCGGCTACTTCTCCTGCAGCACGCAAAGCATGCAGCTTCACGGCTGCCGGGTCATAAATGCCCGCCTGTGCATAATCGAGCAATGCTCCTGAATCGCAGTCAATGCCAATTGCATCATTGTTCGAGGCAAGCTGCGCAGCGCGCGCCTCCTCCAGCTTCTCGAGCGGATTGAATCCGGCATTGAGCACGATCTGTGCCATCGGCTTGCGCAGTGCCTGTGCGACGGCGGCGATGCCGAATGCCTCCATGCCGCGCACACTCTCGCGGTAGCGCTCCAGCCGATAGGCGAGCGCTACCTCTGTCGTGCCTCCGCCAGGAAGCACGCCGCCTTGAATGGCGGCCTGCAGCGCGGAGGCGGCATCTTGGGCGATGCGTGCTCGCTCGCCCACCACCTCGCGCGTGCTTGCGCCGACGATGAGCGTCACCTGCGGGCGCTGCGGCGCCGAAGCTGGATCCGGGACGGAGCCGGCTTCGGCGTTCCGGGCTGTGTGGCCCGGCGGTGCCGGGGCATACAGCCGTACGCGCTCCAGGCGCTCATCGTAGCGAGCGCAGGCGGTGCGCCCGAGCAGCGGCTCCAGCTCGCTGCGCTGCTTCGCAAGCGCTGTGCGCTTCAGCGGCTTGGCACCGCTTAGCCGGCAGACGCGCATAATATCCTCGCGGCTTACGCGCTGCACGACCATCATATCGTGATCCAGACAATATTGTTCCGCATCGGAATGAATGCCGCGCTCCAGCACGATAAATCCTACACCAAGCTCGTGCAGTTGTTCCAGCATATGCATGAAACGAGCCTGTTCCGCCATATACTGCTGGAAGCCAGCTTCCGTCGTCAGCAGCTGCTCATCAAGCGCCACTGGCTCCAAGCTGTCCTGCAATACGAGTACCCGGCAGTTCAATCGCTCTGGCAGCCAATCCCGCTGCAGCGGCTTCTGCTTGAGCATTACACCGTGGAACCATTCATTCTCTGCCTTCTCATGCGCGACAATACTGTCTGCATACCGATAATTCGTTTGTCCTAGCTGTTCCCAGCCTACCGCCTGTCCGGCTTCAAGCACGAGCTGCACAATATCCTTTTGCTCTCGTCCTGCTATATGTACAGCGCGATGGAGCCGATCATCACTCCATCCGCTGAGCGGCACCGCGCGATGGCGAAGTTCCTCGCATGCGGCCGCAACCCCATGCATAAGTCCTGTAACCACCTTAGCGGCTGGAACACCGCGTGTGACTTGGGCTACTCCCTCTTGTACCAATGCACCTGCAAGGACGGTAGCCGTAGTCGTGCCATCGCCAACTTCATGCTGCTGTGCACGCGCCACTTGAATGAGCAGCTTGGCAGCCGGGTGGGATACGTCCATCTTCTCTAGAATCGTAACCCCATCATTCGTAATTATGACCTCGCCGTCACCCCCAACGAGCATGACATCAAGACCCTTGGGACCTAGCGTTCCTTCTACTGCTGCGCACAAGGCACGAACAGCCCCTGCATTATTGAGAAGCGTCGCATAACGCTCATCGGTCTCCTGCACATGTCCGCTTGCTTGAGTCATGACGACGCCTCCTTTACCTTGATTGGTTATTTATTCCAGCGCTGCGGCAGCAACGCAAATTGACTCGTTAAATGATTCATCAAATTGATGACCTTCGCATACTCCATGCGTGTCGGCCCCAATACGCCTATCGTACCCAACGTCTGGCCATCTATCGTATATGTCGCCGTAATCAAGCTGCAATTGGCAATCGCCTCATGTGGATTTTCCTGCCCGATACGGACTTGGATACCGGTGGGCGCACTGCCTACGACCTTGATAAGCGTCGGTGTTTCCTCAAGCAGCTCCCAGATCGTCTTAATCTTATCAACGTCCTTGAACTCAGGCTGCGCCAACATATTGGTTGTTCCGCTCAAGAATACTTCACGATGGTTGTCATCCCCGATGAGCACACTCTCAACCAGTGTCATCAGTTCTTGCACATGAGAGACGTATCTACCCATCTCATTGCCGACCTCGGTATATAATTGAGAACGAAGCTTATATAATGGAACACCGACGAGCTTCGCGTTGAGCAAGTTCACAACCTGCTCAAGCTCCGACACCGAGATCCCCGGAGGGATCGGTACTGTCTTATTCTCAACATGCCCCGTATTGGTAACAACAATAGCTACTGCAGTATCCTCGTTCAGCGGAAGCAGCTGAAAATGGCGGAAGGAAGCTTCAAATACTTCTGGGCCGAGCGCAATCGACGTATAGTTCGTCATCTGCGACAATATCGAAGCCGTATGCTGCACGATTTCTTCCATTGCCGTTATTTTTTCCGCGAACGCGGATTTCAATCGGCCAACCTCTTCACTCGACAACTTATCCAACTGGACTAAGTTATCAACATAGTAGCGATATCCCTTTTGGGAAGGAATGCGACCTGCAGACGTATGCGGCTGCTCCAAAAAGCCGAGCTCTTCCAGATCGGCCATTTCATTGCGAATGGTCGCCGGACTAAATCCGACATCGCCGCGCTTGGAGATGCTGCGAGAACCTACCGGTTCCGCAAAACGGATGTAATCATCAATGATGGCATTCAAAATCATACGTTGTCGTTCCGTCAACATGCGCATTCCCTCCTCGTGAATGTTCTAGCTGTAGTCGTTAGCACTCATCAACGTCGAGTGCTAACCGTTAATACAAAAATACCAAACGGACGAGACCATTGTCAAGTCAGTTCGGTACTTTGGGCGTGCCTATTTTATATGTAGAGCCGTATTCAGCAGTATTATTGATCGAATGCATATTATGTTTGTTGTCAGACCACTCCATCTCTCACAGACTGACTCTAACTTAAATCTAATCATACCAATTCACATGACCTTTCCTATATGGTAAAATATAGGTGATAGTTTTGTAGTGAGAAGGGAGGTATCTATTTGAGTACAACTCTCGTTATGTCATTAGGTGAGTTGTTTAAACAAACTAGACGAGCCACTGGTATGACACAGACTGAACTATCTGAACGATCAGGTATTCAAAAAGGTACAGTATCCAAAATCGAGAATGACGAAGTAAAGAGACCTGAGTTTTCAACCGTTCAACCTTTGGCTGCTGCATTGAACATCTCTTTAGATACATTGATAGATTATTATGTAGAGATTGAAAAGAGGCCAGATTCGTTGCTGCACATTCTCCAATTCACGATACAACACCAGAGCAGCAAAGAAACGGTTTGTAAAGTGGCATCCAAGTATCTCGAATCTGCCAACGAAGATAGTTATGATTTAACTAACAAACTGTACACCATCATCAACTCTATCGAAGATTCTACTATTCAGTTGACATTATATAACCTCATCATTGGATATTCACGTTCACATGGAATCATGCCTTACATTGCTAAAGGAATGTATCAGCGCTACCTTATTGAAAGAAATGACTTCAGCAAACTGAAGGAAACCTATCACGATGGGAAATATATACTTCTCTATTCGGATTTCCTATCGCTATCAGAGCGTATTGAGCTCTATTACAAATTAGGGGTTCATGCATATAACATTAGACTATATTCAGAAAGCATCGAGCACTGTAAGGAAATTTTGACTGAGAACATCATCGAACATAAGGTAAATGCACTAGGTATCCTTAGAGATGCTTACTTTGCATTAGAGGAATACGAAGAATCGGAATTTTACGCTCTTCAATACAAACAATTTAACTACCCGTATGTTCAAGATAACATCATCCTAATGGACGCGATGTTCGCTTCACATAGAGGAGAATTTGAGAAAGCACAATTCATGCTCACTTCGTTCCTAGAAACCTGTAAAAGTGATGCAGCAATTCTAGCTATTAATCAACTGCTGCAAATACACATAAAACAAAACAATCACAAAATGGCTGAGGTACTTATTAACAATAATGAGATTAGCCCCATAAGTGAGGATAATCCTTTTGTTTATCAAAAGTATGCAGATCATCTTCATCTTCGCGGACAGTATTACCTGTCTATTGGTGATTATGCAAAATCTATTAACTCCTTGATTCAAGCAGCCTTGTATTATGCTAAAGTCGATGATACATTCAAGGAGAAAGATTGTCTTAATACTGTAATGCGTATCCACTTGGATTATGACATCCCTACGCAGGATACGTTCGAAAAGTTGAGTACATACTATAAGAAAACGGAGGAGTAAGTATGAAGTTTTTTAAGAAGCTCTATTCCCAGTCTTTTCTTTGCACTCTCGTATTTATTACATCTACTGTGGTAGTTTTGTCAGGCGGTCAGGGTGGAATTCATCCTTGGTAGATTCTTTTAGTAATCCTGACTTAATAAGGTCAGGATTACTAATTTACTATATCTATGGCTTTTTCATAAATGCTAGTCCAAATCTCCGCAGAATCAGCACTCAAGTTCAGCTGTAACCTTTTTTGGGTTATGATTTATAGAATTCTTTATTCAAAATCATTAAAAAAGCCGCCGAATAGTCAGCAGCTCCTTTTGTACCTGATATAGGGCACCAAGTGCAATCTTCTGGATCTTCACCAAGTCAGTCCAACACCTTCATCACTGCGATCTCATCACAGCAATGGAGCTTGCTGCAATGAATGCAATCCGTCCATACCTTCTCTGGGAAGATCTCTTTTTCTACAATATCAAAGCCATTTTTCTGAAAAAACTTCGATTCATAGGTTAAGGCCATAACTTTGGGGATAGCTCGCGCCTTTGCTTCTATAAGCAATTCATCCACTAGCATTGTTCCGATGCCTCTCCCTTTATAGTCAGGCGATATGCCCAATGAGCGAATTTCAACCAAGTCAGCTCCAAGCTGGCAGAGCGAGCCACAGCCAATCAGTTCTCCTTCCCATTCAGCAACGACAAAATGTTCAATCTGCTTCGCCAGCACCTCTCTGGAACGAGGAAGCATAATTCCTTGCTGTGCATAAAATTGAATAAGCTCTGCCAGTGATTCAATATCGTTCTCATCTGCCTTGCGAATCGTTGCTACCATAAGTATAGTCCCTCCAACACAATCTCTATCTATGGATGTACATCCCTGATCAACTCCAAAATATGTACGTATTAATATACATCCAACTGCATATATTATCAAGACTATTTTTACCTGCTTCTCCTTATGTGTAAACGTCGTATTAGCGACTCCTTCAAGCAACATCATGTCCATTATTCATTATGTAAAATACGTAAACAAAGAGAGGCCTGAGCAGATTCTGATGAAACCTCTACAGACATGGCTACTATTACAGGCAGGCACCGTATCGAAATCATTCCTTCTCTTTTTACAACAAATAAAAAAACGAGCAAGAGAAACAAATCCATGTTCTCAAGCTCGTTTTATCTATCATTGTATCTTCTATTACTGTACCTGCTACAATACATATACGGTTACGATGCCGTTGCCCGTTTAGAGACTAGCCATTCCTATCGTATCGTGCAACTGTTATTCCTTCGCAGTGAGTGTACCCACAAACTCTCCGAACACATTATTGCCAAACAGCAGTCCTTGCTCCGTCAAACGGTATCCGTCATCTGTAGCTTCGATTAATCCCTGTTTCAACAGTCGGCGAATCGGATCAGAGAATACTTTATCCAGCAGCGCCCCATTGAACTGCGACGCGAAGCGTGTGCTGCTCACACCCTCCAGCAAGCGAAGACCAACCATCATGAAGTCCTCCATCGCCTCACTCTCTTCAATGGTGAACGAATCGAGTCTCGGCAAGCTCTGCTTGCAGGCCTCCACATAGGGATTAACGCCTTTAATGTTCAGATGGCGCCCCCGATTCACATAACCGTGCGCACCTGCACCAATGCCATAGTAATCCTCATTGCGCCAGTAGACGGTGTTATGACGGCTCTCATAGCCAGGCTTCGCAAAATTACTGATCTCATATTGCTCATATCCAGCTGCCTTCATCCGATCCATAATGAGCATATACATATCCAGCTCATCCTCTTCGCTAGGCAGCGGAAGCTCATTGCGATGGTACATGGCATGGAACAACGTATTCTCTTCTACCTTCAGGCTGTATATCGACAAATGAGGCAAATTCAGCTCCAATGCCTTCGTCACACTATGATCGAGCATTTCGACCGTCTGATTCGGCAAGCCGAACATCAAGTCGATGGACATATTGCTGAAGCCCGCCTTATGTGCGTTCTCAATACTGCGATACACATCATCCGTATTATGGATGCGGCCAATGCCATGAAGAAGGTCGTTATTAAACGACTGAACTCCGAAGCTGATCCGGTTCACTCCTCCGTCTCGCATCGCCCGCAGCTTGTCTAAATCCGTCGTACCCGGGTTCGATTCCATACTGAACTCAATCGAGGGACTCCAGTTCGGAAATGCCTTACGAACGGACTCCAGGAAGTAAGACATTTGATCTGGCGTCAAGACCGTTGGGGTACCGCCGCCTACAAATATCGTATCAATGACGCCTGGAGGATACTGCTCCACTGTATATGCCATCTCCTGCTCCATCGCCCGCAAATAATCCATAACAGGCTGTCCTTTCAGTACGTAGGAGTTAAAATCACAGTAATGGCATTTGTTCGTACAAAATGGAATATGAATATATACCGCGCGTGGAGCACGTGCCGGTATTGATGCTTGCTTTGGTGAAGGTTGATTCGCCGGCATGGCGAGACCCTCCTTTCATGGCTGTATGACACCAGCCTATCTAATAATGATCTTTCTAAAAAAGAGGAGGCGTTCCGCCCCCTCCTCCGAATTAGTTATCGTCGATTTTCAATACGGCCATGAACGCTTCCTGCGGCACCTCAACGCTGCCGACCTGCTTCATGCGCTTCTTCCCTTCCTTCTGCTTCTCAAGAAGCTTCCGCTTACGGGAAATATCGCCGCCGTAACATTTCGCGAGTACGTTTTTACGCATTGCCTTAACCGTTTCACGCGCAATGATCTTCGTTCCGATAGATGCCTGAACCGGTACCTCGAACATTTGACGCGGAATCAGTCCACGCAGTTTCTCACAAATGAGTTTACCACGATGGTAGGCACGATCCTTGTGCACGATAACAGACAGCGCATCGACTTGCTCGTTGTTAAGCATGATGTCCATCTTCACAAGATTAGACCTGCGGTAACCGGACAATTCATAGTCGAAGGATGCATATCCTTTTGTGCTTGATTTCAATTGATCGAAGAAGTCATATACGATCTCCGACAATGGAATTTGATACGTAATCGTTACCCGAGTCGTATCCAGATACTGCATATCCACGAAATCACCGCGTTTGCCTTGGCACAGTTCCATAATCGCTCCGACGAAATCGTTAGGAACGATAATAGATGCTTTGACATAAGGCTCTTCTACAAAATCGATCTTTCCCTGCTCTGGATAATTCGACGGGTTATCGATGTCTAGAGAAGTGCCATTCGTCAACGTAACGCGATAGATAACGCTTGGTGCTGTCGTAATGAGCGGAATATTGAATTCACGCTCAATTCTCTCCTGGATAATCTCCATATGCAAAAGACCAAGGAAGCCACAGCGGAAACCAAAGCCAAGCGCTGAGGAAGTTTCCGGTTCGAATGTAAGAGACGCATCGTTCAATTGCAGCTTCTCCAACGCATCCCGCAGATCGTTATAATCCGATGTTTCGATCGGATACAAGCCGCAGAATACCATTGGATTGATCCGACGGTAACCTGGAAGCGGCTCCAGAGTCGGCTTCTTCGCATCCGTGATCGTATCACCGACACGAGTATCCCCTACATTTTTAATACCGGCTACAACAAAGCCAACATCGCCAACATTAAGTTCATCGACAATTGACATACGCGGCTTGAACGCACCAACCTCGATAACTTCAAATGTCTTATCCGTTGCCATCATTTTAATTTTGCTGCCCGCGCGAATTGCACCGTCGATAACGCGAACGTACACGATTACGCCTTTATACGGGTCATAATGGGAGTCGAAGATAAGCGCCTTAAGCGGCTCTTCTGGATCCCCTGTTGGAGCAGGCACCTTCTGCACCACTTGCTCCAAAATTTCCTTAATTCCGATACCTGCTTTGGCAGAAGCATGAACCGCCTCAGAGCAATCCAGACCGATAACTTCTTCGATCTCCTGCTTCACACGGTCAGGCTCCGCACTTGGAAGGTCAATCTTATTAATAACCGGGATGATCTCCAAATCATTATCTAGCGCCAAATATACGTTCGCCAGCGTCTGAGCCTCAATCCCTTGCGCAGCGTCTACAACGAGCAAGGCGCCTTCACAAGCAGCCAAGCTGCGGGATACTTCGTACGTGAAGTCGACGTGTCCCGGTGTATCAATCAGGTTCAGGATATACTCTTCACCGTCATCTGCTGTGTAGTTCAAACGCACAGCCTGCAATTTAATGGTTATCCCACGCTCACGCTCCAGATCCATCTGATCGAGTACTTGAGCTTGCATTTCACGGGACGTTAACGCCCCGGTATATTCTAATATCCGGTCGGCGAGTGTTGATTTACCATGGTCAATATGTGCTATGATGCAAAAATTCCGAATTTTCTTTTGTCGTGACAGCAATTCCGTCATTCGATTTCAATACCCCCACCACTATGCCAAGATTCAATTTATTTATTATACCGGAATGACCCTCTAACAGCAATGGGGGCATGCAATCCTCTCATCCTGGTAACCTTTAAGGCACACACATGTCGCTTAGAATAGTCCATTGAACAAGCCAACAACCGCTTGAATACCAGCTTGCGATGCACGCTGCAGCATACCCGCCGTCTTGTCCGCCAATTGATTCACAGTAGCATCTTTTACCGGAGGAAGAGGCGCTACATTCGTATTGTTGATATCATTTTCATGATTATTCGCCGTATTACGCTCGGTATCTACTGATGTATTACGATACTTTTCTATAGGAGTGGACTCGTTAACTGTCAAACGAGAGTTGTCTTGAGCGGCAGCGTCTTCGTTCATCTGACGGTTATCCGTCGGCAGATTGTCTCGATTCGAATTAGCCCTGGAATATCGTTCAATCGACTCTGGGGCGCTTGTTATGCGAGATGGATCGATCGGGCCATATATGCGCTCAATCCCCGAAGTAGTGATTTCCATGCCGATAAATACACCAAGCGTTAGCAATACCACGATGCCGATCAGTTGTCTCATAAACCGTGTCATGCAAGCGCCCCCCTTGGGTTATCCCTTCGTCCCCACAGATTTCGACTGCGTTTTACCCATCACTGTTTTGCCGACATCTTTCCCGTTCGTTGGATTTGGAATTGGCTTATTGACTGGTTTGGCATCCTTTTTCTTCTGGACAATGTCTGCGATATAATCAGCTAATATGTCAGCAGTACGGTATAATTCCTCCATTGTGTTATCCACACCGCCAACTTCAATAACGACACTATTTGGTGAAAGCGATTGATTATACTCTCCATTGCCTTGTAATGCAGTCTTGCCGAATATTCCCCGGGAAATCCCTGGGTAGTTCTTCTCGAGACGTTCATGGATCTCATTTGCAAACTGCTCATTCTTCTTCCAATTTGGATTTAAGTGTCCGATTATAAAATAAACCCTTGCATAATCCTTCCCATTAACTGTTACAGTGGATTCCTTGCGTCTATTCGAATCCCGATGAATGTCGAAGAAAAATTGCAGTTCCTGATTCGCGCTCATTGCCTGCTTCACCGTCTGCTTCGAATACTTATAGGACATGTTCCAGTTGTAGCCCTCTACACTGGAAGAATAGTCTTTGTTGGAATGGGAAGCTCCAATTCCTCTCTTCTCCAGTTGCTCCTGCAGACGCTTGCCAACAAGCGTAATATTCTTCTTGGGATCATTCGGATTGCTGCTTTCTTTTTTTAATAAAGGATTGAAGGATTCACGGTTATGAGAATGATAGATGAACACAACCTTGCGTAATTTCGAGTCTCCTTCTGTTTGCGTGGGAGAATCCCCTTTATCTGTTCCTGGTTTTGTTGGTGGATCTGTGGACTTAGGCGGTTCTTCTGTCCCATTATCGTTCTCTTCTATAACTTCACCATGCGTCACATCTTGTGGAGGCTCTCCGCCATGCTCACCCTGTGCATTCCCACCTTTGTCTAAGGACGTTGGATAATCCTGCGGTTCGATGCCTGTCTGATTGCCAATACTTAGACGAAGTGGAATTGCGGCATCTCTATTAATCCCTGGCACTTCACCAGCTAGCAGCGTTTTTGGGTCAAGCGGATTCACGTTCGTTGCAAGTCTTACAAGGAACTGAGCCACTTGATTGCGTGTGAGTGTGGCCTCCCCCTCCCCTTGTGGAAGACTCGGCATCTCCAAGGCCATCATGTCTACGAAGAATCGTGTCGAGAGCTGTGCTGCAACACCCTTCATGGAAGACAATGGAGAGGAATTCAGCTTATTCTCCGCCATTCCTCCTAGACCTAATACGATAAAAAACATGGCCGTTCCGATAGACAACAATGCAAACGTCCGCCCCATGACAAGCGCCTGCAGCCATTTCCGCTTCCACTTTCCTACATTAAATGTCCGAAACATGTGCTGTCCTCCTTCATCCGTATTCCCTCTCAGCTCAGCTAAGGATGATTCATCTAAGAGAGTACGTTTACTAGAATCTATGAGGACAATCTATGAAATAGAACAATTAATAAATGTAAAATAAGCAACATAAGCACTATAACAATAGACTCTATGAGTCTACCGAAGCTGGGAAGGTGAAAATGATAGATGTTCCCTCGCCAAGTATGCTTCTGGCTATCACCGTACCCCCATGCAATTCTGCCAATTGTTTAGCAATCGCCATCCCCAATCCCGACCCGCGTACAGATTCATCCGTAGAAGTCCCTCGATAATAACGATTGAAAAGGTTTGATAAAGTCTGCTCGTCCATCCCATTCCCATCATCAAAAAACATTACCTCTAGTTCTTGCTCCTTACGGGTTACCTGTACATGCAGCTTCGTCTCCGGCGGATTATGCAAGAAGACGTTTGCACATACATTATCGATCATTCTCCGGAAATAACGCGGATCTAGCGAGAATAGGACCTCTTCTTCTGGCATCGAACAGACGATACGGTCGGTCGCATTTTCGGGCAGCGGCTGCAAATGTCTCAATTCTTCTCGGAGCCAATCCCGCAAATCCACGATTTCCAACTGCAAGGGAAGACTCCCGCTTTGAAGTCGATAGGTTAAATTCAATTCTTGAATGAGCTCATCCATTACCTCTGCCTTCTGCTTCATCATATTTGCGAATTCGGCGATTTCTTGCTCTGACCACCGATATTGAGGGGCGTTTAAGAGATGCGCATATCCAATAATGGATGCAAGCGGTGTTTTCATATCGTGCGAGATGCCTGCGAGCCATTCTTCCCTCAGTCTCTCATTCCCCTTCCGCGCTTCATCCGCTTCCTGCAAGCGCTGGGCCATGCGCTCTAACGCATGAATTACATCCCCGTAAATTCGATAGTTCCGTTTCCATTTGCCATTGGATTTCTGCGAACGAGGGATTCCACGCGCGTTTACTGGCTCCTTATAATTCCCGATCTGAATCTGCCCCGTCCAATTCATAATATGCTGAAGCGGTCTCGCAAGCCGGGCGCTCTGCCACCATGCCATTCCAATAAAAACAAGGATCATTAAGACAATGACAGCTGATACGGCTATCCAGATTAACTGGATGTTGCTGCTTACTGCAAATCCTGCCACATGGATTGATGACTCTGTTGAAATGTGAGGGCGGTACAGCAGCCATGTTTCCTTCGTCTGAGGTTCATAGCGGTAGGATAGACTCCAGCCGTATCGTTCAGGATACGCACTACGAAGGGCGATATCATATGCGGCATACTGTGTGATCCATTCTCCCGGCTTGCGCCACGATTGCAGTTCTCTTCCATCCGCATTAATATGTTGGATCCAGCCATTCTCATCACGCAGCATCTTATCAGCTTCCGTAAAAGCGTCTTCCGTCCCCTTCGCTCGCGCAGCCAGCCATCGTTCAAGCAATATGTCTTTGGAGGAATCGACACCAAATAATACGGTGATCATATGGTTATTAATAGTTGTTACATAGACGCCTAAATGATAAGGAAAAGGAGCATTCTTCTCCGAGTAGGCAGTAATCTCTCCAATCGCATAATGATTCGGAACATCCGGCGGTACATGATATGACTTGATTACATCTCCCTTCTCATTCACAATTTGCAGCCATCCTCCGCTTGTATTGACACGATTCAACAATTCATCATCCCATGTAACTCTACCTTCATCATCAATTGAAATTGATTCTGAGATGAACCCCCACCCATTACGCATAAAATTGCGATTAAGTTCAAGCTCGTTCATCCGATCGACCATCCAGCCGAAGGTAATCAACACGAAGAATAGCAAAATTGCCCCAATCAATATCCATTGACCACCATAATGCCACGCCAACCGCTTCCCCGTCTTCATCTGTTGTCTCCCTGCGCGTATATTGGCTCTGATTGATCGGCCTCTTCCTTCTCAGGCGGGACAAGCTTGTATCCTAGTCCTCGAACCGTGACCAGCAGACGCGGATTGCTCGGTTGATCCTCAATTCGCTCCCGTATTCGGTGAATGTGAACCATGACCGTGTTATCATCGCTGAGCGAATTATACCCCCATACTCGCTCATACAATTCAGATTTCGAGAAAATCCGATTCGGGTGTTCGCAAAAAAACAACAGCAATTGAAATACCATTGCCGGACACTCCGTAACTTTCCCCCGAACACGAAGCTCTCCTGCAGCCGCATCAAGCTGGAAGTCACCATAGCGGTATATCCGCTTCACCTCCGGGAAAGCAGTAGCAATTGAAGGCTCTGACTTCATCTTATTCGTCATATAACGCTTCAACAATGCTTTGGCTCGAGCAGCCAGCTCCAATGGATTGAACGGCTTCGTGACATAGTCATCGCCACCAAGCGCAAACCCCGTTAACTTATCCAAATCCGTCACTCTTGCTGTCACAAAAATAATTGGGGCATCACATTTCTGGCGGATAAAAGGAGCGATATCAAAACCGCTCTTCCCCGGCAGCATCACATCCAAGATGATCAGATCCATTTGTGAATTATCGATACAACGGATTGCCTCTTCCCCGGTCGAGACACAAGTTATGTATTCCATGCCTTCCTTTTGCAGCACTGCTTGAACCATCTTGCTTAGCGCGAGTTCATCCTCAACGATGAGAATGCGTGCCTCTTGCAAATTCATATCCTCCATCTCCCATTCACTGTGAGATTTATATTTCTATCCTACTTTTGTGCCCATTGTATCACACCGTTCTGTCCCCTTTAGCACCGCTTTCTTAACGCAACCTTAACTCTTTAGGCAGAATGGCTTTAAAATTAAGAAACTAATGAGCTCCTGTTTTCTTTCTGTTCAGCTTTGCATTTTACAATAGCAATAAAAGGCGAGCTTAATTTTTTTAAAATAGGGAGGATGAAAACGATGAGAGTACCTCAACGAAAAATTGCTTTATTGACCGCCTGCATCGCAACGAGCCTGATTGTAGCATTGCCTGCACAAGCTGAACAAAAAACAGGAGGTACAGCCGAGATTGAGAAGTCCGTAACTGGACAGATCGTATCCGTACAACCAGAAACAGCTAATAAACTAACACCTGAACTGGTCTCAACATGGATCCAAGAACGAAATGGCTCGCAATTGTACCGCTATTTGTCCAAGGAACTGAAAGAAGCAATACCGGAAGGTTACCTACCAAAGCTGCTTCAAGCACTATGGAAAGAGGGCGAGCGTCCAACCCTTGTCGCCCACAAGAGCTTCATCGGTATTGAATCCTATGTGTGGACAGATGCAACTGGACTGCGAGGAGTTCAAACAGGAATAGCGGGCAATCAGATCGTAACATTACAGATGTACCCGCTTCACAAATGGGAGTCTGATCTTCATCCAACCAAACAAGCTTATAAGCCACCATTTGTGGGACAATGGTTTGTATTCTGGGGCGGCAATAACGAGTTCTTGAACTATCATTACGAATCATTAGTACAGCGGTATGCCTATGATCTGATTATGGAGCGTGATGGATTCAGCTACAAAGGCGATCCGACGAAAAATGAAAGCTACTACGCATTTGGCCAACCAGTCGTAGCTCCGCGAGACGGAACAGTCGTCCGGGTTGAGAACAATGTTGCAGACAATAGTCCTGTTGGCGTCATGAATGAGAAAGAAATGGCGGGGAATTACGTGGTCATTGATCATGGAAACGGGGAATACAGCATGCTTGCTCATTTCAAAAAAGGCAGTGTTGTTGTCAAAAAGGGCGACGTTGTCAAGCAAGGCCAGCTGCTAGGAGAGTGCGGCAATTCAGGCAATTCAAGCGAACCGCACATTCATTTCCAAGTGTCTGATACACCACAATTTGAAGAGGGCATGTCGATCCGCATTCGTTTTGAAGGCGGGATTGACCCTGTGTACGGACAAACGATTACAGGCCAAAGCGCCGTCGCAACGAAGTAAGCACTTACGAATGATCACTTATTCCCTTATATAGGCAACTTCTATGAAATGAGATATCGTTTCTTCATAGAAAGAGAACAACGAATAGGATCGTCAGAGAACAAGCGAAAAGATCGAGTGCAGGCACACTGAACAGGCCAGAACTCGATCTTTTTCGTTATAGTCGTGGCGTTATTCCATTGCATAACCACGTCATACTTGTATCGACGACTTAATGCGTATACGCATTCACATTCTCCGTATCGACTGCATCATGCAGTGCAGCATTCAACCCACTCGCAATAATATTCGCCATATCCTCCATGAATTCGTCCACTTCCTTCGGCGTAACGACCAAATCATGGCCTAGCGGCTCCAGTACTTCCTTGACAAGCATTAACCGTTCCTGTTCGTTAATATCGTCCAGCATGCCAAGGATTTCTCTCGTCTGATTCGTTTCCTGCTTGAAATGCTCCTTCATATAATCAATTGCATTATTCACAATCGTGGATGCATAGCAGACCGTTGGCACCCCTATTGCTATACACGGTATGCCAAGAATGTCCTTCGTCAATCCACGGCGCTTATTACCTACACCGGAACCTGGATGGATACCGATATCTGCAATTTGGATGGTCGTGTTCACTCGCTCGAGCGCCTTGGACGCCAATGCATCTATCGCAATGATAACATCAGGCTTCGTCCGTTCTACAATTCCCTGTACAATTTCGCTTGATTCAATCCCTGTTACTCCAAGTACTCCAGGTGCAACTGCACTTACCTCTCGGTATCCGGGACTTACTTGATCCGGCATAATTTCGAAGTAATGCCGAGTAACAAGTACGTTCTCAACGACAAGAGGGCCAAGCGCATCCGGCGTGACATTCCAGTTGCCTAGACCAACAATGAGCGCCTTGGAGTCTTGATTCACCCCGACCTCTGCCAAGAACCCTTCGAACAACTGTGCGAATTTGGTTGCCACTCGATCCTGCAGCTGACTATCCTTGCGCCGCAAACCCGGTACTTCAATCGTAATATATCGTCCTGGGAGACGGCCAATGGCTCGTGATCCTTCCTCGGTCTGAACATGAATCTTCGTTACTTTAATCCCGCGAACATCCTCCACTTCTTCGGATACCCCAGGTATTGGAATTGCACTGTCCGGCTGAGCAATTTCTCTCGATTCTAATGCTAAGTCGGTTCGAACTGAATAAGATTTCAAATCTGCTGTCATGGTAAACGCCTCCCGCTACGCACATCATTTTCTAACGTATATTTTGCGCACAGACGCATTTCTTATACGAATCATGATGTAAGCTAAAGCCAACCGTGACAGAGCTTTGAACGTTCCTTATCCATCGTTCGTGTATTCCGATACCAACATGGTAAATGTATTGCTTTTTAAGTTGTGGCGTGATAGAATACTTTAAGTTGTGAATCTATTTTTCTTAAGAACGAGGGAATTGGATTCTGTTGTCGCACTACGATGCAACGGAGGTGAAATCAATGCCAAACATTAAATCCGCTGTTAAACGCGTTAAAACAAACGACAAGCGCCGTCTGTTGAACGCTTCCCAAAAATCAGCACTTCGCACAGCTGTTAAAGCTGCTGACACTGCTTTGGCGAACAACGAAGCAGAAACAGCTAAATCTGCTGTCGCTTTGGCTTCCAAGAAATTGGACAAAGCAGTGACAAAAGGCTTGGTACACAAAAACGCGGCTGCCCGCAAAAAGTCTCGCTTGGCGACGAAATTGAACGCTCTGCTTGCACAAGCGTAAGCTGGAGCCTTTTCATACTTAGCTAGAAGCGAAGAAACCAGAAGATGAACGCCTCGGCGTTCATCTTCTGGTTTCTTTTTGTATTCTTGCTATTCCTTTAGACATCCGCATAATGAAGAGCTCCAAGCCTAGTACCTTCTCTACTCGGCCTGACTTCATTTCATAGTCGAGTTCTGCCGCCTCCGCTATCCATTGCGTCAGCTTATTTCCATCATAGTCACGCGCTTGCTCGTAAGCCATTTTGACGGCGTATGGATGCAGCCCAAGTTGGGAAGCTGCTTGCTGCTGACTGAAGCTGCGGCTCGTCAATTCCTTCACCTGTACCATAATCCGCAATTGCCGTACGATAAGCGCCATAATCTTAATAGGCTCTTCTTTCTGCTTCAACAATTCGTGCAGAGTATCGAGCGCCTGATCCGCTCGCCGTTTGATAATATCTTCAACAAGCTGAAATACATTCTGTTCTGTGTTCTTGGCAATCAAGGAGTGGATGGTCTCTACCACAACCGTTCCGCCTCTCCCTGTGAACAGACAGCACTTCTCAATTTCAGCCGACAATGTCTGCAAATTCGTCCCTGCACTGTTCAGAATTGCACGGATAGCCTCATCCTCGATCGAGCACTCATGCTTCTCCGCTTCCTTGCGAACCCACATCGTCAGCTCGTCTGCGCTAAGCGGCAGGAAAGGAAGCACTGCTCCAGCTGTCTTGGCTTTCTTAACCGTCTTCTTCCGTTCATCCAGCTTGTCCGCCTGCACGAGAAATACAACAATGCTCGTGTCCATTGGATTATCCATATACTCAAGCAATCGCTCCGTCTGATGCTCAATCTTGCCATCCTTCCCAGATGCGAATACTGTCGAATCCTTCACCAGAATACATTTGCGTGGAACTAGAAACGGCATCGTCTCCGCCTCTGCAACGACTGCCTCAACCGGGTGTTCCGAAGTATCCATCTTCATAATTGCTAATTCACGATTATCTTCACCGACTGCATGCTCTATTAAGAATTGTACGAACTCCTGAATCCGATATTTTTCAGTACCGTACAGAATATAGATAGGGCGCGGAAAGCCGCGCTTAATTTCCTTGACGGCTGCTTTAATATCTACCAAATTGCTAGCCTCCCCTTACGATATAACGAACCTCATCATAGCAGACTTTGACACAAAAACAAAGGGACTGGCACAACATCACTGTTGCGCGAGTCCCTTTGTCCCCTAACATCTATAATAAACATTTGCCACGAAGCTCTAGAAACTCCGCACAAATGGTCATTCGACGTACGGGAAAGCATTCTGTCTTCTTGATACCATACTATACGCAAGGACGTAACAATGTGTGCATGATAGCCCTGCATGTAAGCCCTTTTTATTTCGATTGTTGAATTGTTCCTTGAATGACTTCTTTCTCCGCTGGATTGCCTGCGTCCACAATCGGCTCGAGCGCATCATTCTTCAGTTCATACTGGAGCTTACTCGACTTCCCATCCTCTCCGGATGCGACAACTGTCAGCTTCGAGCTGTCTGCCGACCAAATCAGCTCAGATGGCTTCTCTGCTACAGCAATCGTCTGCAGCTTCGTTCGCTCCTGACCATTTAGCTTATAGAGCAGCAGCTGTCCATTGTCCCATGTCGCCATAAGGCTACCGTTCGGTGCCGTCGCTTCGGCTACAGATGTAATAGAAGGGCCGACAAAGGAATTAATTTCCTTCTGTTCTGGCATCTTATCGCTTCCATCCTTCTGAGGCTCTTTCGGCGGCTCTTCTGCCAGAACCTGTTCTGTATCCTTCTGCTGTGGATCCTTCTTCGCATCTTGTTTCTGCCCATCTTGATTTGGCGGCTGTTTGTCTGCATCCGGTCTTGTTCGCGTCTGTCCACCTGCCACAGAACGATCTGCTGAAACTGTCTCCTGATCCTTCTTAGGATGAGAAGTGCTTTCTTTCTTCTCCACATCCTTCGGTGTCGGAATGCCGATCTTCTGTTGGGATGAGTCTTTCATTTCCTTCTGTCTATCTTGAGTAGACTTCTCCTTATCCGCTTCTCCCGTTTCCTCTGTTGTCGCATATGAAGAAGGTTCGGTTGAATTGTTCTGTGGATCGTTATTCGACGGTTTTTCCTTCATCGGAGAGCTAGATTCGGATTTCGTAACTTGAGAACTATCGGATTTGTCTGCAGTCTCGGTCTTCATGAGCTGCTCGTTCCTAAGCTCACTAAACTCGCCAGCCTGTTCCTCTGTAGGCGGCTTGAAGTTGACAATAAATAGACCAAGCACAAGCCCTGCTGCGATGACAGCGCTGGTCGCACGCCAGCGGATTCGTTCGAACCAACGTTGCTGAGTTGATTGAGGCGTCGCAGTTCCCTTGACGATACGCGGCTCGATAGGCGATCCAGTCGCTGCATGGCCTGCTGACACAGCCTCTTGCGGATATGCTTCTGCATTTGGTTCGACCGCAGCTAGCTGCTCATCTCGATCAATGATATCCAGCGCTGGCATAATCGCATCAACTAGGCTGAATTTCGGCTCGACCTTAGGCAGCTGAACTAATTCCGTATGGAGTCGTTCCAATCGCCTAGCCATCTCACTGCAGGCGGGGCAATGGTTAATATGCTCAGTCAGAAGGTGCTGTTCCGAATCATTCAAGTCTCCATCCAATTTCCGCTGCATAAGTTCCATCACCTCTGAACAGTTCATCCTCGCACACCACCTTTCTCGTAATCTTGCAGCATAGTCTGCAGCTGTTGTCTGGCGCGGAATAGATATGATTTCACCGTATTGAGAGGCAAGTTCAAGCTATCAGCAATTTCGTTATACGAGAAATCTTGCAAGTAGCGAAGAACAACGACAGCACGGTGATGTTCCGGCAGTTGATCAATCGCTTCTCGTATATCCTGCGCTGCATGGGAGGATAGGACATCCCTCTCTACGCTTTCATTGCCAAGGAATGTGAGATTATGCTCCTCTATCGATACAGTCGGCTTCGTGCGGCGGAATTTGTCGATGCAAATATTCGTCACGATGCGCTGTACCCAAGTCTTGAACTGTGCTTTCTCCTCATACGATTGAATTTTAGTATATATCCGGATTAAGGCCTCTTGGGACGCGTCCAGTGCATCCTGCTCATTATTCAGTATGTAATAAGCAGTTCGATACACATATTGTTCGATTTCCCGCAAAAGAGTGATAAGCGCGTCTCTATCGCCAGACTGAGCGGATCGAATGAGTCCTGGCTCTACCACCTTGATCCCCCTCTCTTGCATATCCATTGACGTGAGAACGTCTGAAATGGTTGCAGATGATCGTTACCAATTTGTAGATTAATTTTAATACTTGAAATTCCCATCAATAATTCAACATTAGCATAGCAAAAAACACCCTGAAAAGCATATCAAATTGTCACGAAACTTAAAAAATAGAAGAAAGAAACAGGAAAAGAGCACGTCGCATGACGTGCTGTCTGCTCCATTCTATAAATGTATCCTATCACGCTTCGCCCTCACCTTCAAACCACTAGGCGTCAGCTTGAATTGGATCTCCCCTTCCATATCTGTTCGTTTCACAGGAACCTTCGCATCATGCAGTGTATCCAGCACCTTCGGATGAGGGTGTCCATATCGATTATTGCGCCCTGCCGATATGACCCCTATCTGGGGCTTCCATTGCTCAAGCCATTCAGGTGTAGTAGAGGTTTTGCTTCCGTGGTGAGCCACCTTCAAGACGTCGATAGACTTCGATTGCTGCAATGCAACACGCTCGAGCATCTGCCTCTCGCCATCGGCTTCCAGATCTCCTGTAAGCATGAATACCGCCTGCTTCCTACTTGTTGGATGGGTAAGTGTCAATTGGACGACAAGGGAGGCCTCGTTCTGATTGTCTTGAAAGTCGAGGGTAGAACCATCCGTCGAAGGATAAGGATACATCACCTCTAAGGAGCTCCACGAATCTAGCTCCCATCGCTGGCCTGCTTCCCATTTGCGAATAGGGATCCCTTGATCAATCGCAGTGCGGTATAGACTGTTCATCGAGGCGGAATACTTCCATGTCCCGTTCATAATGAACTGCTTCACCGGGATATGCTTCAGTACAGCTTGCAATCCCCCAGCATGGTCTTGATCGGCATGCGTTAACAGAACAGCATCCAATTCTCTGATGCCTCTCTGCTTCAACAACGGAACAACTACCTTCTCCCCTACCTCAAAGGGCACTCTGCGTTCCCTCCAGCGATCTTCTGGCTTGCGAAAATTCACAGTACCCCCGCCATCAATAAGCATGTGTTTGCCCGAAGCCGTTGAGATTAAGATGCTGTCACCCTGACCGACGTCGATAAAACTAACAACTGCATCATTCGAACGCCCCATGGAATATCCTTGCAGCACGATGAACCCAAGCAAGCAAGCGGCTGCAAGCGCAATTGCTCCTCTATATCGATATCCGCCTGCCGGGATCTGGATAAAATCGAGCGGTTGTGTATCATCAGCATGGTTCAAATTATGCCCTCGATCTCTTTCTCTGCGGTTAATCTGCCTCGCATCCCACCAACGCCGAACAGAAGTCAGCGCCAAGGCGAATCCGAGATAGTAAAGAGCGATCCACCATAATGGAGGGGTCGGCCATATGATCGTAGCACCTTCCATTTGTGCCAGCCAATACACTAGTTGGAACGTAACCTCATTCAACCGTTCAACAAGCCAAACGATCGGTACTGCCGCAGGTTCATATAGTGAACCGACAATCAACGATACTGAGCCAATTGGCAGCACAACAACGCTGACGAGGGGCACAATAACAAAATTAGCCAAAAAGGACAACAGCGAAAATTGATTAAAGTAATAGACAGTAAGAGGCAGCGAAACAGCTTGTGCAACCAGTGTAACCGAGAGCGAACTGGCCAATGTCCGCGGCAAAGAAGCCATTAGCCTCATAGCGAGGGGAACAAATAAAATCAGCCCAGCCGTGACAATAAAAGACAATTGAAATCCGACCTGCAGTACATAACGAGGCTGCCATACCGCCATGAAAATGAAGGCAGCTGCCAGAAGATGCAGCCCATCCTTCAACCAGCCTCTCTTTGCCCCATAAAGGGCTAGGAAAGCCATCATACCTGCACGAATAACCGATGGCGACGCCCCCGTCAACAATACATACATCGGGATGAACCCCATCGTGATCGATATGCCCGTCTCCTTCGTCATGCGCAGCAATCGGAAGAGATACAATAGAGCTCCGATAAGTACACCTACGTGCAATCCAGATATGGCGAGTATATGGGTAAGTCCCAACTGCGAGAACTGTTGATAAATATCCGGATCCATATCTCCCCGTGTTCCCAGGATAAGCCCTTGCATATAGCCGCTATGGGGCTGCTTGTACATATGCTCCAATATCGCCGCCAGACGCTCCCTGCCTTGATCCACATATGCCAGCATTCGATTCCACATGATAGTAGGTGCATAGGAAGAGGTCGTCTCAAGTGCTATTTGCGAGGTCATATGCTGTAAACCCGACACCCTTAACAACCAGTCGATTTGTAAATTATGTAAATATTCTCTGTAGCTGAATCCGCCAAAGTTCCCCGCATCACCGGGGATCTCAAGCTTACCTTGTATACGCACCAATTGCCCTCGGTTCCATTGATGCACCTGTTGCAGTTCCTGCTTACTAGATAGCTTGATTTGAACTAACAGCGTCTCCCGTACACTTTCCATTTGCTTCATTTCTGGAGTTCTCCAGCCTGTAACTCCGAATTGGAACTGCATCCGATCTCCGTCCAACTCCGGCGAGGTTAGGATCACCCCTTCCCATTCTCCGTTCAATTCTTGTACCTGCTCTACATAAGAACTAACCCCCTCATCCGACCAGACACTATCTCCACTCTTCACCGTCAATTGATAGTAGAGTAGAGCCATAAGCAGCAGCAGCGCATACAAGACTGCTTGCATACGTCTGCACCAGCCTCCTAAGACACAAAGCGGCAATACCAGCACAATCCCGAGAGCTGCAATCCAAGCTTCTCCATTCGGGAGGACTGCGCTTAGATGGAAGCCTCCGGCAATCATACAGGCAGCCACAACCAACGGTCGACGTGCCAGCATATCATCCCCCCTGCCCATATACAAAAAACCTCTATACTCGCAAGCACTGCTCTTCGCATTTAAATACGAAACGAACAGTGCTGCTTGAGCACAGAGGTTCTTCCTCATCCCTATTCACAACGATACATTTATCATTTATTCGCTAACTTCATCCATTACCGACTCTGCCGGCGGATGATAATGATCAAGTTGACGGAACACAATTCCTTTATGCTCCATCATCGCAGCCACTTTATCGCTGTCCTTCAAATAAGGACGGTGATATACGATCTCGACAACACCACTGTTGGCGAGCATATTGGCACATGTCCAGCAAGGCTGATCCGTCACGTATACCGTAGATCCCTCTCTATCATTCCGATCCGTGAATAGCAGCAAATTCTGTTCTGCATGGATCGTGCGAATGCAGCGCTGCTTCTTAACCATCTGCGCTTCGCCGTCTACGACAACTTTCTCATATTGTTCTGCGATCATGCAGCCAGCCTCACTGCAGTCAGGAATCCCCATCGGAGCGCCATTATAAGCGGTACCAAGCAGCTTCTTGCCCTGTACGAGCACAGCGCCCACATGCCGCCTTGGACAGCGCGAGCGAGTAGACACCATATAGGCAATATCCATAAAATACGTATCCCAGTCTTTGCGCATAGTCGTTGTCATAACTCCAATCCCCATTCTTCTGCCTTTGTCTATGTTGTGTATGTTATCCTTATTGTAAGCAGGCCTGCGCATTCATGCAACTAAAGACATCACAATGTTGCACATTTCACGCATTTTATTCCACACGTACCTGATCCCGGATCTTGGCCATCATCTTCTTGCCGATTCCCTTCACCTTCATGAGATCGTCAACGTGGCGGAAGGCCCCCTTCTTCTCGCGATATTCAATGATTGCTTTCGCTTTACTCGGGCCAATACCTGGAAGTGTCACCAGTGCAGATGCATCAGCTTCATTAATGTTAAGAAGTTGGGATACAGCTCCCTTAGCTCCCTTGTTCCCAGACGCACTGGAATGCTCCTTCTCCGTCTTAAGGACATCCGTTGAAGGAAGTAAACTAGCGGCCTCCGATTGTCCTCCCTTTCCCGCATCAGCACCATCATCCTTATGGGCTACTGTCGATACGGAAGACTGCTGCTTGTTCTGTGCATGTTGTTCCGCGGCGGGAGTCGACTTCGAAGACATCTTCGATTCCGTGATCTGGGCTTCCTTCCCTTCAGCAGTCATTATCGAATCAATCTCATCATTCAAATCCGTCCAAGTCCCTGCTTGCAGTGACCCTTGCGGCTTCACCCATATCCACATACAGATTGCAACACCGATTACTGCTAGACTCATTGCAATTAGCCATCGCATTGGCAATGCTCTGGTCTTCCTCATTCCTTCTCTCATGTCACCACACCCTTCGTCAGCGAATGACGGCATAATGGTCAACCATGTCATCATATGGATCAATAAGCTTGATAAACTTGTGTTCATCACAAATGAATACGAAGTGAACATAATCACGTCCTACGACAACAGCGGAATAGGCAGAAGCAAAGGGAGGGAACGTACTTGAAAGTCGGGTTTATAGGTACGGGAAGCATGGGGTCTACAATCATTGAAGCACTTATTCAATCAGGTGCATTGGAACCATCTCAGCTTATCGCGAGCAATCGCACGAGGAATAAGGTTCAACAGCTGGCTGCGCAATATCCTGGGCTGCAATTGGCCAGCAGCAATGTAGAAACTGTACAAGAAAGCGATATCGTCTTTTTATGTGTGAAGCCTTCAGAATTCAAAGCCGTTCTGAACGAAATCGCACAATATGTAAAGCCTTCTCTCATCGTTGTATCGATAACGAGTCCAGTGCTCATTAGCCATTTGGAGCGGCAGCTGTCCTGCAAGATAGCAAAAATTATACCAAGTGTTACGAATTATGTATGGAGTGGAGCATCCTTATGTATGTATGGAAGCAGAATTCAAACAGAAGACAGGCTACTATTGGAACAGTTGATGATGTCCATAAGTCGTCCAGTTCAGGTATCCGAGCAGTATACGCGCATCACTTCGGATATCTCAAGCTGTGGGCCGGCATTTATCGCCTTTTTCGTGCAGAAATGGATAGAGGCTGCAGTTGAAGTTACAGGAATCGAAAGGAATGAGGCAGAGCGCCTGGCCAGTGAGATGCTGCTTGGTACTGGCAAGCTGCTAACGGAGGGAGGATTCAGCCTGGAGCACTTGAGACAGCGGGTAGCAGTCCCCGGCGGCATTACCGCCGAGGCGCTCCGTCTGTTGGATGGTGAGCTGGATGGGGTATTCCAGCAGCTCATTCAAGTCACCCATGCCAAATATGAGGAGGATCTACACAAGGTCGAATCCCAACTATTTGGCGAAGAACTTAACCGACCACAATGTTAACAAGTCTGCCTTTTACTGCGATGACTTTGCGAACCGTCTTGCCAGCGATGGCATCCTGAACGTTCGCGAGGGACATCGCTTTTTGCTGCATTGCTTCTTCGTCAGCATCTGCTGCTACATTTGCACGGCATACAATCTTGCCATTCACTTGAATAACAATTTCTGCTTCCGCATCAACTGTAAGCGACTCATCATAAGTCGGCCACGCAGCGTACGTAATCGACTCTTGGTAGCCAAGACGCTGCCACAATTCTTCCGCGATATGTGGCGCGAGCGGTGCCAGCAATTGAACGAAGTTCTCCATTGCTTGGCGTGGAAGAACCTCTGTCTTATACGCCTCATTGATGAAGATCATCAATTGACTGATTGCTGTATTGAAGCGGAATCCTTCTATGTCTTCCGTCACCTTCTTGATGGTCTTGTGCCATGTACGAACGAAGGCCGGATCTGCTCCATCCGTTCCGTCAGCAATCTTGCTGTTCAGGGCTCCTGTCTCCTCGTTAATGAACAAGCGCCAGATGCGGCTCAAGAATCGGTAGCTTCCTTCTACACCATTCGTGTTCCATGGCTTCGTCGCTTCCAGTGGACCCATGAACATTTCATAGATGCGCAGCGTATCTCCGCCGAACTCGTTCACAATATCATCTGGATTGATGACATTGCCGCGGGACTTAGACATTTTCTCGCCATTTGTACCAAGAATCATCCCTTGGTTAACAAGCTTCTGGAATGGCTCCTTCGTATCTACGACACCAAGGTCGAACAATACCTTGTGCCAGAAGCGCGCATACAGCAAGTGAAGAACCGCATGCTCAACGCCGCCAATGTACAAATCAACTGGAAGCCATTTCTTTTGCTTCTCTTTGGAGCAGATTTCATCGTTATTGTGCGGATCGATGTATCGCAGGTAGTACCAGCTGCTTCCCGCCCATTGCGGCATTGTATTCGTTTCACGGCGAGCTTTCATGCCCGTCTCTGGATCAACTGTGTTCACCCATTCGTCTACATTCGCAAGCGGAGATTCTCCAGTTCCTGATGGACGAATCTGATCGACATCCGGCAGTGTAAGCGGAAGTTCGGATTCCGGTACAGGCTTCATTGTTCCGTCTTCCAGATGAAGAATTGGAATCGGCTCTCCCCAGTAGCGTTGACGGCTGAACAACCAGTCGCGCAGGCGATACGTTACCTTGCCTTCGCCCTTGCCTTCAGCTTCAAGCCATTCAATCATGCGCGCCATTGCAGCCGCATTGTCCATTCCGTTCAGGAATTCTGAATTCACATGAGCTCCATCGCCGGAATATACTTCTTCCTGTACATTGCCGCCTTCAATAACTTCGATGATCGGCAGGTCAAATTGCTTCGCGAATTCCCAGTCGCGCTGATCATGTCCAGGAACAGCCATAATTGCACCTGTACCGTATCCAGCAAGCACATAATCCGCAATCCAGATTGGAAGCTTCGCTCCATTCGCCGGGTTCACCGCATAGCTGCCTGTGAATACACCCGTCTTATCCTTCGCCAAATCCGTACGCTCCAGATCGCTCTTGCGTGCCGCCTGCTCTTGATATGCCTTCACAGCAGCTTGCTGTTCAGCCGTCGTGATGCGTTCGACAAGCTCATGCTCAGGAGCCATGACACAGTAAGTTGCACCGAACAGCGTATCTGGACGAGTTGTAAAAACAACCAGTTCCTCTTCGTGACCGTCGATTACAAAGCGAACTTCAGCTCCCTTGGACTTCCCAATCCAATTGCGCTGCATGTCTTTCAAGCTCTCCGGCCAGTCAAGCTCATCCAGATCTTGCAGCAAACGCTCTGCATACTCCGTAATCTTCAATACCCACTGACGCATTGGCTTACGAATAACTGGGTGGTTACCACGCTCCGAACGGCCATCGATGACTTCCTCATTCGCAAGTACTGTACCGAGGGCTGGACACCAGTTAACAGGAACTTCTGCAACGTAAGCGAGTCCTCTCTTGTACAACTGAATAAAGATCCACTGCGTCCACTTGTAATATTCCGGATCAGTTGTGCTGAACTCACGATCCCAATCATAAGAGAAGCCCAAGGACTTGATCTGACGACGGAAGTTGTCGATATTCTTCACCGTGAATTCACGCGGATGCTGTCCCGTATCGATCGCATATTGCTCAGCTGGAAGGCCGAATGCGTCCCATGCCATCGGATGAAGGACATTGTATCCTTGCATGCGCTTGTAACGAGACATGATATCTGTAGCCGTATATCCTTCCGGGTGTCCTACATGAAGTCCGGCGCCAGATGGATATGGGAACATATCCAGTGCATAGAAATTTGGCTTGTTCTCATCTTCTGTCGTTGCAAATGTCTTATGTTCATCCCAATAGGATTGCCATTTCGGCTCGATCTGCTGCGGCACGTAACCGTGCGGCTGCTTCGCTTCTTGACTCATGCTTACTCCTCCTACGATGCCCAGACGGCTGCTCGCGCATGTCCGTCATACTTGTGGCAATGAATAAATGTGATTAAAAAAGCCTCCCATCCTTAGCGATAATCGCTAGGGACGAGAGGCATTATTCCCGTGGTACCACCCTAGTTAGCGGACAGCATGCTTTGCTATCCACTCCCTTTACACCATTAACGCTGGCAATACGTCGCAGCTTACCGCTCCTGATTCTGCTGCGCGACTCTGAGGTGAGTTCGCTTCTGCACCATCACCGGCTTGCACCAACCGCCGGCTCTCTGAAGATGGGACCTAAGGTACTATTCCTCTTCGAAGTCTTTCCATTCTACCTATTCAGCTTGAATATGATTATGATGCATCCAAATAGATGCAAGTAGCTATATCATAATGAAAAATTTTCTTATTGTCAATGATCGCCATGCAACTCCAAATCTTTCTTGTTCATTCGCCTTGAATTGAGAAAGTAACACCGAATTCTACATCTCACGACGGATCAATGTGCATATCACATGCATCTTCAGAAACTATGCACATCTATCTTTATGGCTTCACTGCAACAAAAAAGATTCGGCGCGACTCTTCGTCCGGCGACTGCCATTCAAAGTCCGCAAATTGCTCGACATGATCGAAACCAGCTTCTTTCAGCATACGTTCTAACCAGTCTGGATCATAGGCGCGTTCAACATGCTCCTCGTCAATACGCTCGTACAAGCCTCCAGACTGCTGACGAACGAACAAGGTCAGCTGGTGCTCAATCTCCTGGCGTTCTTCATCATAATCCGAAAACCAAATGTAAGAGATATCTTCATCATCATAGGCAAAAGGCTGGGTCTCCGCATAATGTTCGAATTGACGGACATGAAGCACATCGAACAAGAAAACGCCGCCAGATCTCAAGTTGTTATAGGTAGCTTGAAAAGCACGCTTCACGTCGCCCTCTTCTGTCACATAGTTCAAGCTGTCACAGAACGAAACGACGGCATCCGCTTCTCCAGGCATGGCCCAATCGCACATATCTTGATTCACCCAACGCACGTCGCCCTTCAGCGGTCCAGCCTCTATTCCCTTGCTGCTCGCAATTGACAGCATCGATTCTGAAATATCGATGCCGATTACATCATAACCGAGCTTCGCCAGTGGCAATGCCGTACTCCCGGTTCCACAGCCAAGGTCAACGATGGAACGAACCTGGCCGCTTCCAAATCGTTCCCAAGCCTGCCGAGCAAATGACACCCACTGGTCGTATGGCATGTCCTCCATTAAGCGGTCATAAACCTCCGCTACACGCCCATATGAAATCATCTATCTTCACTTCCCCTGCCGGAGGTTGTTCCCTCATTCCATCATTCGTAATGCATGTTGAACGAACGACTTAGCGTGCATTGTCGTTGCCGTACGAGCGAGCCTTATGTGCTTCACGCGCTTCGGCTTGTGCCGCCGACAGTGCCTTGTGAAGCTGTGCCGTATCCATTGCAGCAGCCGTTTCCGTCAATTCGGTCCAATTTCCATTTTGACGAATGAGACCTGCCTTCATCAAGCGGCCGATAGCACGCTTGAATGCTGACTTGCTAATGCCGAAGCGCTGCTTCACAATATCGGCAGGCGTCTCATCGGAATATGGCATTGTGCCGTTTGGGCGCTCCTTCAAGAAGGTGAACAAGCGTTCAGCATCTTGATCCATGCCGACTTCTTTGCGCTCTGCCATCGTTACATTCACGCGCCCATCCTCACGGACATGCGTAATGCGAACACGGACAGACTCACCAAGACGAAGCAGGCGCGGACGGAGTGATTCATGAATGAATCCAATAACACCTTCTCCAACAGGCGCGCCATCTACGACAACGAACGTTCCCATCTTGAGAGCACGGTACACGACCGCATCGCGCCATGTGTTGTTCCAAGACTCAGGAGCTGCGAACATATAAGGTACCAAATCATCTTCACGAGCTGGCAGTGCAATAAGTCGTCCGTAGCGATCCTGTTCCATCCGGACGTATACCTCATCGCCAACCTTCGGGTGAAGCGGTTCGAACTCGGGAAGCTCTCCCTTCGGAAGCAGCAGTTGACGCCCAATCCCCATCTCCAGGAAGCAGCCGTACTTCGGATGAATATCCGCTACCGTAAGCTTAGCAATCTCTCCGAGTGTCAACAAAGGACGCTTCATTGTCGCAGCAATGCGATCTTCCGTGTCATAGTATAAAAACACTTCCACGTAATCGCCAGGCTCTACTTTGCCCGTAAGCTCTGTATAATGCAGCAACACGTCCTGCTCTCCGTTCGTCAAGAAATATCCGTACGGAGATACTTCACGGTCGATTATTAATCGTTGAATCGTTCCTGCTTCCCAAATCATGCAAACTCCACAACTTTCGCATCGGACCACAGCTTCTCAATGTTGTAGTACTCGCGTTCTTCGCGGTGGAACACGTGCACGATTACGTCGCCCAAATCAATGAGAACCCAGCGTGCGGAGTCAAATCCTTCTGTACCGCGCACGTGTCCGCCTACTTCATGCACACGCTTGCGAATTTCATTCGTAATCGCTTGAACTTGTGTATCCGAGTTCCCGTGGCAGATTACGAAATAATCTGCGATGAGGGAAATGCCTTGCAGGTCAAGCGCAATAAGATCCATCGCTTTCTTATCTTCAGCCGCACTTACGGCGATTTCGAGCAATTGTTTAATGTTGTCTGCCATTCAATTACCTCCACATTGTGTTTGAGCCATTCTTATTTTTGTATTTCTAAGCCCATATCGTGATTAAGTTGCTGACTTTTCAAGTTCTGCCTCCAGTTCGAGGATCAGCCCATTGCGAGCATGGATCGTCAGCGGGAATACCCGGCGGCGGCGCTCAATCAAGAATCGAATGGTCGAGTCAAATCCGGCAATTAACGCCGCATTTAGATTCTGCTCCGCCAGTTCACGTATATGATCAACTCCAGGGAAATCCCGCCCCGGCTCGATGTAATCTGCCAGACACACGACCTTATCCAGCAAGGTCATCTTCTCTCTGCCGGAAGTATGGTACTTGATTGCATCCAGTATTTCTACATCTTCAATTCCATATTCATGCTGCGCCACATGTGCGCCCACAGGCGCATGCCATAATTGCTTGTCATACTCCAGCAATTCGGATGGCATGTTATGTTCCCGAATCATCTGTTCCATTCGATCTGTCTGCCAGTACTTTGCTACATCGTGCAGTATGGCCGCGATATCCGCCTTATTCGGGTCTGCTCCATACTTCTTGGCCAGTTGAACGGCTGTTGTCATAACCCCTTGCGTATGCTGCCACCTTACAGCTGGCATCTGGGATTGTACAGCCTCAATCAGTTGTTCGCGCGTCCGATTCATATAGACCCCACCTTGCTATATACTGTTGAACCTCGTCCGGCACAATATACTTGATCGATCGCCCTTCGGCCAATCGCTGCCGAATATCGGTCGATGAGATATCCATCTGCGGCATCTCGCTCTCGATGAGCCGAGAAGACCACGCAGCAGGCAGCTTGGCAGCATCCCAGCTTGATCCAGGACGATGCAATCCAACAAATTGAATCTGCTCCATCAGCTCATCGATGTGATGCCACTGGGGCAGGTAAGCGACCATATCGCCGCCGATAATCCACGCCCACTTGACGTCGGGATACTCCCGGCGCAGCCCATGGACAGTGTCTAGCGTGTAGGATACACCGCCATGCTTAATCTCCCAGTCGCACACTCGAAAATGCGGATTACTTTGCACCGCCAGCCTCGCCATTTCCAAGCGCTGCTCCGCAGAAGCAGCTGGTCGATGCGCTTTATGCGGCGGCACATGCGCTGGCATGAACCATACCTCATCTAAGGAAGCTGTCTCCCTAGCGCATTCCGCTGCCACTAGATGCCCGAGATGAATAGGGTCAAAAGTCCCGCCCATGATCCCTACGAACTTCATTCGGTAGCCCTCCAGTGATCGTTATGGCAGTTCAATCTGCTTGTTATCCGTCGATTCCTTGTACAGCACGATCGTTTTACCAATGACTTGAACAAGTTCGGATCCGGAGCGTGAAGCAAGCTCCTCTGCGATTTCGCGCGGATCTTCCAAACAATTGTTCAATACCGATACTTTCATCAATTCGCGTTTCTCGATTGCATCCTCAACGTGACGTACGAGTTGATCATTCATACCGCCCTTGCCTACTTGGAAAATAGGCTGCAGATGATGTGCAAGAGAGCGAAGATAGCGTTTTTGTTTACCCGTTAGCATATAAGTTTAACCTGCCTTATCTATTCATGAGTGATAGTATTGAGCCTCTTTCCATGTCTGGAACGTGCGACTCCTTCGTGCCTAAATGTCTTCTGTATTAGAGTATCCACATCTTGAAATTAGGATTGCAGCGTCTCAAGTACGCGCTGCCGCATAAGCGCTGTCGGCGCCTTCAAGCCTGTCCACAATTCAAATGCGATTGCCCCTTGATGAACGAACATGCCGAGCCCATTATGAATCCGGCACCCCTTCGCCTTTGCTGCCTGCAGCAAGGCTGTCTCTAGTGGATTATAGATGATGTCACTTACAAGCATATGGGCTTGCAGCCATTCCGCGGACACGGGTGACGCCTCTATATGGGGATGCATACCGACGGAAGTCGTCTGAATGACGATATCAACATCGTTCGGCGCAATTGCAGGCGCATCGCCCAACATAACTGCTCTTACGTTGCCGAATCCCGACAAATCGTCTGCAAGTGACTGCGCTCGCTCCACCGTACGATTTGCAATGACGAGCTCCTTGCAGCCCTCTGTAAGAAGAGCGTGCGCAATCCCCCGAGCCGCACCGCCAGCCCCTATAATTACAATGCGGGAGGATGGGATATCTGCTTGCATCTCTTCCTTCAAAGAACGAACATATCCAAGACCATCCGTGTTGTAACCATGCAGCTTGCCGTCACGTTGGACAATCGTATTGACCGCACCAATCACCTGAGCGCTGCCATCAATCTCGTCCAAATAAGCCATCACCCGCTCCTTATGCGGAATGGTGACGTTCACCCCTCCGAGACCAAGTGCGCGAATGCCTGCTACGGCATATTCAAGCTGTTCTGGCCTTACATGAAATGCAGTATATATCCCGTTCACTTCCATCGCCTGCAAGGCTGCATTGTGCATGAGCGGCGACTTGGAATGTGCAATCGGATCCCCGATTACCGCATACACCTTGGAACTGCTATTCATGTTCTTTACAAGATTGTTCGAATATGATGCATCCTTATCCGGCATGAACCCCATCCCCCTGCTTATTGACTGTCTCTTCTCTTTCGAAAACTTAAATTAAGGAGTGGCGTGCCAGCACCTTAACTCCCTTAGGCGCATGGATCTCAACCAGCGCGCCAGTTGTACCGTTGCACTTGATCCAGCCCAAGCCGGAAATGAACACGTCTGTCTCTCCTCCACGCCCAATGCGAAGCTGGTGCTTCGTCCATGCTGGAAGCTCGTCAATTCGTTCCCGAGTCGGTGGAGCAAGCAGTTCGCCGCGGTGATCACGATAGAGCTCGTCCGCACGTTCCAGCTTCGTCCGATGGATCGGAAGATCGTTCGACAAGTAGCAAGTGAAGGATTGACGCTCGCCTTCCACGAAATCAAATCGAGCGAACGCGCCAAAGAACAACGTTTGCCCTTCATTTAATTGGTATACCAGTGGCTTCAATGATTTGTCCGGCAGCAGGGAAGATAAGTCCTCCCGGCTCGCAAGCTCAGTCAAGCGGCTCTTGTACACAATCCCCGGTGTATCAATGATATGCTTCCCGTCGTCAAGCGGGATATGGATCATATCAAGCGTCGTTCCCGGGTAGCGAGAAGTGGTAAGCTCGCCATCCAAATCGCTATAGTCCCGAATCAAGCGATTAATCAATGTTGACTTGCCTACATTCGTTGCACCAACGACATAGACATCGCGATTGCCGCGCCACTCGGAAACCTGATCGATCAACCGATCGAAGCCAAGATTGCGCTTCGCGCTCACGAGCGCAATGTCTACAATCCGAATGCCGTGTTCCTTCGCTTGGCGCTGTACCCAATTGATGATGCGGTTCCAATTCGTTACCTTCGGCAGCAAATCGATCTTGTTCACGACGAGCAGTACTGGATTACTCCCCACAAATCGCTGCAAGCCGGAAATAATACTGCCGTCAAAGTCGAATAGATCGACAATGTGTATGACGAGCGCGTCTTCCTCGCCGATACGTCCCAATAGGCGAAGAAACTCGTCCTGATCGAATGCGACGGATATTGCTTCATTATAATTTTTTATCCGAAAGCAGCGCTGGCAAATTACTGGCGTCCGTTCCAACGCTTTTGCCGGCACGTACCCGGATGCTTCCGTACTCTCCGTTTGCAGAGCTGTACCGCAGCCGCTGCATTTCCGTGCCATTTGTTCTTCTGTCAATGTTGTTCCTCCTCGTGCCACATTCCTTTTTTACGAAAACGTTTCGTTACGATGCGTTCGACTCGCCGATTAATGCGTGTCATCCAACCCTCATCTTGGATTGCGATTGGATCAACTAATATCGTATACATCCCGATGCGGTTGCCTCCGAGCACATCGGTCAACATTTGATCTCCAACTACCACCGCTTGCTCAGGTGTCAGCCCCATCAGCTTCAATGCTTGATGAAAGGCCCGTTGCGAAGGCTTCCGTGCTGAATTCACAAACGGAATATTAAGCGGCGTCGCAAACCGGGATACTCGCGGATGATCGTTATTCGACACAATCACCACTTGAAACCCCATTTGCTGAGCTTGTTCAAGCCAAGCCGTTAATTCGGGCGTTGCCAAAGGTTCCTTCGCGCCTACAAGCGTATTATCCAAATCCGTAATAATTCCCTTGTATCCTTTGTCCATCAGCTCCGCAAGGTTAATATCGTACACCGTACGAACCCGAAGACGGGGAATAAGCCTTTCCAACAAAGCGGTCACCTCGTTTTCATACGAAAAACTATACCATATTCTTTGTTTTTCGTGCAAAAAAAAGCCGTTCCTATGCGGAACGACTTTCATTTGCCACATTTACGGATACATCTTCCTCGCATTGGATTCACAAAAACAACTACTTATTGGAAAATGGTCACATGCTATATAACCTGTTATCCGATGTGTTTGTACGCCCGAATTGCTTCTTTCAGTTGCTTCACATCTGATTCCATTATAGGATGCCCGCCATACTTCGCCTGCTCGAACTTATTGACGATCACTGCCGCTGGATCGCTTCTGCCCTCTCGCTGATCCGACCATCTCTTGGCAGCTTCACGCACAGTCTCATGCGCTCCCTTGCGCATGCCCTTCCATCTGCAATAGCTTAGCCACAAGTCTGTATGCAGAATGATCTGTTCCTTGTAGGTTAAATTACGCTTCAACAGCCAGAAGAACCGCAGGGAGAACCCGATCGTTCTCCACTTCCACAATAATAGTAGGAAACATACGGCCGCCATCACGATAACAATCCACTTCGCCCCCTGAACGAGCCAAGCTGGAAGTGACGCATCATGCCGCTCCTGCTTCGGTTCTGCCTTTTTCTCCTCTTGCTTCTCTTCCGGCTTCTGTTCTTCCTTCTTCTCAGGCTCCGGCTTCTTCTCTTCCTGTTGCAGACGCGGATAGGTGAAGCCAGGCGTCGGCTCAAATGCAACCCAGCCATAGTCACCCATGTATACTTCGACCCAGGAATGAGCCTCTGCATTAGTCACCTGATACGTGCCAGCTCCACTGTCCTGCGATTGCTCGGCCAGCTCATGAGTGGGAACGTCCCCGTTCTGACGCGTTCCTGGTGCGTATCCCTTCACCCAGCGTGTTGGGATGCCAGCAGAACGAAGAAGAATGGCCATCGATGTTGAGAAGTGATCGCAATACCCTTCCTTGATTTCGAACAAAAAGGCATCGACGAAATCCTCGCTCTTGCGCAAGGATAAATTCGGCGCATTTGTATATCGATACTGCGTACGCAAATAATTTTCTACCTTTTTTACCTTGTCGTAATAGTTAGTTTCGTCATGTGTTAATTCCTGCGCCAAATCCTTGACTCGCTGTGGAAGCGTGTTTGGGATCTGCAAATATCTCTGGAATCGATCCGCGTCTGTAGATATTGTTTGTGATGATTTGCGCAAATCTTCCTCGGTAAAAATCGGGACTCGCGAAGTTAGAGTGTAGCTAGTCGGATATTTATCTGTCTTCGGATCTTCATACCTGACTTCCCCTTCCTGCTCGTTCCAACGCAGAACCGCCTCAAGAGAATTACTAATTGACTCTACCGACTCGATCATTCCTAAACCGAATAACACGGGATACGAGTCTTTATTTTGCATCGTAATTGTTTGTTGAATCATTCTTGTAGGAATGTTTCGAGCAGGCTGATCCGCTGCTGTGAGCTGTTGTCGAAGACTAAAAATGGGATTGCGTCTTGGTGTTTTATCCCATCCCTGTCCAGTGTACCAGTCCTTTGATTCCCCTCTCCAGTAGCCGCGCATTTCCGTTGTTACGGACATAACAGGCATATAGTCCATGTTAAAGCCATTGCCCAGCTCTGCATCCGAATGGCTGTAACCGGATGTACTCGTACGAGATCCGCTCCCGCTACCCGTCACCTTCGATACGAGATCCGACATCGGGTTATTCCCATCGCCATAGCGATTGCTCCAAGCGGTATACGGGTCAGTCAAGATTGGCTTGACTTCTGGTACATTAACCCCTACAGAAATAATGAGAGAAATCACGAACACAGCGAGCAGCCCCATTTGCAGCGGGTAACGTACGGATCCGCGCCATATGTTCGGATAGTCCGTGTTCATTTGTTTATAGTGAATACAAATGAGCCAAATCAATGACGCGCCAACAATCCACGCCACCTGCATCCACAATATTTCGTCGGTAAATGAATCCAGTATGCCGAAGATCATAATTTGGACAAGCAGCCATAGGAGAACACGCGCCTTGCCTTGCACGAGCACTACAAGAGATTCGCAGCATAACCATAGTCCTAGCAGAAACCAGATGTAAGGGTGAAATTGAAGGAGCTTGTCCCACCGTTCACCACCATCTATCCATATATCAAATTGTACGAGATTCCGATACACGATATAGCATAAAGCTGGGAGGGCAATGATCAGTCTGCCTATGAATTGGCATGGGAAGAGCATAACTGCACCCCATAATCCAATCATGAACATGCGCGACATGGCTAGCGTCTCGTCGTACCAATACGGTTCCAGCATGACAAGCCATTGCCAGACCATCACAATCATACAGGTCCAGATCATCCTCTCTGTCCAATAGGAGGATAACCACACTTGTATTCGATCATCTGCAGCCTTCTGTACGGTTGAGGTACGTGAAGGAGCGGAGTACGGCTGTTCCGTCTTCATGCGGCCCCACCTCCTAGAAGCTTCGGCAGATCCTGTACTTGAGACAAGGAAATGTAGTGCAAGCGCTGAGAGGCCAGCAAGCGTACAAGAGATTGACTCCTCTCGTTATGCGGGGCTGACACCTCTTCCTTCACATGAATAAAGCTCCCGGAACACCCCAGCTTCGATAATGTCCGTGTGTAAATCAACACATCTGAAGAGGCATGTCCGCTAATGAACGCAAGTGAGGCTCCTTGAAGCATCGATGCATGCTCAGTAAGTGCTGCAAGCTGTTGTTCTTGCTCATCTGATGATTCCAGCTGCACAGTAGACATCCATTGTCGAAATACAGCAATATCTGGTTTGGCCTGATCAGCCGTCCACCAATTCAATCGCTCCCCGATAGTCGCCACATAGGTTGGGCGTTGACACTGAGCACCGTATTGTACAAGGGATGCCATCGTAGATACAGCAGCTTCAAATTTCTCATCCGCCACTGCTTTATTTCCCTCATAGGAAAGTGAACGGCAATCCAACACAACAATGATAGGCGATTGGGACTCTGGATCGAACTGTCTTGTCTTCAACATCCCCGTCTTTGCAGTTGCATTCCAGTGAATGCGAGATAATTTATCTCCGTACACATACTCACGCACACCGTTCTGTTGTGAAGATTCTCTGTGATGACGGACAGAAGATGCTGCATGTACACCGTGACCTACCTGTCGCTCCGCATGTGTCCACCTCGGAATAGGAATGACAGTTGGCATCACATAGAAGACGGATGGCGCATTAAAGCTTCCACTCTGCTCAAACAACCCGAACAGATCCTTGGAGCTGCATAACGCTGGAGCAAATTCATAATATCCTCTTGCCAAAGACGGAGTCCGGTAAGTGACTGCAGCCGAACGGCCAGCGCCTAAGGCAACTGCAGACTCCATCGTATTACAGCGGTTGCCGAAACGGCAGAGCTCATCACGGACAACGAGGTAAGGAATGGGCAGCCAACCTGGTACAGTGACTCGGATGTTAACGTATAATTGCGAATTGGCGGGAAAGAAGACCCCTGATCCGTCGCCAAGCATTCTTGTTCCCCGTACGTTGCGAATGCCGCCAATTAACACTACACCCCAATATACGAGCAGCACAGTCGCCATAGCTAGCAGCATGACTGACGTCTTGCCGCCTTGAAATAAGAAATAGAACAAACACGAGATATACATGCTGGCAACCGATATAATCGTTCGCTTGCGAGCCCCTTTGCGCTGCCACATACGTTGCGAATGACTCATATGCTACGTCCCCAATCGGATTGGTACACGAACACGTTCCGTAATATCGCTTACAATATGCTGGGCTGAAATGCCCTCCATTTTCGCCTCCATGCGCAGTACAATCCGGTGCGTCAATACAAAAGGAAGCAGTTCCTTCACATCATCAGGCGTAACGAAATTCCGCTCATGCATCCATGCTCTCGCCTTCGCAGCCTGCATCAATGCAACGGAAGCGCGCGGGCTCGCTCCGAGCAGGACATGTGCTTGTTCACGTGTAGCCCGTACGATCTCAATCATATAGGCCGCGACTGCATCATCCACATATACATTGCGAACTTCCTCCTGCATCAGCTTAATGGAGGCAATATCCGTCACGGTCTCTGCTCTCTCCGATGGCAGACCTTCCGCATGGCGAATCAGCATCGTACGCTCTGTCTGCTCATCCGGATACCCCAGCTTAAGCTTGAACATGAAACGATCCAGCTGTGCTTCCGGAAGTACATAAGTACCCTCGAATTCAATCGGATTTTGTGTAGCAAACATAACGAAAGGTGAAGGAAGAGAGAAATTCTCCCCATCTACCGTACCTCCATTGCTTCCAGCAATGCAGATTGTGTCTTTGTAGTAGCACGGTTAATTTCGTCTACCAGCAGGACATTCGCCATGATTGGGCCCGGACGATAGACAAATTGCTGATCCTTAGGATGGAATATGAATACACCTGTAATATCAGTTGGAAGCAAATCCGGGTTGCACTGCACTCGCCGAAATAAACCATTCATCGTACGAGCTAACGATTTGACGAGTTGCGTCTTGCCTGTCCCGGGAACATCTTCAATAAGAACGTGCCCTCCGGCCAGCATCGCTGTCAGCAGAAGTTCAATTTCTTGGGATTTACCTAAAATACATCGTTCCAATGTCGATTGCATCTTTCGCATTAGGGCATGCAATGATTGGTAGGATGACATGGCAACGACCTCCTATTGGGTTCATTCATTATTTTGTAGAAGAATTAGTAACTTTCCACGTGATAACGTTTTAAAAATACATGCATTTTTTCATTTTACACCATTCAAGGAATAACGTACATGTCCATTCATGGTGAATCTTGTCAAATATCTTCGTTTTATCGCTAAACAATGGATTGTGATCACCAACAAAAAAAGCTCTGACACCATCGAAATAGCGTCAGAACTTTACATGTATCCTTATTCGATTGACGAGATCTGAATAGAACTTCCACTCATCCCTTAGGCCGAATGACAAGAGCAGCTAAAAAAGAAAACACAATCGCAGCGGAAATGCCTGCACTTGTTGTCTTGAACATACCGCTGACAGGTGCTACCCACCCGGAAGCTTTAATCTCGGTCAAGGCTCCATGTACAAGAGAGTTGCCGAAGCTCGTAATCGGAACGGTTACCCCTGCTCCTGCAAATTTAATAAGCGGCTCATACCAGCCAAGTCCGTCGATAATCGCTCCTGCGACAACAAGGATCGTCATCGTGTGCGCCGGAGTCAGCTTGGCAACATCGAACATGAGCTGACCGATTACACAGATTAACCCGCCTATGACAAATGCCCATACATATATCATCCTGCTTCATCCCTTCATTTCAATCGTTACTGCGTGCGCAATGCAAGGAATCGTCTCCCCTTGCTGGAAGGATAGCGGCGAGAGCAGCGCTCCCGTAGCAGCTACAAGCACACGTCTCAGCTTCCGTTCACGCAAACGCTTCAGAATGTGGCCGTATGTAACGACTGCCGAGCATCCGCAGCCACTGCCCCCTGCTTGTACGGCCTGCTTGTTCAAGTCATAGACCATAAGGCCGCAATCATTGAAAGTTGTCCGCTCCATATGCAGTCCGTTCTGTTGGAACAGATCATTGGCGATCGACAGACCGATGGATGCCAAGTCGCCTGTGACAATCAAGTCATAATCCTGAGGCTTGCGATCCAGATCGCTTAAGTGAGTCTGGATCGTATCGACTGCGGCTGGAGCCATTGCCGCCCCCATATTGAATGGATCCTTAATTCCGAGATCGACAATCTTGCCGATCGTAGCTGCAATCACACGAGGCATGGATGAGTATTGCTTCTCTGCCTTGGCAACTACAGCTGCTCCAGCACCTGTTACTGTATATTGCGCCGTAGGCGGCTTCTGGGAACCATATTCGGTCGGATAGCGGAACTGCTTCTCCGCTGTGCAGTTATGGCTGCAAGTAGCTGCCATCACCTTGTTCGCATTGCCCGAATCTACAAGCAGAGAGGCAATCGCAAGCGATTCCATCGATGTCGAACAAGCACCAAACACGCCAATATAAGGAACTCCCAGGGTACGCGCTGCGAAGGAATTGCTAATAATCTGATTAAGCAAATCCCCGCCGACAAAAAAGTTCAGATCGTCCTGCGTAATATGGGAATTTACAATTGCAAGCTGCGTCGCCTGCTCCAATAGTTTACGTTCGGCTTTCTCCCAGCTTTTCTCCTGCATATCAAGCGTATCATGTATATAATCAAAGTCAGCAGCCAGCGGCCCTTCTCCTTCATCAGGACCCACAACTGTTGCCGTGCCAATGATCGCTGGCTCACTCTGGAATCGCCATGTATGACGTCCGATTTGCATCCAAATCCCCCTTCCTCATGCATGCGTTCATAATGCAGCAGCAGGTCAATGCTGGAGTCCAAAGATCAAATAAATCAACGCAACGAAGAACGCCGCTACGGTTCCGAACACAACGACTGACCCAGCCAATTTGAATATGTTCGCTCCTACCCCAAGCACTAAGCCCTCACTGCGATGCTCCAATGCCGCCGAACACATGGAATTGGCGAAGCCAGTAACCGGGACGGCCGTACCCGCGCCTGCCCACTGTGCGATTTTGTCGTATACGCCGAAGCATGTAAGAATGACGGACAGTAAAATTAAGGTGACGACTGTCGGGTTGCCTGCCTCCTTCTCGCTCATTCCTAAATACGTCATATATAGCTGCTGGATAACTTGTCCAATCAAACAAATCGTCCCGCCAACGAGGAACGCACGAATGCAATTTTTGCCTACCGTCCGTGCGGGCTCCCGTCGACTGGCGATTTGCTTGTACTCTTGCTCAGAAAGCGTCCAATTTCCTGATTTCCATTTCGGTGTTCCGGATTTCGTTGATGACGCCATATCTCCACCTCCTGCAACATACTTGTGTAGCATTCATCATTTCACATGCATCATCATTCCTACACAGTATTTGTCTTTTGGAGATGGAATATGTCATGTATCTCATACTGCCTTCATGCACAGCCTACAGCAGTCGCTGCAGGTGCAGCAGAAGCAAGCAAATAGCGAGCAGGACGAACAGAACAAGCACAATACAGCTGAACAACGGTACCATGACCCTGTTATCCAAATTCACTCTTCCTCTCTGCATTACTGGATACGGCCCTATGCGATACATTAGTGTATGCAGTTCCTGATAATCCGCTACAAGCTAAGGAAGAATAGCCTTCAGGATGTCCATATTCGGAGGATTCGTTTATTCGCTATACAAATAAGCGCCCCAGTCCCCCTCAGCACAGAAGCTGAGTTTATGGGCCTGAAAGGCGCTTACTCGTATCAACCACTATTCTATTTCGTAAATCGAATGGTTCCGAAGCATTCTGGCATGTGGAAATTAACTGCACCTGTCGGAGCCCAAGCATCATAAGTGCGAGCACCAAGCTTATCTTGATCAATTCGGAACCAGTTAAGACGGAAATGAGAGCCCACTTCTGGTGTAGTACATTCCAAGTCCTCAAAGCGAATCGCCAATTCATATATCACTCTGCGTACTGGAACATTGACATACGACACAGAGGATAGCAAATGCTCGGCATTCCATTCCGGATGGAAGCCCTTCGGTTCGCCAGGATTGTTCGTAATGTAAGCATCGAATATCACATTATGCGGACTTACATTAAATTCAAAATAAGCACGGCCATCCCCGTCAGGATCAATGAAGCACTCTACTACATCCGCCTCGTACAAAGGGTCATCCCGGTCCGTATATGGGCTGACGATGTAATCATCCTCGCATTCAAATTGCATATGGAACGTCGTATCTGTCCAGCAAGCCCTCACCTTCGTCTGTTGGCGTGGAGCTGCCCCCGTTACTACATCTACTAGCTCTACCGAATCTGTCAAGCTCCAATCTGGCGTGCCGCTTGGCATATAGGTACATGGATAGTCCAGCGGTCTATGCAAATCATTCCCCGTATGTTGTATTCCTTGATGCTTAGCCGATGTCATTCACTCTCTCTCCTTATGCTCTATCATTGTTGTCCTAGCACAAGTGTAATCGATTTCGAGTTAAATAGGTATCACGTGTTAGCCAACAAGCAATAGAAAATGTCGTATGTAAATAAGAGATTGCGACATCGTGCTCCATCCGCTCACACCAAAAAGAGCCGCAAGGCAATCCTCGCTGCTCTGTTCGGTTTTTCGATTTCTTCATGACCAGGCTCAGCTTATTCGTAACAGTTCAATCTCGCTTCACTTTGTAGAACTCATGATACAGCTTCATAAGCGCCCGCTTCTCTATCCGTGACACATACGAACGCGAGATGCCTAATTCCTTCGCAATCTCCCGCTGTGTGCGCTCATCGCCGCCCCCATCTAATCCGAACCGCCCCCGGATAACTTCCTGCTCCCGTTCATCCAATATATCCAGATTGCGATATATTTTGCTCTTCTCGATCTTAAGCTGCACCTTCTCGACGACCTCATCGCTTTCCGTACCAAGGATATCTATAAGAGTGATTTCATTACCTTCCTTGTCAGTCCCAATTGGATCATGCAGCGATACATCCTTGCGTGTCTTCTTCAGCGAACGAAGATGCATCAAAATTTCATTTTCTATACAGCGAGCTGCGAAAGTTGCCAGCTTCGTCCCCTTATTCGGCTGAAAGCTCTCGATCGCTTTAATCAATCCAATCGTGCCGATCGAGATCAGATCCTCAAGATCCTCGCCGGTATTATCGAACTTCTTCACGATGTGGGCAACAAGCCTTAAGTTATGTTCAACTAACATATTTCTCGAATGTGCATTCCCTTCTGCCATCAAGCGCAAATGCTTCATTTCTTCTTCCTCCGCTAATGGCTGGGGGAACGCATTATTTTTAACATAGGATACCAATAAGGAAATCTGCTTAATGAACATGGCGATCGACGACAAAAACCCAAGCATTACTCCACCTCCTAAGACGTAAACACCCTCATGATTTTTCCGATTGAGAACGTTACATTCTATGTGGGCAGCCGCCTATGCGTGCCTGTACGGGGGAAAAGAATATGGCGCAATTCAAAAGGTAAAGCCACGGATCACAGCGTGGAAATAATGCTGCGTCCATGGCTATATATTTGCGAAGTATCAGTTCTTTTTGCTGTAGTCGAATGTAAACTTCACGGGCGTCGACATTCCCTCTATCCAGAGATAGGCGTCGTTCGTTCCCTTTAGATTCCCAACAAGCTTGATCGTGAATTGGAATCTTCCCGTTTCTGAGCTCGTCGTCTGGCCTTCGTACCGGACTTTCCCTTTCGAATCGAGCACTTTCAAATTCACTTTGGACTGGCTTCCACTCATCACCAGACCATCGATCGTTAATTTCCCTGCATCCACATCTATCAGAGCTCTTGCGCCATCAATCGGTGTGACCGCATTGCTTCCCGCAAGATTATATACACCAAATTCATAGAAGGAATATCCGTATTCCGTATTTTTTTGAACGCCTTGGAATTTGACGTACCTAGCTGTGACTGGATCAAAATGAACGGTTTCTTTTCCGGCATGCGCAGTAATGATTCCGTCATTGTCCTTGATCACACTGGTCCAATTCTGATTATCATCGGAGACAAGGAGTTTGTAGGTTTTAGCCCGGGCATTCTCCCAGTCGATGCTAACCGTATCGAACTCCTTGGATTCACCAAGATCGACTTGGAACCAGGTATCATCCACATAGGCGCTCGACCATCTTGTCGAAGAGAATCCGTCTACCGCATTTTCCGGTGCCAATCTCGCAAGGGAGCCTTCTACGGAAGAAGCAGTCGCTGGTTTATTTTCGGCCAGATTGCCAATGAGACTATAAACCTCTTCTTTCAACGCGGCGTAAGCCGTATCCGAAATGATTTGGTCTGCCGACAATTGATCTAGTTTCACATTGAAGCCTTTCAAGTACTTGTCAAACTGGCCCGCATCTGTTCCTTCAAAACGTTTCATCAGTTCTAGATTATTGTTCAGCGAACGAGGGGCTTCAGCTGTCGTAAACTGATTCTGTTCTGCGAATCGATCCACATGTGTTTTCATCGTATCGGCGGTCGCTACCGCTCTGATGATGTAAGTCGTCGTCTTGGATTTTCCACGTAATTTGAAGAGTTTCCGAGTCCGGTATGTTCATATCACCATTTAAAATTTGTCCGTTAATGAATATGTCCGCCTCCGGCGCCGGGCTATTGTGGACGACGTATGTTCCGTTCAAATATTGATACAGCCAGTCATACATTAAACGCAAGCTTGGATCCTTGCTGACTCCCAAGTTGTAAACGGCATTATTTCCTTGGTAATAAGCCCTAAAGCCATTTTGCATCAATCCCGTTTCAACGCCGCTGTTCAAGTATTCGATAAAACGCTCGCGGAGTACGGCGTCCGTCAGCATACCGTCATCAAACTCGACTTCATTCCCCATCCCGTACCGCTTTGCATTATTCGCAGCATCCTCCAGACGGTCAACATCCATTCCACCGAAGAAGTAATTCGGCTGATAAGCAGCAGCATCTATTCCAACGTCTTTCCACATATACATTTTGTATGCCAAAGAGTGAGGAATCCAGAACACCTTCAAATTCATGGCATGCACTTTTTCACTCATCATTCGAGCCACGTCTGGTCCCGTTTCACCTATATCGATTTGTTCTGGCAGCCAGTACATACCGACAAGCTCAAGATTTGAATAGTTCGCAGCATCCCATCTTTGCTGAACCTGATCGAGCCACCACTGTATCGCTTTCCCCCTGTTTTCAAGCGCTTTATCTCTGCCGACAACGGATTCGTTAAAATTCAAGGAACCAGTACCGTCAACGTCGCCAAAATCGGTTAAGGATCCCCCTGGATCCGGAATCATTAACACAACCTTCTCTTTATGATCAGGCTGGTTCAGCTTGGCTCCGACTTCCTTGGTAGCCTCATTCAAGTTCTGCATATCCCCCGTGTCCGCAAAAGTTTTATCCAAATACCATTTCCAGTCTTCTAAGTTCGTTTGCCCTAGGCCGTAATCACGGCCAGCAGGTGAAGCAAGCCCTAGATACAAAATACCATCAAAAAGCCAATCAGTAGGCTCGCCATCCTTATTCACATAACTGATGTTAGGAATAATCCGCTCCTTGCTCCAATCACCCAAACCATTTGCATACTGTCCGTTGTACAGCAAATTCAGATTCCGAATCCCAGCTGTCGCTTCACCCGGCTCTAAAAAATGAGGCTGCTCAGTAAGAACGGTTACTGCCCCGTCTACCTTGCCGTCCGTACCCATTATTTCAACTTCGTCAATGTATTCCCATTGTGAGGGATGCATCGTAAAGATGACTTTCACGTACCGGGCATAAGCCAGCTTGCCATCCGTTTTCCCGCCATTGATTCCGTCCCGGCTTCCATCCCATGTGAAGGTCTCCTGTCGAGGTGGCCCTGACCCCCATAGCAGTTGGGTAGCGTTATGAGAAAGTAATCCCCAATTCTCCTTATCGTCGGAGACATACATCGATACCTCTAGCGGTACGAGGATAGAGTTTGTGGGGAAATCCTGAAAAAAGCGGGCTGATATTTTGCCGATCGACTTTGCCTCGCCCAAATCGAACACGACTTCACGTGCTTTTCCGCGCACATGTCCTACCCACGCCGGGTCATTCCTATCCAACTTTCCATATTTCCCATCTGTAAGCTTATAGCCGTCGTCCGGATGCGATGCGTCCGGCTGTTCAGACCATTCATAGGGAAGACCTAGCGCAAGATTGCGGAATTTCGTCTGATCCTCTGATGATGATACTGCTTGGCGATTTACATCCGGTGTTTGCTTTGCCTGATCCATTTCCGGCCCTCCGTCATCCGTTGGTTGTTCCAATAATTGTGGATTTCCCGCGTCATTCCCTTCTGTCTGGATCGCATCTTCCGTCTCTGTGATGGTCACTGTCGGAACAGTTGACTTCGCCTGTGCCACAGAAACTGAAGTCATCAACAAAACAGCTGCAATCAGGATCGATCCCCATTTTTTGTTCGAATTCATTAATCCAGCTCCTTATAAGTTTTTTTGGATCCCCACAAAATATTTGGAATACGCATCGAAGCATAGGCTCCACTCCGTACTTTTGCTCCGCAAAAGCGCCCTCTTCGAGAGGCGTAGGACTTCTTTCCGATACTCTTTGTCGGGCATTTTAGAAATACAAGAAACCTGTACACCTCTTTCTCTGTTCTGGATGAACTCTCGATTTTTGATCCCTCCTTTCGCAGCATCCGGCATAAACCATTTGGGAGCACTTTCAGAAAAAAGCTCCTAAAAGCCCGAAAACGAGTGAGCGGTAGCTGAGTAAAGATGTGCCTGCGTATCAGCCTCCAAAAACAGTATTTAGTTAGCGCTTTCAAAATAGAAAGAGTGTTTCGCCTGTTGATCATTTTGAGCGCGATCATGGCCCTATACATTGGAATATGGCTGAAAATTGCTTCCGCATGCGTTCATGATAGAGGGGGACTTGCAGGAGAACAAGCAACATAATTTGATACACTACCGAAATTTTTTTCATACGCCATACGAGAACTACTGTCTGTAAAAATACGAAAACTGATATTTAAAAAAAGGCCAAGTCCGAACTGGACACGGCCTATAAGAACCTATATCATTCCACGTGAACTCATTGATTTGACTCAGGCACAGTCACTTCTGTTTGAAGATCCTCATCGTTTATCTTTGTATGAATTTCGGGAGCAGTGTTGTTGTCAGCAATAAATTGGGCGTCCGCCCAATCTCCGTGATCATTGCCAATTCCATCGCCAGCATCGGTAACGATTAACTTTACTTGTTTCTTCCCACTAATATCAACATCAACAAATTTGGCTGGAGTGTCTCGTCTCATCGTCCCGCTGTCAAACAATTTTTCACCATCGGCCCATACTTGAAAAACTATGGATCCGCTATCGTTATTGTGTGATTCGTGATCAAGGCCTACGTAGCTTTGAAAGCGATCATACCCTTTTCCGGCAATGTCGTAAATGATTTCTGAATTCGCATGCGTTCCAATTCCTTTATCATAGGTGACAATGCCCGAATCAGTTAATAATTTAATCGGGTTCCCTCCGACACTAGCATCTCGATGAATCGTTCCCCAGCCAGTCGTCGCATAAATCCACGGGAGGTCGCTTACATACAATTGTGGAGTGATTTTAAAATGAATCTTATACGTTTTCGTCACTGATCCATCTGCCGAGTTTACCGTAATCACGGTGGTACCCGGAAGTTGATCAGCTGGTGAAATATTTACCTGAACATCGCTATTGGCCGGAATGACTTCCACCGTAGGCACATCCGTTATCGTGCCTTCCAAAAATGTCATGTAGTAATCTTGCGTTACCTGATCAAAGCTTGAGAAGGATTCCCCGTTGATCCTGATGTCATCTACCAACACCTCTTTCAACAACTTAGCTCCCGCCCAATCCGCATGTGTTGCACTATTGCCGACAGCACCGTCTATTACTTCCAACGTAAGAACATCAACAGTAGAAACATCAATATTGATATGCTGGGGCTCCGCATTATCTTTTATTACACCACTATCATAGAGCTTTTGCCCGTCTCCCCACACTCGAAAGATGACAGAGCTCCCTTGAGTTTCACTGTCTAGGCCAATATCAGAGATAAACCTTGCAAAGTGTTTGCCAATATAATAGGAAACTTTAGAGTAAGCATGGACACCTAAACCTTTTTCATACCCTTTACCGTTCAGCGTAATCATATTGCCGTCTCCTTGACCACTCCCGCCAACACTTGTATCCTTTTCAACCGGACCCCAACCGTTTGTAACATTGCCGTAAAACGGCATGTCGCTAATAAACGCATCGTCCGTCGGAGGAGAGGATGGAACTTGCACGGAAAATCCTGAGCGTACATGCCCCTGATTTCCGCCACCAGAATTGAACACGGAATCCGCTGAAAGATGGTTCCAGCCAACCACAGCGTCTTGAGGAGCCGTCACCGCCCAACTCACCGTAACGGAACTGTTATTGCCTTGCGGTGGCATGTTATTAACCATGGTGGCCGAACTGGGGATTGCTTCCCATCCTGCCGGTACATGCAGATTGAGATTCAGGTCATGGACAGCGACTCTTCCATAATTGGTTATCGTTGTTGTGATCGTTTTGGTCTCACCTGGGGCAATAATAGAAGGTCCGTCAAACGATATACCAACAGCGGAAGGCGCCTGGTTCGGTGTTCCCGTTGCAACACGGTAGGTAACCGCTGAAAATGGTGCAACGTCGGAGACAATTTTGCTGGCATAACTCATTTTTTGACCCGTCCAATCGTCTTCAGCCAAGTAAACCGGAGCATGTTTGAAACCTAATTTTTCAGGTTCAGCAGTGATTGTTGTCGCTGTAGTAGTCCGGTTGACCAATGTAATCATTTTGTTTCCATTAGATAACGATTTCACCCAAACTTCCTTGCCGTCATTATTGACAACACGCTCAAATCCGTCCGTTGAAATCACATTGCTCGTTTCAGGACTGATGCGATACATCATAATCCCGCGAGCCGGGACAGAAGCATTGATTTTGTCAGTGGTCGTTGTTGTTTCATGTGCCCAAAGATCTCGAACCGTATAGGTTTGATTGTCTACAGACGGGGTTATGCCCAATTGGCTCAAACTTATCTCCATATTTGTCGGAGCACCGTTCGCGTTGAAGAACAATACGGCTTTGTCCCCATTGGCCATCGGTTTCAACAATACATAAGTACCGTCGTTTTGCTGCTTGATGGGACGTCCCTGTAATCCGATTGGATCCTGATTCACCGCAGTCACTTCACCATTGGCGTAAATATCTAAAATTTCTTGGGGGGCATTCAGTAAATCGGTGCCCGAGAGCAATGGCGCAGCCATTATGGACCAAAGACCAAATTCGGTTCGATATTCTTCTAGATTCTTGCCCCCGTTGCCGATTTCCAACATATCGGGATCATTCCAATAGCCCGGACCGGCATACGGATACAGTTCCATATTTCGAAGGACATGGACTAACATTCTTTCATACGAATCACTGATATCACCAGTAACCCGCCACAGGTTGCCTACTTGCTTGCCCCATTCCCACGGATTTTCGTTTCCTCCAACGCTCATACTGAAAACAATGTCCCGTCCTGTAGCTGCAAGCGCATCGCGCATCTTCACATAGCGTTCCTGCAGCGGTTGACCCAGTGGGTCGCCACAATTATCATACTTTACATAGTCGATTCCCCATTCGGCAAAAAGCTGGGCATCTTTCTCTTCATAATTGAGACTCCCCGGATACCACGCACAAGTCCTGTTACCTGCGCTTGCATAAATGCCCATTTTCAGACCGAGAGAGTGAACATAATCGGCGACTTCCTTAATCCCGTCTGGAAACTTTGCCGGATCGGGAACCAAATTGCCGTTTTCATCCCGCTCACTAAGCATCCAACAATCATCGAGGTTAACGTATTGATAGCCCGCTTCTTTCATCCCGGATTCAACCATCTTTTTAGCTGTTTCCTTTACGAGAACGGCATTCACGTCACAATGAAAGGCGTTCCAACCATTCCAGCCCATCGGAGGCGTTTGCGCAAGACCATTGTCAAGCGCATAGGCTTGCGAGTAATTGAACCCTAACAAACCAATGCACAGCGCAAACAAAAACAAAAGCTTTGCCAACGACTTTTGAAAACAAGGGTTGTTCATTGAACCTATCATCCTTTCTTTTATTTATTCTCGTCCGGATTGTCAAATGCAACAGTCGGTATAAGTACAGTGCTAGCCTCCTTTGTTCTTTCTATGATTTTCCCTGTCCCGGGTGAATGCTCGATTTTGATCCCCCCTTTCGCGAAATTATGTATAAACCCACTTGTAAGCGATTTCAACAATTTCATAAAGACGAAAGTTAGAGATCAAGTGAGGCAAGTCGATACTGCAAACCAGTCAGTGTTCGCTTCCAAAAGAAAATAAAGGTTTTCCTAGACAATAATTTTGAAAAACGATGTGCTTTCACTTAATAAAATTGTGGGTTCATATGTAAACGAAATATAAGTAAGAAGAAGCATGAAGTGAAAAGTCAGAAAATACACAGGGAGGAAAGAAACGATGATACAAATATCGAGCATCGGAATTACACTCGTGGTAATCTGGTAACTACTGTATATCCTATACGATTGTATAATTAATAATCTGGTAATATCGTTCGTTTAATTCAGCTTATTTTCCGTTATTATTAGAACACAACATGCGCCATTATTTTAAAGAGGATTAAGTTACGATGGCTGCTGTAGAACGAATCTCATCATGAACAAGGTTAAACCAATACTCTACCGGATTGGGCCACAACAAAAGCCCCTCCGATATTACCCATATAAATACTTTGCTGTATAAAACAAATCATGCAAACTAAAAAAACCGCAAACAATGCGTACTTTCGTACGTACCGTTAACGGGTCAGTTTTATCTTTATTCCTTGTTTAGGCCGCCCCCCATGAATCGAAGCTACTGAACCATCAGATCGTAAAATGGCGGCATGGTCAGCAACGCTGAGTTTTTCCTGGTCAGTTATTGTCGCGAAAATAAAAATTATGCCATAATAAGAAACAACAACACAAAAATAAGTAATGCAGAAATAGTATTGTTCTTCGTTCTTCTTCAAACACACCTTTCACTATCAGTGTTCTTCATTAAAACATATATACTGAGGTGATTCTAATAACCCAGACAAAAAATGTTTTAATTGCTCTACTTTCTTCACTCCTCCTCTTATCCGTTATTTTCGGGATTTATAGTCAACATGTTGCTAGCACACTAAGAAATGAGTTAGACAATGACTACAAACGTATCCTATTTCAAATGCACACGACTATCGATAATAATAACGACAAAGAATTGCTTATTCTGGAGTTATTAAAGTTCAACAGCCAACTCGATGTTCTTGGAACGTATACATCCTATAACAACAACCGCAATTCACTTTCCATGTATACCAAACACTTGAATAATTACTTTACAAATTTCTTAATCTTAATCGAAAAGAGAAGCATTGAGGAATTACAATCGCTTTCCACTAGTTTCTATAATCTATCAAAAGATCCTTTCAATATTACCCATATAAATACACTGCTATACAAAACAACCAATGTAAACTATGAATGATCAATTATTTCACATAAGCTATGAGCCATAGACAAAACACAAAGAAAAACCCGCCAACTATGCGTACTTTCGTACGTACCGTTAGCGGGTCTATCTTATCTTTATTCCTTGCTCAGCTCGCAACCCCAATGGATCGAAGACGCTGAACTAGCAAATCAGTGAAGTGCGCAGCATGATCAGCAGCAACATCCAGATTATCATCGAAGCTGTTCGCCGTGACATCGCCATACCCAGCAATGTCCGATACAGCCTTGACGGATAATACCGGTATCCCGTATTGCGCTGCTGACTGTACGATTGCCAGCACTTCCATATCAGATACCTTCACGAGAGGGAAAGTGGATTTAATCCCCTCTACACGCTCAGCCTTGCTCATGAATGAATCCAATGTCAGCACTAATCCAAAATCAAGAGTGTATGGAAGCTCTGCTGATGCCGCAGTTTGCCGCGCCACTTTCAGCCACTCCGCATCCGCCTCGTACTTGGCCGGCATTTGCGGAACCTGGCCGAGTTCATACCCAAAACAGGTGGCATCGACGTCACCATACACGAACTGGGTAGCAATTATGACGTCGCCTACGTCCAATCCAGCGCCAAATGCACCTGACGACCCGGAATTGATGATGACATCCGGCTTATAACGCTCAATTACAAGGGTAGCCGCCACTGCTGCATTGACCTTGCCAATCCCGCTCTCCACTAGAATCAAGGATTGACCTTGGTACATCGCTTCTTCGATAATGACTTTGCCTACCTGTATTCTTGCTATAATTTGTGACTGGCTTCGAAAAGGAGCCATTTCTTCTTCCATCGCTGTTATAATCGCAATCCGCATGAAGCCAGCCTCACTATTCTTTCAGATAGGAGATCGGTTTTTCTACAGGCACTTTTGTGCCTCCGAACTCTTTCTCAATATATTTTTGCGTATCTTCGTTGTGGTATAATTCACCTAATTTCAAAATGCCTGGCTCGTTCTGCTTATCAGAGGTCGTCACGAGCACGTTGATATTATGCTTGGTATCCACAGAGATCTCCTCATGGAACAACGAATCCTTCAATACGTTCAATCCGCCTTCCATCGCAACCGTATTCCCGATCAATACCAAATCCACATCTTGAATGACCCGCGGACCTGTCGTATCGTCAATTAGCTTGAATTTCAGATGCTTCGGATTTTCTACAACATCACTTTCCGAACCCGTTCCAATGTCGAACCCATCCTTCAACTTGATGAGCCCTGCTGCCTGCAGCAAGCTTAATCCTCTTGCCGTGTTGGCTGGGTTATCCGCCAGAGCAACAAGAGCACCATCTGGAACGTCCTTAATATCCTTGATCTTCTGCGAATAGATTCCCATCGGCTCTAGATAGGTTGTCGCTACTGCTGCAAGATCAGCTTTGCTGTCTTTATTGTAGCTGACCAAGTACGCCCAAGATTGAAATGCGTTGACGTCTACTTCCCCGTCTTTGGTTGCGTTATTCAGCTCTACTCCGCCATTGATCTCCTTGACTTCGATATTGAGCTTGGCGTCCTTCGCCGCCTGAGATTGCGCGATATGCTTCCAAATCTGAGCGTCCGATCCCTGAGAACCGATCACGATTTTCCCAGCATCGCCTGATGATTTGCCTCCGCAGCCGGCCAGCACCAGTGTCAAAGCCAACCCAACCGCTAATCCGCCCCATACTCTCTTTTTAGTCATTCGATTTACTCCCCCCTATATGTAAAATAAAGATAAGAGCTTTCTTGCTTAATGCATCGTCATCCCGCCTGTTACATTAATCGCCTGGCCGGTCATATACGAAGACAACGGACTTGCCAGGAACAGCACGACATTGGCCACATCCTGAACTTCAGCGGTTCTTCCGAGCGGAATCTGGGAACAATCCTCCGCATAGATTTCCTCTGCGGTCATGCCGCGGATGACTCCACCTTCAATCCGCTCCCGATGCTTCATCGGTGTTTCTACAATTCCCGGACATACCGCATTCACGAGAATGTTATGCCGCGCCAGCTCGATCGCCATCACCTTCGTCAAGCCAAGAACAGCATGCTTGGATGCGCAATACCCACCCATAGCCCGGTAGCCGTTCTTTCCTGCTTGGGAAGCAATTTGAATGATTCTGCCCGGCTTCCCGGCATCGACCATTGCTTTGGCAAATATTTTGGAGACTAGGTACAGCCCCGTAGCATTAATGGAGAACACCTTCTCCCAATCCTCCAGCTTGCTGTCAATCACATAATCCATTGTGGATGTCCCCGCACAGTTCACGACGATATCGGGAACCCCTGCATTCTCTACAACCAATTTGGACCAGCGATCAATATCCTTGGACTTGGACAAGTCCAATTTCGTCTCGATAAGCTGACCATCAGCCTCTCGATAATCAGCTTCGTACGCCAGATCAGCAGAGATGACCGTAGCTCCGCTTTGCAGCAAGATTTGCACGATCCCCTGCCCTATGCCTGACTTCCCGCCTGTGACAATCGCTGTCTGATGCGATAGATTGAGCGTAATCATCGCGATTACAGCACTCTTTCAAACGGATCTCTGCTAATTCCCGCTTCCAGCACAATCTTCGCATATTCTTGCGCAGAGAAGAGAGAATGATCCTTGTAGTTGCCGCATTCCAGAGCCGATACAGCCGGAACCTCTGTTGTCTCCAATACACGCTTCAGCGTTCTCTCCAAAGCGGAAGCAATCTCTTCCGGACTGTGCTCGTTCCACAGAATCAGATAGTATCCCGTTCTGCATCCCATCGGAGAAATATCGATAATCCCTTTAATCTCGTCTCTCATATATGTAGCGAGCAGATGCTCAAGCGTATGAAGCGCTGCCGTTGGAATTGCGTCTTTATTTGGCTGCAAAAAGCGCAGATCGTATTTTTGCACGGTGCTGCCTTTCTCATCATGTTCAACTCCTGCTGCTCTTACATAAGGAGCCTTTACGATTGTGTGATCCAGTTGGAAGCTTTCTACTTTTGCCATTGTTCTTCAGTCCTTTGTCTGTAGTTTGTATTCTATTTAATCCAGTACGCACCTAAGGAGCATACTGCATAAATCAAGTTCACTAATCCGTTGCTAATGCATCGTCTTCTTCGTAAAATAGTCGCCAATGAATTGGCACACAAACACCAGAATTAAGATCAAAATGGTAGCAACTATGGTGATATCATTTTGGAACCGATTATACCCCTTGCTAATTGCCAGACTGCCCAAACCACCCGAGCCAATCGCACCCGCCATCGTCGTCAGCCCGATCAAGTTAATAACCGTCACGGAGGAAGCCCGGATAATCGCATTCAAACCTTCCTTCAAATAGACACGGAACACGATCTCAATCGGCCCTGATCCCATTGACTGAGCTGCTTCCACGATCCCAGGATCTACCTCTACCAGCGCATTTTGAATTTGTCTCGCATAAAAAGGAACGATCCCGATAACTAACGGCACAATTGCTGCTTGCATGCCGATCGATGTCCCCGCAATAAGGCGGGTAAGCGGAACGACAACCGCGATAAGAATAATAAACGGAATAGAGCGAAATAGATTAATGACTTTGTCCAAGACACTGTAAACGAGCTTGTTTTCTAAAATCCCGCCCTTATCAACTACAATCAAGGCTACACCTAGCAAAAGGCCGAAAAGTACCGAGAATAAGGAGGTTACGAACACCATGTAAATCGTTTCATAGATGCTGATCAGAATCTCTTCTCTTAAGTTCCAAATGTTTGGAAAGTTATTCATCAAAAACTCACTCATACCGTTTCACCTACCTTAACGTTCTGCACAAGACGGGAATCAATCATTTCCACCGCAACTTGAATCGACTGTAAATATTCGAGCGCCGCTTCTAGATCGCTAGTTGATCCCGACATGACCACAATCAAATTGCCGATAGGCGTTTGCTGCAATATCTCCACATTCGCATATAAGATATTGGTCGTCACCCTGTAGCGAGCGGTAAGCGCGGAGATAATCGGCTCGCTTGTGCTATCGCCAATGTAGGATATCTTGCACAAAATATCGTTGCCTTTCAGCTGTACCAATGACGGATGCTGGGAGAGCTTCTCCAACGTTTGTTCAATATGAGTAGCCGTGTTAATAAAATCCTGAGTTAACGCATTTTGCGGACGGCTAAAGATTGACACGATATCTCCCTGCTCAATAATCCGACCGTCTTCCATTACGGCAACCTTATTGCAAATTTCTTTGACCACTTGCATTTCATGCGTAATGAGCACGATCGTTAACCCTAAAGTTTGGTTCAATTTCTTCAATAATTCCAATATGGATAGTGTGGTTTTAGGGTCTAAGGCGCTCGTCGCTTCATCGCATAATAGGATTTCCGGATCATTCGCCAGCGCTCTGGCAATCGCCACCCTCTGCTTCTGTCCCCCTGACAATTGAGAGGGATACGCGTCCAATTTATCTGACAAGCCTACTAATTCGAGCAAATCCTTAACCTTTTGCGAGCGTTCACGCTTCGAAAGCTTGGAGCTCTTTAAGGGATAATCTACATTGTCATAGATCGTTCTGGAATTCATCAGGTTGAAGTGCTGAAAGATCATTCCGATCTTCCTCCTAGCTGCCCGCAGTTCCTTGGGGCTCAGAGCCAGCAAGTCCTGACCGTTCACCTCTACACTCCCTGATGCAGGCCGCTGCAGCAGGTTAATGACACGCACCAAGGTACTCTTCCCCGCTCCGCTGTATCCAACAATGCCGTACACGTCACTTGCGTTTACGTGCAGACTAACATCCTGTACAGCAGTAACCGATTGAGGGCCCGTGTCAAACGTCACCCAAATATTCGATAATGAGATCATGATGTCCAACCCTTCCTGGTCGTTCTATGTACTGCCGAATTACCGAAAATTTTATTTCCGTAATTATACACCAGAATAGTCGGAATTACTATATGTAAGTATCATCATACCTTCAACTATATTTTTTCGCTGCTTGTTGAGGTCGGTCTTCCAATTTCGTCTCTTTTACTTGTCATATTCCAAAATGAAAGCGATATAAATATGTATCAATAAAACTTGCACGTATTCGATTATAAAGGGGATGTATTGATGTCCAACGTTTCGTATCCGCTTTCAAAGAAATGGATTCGGTGCACACTGCTGCTGACGCTCTGCTCCACGCTGCTTCTCACCTCACTCGGCACAACTGCCTCTGCCTCGGCTGCTGACGTTACTTCCATTTCAGGCAAAGCTGATATTGTATACCTGCTTGATGACAGCTTGTCCGTTGGCGACAGCCGCATTCTGACCAGACAACAGATTGAATCCCAGTGGGATGGAATCGATCCTGACTATACCGCAGACAAGGCGGTTGAGGCCGTCCGATCCGCACTCTCTGAGAAGGAATACGAAGCGTTATTCCCAATGCGCCTTGGTTCGAAAGAATGGCATGCCTTCAACAAAGATAAGAAAGACTATAATCCCAATCAGACCGACTATTACTCCTATCAAAATCTCATCAATGCCGTCAGCCTTGTAGCCAATGTGAAATACAAAGTTTCGTATCGGGAAGGCAACTATTCTGCTCAAGAAATTTATCGTTTAGAGAAAAAGGGCAAAACCGAAACGCTCATTGTACGCTCCGATGACTTCAATACACCAGAAAACAAGACTAAGCGCATCATCACGCAAATCGTCGATTACGGCGCCTTCTTGAATGAAGGATTGGAGAAGGATCGCAAACGCGATCTCGCGGCGCTGCTTGCCAATCTGTCTCATGAGACTGGCGGAGGTTGGGACACCGCTCCGGGAGGTATGCTGCGCTGGGGGCTCTATTGGAATGAGAACATCGCTGGCAGAACGGGGCAGAATAAATCGGAGTTCGTGGACCCTGCCAGCAGCAAGGAATATCCGGGTGTTCCAGGCAAGAGATACTATGGCCGTGGGCCAATCATGCTGAGCTGGAATTTCAATTACGGGTTAATGAGTGCCATTATATACGGAGATAAACATGTGCTGCTTCGAAATCCGGAATGGATTGCGGCCGACGGCAAGCTTGGTTTTGCAACCGCTATCTTATTCTGGATGACGCCGCAAGCCCCGAAACCTTCCGCCCATGATGTTATGATTGGCAGATGGAAGCCCGCTACGGAGGAAAAAGAAAAAGGATTAGGTTCTGCAGGATTCGGGGTTAGCATCATGGTACTGAATGGACTGGAAGCTAATCTGGATGAATCGAACGGCGCCATCAAGCGCCGCACAGGTCATTATTTGGACATTACAAGTAAAATGGGTGTGGATGTTACAGGCGAGAAGCTCAACACGCTTGGGATGCAGCCTTTTTGATCGTATGGAGAAGCAAGATAATAGCCAACTTACCAACAACAAGATCGAGGAGCATTCACATTCAGGCATATAATCATTCAAACATCAAATCAATTCAATCATTTAATCGACATCCATTTTACCAAAAAGCAACATATAGATCAGAAACTATCAGTTCAGCTACCATGTAAAGCATGAACAGCCTTCCCTATTAAGAGGAGAAGGCTGTTGTCATGATCATCTTCTGTACTTACTTCTGCAATACCATCGGAATCATGCGATACAAAACTAACGCGGCTTCGGCACGACTCGTTGTTTTTTTCGGCAAAAGCTGCTGATTGGATCCTTCGATCAATTTCAGCTTCACAAGTGCTGCTGCACTCCGCCGCGAATAATCTGCAATTTGCTCACGATCCGTAAATGTATTCAATGCATCTTCATTTTCCGACCCATTAATGACCTTCATTTGCAGCAGCGCACGCTCGATGATGGTCATCCACTGCTCCCGCGTCACTTTTGCCTCAGGCTGAAACTCTTTATCCGTAACCCCCTGAATAAGCCCAGCTTTTTTGGCTATCGCGATGTCATGGTAGTAGGATGCGGATGGATCAACGTCAGCAAAATTCGAATCCGCTTCCGCAGTAAGGCCGAGCATACGAACGAGCATGACAACGAGCTCAGCACGTGTTATCTCTTGTTCTGGCGCAAATCGATAGGACGATACGCCATCCAGCACACCGCGTGAGGCAAGTGCTTCAATAGCCTCTTTCGCCCAAGCCTGCTTCTGCAAATCCGTGAACTTTGCTAACTTGTATACAACTTTGTAGTCCTCGTCGTCGTAACCAAGGAACTTCACTTTAAGTACTGAAGGATCATAGTAGCTGAATACAACCGGTGTGGTGCTCCCATCTCCATTCACCCGGACGACAGTTAAATAGTGTGGATGCTGCAGTTGTTCAGTTGTCGGTTCATATGGCAGCTCCATAAGTTGTATCTCTCCGTGCTCCTTGTCAGGCTTAGGCTTCTCCGGTTCTATCACTGATGGCGGTGATGAGGAATTACTGTTGGAACTGTTTCCGCTTCCTGAGCCCTTTCCATTTCCATTTACTTTGTCTGACCCCTGATCCACCTTCACCGTAACCGTGGCCTCTGCCTTTAATAGCGTCCCTTCAACAGCTCCCTTCACCGTATTGCTGCCAACCTTGCTGTAAAGACTAGCATCAATCTGATCCCACACAACTGACACCTGCGCTATCGATAAGTCTGAATACGTCGCCGTTACGACAGAAGGCATCGCTGGCGGTGTTCCGACTACTGTCTCTACGAATACTGGTGATAGACTCGTAATATATGGTGTCTGTGCAGGTGACTCCTTGACATGAACCGTCGCGATCGCTTGAAGATCCGTACCTGCAACTGATCCCGTCACCGTAAATGTTCCAACCTTCGCATACTGTTCAGCCTCAATTGGATTCCATTTGACAGATATCTCCGCTACCGTTAAATCCGAATACGTCGCTGTCACGACTGTCGGCAGCAATGGAGGCTTCCCGACTTCCGTATTCACAACTACCGGAGCAACACTGATAATGTGAGGCTCTCCAGCTATAACGACAGGGATTGCTGCAGTCTCGGCCGTTACGCCATCATAATTTCGTGTCACTTGCAAAATAAGATGAACGATCTGATCCGCAGCTGGACGAACAATCGTACCATCCGGCCGAATAACCGTCTCGTTGTCCGACGATTTGATCGAGACTGTGAAGCCCTGCGGTACAGAAGGAAGCGTTACGTACTTGTCGTTTTTCCCAGGTGGTTGAATAGAAGTAATCCAGTCTGCAATCGAATTTGGAGTGATGGACTTCACAATAATCGATCCCATATCAGGGGCATATTCCGTCGGATTATATAAGGTAATGGAGTTCGAGCCTTTCTTCAGCATAATCTGAATGGTTTTGAGCTGTGCTTTATTCCAATCCGTCCCCGTCAGTGGCACTTCGATCCCTTGCTCCTCATTCGCCCGCACGAACACCGAACGAGGCACGGCGGTTGCATACTCGATCTGCAATTCATAGATGCCATCCCCAGGCACGGTGACTTGTTGAAAGGTAACGGTGTTGTAGTTTCCAACAGGCCCGCCGACAAATCCAACCACACTCCCGGTCATAAACGCGCCATTGCTTCGCAGTACCGCATTTCCTGTCAATACGGCATTCTTCGCATCATACACATCGTTGATATTCACAACGCTTCCTGGCGGCACGATAACAGGGATTGCAGTCGTATGGGTACTCACACCGTCAACCCTCCGCTTTACTTGGAAAATAAGAAGAACTTCTTCCTCTTGGCTCGTTGGCGATATGAGCCCCGTGTGGTCAATGATATCCGGACGCTTGGATTCAAGCAGCTCGATCTCATAGCCCTCCGGCACTGGTGGCAGCGTTAAACGAGTCGCATTCTTCGCAGGCGCTGGAACTGACTTCAATCCCGCAGCGATTGTCTGTATCGGATCCAATGGTTCCTGATTCGCTGGCGTAATGGAAACCGCTGACCCCGCAGCTATCGATAAAGTGACGGTGTCCCCAGCAGTCGGCAGTCCTCGCTCAATCGATCTCGGCAGTCCCAAGCCGATCTCGAATACGTCAACCGCCTGCACGCCCGCCCATCCAGCAGGCAGCTTCCAGCTTCTATCCTTGTAGCCATCCTGGCTGAATGCGATAATCTCCAGCTTATCCTTACGCCATAAGGCAGGTACGAACATCTCTGTACCATCTGCAATCGTTACATCACCGTGCTTCACGACGCGTTTGCCGTTCTGCTTAGAGCTCGTCACTCCATCTGAAAATTGCACAGTGTCCGTTGCGCCATCGTAACTTAGGCGTTCGTACTGATTGAGATACTGCCAGAGCAATGTTGTCGTACTGAATTCCTGCAAAAATCCCGTCAGCCTCACCTTGTCTTTTTTGACAATGTCTTCGCCATGCATGCTCGTGCCGAACAACTCATTGCCACCCTTTCCACCGACAGCAAGCGCTGCTGGCAGCTTCATCTGACTGTCGAACGAACGCCAATCCGCCCACCACGCCATCGGCTGCAGACCGAATAACGGATCACCGCGGTAGCCATGGAAATACTCGCTCGTAACGTCCATTCCTTTATCACGCCAGTATCGCATAATCTTTTTCTGCGTGTCGCTCTCCTGACGATACGTTGTCTTATGATACGGATCCGCATATCCGACGGAAGGCACCCATTCCGTTGGACTCGTTACGAATGCATCGATATGGATCGTCTTCCCTCGAAGCAGCTGAGGGATCTTGACAAGCAAGTCATCGATATTGCGTTGGAATACTCCTGCTCCCCAAGCACGTGTTAGATTAATTTTATAACTCTGGCCACTTACCCAATGGCCTCCCTTTATAAGCTCACCGTTCTCTTCCTTGCGAATGAGATCCTTATTGACGAATTCCTCCCATTGCGGGCTATCTTGATAGGCGTCCGTCATATTGATGTGGAAGCTGATCGTCGTATTGTACTTCTCCGCCTCATCCATGAACCATTTCAGGCTGTCCAGCGCCGTAGCATCACCTGGTCGCTTCAGCTTCGGATTGACGACATTCCAATCTGGATATTTCGAATCGTGGCCATCATGCTGCCAGCCAACCAAATAGATGATTTTCGGCATGCCGCGCGTCATGTGATCCACCTTCTTGATCGCTTCCAGCGCTTCATCCAGCGTTAATTCTATTTTCCCGTTGTCTCCCAAATATAGCTTCATCGTTGAAGTGCCAGTGTAATCTCGCAAAAATGGCCGCGCAGGCTCAGGCTTGATCGTCAGCTTCAATGTATCTGTCAAGCGAATACCGTCTCTAACTACTTCCACGCCGATCTGGACTTCACCAACATCCTGTGTCCCTGCCCTTGCTAGTCCATCATCCCCAATGGTAAACATGTCGATAGGAGCGCTATATGCAATTGTCGTCTTTGCATCATGCCGCAAGTCAATCTCACTGCCATCCTTCAACCAACCCGTCACCTGCAGCTGCGTCACACCGTCCAAAGGCACTGCCATATCGTCGGCGGACAGCTTAACCGATACAAGTGGATTGTCATTATCGGCTGCCCCTTGGGCTTGAATCGTACCGCCGCTAGTGAATAAGCCGAACACCATAGCAAGAACAAGCGCTAATGAAGTGATCCTTGCACTCGATTTCTTCCTGAACATGATTAACCCCCTTCGCATTCCTAGTTGTTGTAGCCCCGTCCTTGTTGCCTTGATCTTGGTTTCTTTGTAACTTGTTTACCTTGACCATACCACTTTTCCTTGCTGTTGCTGCTACCCTTTAATCGCCCCGTCTACCATCCCTTTCACGAAATATTTTTGCAGAAACAAATACACGACCGTGAGCGGCAGCATCCCAATAAAGCAGCCCGCAGCGACCCAACTAATATTGCTATGGAACTGCGAGACGAAGCCCGACAGGGCAACCGGAATCGTCATCATCTCTTTCTTCTGCAAGAAGAATACGGAGAATTGATAGTCATTCCACACCTGCACACCGATCAAAATGACCACTGTAGCCGTGATTGGCTTCAGCAAAGGGAAAATAATTCGCAGAAAAATTCCGTACCGGCTGCAGCCGTCGATCAGCCCCGCCTCGTCCATCTCTCGCGGAACCGTACTGATAAACCCGGTAAACAAAAATATCGTCATCGGCAGCGCAAAAGTGACTTGTGTCAGAATAATCGCCCAGTATGTATTGATTCCGCCTACGTCTACGATGAATTTGTACAAAGGTACGAGAATCGTCAATGCTGGGACAATTAAGCATGAGATGCACAGCGTGTACACGAATTGATTCCACTTGGTCTGATGGCGAGCAAGCGGATACGAAGCACACGCACCGATGAACACGACGAGAATAACCGCAGTAACCGTGATAATCCCATTGTTCATAACAGCTCTTCCTAGCTGAGCATCCTGCCATGCATGAATGAAATTATCCACTTGGAGCTGCTGCAAAGGCATCCATTTGCTGCTTGTATCTTCTATTGGTTTGAAGGACAGATTGACTAAAATGTAAAAAGGGATGCTGTGAATCAGCACGATGAGTACTAGCGCAATATATTTAGCAATCTTCACACATCCACTTCCTTCCGACGAAGCAGTACAAGTGATGAAATACTGATGACCGCGATGATGATGAACATCAGATTCCCGAGCGCTGCCGCGTATCCCGCATCCTGACGGGCGAAATACAGATTGTACATCATCGTGGACAAAGACTGCGTCGCATAGCCTGGTCCGCCGTTCGTCATCGCTACTATGACGTCAAACAGCTTCAAGCCCCCAATGAGATTAAGCACAATATTGATCGTAATTGCCGGCATAAGCAGCGGAAGCGTAATCCGCATGAATCGGCTCCACCAGCCAGCGCCATCGATATTGGCCGCTTCGTGATACTCTTTCGAAACAGACTGTAAGCCTGCCAAAAAAATAATCATCGCAATGCCCATATACTGATACGTGTTAACCAGGACAATCATCCATACCGCACGTGAGCCGTTCGACAGCCAATCCACGGCCTCTCCGCCAAATAAACGGATTGCATCGTTCAGCGCCCCGCCGTCGTACTGAAAGAAGAAGTAGCTGATATAACCCATTATTAATGGGCTGATGATTACGGGAAGGTACACGATCATTCGGACGATCCCTTTCCCTCTTAGCTTCTGATCCAGAAACAAGGCGTAAGCAAGACCCATCACATTTTGAAATACCGTGCTTCCGAAGCCGTAAATAAACGTGTTCAGAATCGTCTGGACAATCTTCTTGTCCGACAGCATTAGCCGATATTTGTCGAAGCCTACCCATGCGTATTGCTGCGAATAGCCGTCCCAATTGGTGAAGGAGATTTTAACTCCCTGGATTAGAGGATAGAAAATGAACACGGCAAACAGCACTAGCGCCGGGACGTACATCAGATTGAGTATTCCAGCAGAATGAACCCATCTGACCATGAAGCCCGAATGCAGCTGCACTCGTCCTTCATGCGTGGCTTCCATCTTCGACGGACTTCTAGCCATATGCATCCCCCTAGATGTGAAAATAGACCCGCAGCAAGACAGATGCAGCCGCGGGTCGATGAATTGCCTATCTGTTATTTAGCAGCACGTAATCTTTCATATTCCTTTTTCATATTTTCCGAGAATTCTCGAGGCGTAATGCCGCCAGCCAGCAGATCCTGGCCGTTCTTGCACATGACGTCCCACATCCCGTTCGGCAAATACACTCTGTCAAAGTACGGGAACACGCGCAAATCTTTGAACTTCTCAAAGTCAGCAGTCAAGCTGCCCGCGTTGGTGGCTACTCCATCAAGTCCAGGAGGGAGTACATTTGCAGCGGCGACCAAGGCTATATTCTCCGGCTTGGCGTAATAGGCCACGAATTTACGAGCCGCCTCGCTGTTCGGGGAATCCTTCCACACGCCCCATGTCGTCTTCTCTCCACCTACAAGCGTTGGCGCATCGCCAGCTGCTACCGAATGAATCGGCATCAAGCCTGCTTTCAGATCAGGATTCAACTTCTTTGCTTCTTCGATAAGGAACGGACCATATATCCCGAATGCAGCTTTTCCTTCTGCGAAGGCTTTAGCGGAATCGCTATATTTCGCAGTCAACACATCCTTGTTCAAATATCCTTTCTCTTGCAAGGATAGGAACATTTGCGGCAGTGCGTCGAATCGGTTCCAATCAAAGGTTCCGTCGAGCAGTTGTGCTCCATCATTCTTCTCAGGGCTTATAAAGACGGACGTCGCATAGAAATCGAAAAATTGTCCGATCGGCCATGAATCCGCGCCTCCGATATGAATTGGCACGACTTCTCCATTACTCTTCGTCTTGATTTCTTCCGCGGCCTTCATCAATTCATCCCATGTCATCGGAACCTGTATGCCATACTTCTCCAGCACTGATGAATTGTACACAGGCCCGCCTTTATCTTGATCCATAGGGAGCACGAACACTTTCCCCTGATCGTCGGTTACAGCAGGTTTGATGGAGGCGTTAAGCTTGCTTGCCCATTCTTCGTCCTTCAGGTCAGCTAAGTACGCTCCGTAACGTACCTTGGCCCATCCGTGAGTCGCGAATACATCTGGCAGTTCATTGGATGCCATTTTCATTTTCATAATGTTCTCATACTCCGCTCCTGGAGCACTGAAATCCACTTTAATGTCTGGATTGTCTTTCATAAATTGATTGGCGATCTCCTGGAGCACCTTCGCTGGCTCGCCAACCACGTTCGTCATAACCGTAAGATTGACCCCGGTTCCTCCCTTGCTTCCTGCACTCTGACCGGGGGCGCTGCTTGATGCCTTCCCTCCAGCTGCATCCCCGCCCGTACTTGCTGTTCCGCATGCCGCAAGCAGACATGCTGCGATAACAAGCAGTGTGAGCATCTTGAACCAATTGTCCCGTTTCATCTGTATCCCCCTTGCCGACGATATGGTCGTTGATTCCGTTTTCTGTATAGAAGATACCATTTATGATTGCGCTTTCATATGCTATAAACCTACAATTGCTCCGCTCATTTCTACACTGTCGATTTTCGTATTGACGAACCTGCAAGGAGTACCTATCCTTTAACTTAAGTGAAGGAGGCTGGCGATTATGGCTGCATTCAAGTCACTACGATCCAAGCTGACGCTCGTATATGGCCTGACCATTGTCACTCCATTTGTCATATTGGCATTTGTTCTTCCCATCTACGCCCAGCACGTGCTCATCAGAGAGACGGAGAAGCTGACGGCAGGAACTCTGCGCGCTATGGCCGGCAATATCGAGACCTATCTGGATGATTTGGAACGGCTGACGGCTTCCCCTTATCTGAATGACAATGTCATACAGGCGCTGAAAATTATTGCCGACAATGTATATGAACATGCAAGCGCATACACGAAGCTTCAGACGGATCGCGCCTTAACAGGCACATTGCCCAATTACTTAATCAATACCCGCAAAGATATTCTCAGCACGCTCATCATTACGATGAACGGGAAAGCCTACCTCACAACCAAGAACAGCAGCATTGACCTCGTTCCCGACTTTCCGTTCCAGTACGAATTATGGTATCAAAAAGCAGTGAAAAGAGATGGGAAAGCTGCATTCATCAGTTCTCATTCGCAGACCTACTTAACGAACCCGTCCAACATTCAGGTATTCTCCGTATCCCGATTAATTAAAAATCCAGAATCCGGCCAGCCGCTCGCGGTCATATCTGCCGATGCAGATACGAATGTACTCGATCAGATCACGAAGGACATTCCATTTAACGTTAGTTCTGTCGTCGCAATTACGGATGACATGGGAAATGTAATCTATTCAGGCAAGCCGCTGACCGAGGAAATGCTCAAACAACTTCAGACTCGAGGGAATGAAGACGTACGGAACACCGGATTCGTGACCGTAACCCAGACTATCAAGCCAGCAAATTGGGAAATCACCGTATTCTTATCCAATGACGAGCTTAAGCAGAAGGTGCATTGGATTTACATTACGGCAGCACTCATTTCGATTGGCGGCCTCATTGTCACTTTTTTCGTATTCCGCTACTCATCGCAATGGATCGTTAAACCGATCACGCAGATGAAAGAAGTGATGATAAAAGTGCGCAATGGAAATTTGCAGGCACGTTATGAAGGGGCAGGATCAGACGAGCTGTCTTACCTTGGGCATTCGTTAAATAAAATGGTCATCCAGCTCGATGAGCTCATTAATCGCGAGTATAAAGCGGTTCTGGCACAGCAGCATGCAGAATATCGAGCCTTGCAATCGCAAATTCAGCCCCATTTTCTATACAACGTGCTGTCTGGATTCATCGGGTTGAACCGCATCGGCGATACGAAGAGTCTGGAAACGGCCATTCTTTCACTGAGCGGCATGCTGCGCTACATTCTAGAGGATAATCAATGGACAACGGTCGAACACGAATTCAAGTTTCTAACCAAATATGCGCTGCTGCAGCAGCTTCGCTTCCAAGACAGGCTGACGATTCATATTCACTATGATGATGAAGCTGCTGAGTGCCGTATTCCAAAACTGCTCATCCAGCCTCTATTGGAGAACGCCGTCATCCATGGCATTGAACCCGATGATCAAGATCACACCATTCACGTGTCCGCTTCCATCAAGCAGCAAGACAACGACCCGCTTATCTGTATCGAAGTGCGTGACGACGGTGTTGGATTCGATGCGAAGGCGATGCAATCTCAAGCACATGTTGGTCTTGCCAATGTAAATTCGCGATTGAAGCTCGTCTACCCGAACGCACAACTGAGCATTGTAAGCGAGCCTCATATCGGTACTTGCGTAACGATTCAGATTTCGAAGGAGGACAGCTTATCATGAGGATTTTAGTGGCAGACGACGAGGCCTTGGTAAGAGCCAGTTTGCGAAGTATGCTGGCTGAATTGAACTTGCCTGTCCACGTCATCGGAGAAGCCCGTAACGGAGAAGAAGCCCTTCGGTATGTGGCAGAGCGGCAGCCAGACCTTGTGTTCGTCGATATTCGGATGCCGAAGTTGAATGGTCTGGAGGTCATCGCGCAGAGTCGGGATAACTCCCCTCATACGAAGTGGATTATTGTAAGCGGCCATTCGGAATTCCAATATGCGAAGGAAGCGCTGCGTCTTGGCGCATGCAATTATTTATTGAAGCCATTCAGTCTCGATGAGCTTCAGGATAGCCTAATCCGTGCGCAGGAAATCCATGATGCACATATCTTGGATCTCAATCGCCAGCTTGAACATGCCATTCTTTCTTGTATGCATGGCAGCAGCGGCAATCAAGCAAACCTATGTCAGCTTGGGGCACGGCGATACAAAGTCAACGTGTTCTATTTCGACGGCTGTCTCTCAGAGCAAGAGACGCTTTTGCGGCAGCAGCAGTTCCATGAGCAATTGCAATTGCTGATCCGTAATCAATCTCTAACCACCAGTCTCCATGCCGTCGCATTACCTTTCACTGACGGAAATCCTGCAATCGTATGGTCATGGCCAGTTGCACACCAGCAACATGCGGCGGAGTTTCAAAAGGAGATGGAGGATGCTATGCAGCAAATGTTACAACATGAGCCTACTTCCGATCCCACTCCTATCATTACTACCGTTCAGATCGAAGAATGCGTGAGCCTCCAAGAAGTAGCACAGAAGGTGGAAGAACTTCAGCGAATCGCTCCCCTTCGCATGCTGTTCCCGATGGAGCACACGTTGGCACTTCACGCCCTACTCGAATTGGATCAGCAGCATGAATGGCTCTCTATAAGTCATCTCGGGGAGAGGGTATGCCGATCATTCCGTCAGCAAGACTATCACGGTTATTCTAAAGCCATCGTGTGCATGGAAAAAGAACTTCGCAGATTGTGTGGAACACACTTGGCAGATCTAGCCCTTGTTCATCGGATTCAAGAATCCATATCCTATTCGATTGGAATATCGATAGACAAGATAGAAGATCAAGAATGCTGGTTTGTGCAATTGAAAAGTCTCGGGGATCAGATGATAATCCAGCCTCCACGTCATGAAAGCATGAACAAAGATATCGTGCAGCAAGTCGTTGCTTTTGTTGACGAGCACTATATGCATAACATTGGAATGAAGCAAATCGCGGATATGTTCCATGTGACGCCGAATTATTTAAGCAGCTTATTCCATAAGAAGCATGGCACACCATTTCTGAAATATGTAACGGAAACAAGAATGTTGAAAGCGAAGGATCTGCTGCTCAAGGAGCCTCATCTTAAAGTGCAGGAGGTTGCCGAAGCCGTCGGTTATTACAGTGCACGCCATTTTGCAAAGCTGTTCCGGGACTATTATGAGTGCTATCCATCAGAGCTTAAAGAACAGGGAAAATGAAGAAGAGACGAGTTAAGTTTATGAAAATAAAACTGACGGAGAAAAAATTCCATGTTAACAATAACAAATTGGCAACTTTATACGAATTTGGATCGTTAATATATTGATCTACTATATTACTAAATCCCTCTTACTAGGAAGGAGAAAACGTATGCAACCATCCATTACACGCGACTCTCTTACTCACACGACCTCATCACGACACATACATACCTTTCGATTGCTGTCTGTCGTTCTCACATTTATGATTCTCTTCACCGCATCGTTATCATCGACTGCTAGTGCTGCCTCAGCAGCCAATTCCACAAAAGAATCGCTGCCAAAATTCATACAAGTCGAGGGAGGATATTATTATTCCATCGCGCTGCGCAGTGACGGCTCTGTATGGGCTTGGGGACGCAATCTCAATGGGGAAATGGGCATCCAAGAAACAGTGACCATATACGACTCCTATCCGATTCGACTATTTGAACTGACAGACATCCGTCATATCTCAACAAGCGGAGAAGGTTATCACTTGGCCACAAAAGCCGATGGAACCGTATGGACATGGGGTGCCTCAGGAGACTCTAAAGACGGCCGCCAGCATTCCATTCTGCCACATCAGATTCAAGGAATAAAGCATGCCGTTTCCACAACCGCAACATCCAATAGGGGTGCAGCAGTTCTCAATGACGGGACGGTGTGGTACTGGCCGCGTGCAAAAGGAACAGAGACAGCTCCTGTGAAGCCCGTGCAAGTGAAAGGCCTATCCGAAGTCATCCAAATTGAATCCTCCACAAATAAAATGTATGCAGTAAAAAAAGATGGTACGGTGTGGAGTTGGTCAGATGCAGCAAAACCAACAAAAATCCAAGGACTTTCTGATATTCGCATGATCTCTTCCGGTCATTCCCTGCTTGCTCTCAACAAGAAGGGAAAGGTCTGGAGAGTGAAGGAACAAGGGAAGCCTGTCGCCGTTCAGCCCAAGCTGACAATAAAGTCCATTCGCGCTTATGACGATTACGAACTATTATTAACGACTTCCGGTGAAGTGTACAGCAATGGAGGACGAACACCGACTGGAAAGCAGGGAAAAGTAAACGGTTTGCCTAAAGTTACGGCGATAGCCGCAGGAGCATTCCACAGTCAAGCTATAGCGGAAGATGGGAACGTATGGGGCTGGGGTGGAAATATGTTTTCTTCGATCGGGACAACGAAGAACTTTAAAGACAATATGGTCTATAGCCCTGTTCCTGTAGAACGTACGGCAGACATTTACGTCAATGGCAAGCTCATCAACTCCAGGTATCCTTCTTTCATTCAAACCAATACCGTGCTTCTCCCCGCAGCGACAGTCGCGGCGGCACTCGGTACGAAGCTGCAGTTCAATGCGGAATACGGTGTTGCAATGCCTTACTCCATAACGTATAAGAGCCAAACGTTGTCCTTCGGATATGAACAAGATCGTATTGTTTATGACGGTGGGTTCATTGATCGTGAGAAACCGTTAGTTGGTGCAACTGGTACTACCTCCATACCTTATCAGTTGTTAGAAAAAGGACTTGGTCTTCACGTGACCTGGAATCCCAAACTGCAGCAAATTCATATCGACGATAAAGCATCGGACAAATGATTACCAAAACTGAGGATATCGATGGCTGATTCAAATGAACAAGCATGCATTTCCATAAACCTACATATGTATTGGCTGGGTTACGGGAAACTACGGTTAGAAACGATAAAAAAGACGCTGCCTCATTCAGGCAGCGTCTTTTCGCATCCAGCTCAACCTTGATTTTGTTCCCAGCGTGCTACTTCTTCTCTGACACGCGGCGCAACTTCCGTTCCGAACAGCCGTATCGCTTCCATAACCTCTTCGTGAGGCATAGTGCCATGCGGCATATGCAGCATGAATCGCGTAACCCCTACGTGCTTGCGGAGCTCGATAATTTTTTGGGCTACCGTCTCGGGATCGCCAACATAGAGAGCACCCTCAGGGCTGCAAGCCGCGTCGTAATTCGCTCTCGTATAAGGAGGCGCTCCTTTTTCCTTCGCTCTCACATTCGTTCTTGCAAATGTGGACGGGAAGAACGTCTCGATTGCTTGCTTCTGCTCCTTCGCGACAAATCCATGAGAATGCGATGCAATCGTTAGACGGCTTACATCGTGGCCTGCTTCCGCAGCAGCTTTCTTGTATAGTTCAGCCTGAGATGCATAATCAAGCGGCTTCACTGGTCCGATGATCGCCAAAACGAATGGAAGTCCCATCTTCCCTGCTCTGACCGCGGATTCCGGACTTCCGGCGCTTCCAATCCACACTGGCAATTGCTCCTGCACAGGACGCGGATAGATGCCTAGTTCATGAATCGCAGGGCGATGCTTCCCGCTCCAGTTCACCTTCTCCGACTTCTGAATCTGCAGCAGCAAATCCAGCTTCTCATCGAACAGCTCTTCATAATCGTTCAGATCACAACCGAACAAAGGGAATGATTCCAGAAACGAACCACGACCAACCATAATTTCTGCACGACCATTAGAGAGGCCATCCACAGTTGCAAAGTCTTGAAATACACGCACAGGATCGGTAGACGACAGGATCGTCACTGCGCTTGTCAGCCGAATTCTTGTCGTCTGAGTTGCTGCTGCAGCTAATACAACCGCAGGAGAGGATGCCGCAAAGTCCGGACGATGATGCTCCCCTATCCCATATACATCCAGCCCTACCCGATCTGCGAGGATCATCTCCTCGACCACTTGCCGCAGCCGCTCTGCGTGGCTAATCGTGATTCCGGTATTCACATCAGGCGTAGTCTCAACAAACGTGCTTATACCTAGTTCCACTATCCATTTCCTCTTTTCCATTGATGTTCATGTCGATGTTCATGTTCATATTTACGCACATAGTAGACGGTATATTAATTTATCACTTATTTTCATGATTTCATAGGTTGGAAATGGGATTTCCATTTATTCTCTGTATATAAAAAAGAAATCGAGTTCCATCGTACATGGAACCCCGAATGGCAGCGGCACTATATTCATGAAGAAACGCAGCATCGTTAATTTTTATTATGACAGAACTATAATGTTGATCAGACGTCAGATTGCCCCTCCCTAATTTCCCATGCGATTCACGTTTTGGTGTCATTTACCGATACATGATAAGGAAGCTTTTATGAATCCTTCATGTTGGAGTGAGAAAATGACCAATCAAACGACGGAATACTGCCCGGAATGCGGGCACAAAATGGAATCCGTGCCGGGGTATGTTACCTGGTGCGAGGAATGCAATTGGAACATCGATCCGGACTGGCGCCCCATCTCTTCACTAGGCCTTGTGGAACGGCTCAATTACCGCATGGGAGTCAAAAAATCACAGCTATTGCTTGAGGAGAATCTGCATACTGATCGGATTACGTATCCCTTAACCTGGCGTAAAGCGCTCGCTTATTTGTTAGCCGGAAGTATCCTTGCAGGTACCTTCAGTCTACCGATTATTGCGGTGTATTGGTTTTTTTATAGCAATTCGTTATTGCTTACTATGCTTGCCATTGTCCCGTTTCTACTATTCATCGGCTTAATGCTGCCCTCCAGGTGGAGACTGTCGGGCCAGCCTCTGCGGCGGGAGGAATATCCCGGATTGTATCGTCTCGCCGATGACATTGCCGCAGCCGTTCAAGCACCGCCGATCGACGAGATTCGGATGACGAATTCATACAATGCGTACTTTACCAAGTTCGGCCGGCGCCGAACCAAGATCATCGGGATTGGAGTACCTCTATTTTCGGCATTGAGTCTATCGGAGAAGATCGCAATCCTCGCCCACGAGACCGCGCATCATGCGCATAAGGATGTGACCCGTTCCTGGTTTATCGTGTCAGCGAGGCGAATTATGGCTTCGTGGTACGAGTTCGTATATCCATACTGCGAAGAAGGAGAAGTGCTCAGGCCTATCTCCACACCGATGCGATATGCCCAGTTGCAGCTGGCCAATCTGATTTTCATCCTGTATTACGGCCTTGGTATTACGGTCTGGGATGAGAGCCAGCGCGCCGAGTATTTGGCCGACCGAGTCGCGGGCGAGATTGCAGGAACAGATGCCGCATGCTCGGCCTTAAGCAAATCTCACTTCGCTCCCGTATTCTGGCTGACGGCTGAACAAATCGCACGCTACCGCTTTAATTCGGATTTGTTCGGGGAATTCCGCCAAAAGATGGAGCATGTCCCCACAAGCGAGCAGAAACGAATCCAACGGATTCGCGATTCCATCACTGTACAATTGGATTCCACTCATCCGCCGACACCGTACAGATTACAGAGTCTACAGCATCATCAAGTACTGACACCGCGATATGTGCCTGACAGCAACCTGAAAAATCAGCTGGAAGAAGAGTTCGCACGCCTGGAGGAAATAAGTCAGCGCTACTTGCTGAATGATATTCGGGCGGCGTTATGATGGAGCTCGCTATGCACCCGTTATCAACGTCCTTGCACTGATCTCTCCTTCGAACTACAATCGAAAGAGCATCCGTACTCTTTACACTACTAGATTGAGAGAAGGTCCATCTATGAATGACAAGAGCAAAGAGCTATTGCAGCAAGCCTATGTACATGCCAATGATCTATCCAGACACCCTGTCCTCTCTCACTACTGGGATCAATGTTCACTTGTCGTGAAGGGCAGTGTATCCCGCGGCAATTGCGATCAGTATTCGGATATTGATTTTGTGTTCTTCTGTGACGAAGATATTCGACAAGCGATTATCAGCGGATATCGGGAAGCAGGTTTAAGCACGACAAAAGATAACGCATTCCAACCGATTGGAGATTGGGAGGGCCATTATCACTTTGAGTCGTTCACTATGTTAGAAGGATATTACGGGGAAAATAACTATCCGCAGGTGTGGGAATTCCAGCAGGCGATCCCTATTCATGATCCTGAGTCACGATTCAAGCATACAATTGCGCAGCAATCTGCTCACTTCTTGTCCAATCCGATCAAGGTTATCAAGCCTCTATACCTCAGCTTGCAGTTTACGCTCGATTGGATGCGGCATCCGCTGAAGCGCGGCGATGCGATTTCCACTAGTCTGCACTGCTCCAAGATTGTAAGGGAGCTATGTCAGCTGTCCTATATTTTGGATGGAAAGAGCTATCCACATGACAAGTGGCTGTCTACTTTTTTATCTACTACCCGCTTCGGCAGCTTGCAGGAAGAACGGATTGTATCCTATTTAAGCGTGATACCAACTGGAGGGTCGATTACTCCTCATATGGAGCTGAATGAATATCCATGCTATCAGCGAGCATGGGAGATGATTGACTCCGTGATTCGTTTTATCCGCGAGCACTATGGGGATTATCCATGGATTGACGAATGGTACTTATATGGGTAGTTTGTACCTTACCAAGTGGTATACCCAGTTGTTGTATTGATGTCTACAGAGTCTAAAGAGTCGACAGCAGTTTGAGGATGTACGTACTACTCCGCCATCGACTCTTTCCTCTGCTTCTGAGTAGGTACTGTAGAGGTAGAAGCGAACAATCGTTTTTTTTGATAATCCAGCAAATACACATCTAATTCCTGACTAATCCTCACAACCTCATCATCTTTGAAATCGTTCTTTTCATTGACAATCGAAATAAGTTGCTTTTTAAGTCGTTCGATTTTCTCAAGCATTTGAAGATCATGGGGGCAGTGAAGATAACACATTATGAATCACCTCGCATAATCGGTGTGTAAATGAAGAACATCCCGAATGCTGATTGCAAATCTAGCAACCTACTAGCCTTCTCCATGTTGTCTACTCTATCGATGACGCTCATATATTTCGTTTCTTCTTATACGTTGAATATATGTAAAATGTTTCCTGAAAAATAAATGAATTTCGATTTTCAGATACATTCCCTCCATGAGCATCGTTTGCTCCATACAGCAAAAAGACATCGACAGTATCCTTGCATTGCCGATGCCCTCTACTTCGATTTTCCCGAAATCAATTACTTTTTATCCACATGAAGCAATACCTTCGGATGCACGCTGTACGTGTCTGAAATGCTCTCATCTGAAATGACACCTAGTTGTATCAAGCTCTTTATCTTCGCAGTATCCGGCTTGGACAGCAAGCGCCATACTTCCGGGTCAGGCAGAGCCGCATACAGCTTGGCATCATCATATTGTCTATACTGTTGCTGAACCAGCTTCACATGCAAATTGCCCACGTCTATCTCTGACTCTCCCTGCTCTTCACAGTATTGAATAATATCGTTTCGCAGCGCCGACAGCTCATCCTCAATTTCCTTTTGCTGCTGCTTCAGCTTATAATATCTCTTTATCTTCTCATTCTCGATCATTGGATCACGCTCCCTCCTTGCACTGTATGCAGGGTGAAGCCGATCTAAGACCGTGTAACCCGGAAAGCGTAAAATTCGATTCGCACACAAGGGAAGACAATCTGTTCGTTCTCCTCAACACTTCGCGCTATCTATTCTGTCTGCTAAACTGACACTTGCCTTCATCCTTCCACCACCAGACTCGCCCAAATCTCCTTCATCTTCATAACCCCATAAATCATGTCCTCTTCAGACATTCGAGGGAAATAAAAGTACGCACCATACTGATTCATACCTTCACCAGTTTCTTCCTGAATGCAGGTATCAGACCAGTAAATGCCTTCTTCCGAGCACTTTGTACGAAACGTGACATATTGCTCTATGCTGCCTCGCCACCATCCGAAAATGCTTAATCCGGCATCCGCTTCGATCCAATGGAACAAGTGCGATACATGTGCCGTCAACAGATCCTGCAGCAGCTTGAACTTCTTCCCATACACCCGCTTCATTCTTCGTAGATGCCGTTCATATTGGCCATTGTGCATCCAAGAAGCCAACGTGCGCTGCTCCAGCAAGTTGCTCGGATTCGGCTCGAATACCCCCTTCGCTTTAACGAACACGGCGACGAGCGATGTCGGCACAACCGCATAACCGATGCGTATATGTGGGAGCAGCGTGTTGCTGAAGCTTCCGATATAGATGACTCGACCCTCACTATCTAACACTTTCAACGGCTCCAGCGATTTGCCCCGATGACGGAACACGCTGTCATAATCGTCTTCCAAAATGAGCGCATTGTTCTCCGAAGCCCAAGCGAGCAGTTGCTGACGGCGCTCCATTGTCAACACAGCCCCTGTCGGAAACTGGCGGTTAGGCGTCACAAGAAGCAGCTTAGCCTGCCAATCATACGGTATTATCCCCTGTCCATCAATAGGTGCATGAACACAGCTCGCCCCTAGCGTCTGAAAGATATGTATGGCTCCCGTATATCCCGGATTCTCAACAACTACGCGATCCCCAGGACTAATGAACAACTGTGCCGTCAAAGCGAGTGCCTGCTTCGAACCATTGAACACAATCACCTGACTCGGATCAGCAGCTATGCCCCGTGCTCGTCTTATATATTGGGCAATACTGTCTCTAAGCCTATCATCGCCTAATGTGGACACCAATCGGTTCATTCGGTCACTGCTGTGCAGCAATCTGGCCTGCGCATACAAGCTGCGATTCCACTCTTTATCCGGAAACCATTGTGTACCAGGACCGAACTCTTTGAAATTCGCTACTCTCAAGCCGGCCTTGATGCGTATTCCGCTATTTTCATCCCGCCGTTCCTCGATCTCCTTCAGACGCATCCCCCAGTCGGACAATACGTTCAGCTCTTGACAGGGAGTATCAATTCCTCTCTTGGTTGAGGGCTGGAACGCAACAAAGGTTCCCTTTCCCACCCCGCTTGAAATATAACCTTCAGCAGACAACATATCGTACACCTCATTGACAGTTCCCCGAGATAGCCCGAACAGGGCAGCCATTTCCCGGCTCGATGGCAGTCTTGTATCCTTTACAAATACTTGTGCGGCAATGGAATCTCGGATGGCATGATACAGTGCGAGGCGTTTGGATGGATATTGATCCAGATAGGAATGGTAAGGAATGTGGAATTGCATAGACTTATCCTCCGTCACCAATGGTCTAGTAAAACTAATCTAAATTGGATCTTTTTCATTGTCAATTCGTGAGGTAAGCTAAATACTACACAAACAAGATCGAATGGAGTAATCGGAGGAGGTCTTTGTTAATGCGAAGAAAAGAATTCGAAGTCATGGACACAGTGGAAACCGAGCAATTTATGCAAGAAATGAGCTTTGGCATTCTCGGGACGATCAATGAGGATGGATGGCCAGAGCTTACCCCGCTTAATTTTGTATATCACAACGGCTTTATTTATTTTCACGGCAGCGTATCAGGACGCAAGATGAAGAACATCAAGGCAGATCAACGTGTTACATTCTCTGTGGCGAAGGAGTACGCAATCATTCCCTCCTATTTCACTGAAGCGAAGCTGGCCTGCCCTGCAACAGCCTTCTTCAAATCGGTTCTGATCAAAGGCCATGCGGAAAAGGTGTCGGATCTAACAGAGAAAGCGAAAGCATTGACCGCCTTTATGCAGAAGCTTCAGCCAGAGGGAGGCTATGCTCCGATTGATCCGGAGGATCCAGACTATACGGGTCAGATCAAAAGCACCTCCGTTGTCCGCATCAACGTGCATGAGTTATCAGCCAAGTATAAATTCGGACAAAATATGAAAGAAGAGAAATTTGAAATCGTGACGAATGGTCTGCTGGAACGAGATAAAGACTTAGACAAGGAAACCGTAGCCATGATGGAAGCACTCTGTCCGTATCATCGGATGAATGACGGCGATTAGAAATGACGAATTCTCAGATGAAATAAGACACTAGAAATAAAGCCCTGTTGGATTTTATGTAAAATGGAAATCTTCGCGACACCATTTGTACAGAATAAACCAACAGGGCTATTCACAATTTTTCATTATTAGAGTGCACAGCTTTAAGACGATTTATCAGGAGTGTATAGTGTCTTGCAAACAGCCAACGACTAGAAGAGATAGATATGTAGTAGTTTTGTCTATTGGGAACTCGATACGGTCGTATCTAGAAGTGGAAAATCAACATAATGGTACATCAAACCGCGCGCCAGTCCGGCCTTTGCAGCGATATCACCAACCTCGGCAGCTGAATATCCTTTATCTGCATACACAAGTATGGCTGCTCTAGACGTAGGAAACGAACATATTAGAATAATACCTTTGACGCTTCCTTGGTAAAAGGAAGCAGCTCATCCACACTTCCATCACGTATTTTTGCAGCCCATGCGGGATCGACGAGCAAAGCCCGGCCTATCGCTACCAAATCAAATTCATCTTGCTCAAGTCTCTCGATCAAGCCGTCAATGTTTACATTCTGAGCCCCTTTACCCTCCGCAAAGAAACTTAAAAATTCACTGTCTAATCCCACAGAGCCTACAGTTATTACAGGTTTTCCTGTAATCTTCTTCGTCCATCCAGCTAAATTAAGAGAAGAACCTTCGAATTCAGGTTCCCAAAAACGTCGAGTCGAGCAATGAAATACATCTACCCCTGCATCTACCAACGGAGATAAAAATTGAGCCAGCTCATCTGGTGTATAGGCCAATTTAGCCGTAAAGGGTCTTATTTTCCATTGAGAGAAACGGAAAATGATCGGGAAGTCTGGGCCAACAGCATCTCTGCAAGCTTTCACAATCTCAACTGCAAAACGCGTCCGTTCTACGATCCCGCCTCCATACTCGTCCTTTCGTTGATTCGTTTGTTCCCAGAAAAATTGGTCGATAAGATAGCCATGTGCCCCATGGAGCTCAATACCGTCAAAGCCAATTCTTTGCGCATCTGCTGCACCTTGAGCAAATGCATCCACTACCATGTCAATTTCGTTCTTCGTCATCGGTTCATTCACCTTCAAGCCATCAGCTGTTATACCCGATGGGCCAATAGGCAAAGCCTCTGGATTCGGCGCTTGCCCAACTGCGCGCTGGGTTCCGACATGCCATAGCTGTGGAATAATTCTTTCCCCCGCCTTATGTACCGACTGAACGATCCTAGACCAACCATCTAGGGCGTCTTCTCCATAAAATCTCGGAATATTCGGGTGTGACGCTGCTGCAGGATGATTAATGACTGTACCTTCCGTTATAATAAGCCCAACACCATTCTCTGCACGACGTCTATAGTACGCCTCCACATCCTCCCCTGGAATACCCTCTGGAGAGAACATGCGCGTCATAGGCGCCATGACAATGCGATTGCTCAGCGTTAGTGGGCCAATCGAGAAAGGTTTAAACAAAGCTTCAACTGATGGGGTTTGCTTCATGCTTTTCCTCCTTTTTTCTTTAAAATATACTGCTTGAGATATACTGCCTTTTATCATTATACAATATTTCACATTTAAACTTGACCACGATGGAGCCATTTTGTCCACATCATCGGATACAGAATAAAGCCATATCATCTTAGACCCTTCACGACTTCATTCATGTTTATTCTTCCTTAGCTCTATCAGACGACAACACCTCCGACTCAATGGGAATCGGAGGTGCTACGTAATGGAAAGGTTACACTTGCTCGACGATGACAGCGACGCCGTGGCCGCCGCCGACACACAAGGTGGCGAGCCCAGTGGCTGCTTGCCTGCGCTTCATGGCATGCAACAGCGTCACGAGGATACGCGCACCGCTGGCGCCAATCGGATGCCCGAGTGCAATGGCACCGCCGTTCACATTGACGATTGCTGGATCGATCCCAAGCTCATTGATGACGGCAATCGATTGGGCGGCGAAAGCTTCATTTATTTCCGCCAGGTCAATATCCGCCAGCGACATGCCCGCCTTCTTTACCGCCGCCTGCGCGGCTGATACAGGGCCCATGCCCATATAGGCTGGATCCACGCCGGTGCAGGCATAGCCGCGGACGCGCGCCAGCACGGACAGCCCAAGCTGCTTCGCCATACGCCCAGAGCAGACCACTAGCGCTGCCGCCCCATCGTTAATGCCGGAAGCATTTCCGGCTGTTACCGTGCCGTCTGGCTGGAATGCAGGCTTGAGTCGGGCCAGGGCAGCAGCCGTCACATCAGGACGGAAATGCTCATCGGCTTCAATCGTCGCCAGCCCCTTCTTGGTTCGAATCTCCACTGGCACGATTTCAGCGGAGAACTCACTGCGCTCCCATGCCTCGCGAGCCCGCTGTTGACTCGTCAGAGCGAAGGCATCTTGCTCTTCTCGCGCAATGCCATATTTCGCCGCAATATTTTCCGCAGTTTTGCCCATATGAATGTCACATATTGAGCAGGTAAGTCCGTCTTTGAGGATGCTGTCCTCAATTACCCCATTCCCAAGCCGGTATCCCGTTCTGCCTTGCGCCAATACATAGGGCGCAAGCGACATATTTTCCATGCCGCCCGCAACAATGAGATCTGCATCATCAGCCTTGATAGCCTGCGCAGCCATGATGACCGCCTTCAAACCTGAGCCGCATATTTTGTTAATCGTAACGGCCGGAACCTCGCAGGGAAGCCCTGCCTTCATTGCGGCCAGACGTGCTGGCCCTTGGCCGCTGCCCGCCTGCAGCACATTGCCCATGATCACTTCATGCACCGATCCCGGCTGCACCCCGGCTCGCACCAGTGCTTCTGTGATAACCCGCGCTCCCAGTTCAACAGCCGGTACTTCGCTCAATCCGCCCATGAACGCACCGATCGGCGTTCGTACAGCGCTTGCAATTACAACGTCAGACAGATCGCCACCCCCATCTGCAATGCATTATTTAGTCACTGATAGTGACTAATAGTCACCGATAGTAACTGATAGACATTGATATTTACTGATAACCATCGATAGTTACTAAGTGCAATAGATAATCATTCAAGTCATCGCTATGCAAACATAGCTCGTTATATCTCAATACAACTTTACGAACATAGGTCAGCAATAAAGAAGCGCCCGATTGGTTCAAACCGATTTGACGCAAGGACCGAGAATATGCCGCAGCGCCTCGATGAACACTTGATTTTCCTGCTCCGTTCCTATGGATACACGAATCGTATCCGGATAGCCAAGCAAACTGCCCGCGCGCACCACCACGCCCCGCTCCAGTAACGAGCGGAATACGTCGTCACCAGAACAATTCAGCTTCACCATCAGGAAGTTGGCGTGCGATGGGTAGCAGGACAGACCCAACTGCTTCAATTCCGCAACCAGCTTGGTTCTCTCCGCCTCATTCCGCCGGGCACAGTCTTCGGCGAACGTCGTATCGTCCAGTGAGGCAAGAGCCGCAGCTTGCGCCATTCGATTCGAATTGAACGGCTCCTTTACCTTGATCAGCTCCTGCACGATGCTCGGATGCATCATACCGTAGCCTGCTCGCAGCGCAGCCAAGCCATAAATCTTAGAGAACGTGCGCAAGATGACCAGATTGGGATAGCTGGCAAGCAGAGGTATGGTCTGTAAGTTGTCCGGGTCGGACACATACTCGTAATATGCCTCGTCGATGACCAGCAAAATATGTCGTGGTACCTGTTCGATGAATGCAAGCAGCTCGCTTCGCCTCACAATTGTCCCTGTTGGATTGTTCGGGTTGCATATGAAGATCATCTTCGTCCTTCTGCCGATCGCCTTCAACATGCCGTCCAGATCATGAACGCCCTCGATGAGCGGCACCGCAATGGGAATGCCGCCCTCAATACGAACGTTCGTATCGTAACGAGGGAATGTGACATCGGCCATTATCGCCTCGTCCCCGGCGGCGATATAGCTCCGCGTCAGTAAACGGATAATTTCGTCGGAACCATTGCCGACAATGAAATATTCAGGCTCCACGCCCAGATGAGCTGACAGCTTCTCCGCCAATTCGGGAGCGGTTCCTTCCGGATACAAGGCGCACTTCTCCATTTCGCGTACAATAGCCTGGGCGGCCAATTCCGAACAGCCGTATGGATTTTCATTAGATGCGAGCTTGATGATATCCGTAAGGCCGAACTCCCTTTTTACCTCTTCAATCGGTTTTCCCGGCACGTACACGCCGAGCGGCTCGATTTCTTTTCTTGTCGGGATCTTGACAGACACTTGCATACACGCTCCTCCTTAGCCCTTTACTCCGATGCCCGAGGCGTTGCGTTCGCCGCGTTCAATGCTGGGCTTATTCGGAACGTCGCCTCGGTTTTGTGACGAATCTCTTCTACGTCAGCTCCTTGCTGTGTCTCGATCAAGACCATGCCTTCTTCGGTAAAATCAAATACGGCCAAGTCGGTAATTAACCTGTCGACGACTCGTTTTCCCGTCAGCGGCAAACTGCACTCGCGCTTGATTTTAGATTCACCATGCTTATTCACATGCTCCATTATGACGACGATGCGCCGGGCGCCGTTCACTAGATCCATGGCGCCTCCCATGCCTTTAATCATTTTGCCAGGAATCATCCAATTCGCCAGATCACCCTGCTCCGATACTTCCATCCCGCCCAGAATGGCAAGATCGATATGACCACCGCGGATCATGGCGAACGATTCGGCACTGTCGAAGTAGGACGCCCCTTCCACAGCGCTTACCGTCTCCTTGCCTGCGTTAATCAGATCCGGATCCTCGCTCCCCTCCAATGGGTATGGCCCGATGCCGAGCAGGCCGTTCTCCGAATGGAGCATCACATCGAACTCTGGCGGAATGATGCCTGCAATGAGGGTCGGCATGCCGATGCCGAGATTGACTGTCATCCCATCCGCAATCTCCAGCACTGCTCGCCGCACGATGGCTTGACGTGCATCACTCATGCGAATCCCTCCGTTCCTTGCTGCGTCGCCGACTGGACAACGCGCCGTTCCACCCGCTTTTCATATCCGGTTCCGTGAAGTACCCGCTGCACATAGATACCGGGCGTATGAATATGATTCGGATCCAATTGTCCCGGCTCGACCAGCTCCTCCACCTCGGCAATTGTAATTTTCCCTGCTGCTGCTGCCAGTGGATTGAAATTCTGGGCTGTCTTCCGGTAGATCAGATTTCCGAGCGTATCCCCCTTCCACGCCTTCACGAACGCAAAATCGCCGACAATCGCCTCTTCCATCAGGTATGTTCGGCCGTTGAACTCTTTAAGCTCCTTGCCTTCCGCTATCGGCGTGCCGACGCCGGTAGCCGTATAGAAGGCCGGGATACCGGCTCCGCCCGCGCGAATGCGCTCAGCCAGTGTGCCCTGCGGAACGAGCTCAACCTCCAGCTCACCGTTCAGAAGCTGGCGTTCGAATATTTTGTTCTCCCCAACATATGAGGAGATCATCTTCTTAATCTGGCGGTTCGCGAGCAGGAGACCGAGCCCCCAATCATCCACGCCACAATTGTTGCTCACAACGGTCAGATTTTTTACACCGCTGTCTCTCAGCGCCGCAATAGCCAGCTCGGGGATCCCGCATAGGCCGAATCCACCCACGATCAAGGTAGCGCCGTCCTGAATTCCCTTTATCGCCTCAGCGGCGGAATGCACGACTTTCCTATCCTTCATGCCATGCGCTCCTTTCATCAGCGTATCTTACACCTCATGCTCACACCTACACGGTTCGCGACGCTTCCGGCGAACCCGCGCACCAGCTGTACATGTATTGACTATCCTCGTAGGACAGCGCTTGCTTGACAACGCGCAGCGGACAGAACGTGTCGATCATGACCGCAAGCTCTGTCGTTTCCTTTTTGCCGATGCTGTCTTCGATCTTGCCAGGATGCGGTCCGTGCGGGATGCCTGATGGATGCAAGGTAATGGAGCCTTCCTTCACTCCCTTGCGGCTCATGAAGTTGCCCCTGACATAATAGAGCACCTCGTCGCTGTCTACATTGCTGTGGAAATAGGGGGCAGGAATTCCATCGGGATGATAATCGTATAATCGAGGCACGAAGGAGCAAATGACAAAGTTATTCCCCTCGAAGGTCTGGTGAATCGGCGGCGGCATATGAATGCGGCCCGTTATTGGCTCGAAATCGGCAATATTGAAAATCCACGGGTACAAATACCCATCCCAGCCTACAACATCAAAAGGATGATGGTTGAATATATGCAGATGGATATATCCTCTAGACTTCGTTCTTACTTCGAATTCACCAAGCTGAGCGTAAGTCTCCAGCTTATCCGGCCCGCGGAAATCCCGTTCGCAGAACGGACTATGCTCCAAAAGCTGGCCATGCGGGTTGCGATAGCGCTTCGGCGTTGTAATCCAACTGTTCGTTTCCACGACCAGGAGCTTTGTACGTCCGCCCCCCAGCTCCGGTATGACGCGATAGATCGTGCCGATCGGTATGTTGATATAATCCCCTGGACGGTAATGGAGCGTGCCGAACATCGTCTCCACGGCACCCTCTCCTTCATGTACGAACAACAGTTCATCCCCGTCCCCGTTCCGGTAGAAATAATCCATCGGCTGATTGACATTCGCAGTCGCGATAAGCAGATCCTCATTGCCAAGCATATAGCGTCTGCCAGCGACGGCGTCGTCCGCATCCATGCAATCGCCAGTCAATAGATGTCGGTGGCGAAGCGCTCCCTGCTCTTCGAACTCAATATCGAAGGCGGCATGCACTTCCGCCTTGCTGATAGCCGTCGGCGGATAATGGTGATACAAGATCGACTGAATGCCGGAGAACCCTTTCGTTCCCATCACTTGCTCACGGTACAGGGTGCCGTCCGGCTTGCGGAACATCGTATGCCTCTTTCCAGGGATGTCTCCCATGCGGCGGTAATAGGCCATAACACGAATCCTCCTCTTTCCAATTCAATACCGGTTGAGCGGCTTCTTCGCCTAACCGATGGTATTACGCAGCAAGCCAAGTCCCGTGACCTCTAATTCGACGACATCGCCGGGCTCCAGCCAGCGGTGAACCTCCGGCCCCAGTTCGAGAAGGCAGCCGGTTCCGACCGTACCCGATCCAATAATATCCCCAGGATACAATGTGACGTCTGACGATGCCCGCGCTAGCATGTTCCCGAACGTATAGTGGAGGTCGCGCATATTACCTCGTGACAACTCGGCACCATTAACGCGAGCCGTCATCTCCAAGTCATGGCGCTCGCCTGTACGATACCGTTCGAGCTCGTCCTTGGTGACTAGATAGGGTCCGAGCGAGGTGGCAAAATCCTTGCCCTTGGCCGGACCTAGGCCAACCTTCACTTCCTCCCGTTGGATATCGCGCGCACTCCAGTCGTTCATGATACAATAGCCGAATATATAGGAATCAGCCTCTTCGGCAGTAATATCGCGTCCTTCCTTGCCGATGACGCAGGCCACCTCCAGCTCGTAATCCAGAGCGGAGGTGGCGGTCGGTTTGCGGATAAGCGCGTTCGGGCCTACAATGGCCTGATGGTTGCTAAAATAAAACACCGGGAACTGGTACCATTCCGGCATGATATCAAGTCCCCGTCTCCGCCTCGCCCCGATCACATGTGCTTCGAAGGCGTAGAAATCGCGGACACTCGGCGGCTTCGGAAGCGGCGCGAGCAAGGAGACATCGGATGCCGGATAGATGCCCTTAAGCGAGTGCATCGCCTTCGCATCTGAGCCAAGGCGGCTGTCGATTCGCTCGGCCTCCTCCATATAATCCTCATGGCGGCGCACAAATTCCAGCAATTCGCTCGGCAGCCGCCCTGCACTGACCTCATGCATATCGACGACGCAGCCTTCCCGCAGCCAACCGGAACGCGGCGAGCCGGTTCCAGTGTCAAATGTCACGAACTTCATAGAACCTCCCGCTTTCCGTATACCACTACTTTTTTCTTTCCAATATGAAGGTGTCAGAAGCGGCACGGGTGTAAACTTGGCCGGCCATGCGTCCAATCGGAAGCAGCTTCTCCATGTCGATTTTACCATCGGCATACAGCTCGTCGCTGATATGCATCATTACGACCTTGCCGATAACAAGGCTGCCAGCGCCCGGCTGATCGCCGAAATGCAGGATATCATGGAGAACGCACTCCATGTGAATGGCACTTTCCTGAACCCGGTAGGGGCGAATGAGCTCGCTAGGGATCGGGGTCAAGCCCGTGACTTGAAATTCATCCACCTCAGGATCGAATTCAGCAGCTGTCTCATTCATCGGCTCGACAATCTGTTCCCCAACAATGTTGACCACGAATTCGCCGGTTGCTTCAATATTGACGAGCGTGTCCTTCTTGCATCCGTCCGTCCCTCGGCGCATCGGGGCGAAGCAGATCATAAGCGGATCCGCGCAGATTGCTGTGAAAAAACTGAACGGCGCCAGGTTCGCCATACCGTTCGAATCGATCGTGGACACAAAAGCAATCGGTCGCGGCAGGATGGAGCCTATCATCAGCTTATAAGCGTCTCTCCAATGCAGATCATGCGGTGTAATATTCATGCGGCTTCTACTCCTTCCTGCGGCGCTGGGCTACAAGTTGCCGCGGCGCTCCTGCTCCCGTTCGATCGATTCGAACAAGGCCTTGAAATTGCCTTCGCCGAAGCCAATAGCTCCTTTGCGTTGAATAATCTCGAAAAACAACGTCGGTCTATCGACAAGTGGCTTCGTGAAGATTTGCAGCAAATAGCCTTCATCATCGCGATCCACCAAAATTTTCAATTCCTGAAGCTTGGCAATATCTTCGTCGATGCTTCCAACCCGTTCCGTCAGCATTTCATAGTAGGAATCGGGCGTGTTCAGGAACTCGACCCCGTTCTCGCGAAGCGCCGTAACCGTAGAGACAATATCGTTCGTCAGCAGGGCTAGATGCTGTACACCCGCTCCTTTGTAATATTCCAGATACTCCTGAATCTGCGATTTGCGCTTGGCAGTCGCTGGCTCGTTGATCGGGAATTTAATTCTGCCGCCATTATGCATCACTTTAGACATCAAGGCCGAATATTCCGTGCTGATGTCCTTGTCATCGAAATGAATCATTTGCTTGAAGCCCATCACATTTTCATAGTAAGCTACCCATTCTTCCATTTGTTCCACGTTGCCGACGACATGATCGATGCCGATCAGTCCGGACGATTGATGTGGAAGGGTATCTTCGATGGATTGATAGCCAGGAAGGAACAATCCTTCGTAATTATCCCGCTCGATCAGCGTATGAATCGTATCTCCATATGTGCCTATAATCGCTTTTTTGACCTTGCCGTGCTCATCCGAATATTCGACCGGCTCCATAATGGGAATTCCGCCGCGTGAGACCGCATCCTTGTAAGCCTTTTCAACATTACTAACCCGCAATGCAACATCTTTGACCCCGTCCCCGTGCAATTTGACGAACTCGGCAATTGGATGGTCGTCAGAGAGAGCGCCGGAGAGTACGAACCGAATTTTATTCTGCTCGATTACATACGATACTTGCTCCCGGTTTCCGGTTTCCAGTCCAGAGTAGGCAATAGGGCGGAATCCATACCCTTTTACGAAATAGTGCATCGCTTGCTTTGCGTTCCCTGTATAAAGTTCAATGTAGTCGATTTCTTGAATTGGGAAAATCTCTTTCTCCGTTAATTCGAAAACCTCTTGTCTCTTCATTCAACATCCTCCTACACTCACATGGATTGCTTCCACTGAGAGTATATGATGGATACCAATATCTAGCAAAAGTGTACTCGAACGCGCCCATGCTCCAACGCACGGCGGAAGAACCGCGGCTGAACTGATACGCATGAATTCGGCGGGGATAAACCGCATCGACGCACTATCGCAGTGAGGAAGCAAACAAGTGGAGCGTATCTTTATTGAATTGAATGTGAAAGTTTTTTGAACAAATAGAAGGAAATAGACGTCTTCTTGTCAAAAAGTAAAGCGTAAGCGCATTCGTGGTATTCATTTCGAATTGGAGTTGATCGACGATATGTGTGCCAAGCGTTCCGGCGACCCGGCGATTGAGCAATTGCTGGAGGCCATAATGAAGCTGCAAAGCATTGAGGAATGTTATGATTTTTTTGAGGAATTGACGACACCCAAAGAATTGCAGGCACTGTCCCAACGGTTGGAAGTCGCCAAATTGCTGTTGAACGGCAACACGTATATGGAAATCGAAGCGGAGACTGGCGCAAGCACGGCCATTATTTCGCGCGTCAAGCGTATCCTGCACAATGGCAACGGAAGTTACCGGCTCATGCTCAGCAGACTTGAGCAGCAATCGTAATATAATTCGGTGCTTACAGTGTTACGGGCTCGTCAAAGCCGACACATGTTAAGCGGGGGAGTTAGCACATGTCGGCCTCTCTACCCGTCTTGCTTGACTTTTCGATCCAAATTGGCCGAAGTGCGGTGCAACTGTCGCGCCCCGCATTTTTTTCAGCGTGGGGGACAAATGCTGAATATGACAGTATGCTTATTTTCCGCATCAGCCAGAAAACAACATTTCATTTGCAAGCAGCATTACGCTGCTTAATTTCCCTCTAAAAACCTGAACAACATATTCATTGGCTATACACTCGAAAATATCATCATGAAAAGTAAAAATATAGTGTCGCGTCCCATAACTCTTGCTTAAAATTAGAGTGTACTGAATTGATTTTCTTTTGTTCCTTTACCCAGGAAGAATTTTTGATTTCGTGCATCTCATAACCTTCAAGCCCATGCTCATAGAGCGGATGTCCATGCAACACTTCATCATTAACTCCACCGAATCTAATGCTGTAACACCTTTCAAATTGGATAAGTGCAACATAATCTTTCGATTGTGGATCAAGTACGTGAATGATGTTTGTACTTTCATCCCAATCGGGGTTACTAGTGCCTATATAGTATAATAAATAGGTTTTGTATCCATTTGACACAACATGAGGAAGCGGAGCTCCAACATCCTGCGGAAATGTTGTTTTAATGGGTATAGCTGTTTCTTCACCCTTCAGTAAGGATACTTTCCTGTTCAATATTCTGCGCTCATCAATTAGGTCATACATTTCTTGATCTATTTTGTTTCTCTTTTTATTTAAAATGCTTTTTATTTGCGAAAGCCTTTGCTCAATCTCCATGATGCTCGCCATTAGTTCCTTCACGCCTCCTAATTTATCTAAATAAGAGATTTCGCCGCCCTCCCCCCTACAATCTTCCTTCGCTGCATGTCTCCCTGTCTCCCCGCACAAAATGAATCAGGGCTGCCTCTGCGTTATGAACACAACGCAGAGGCAGCCCCTCTCCTCACAGCAATTATACCTGCGGACCGGCAAGCTTGATTGATTCCGCTACATCGCTGAATTTTATTTCGAAATTGCGAGCAAAGATCTCCGCCAGCTGCTTCGCCTTACGATCATAAGCCGATTTATCCGCCCACATGTTCCTCGGATCAAGCAGTTCATGGGGAATGAATGGTACTGCATCAGGGATAAGCATGCCGAATACAGGATGAGAAGTGAAGGCTGCTTTCTCGATACTTCCATTCATAATCGCCTTGACCATCGCCCTTGTGTACGACAGATTCATCCGCTCGCCAATCCCGTAAGGACCGCCGCTCCATCCTGTATTGACCAAATAAACCTTCACACCGTATTTCGTGATTTTGTCGCCGAGCATTTCTGCGTATACATCCGGTCTCAAGGGGAGAAATGGAGCTCCAAAGCATGCCGAGAATGTCGCTTCTGGTTCGACTACGCCGCGTTCCGTACCTACCATTTTGGATGTATAGCCGGACAGGAAGTGATACATCGCCTGCTCCTTCGTCAGCTTGGATACGGGAGGCAGGACGCCAAAGGCATCGGCGGTCAAAAAGATAATGACATTCGGATGGCCTGCGGTACCGGGAATGATCGAGTTATGAATATAATCAATCGGATAAGCGGCCCGCGTGTTCTCCGTTAGTGTATTACTATGGTAATCTGCCTCACCGGTTACGGTGTCAATCCACACATTTTCCAGGACAGAGCCGAACCGGATTGCATTCCAGATTTGCGGCTCTTTCTCCTGCGACAGCCCGATGCATTTGGCATAGCAGCCGCCTTCGAAATTGAATACGCCCGCATCGGACCAGCCATGCTCATCATCGCCGACTAAGCCGCGATCCGGATCAGCCGACAAAGTCGTCTTCCCTGTTCCCGATAATCCAAAAAACAATGCCGTGTCTCCATCCTCCCCGACATTCGCCGAGCAGTGCATCGGCATGACGCCACGGAAGGGAAGCAAATAGTTCAGCACGCTGAAAATCGATTTCTTTATCTCGCCTGCGTAATGGGTACCGCCGATGAGCACAGTCTTTCTCTCGAATGAGATCGCAATGAACGTCTCGGAATTCGTCCCGTCGACAGCGGGATCCGCCTTCATGCCAGGCATTGCAATCACAGTAAAATCAGGTTCATGAGTTAACAGCTCATTCGTTGTTGGACGTATAAACAATTGCTGAACGAATAAATTTTGCCACGCGTATTCATTAATAAAGCGGACAGGCAAACGATAAGCCAGGTCTGCCCCTGCATAACCGTCGAATACAAAGAGCTTGCGGTTCTTCATATAGTTGATCGTTTTGTTATACAACGAGTCGAATTGCTCAGAGGTGATAGCCTGATTCACCTCGCCCCAAGCGACATGGTCTGCTGTGTCCGACTCTCTGACGATGAACTTATCCTTCGGGGAACGTCCCGTATATTTGCCCGTTGTGACTTGCAAAGCGCCAGTCGAAGTCAGATGACCTTCTCCGTTGCAGAGAGCGGATTCCACCAGCTTGGCAACCGCCAGGTTCCTCTGAGATTCATCTACATACAGACCAGCCAATTGAGTGCTTTCCTTATTTTTCGCGATCACGGTTATCCTCCCTATTCCACTGTTACCGAGTTCTTGTTTCATCCCGTCTCCAACAACTAAGAAAATGTATATTTTATCCTTTTTCATTAATGTATACTATAAATAAATAATACGCAATATATAAAAGCGAATTGGGTGAATCCAATTATTTATTACGTCATTTTGAAAATGTTTTCACAATAGACAAATAAAAAAGGTGTCCATGCTTCTCTAAGAGATGAACTCTCTTTTAAAAAAGCATAACACCTTTTTCCCCATTTCTGGCTTACTTCCCTCAGCTTCCTTGACGCTATCCCTTCTATATATAAGTCAAAAAATAGGATCAACTTCTACTTCGCCCAAACGGATCGCACAACAATTCCTTCATCACTCAACCGTTGCCGCAAGCTTTGGGCAAAGGCAAGCGCATGTGTGCCATCACCATGAATGCATACCGTATCGGCTTGAATCGCTACATCATCACCCTGGACAGCGTGGACAACCCCTTCTTTTACCATGCGAATGACCTGCTGTACCGCTTCTTCAGTATCCGTGATCAGCGCATTGGACTCCCGACGCGGCGTCAAAGAACCATCCGCTTGGTACGTCCGGTCTGCGAATACTTCATGCGCACAGCGAAGTCCAACGGCTTGACCCGCCTTTACCAGTTCACTTCCCGATAGTCCGAATAACACCAGCTCTGGATTCATATCATGGACAGCTCGGGCAATCGCCTCAGCCAGCGCGCAGTTGCTTGCAGCCATGTTGTACAAGGCGCCATGCGGCTTCACATGCTGCATCTTGCCGCCAGCCGCTGTAACAAATCCGTATAGCGCCCCCACTTGATAGACGACCAAATCATAGGCTTCCTCAGGAGTGATGTCGAGGTTGCGCCGTCCGAATCCAGCTAGATCTGGTAGTCCGGGATGAGCCCCAATTGCTGCCCCACGCTCAAGTGCTGCTGCTACAGTCCGCTTCATGACGGAAGGATCGCCAGCATGGAAACCACAAGCAATATTCACGGATGTTACGAACGGCAAAATTGCTTCATCCGAGCCGAGCCGATATGCGCCAAAGCTCTCTCCCATATCACAGTTTATATCGATTTGATGCATAGTACTTTCCCTCCTAACGAATCCGCAGGGCTAGTCCCTGCCGGAATTGGGCAATCTCTTGTTCCCGCTTCACATACAGATCCTGTGCTTCTTCTTGTGTAACCTCTGCAAATCGAATATACCCGCCTGGTCTCACTTGGGCGATGAGCGGCAAATCCACACTAATTACATGAGCGATTCGCGGATATCCACCGACCGTTTGTCGATCCGCCAACAACACGATCGGATTGCCTTCCGGCGGTACTTGAATCGTGCCTGTGCTAACGGCAGACGAGATCATGTCAACAGGTTCTGCCACTGTCAACGGCACATCTGCGAGCCGGTAGCCCATTCTGTCCGACTGCGTCGTGACGCGGAATGGCTCCGTCCATAATCGATGCTTGCTTTCTTCACTGAATGTATCGAATTCAGGACCACGGACGACGCGAAGCACCGGATTTTCTTTGTAAGCAGGACGAATCGCAAAGCTGGCCCCCCATGGCATGACAATCGTTTCAAGGGAACATAAATTGAACGGTTCGGCAGCTTCTCCCATCTCCAGCACATCTCCAGCTTCAAGCGCTCGACCATGCAATCCACCTATTCCTGCTCGCAAATAAGTGCTGCGACTACCCATCGCTTCCGGGACGGATAGCCCGCCGCTTATTGCCAAATAGGTTCTGCAGCCCGATACAGTTCTCCCGAATTGTAATGTGCTTCCTGCAGGAACATACACGGGACGCCATAGCGGAATGCTCATTCCATCAATGCTAGGAGACAAGTTGCCCCCCGCTAGAGCGATTACGGCGCCCTTTTCAAATATAAGCTGCGGCCCAAGCAACGTAATCTCTAAAGCTGCCGCGCCCTCTTCATTGCCTGCCAGCAAGTTTGCCAGCCTGAGTGCGACCCCATCCATTGCGCCACTTGTTAGTACACCGTACTTTTGCAACCCAAAGCGGCCGAGATCCTGAACCGTTGTCAGCATGCCCGCCGATTTTACCCGGATACACATGACCCGCGCTCCTCCCATTTCGTGTATTCCTCTTCTGTAATAGGCAAAAAGCGTATTCTATCCCCTGCTCTTAGCAAAGTTGGAGGATTCATATCCGGACGAAATAACGGTACGGGTGTCCGACCGATCAACTGCCAGCCGCCGGGCGTGACGATTGGATACACTCCCGTTTGCATGCCGGCAATTCCTACTGTCCCTGATGGAATCGCAAGCCGTGGAGTGGAACGCCTTGGTGCGGCAATCCGCTTCGACATTCCTCCCAGAAACGGAAAACCTGGCGCAAACCCAAGCAAATAGACTACATATTCCCCGCTGCTATGAATGTGAACAACTTCATCCGGTGACAGCTGGTTAATCGCGGCGACTTCATTCAAATCAGGACCGAAGCTCCCACCATAGCATACCGGTATATCGACAGTTCGAATATTGCATTCAAGCTTCATATGTAACGATTGGGCAACAGCAATTTCCAGTCGCGCTTGTGCCTCATCATACCGCAACTGACCCGGATTATAAAATACAGTTACAGTCGTATAAGAAGGGACGTATTCAATCATCCCTTGCATCGGATGTTCGTCAAGGTAGAGTGACAACAACCGAACTTGCTCATGTGCAGCCTGCCCGATGAGGGTACCAAATTCCACGACAACCGCCGAATCTCCGAGCGGAAAATATCTCATGCAGCTCCCCCTTACGATATTGTTGAGTTCATGATAGCATGATTTCAATTCCTCTATCCATGCCAGGTTCGCAATACGCAAATTGATAGGCGTTAACGTTATTTGATAAGATGTACACCCCCGTTATTTCTGATCATCCATATAGGAAAATCTGCATGAAAAGGAAAAAGAGCAAGCTGCAAGGCATCCGCCTGCATCCTGCTCTCCACTGAACCTAAATTTATTCCGTTACGATATCATGGACAAGCACTGGTGCCTCTGCATGGTCGCTAATCCGAATGTTCTCATAAATCTTAGCAATGACGTCATCCACGTTCTCACGATTTGCATGAATCGTTACCAAGGACTCGCCTGCCTTAACCGCATCTCCAATCTTCTTGTTCAGCATCAAGCCTACAGCAAGATCGATTTCGGACTCCTTCGTTGCGCGGCCAGCGCCAAGCAGCATCGCTGCTGTACCAATCTCGTCAGCGACGATTTCTGCCACTACGCCGTCTTCCTTAGCAGGAACTTCGATCTTATAAGCAGCCTGCGGCAGCTTGTTCGGATCGTCGACGACCTCTGGATTGCCGCCTTGGTTCGCGATGAATTCCTTGAACTTCTCCAACGCCTTGCCGTTCGTGATGACTTCCTTCAGCTTCTCTTCCGCCTCTTCCAAGGAGGACGCCTTGCCAGCAAGGAATACCATCTGTCTGCCAAGCGCGAAGCACAGCTCTTCCAGATCCTCAGGGCCATGTCCACGCAGTGTATCAATCGCTTCCTGTACTTCAAGCGAGTTGCCGATTGCACGTCCAAGGGGTTGGCTCATATCGGATATAACAGCCATCGTCTTGCGACCAACATTGTTGCCGATGCTGACCATCGCATGCGCCAATTCCTTCGCATCCTCAGCCGTCTTCATAAAGGCCCCTGCTCCAGTCTTCACATCGAGTACGATGGCATCGGAACCTGCCGCAATCTTCTTGCTCATAATGGAGCTTGCAATAAGCGGAATGGAATTGACAGTTGCTGTAACGTCACGCAGGGCATACAACTTCTTGTCCGCAGGCGTTAAGTTGCCTGTCTGACCGATTACCGCAATCTTATGGTTATTGACTAGGTTTACGAACTCGTCCTTCGTAATTTCCACATGGAACCCTTCGATTGCCTCGAGCTTATCAATCGTACCGCCTGTATGACCAAGCCCACGGCCTGACATCTTGGCTACTGGAATATCCAATGCCGCAACTAGAGGGGCGAGTACAAGCGTCGTCGTATCGCCAACACCGCCAGTTGAATGCTTATCGACCTTAACGCCCTCAATTGCTGAGAGATCAATCGTTTCACCGGAGTTGACCATGGCCATCGTCAAATCAGCCCGCTCCCGCTCCGTCATATCTTGAAAATAAATGGCCATCGCAAATGCACTGACTTGATAATCCGGGATATCACCTTTGGTATAGCCATCAATAACAAAGTTAATTTCCTCTGTCGTCAGTTCCTTGCCGTCACGCTTCTTCGCAATCAGATCCACCATTCTCATCGTTGATTCTCCTCGCTCTCCATTGGATATGTGCTTGAACGCAGGTTCGTTCATCATTCTTAACCAAAAACGAATTCACTATAATGCCAACCCTATAAACGCCTTTGCTTGTTGCTAATGACAAAACTACTTACAGCGAAATAGCTGTCTCCAACGCCACTTCCATCATGTCATTGAACGTTGTTTGACGCTCTTGCGATGTCGTTTCCTCACCTGTCAGCAAGTGGTCACTAACTGTTAAGATTGTCAATGCATTCACACCATATTTCGCAGCCAGTGTGTACAGAGCCGTTGTTTCCATTTCCACGGCCAATACGCCATAATCCATCAGCTTCTGAACAACAGACTTGTCATCGCGGTAGAACATGTCGGAAGTGAAGATGTTGCCGACATGAACGTTCATTCCCTTCGCAACCGCATTCTCATAAGCCCCCTTCAGCAAGGAGAAACTGGCGATTGGAGAGTAGTCATATCCGCCGAAGACATGACGGTTCATGCTGGAATCTGTACAAGTTGCTTGAGCAAGCACGACATCACGCACATGAACGTCCTTCTGCATCGCACCGCAAGTACCTACACGGAACAAGTTCTTCACACCGTACTCATTGATCAGCTCATTTACATAAATGCTTGTTGTCGGAACCCCCATGCCCGTACCTTGTACGGAGATGCGCTTGCCTTTGTAAGTTCCCGTGAAGCCGAGCATCCCGCGAACCTCGTTATAGCAAGTAATATCCTCCAAGTACGTTTCTGCGATATATTTCGCACGCAATGGATCTCCTGGCAACAATATCGTTTCTGCAACGTCGCCTTGTTTCGCTCCAATGTGTACACTCATAGTTATGTTCCTCCAGTATGATGAATTATTTCAAATCCGAATTATTTCAAATCAGATAAAAAGCTCTTGCCATACGCTGGTGCCGCAACTGCAAAGTTCTCGGCAACCGTTGCCGCGATATCTGCAAATGTTCCACGAAGTGGAAGCTCCTTGCCTCCATCTACAAAGCGCGGAGAATATGCAATCAGTGGAACGTACTCCCTCGTATGGTCAGTGCCTTTGTACGTTGGATCATTGCCATGGTCTGCTGTAATGAGGAGCAGATCCTCATCCGTCATCTTCGCAAATACTTCAGGCAGCCGAGCATCATATTCCTCTAGCGCACGTCCATAACCCGCTGGATCGCGGCGATGTCCGTACAATGCATCGAAGTCAACGAGATTTATGAAACTTAATCCCTTGAATGGCTCATCCAGTGTCGCGATAAATTTATCCATGCCGTCCATATTAGACTTTGTTCGAATTGCTTGTGTAATTCCTTCGCCATCATAAATATCTGAAATTTTGCCTAATGCGATCACATCGTAGCCTTGATCCTGCAGCTCATTCATTGTTGTGCGGCCAAATGGCTTCAAGGCATAATCATGTCTGTTCGACGTACGCGTGAAGTTCCCAGGCTCCCCTACAAATGGACGAGCAATAATTCGTCCAAGCATGTAAGGGTCATCTCGAGTAATTTCGCGACAGAACTCACAAATCTCGTACAGCTCCTTCAATGGAACTACCTCTTCATGCGCTGCAATTTGTAGTACAGAATCCGCAGAAGTATAAATAATGAGAGCGCCTGTCTTCACATGCTCTTCACCGAGCTCATCGATAATTTCGGTTCCGCTTGCCGGCTTGTTGCCGATTACCTTGCGACCTGTCTTCGCCTCAATGCGTTCAATCAGTTCCGCTGGGAATCCATCCGGAAACACGCGGAATGGAGTATCAATATACAGCCCCATGATCTCCCAATGTCCAGTCATTGTATCTTTGCCGCGGGAGGTTTCTTGCATTTTGCCATAATAGCCTAGGGGACGTTCGGCCACCTCTATGCCAGGAATCGAGCGAATATTGGACAAGCCGAGTGCAGCCATATTAGGCATGTTCAGCCCTCCGCATTCCTGTGCGATATGCCCGAGTGTATCTGAGCCTACATCATCGAATTGTGCCGCATCAGGTGCTTCACCGATGCCTACCGAGTCCATAACGATAAGATGAATCCTTTTGAATGTTGTCATCATGTCGTTCCCCTTTCCCAAGCTGATTTAGATGCTTACAACGTCCACTTAACCAGAAGTGGACGTTGTGAATATAGTTATAGGAAAATACCTGCAACAATCGCAGACAATACGCTTACCATCGTAGCGCCGTACAGCAAGCGAAGACCGAAGCGTGCCACTACGTTGCCTTGCTTCTCATGAAGTCCCTTCACTGCACCAGAAATGATGCCGATCGAGGAGAAGTTCGCGAACGATACCAAGAATACAGATACGATACCTGTAGTACGCTCAGACAGAGCTAGCTTGCCAAGATCCAGCATCGCGACGAATTCGTTCGCTACCATCTTCGTTGCCATAATGCTTCCCGCATCGACCGCTTCCTTCCAAGGTACCCCCATCAGGAATGCGAATGGTGCGAACACATAGCCAAGCACTTCTTGGAATGAAATTCCGAAGATACTGCCGAAGATTCCGTTGATAAGTGCAATCAAGGCAACAAAACCGATCAGCATCGCAGCAACAGTAATCGCGACCTTGAAGCCGTCCATAATGTATTCGCCCAGCATTTCGAAGAACGATTGCTTATGCTCTTCCTGCACTTCCAGAATATCTTCTTCCTTTGATACTTTATACGGATTCAAAATCGAAGCGATTATAAATCCGCCAAACAGATTCAATACAAGCGCAGTTACTACATATTTAGGCTGAATCATTGTCATATAAGCACCGACAATGGACATCGATACTGTCGACATCGCAGAAGCACAAAGTGTATATAAGCGGCGCTCCGGCAGCAATCCAATTTGCTTTTTCACCGAAATAAATACTTCGGACTGACCCAGAATTGCAGATGCTACTGCGTTGTATGATTCCAGCTTACCCATACCGTTAACCTTGCTCAATCCAAGACCGATGTACTTAATAATGAACGGCAAGATTTTCGTGTATTGCAAAATACCAATCAAGGCGGAAATAAAAACAATCGGCAGCAAAACGTTTAAGAAAAATTGAGTTCCTTGAATATCATTCACGATTCCGCCAAACACAAAGTTAATGCCTTCGGCTGCATAACCGAGCAATGATTCAAAAACTTTAGCAAATTTGCCGATTATCACTTCCCCGACACTTGTATTCAACAACACAAATGCCAGAATTGCCTGCAACACGACCATTATGGCCAATGGACGATAGCGAATGTTGCGTCGATCCTTACTTGCGATATATGTGAGTCCGAATACAGCCAGCAGACCAATGATCGCAATTACAAATTTCATGTAAAGTTCCCCCCATGCTAGAGCATGCATCGATTTCTTAAAAATGATTTAGAGCACCTTGTTACCGCTTTCAAATCGAACGTAATTTCTATCTTTGTTTTACTCGCTATCCTTTTCCATATCGGCACCTGAAAACGCGCCAGGAAGCAGTTGGGACATTGTCCATTCCTCTGTGTCACCCTTAAGATTCGTCAAGTAAATCTTCGTATCACCATCGCAGAACTCTGCCAACACTTGGCGACAAGCTCCACACGGAGATACAGGCCCTTCCGTATCCGCAACTACAGCAACAGCTTCTACCTTACGTTTGCCTTCCGATACAGCCTTGAATACAGCCGTTCGTTCCGCACAGTTCGTCAAGCCATAGGATGCATTCTCTACGTTGCAGCCACGATAAATGGTTCCATCCGCTAAAATAGCCGCCCCAACCTGGAAATGAGAATATGGTGCGTAAGCCTGCTTGCGCGCCTCCAGCGCTTCTTGAATCAACTGTTCTTTCATGGGCTGATCCTCCTCATTGGACAGTGAATCATCCCTTCCATAAGCGACTCGCCTACCGAAGGAATGATTCACGTCTCTATTTTAATAAGAAGATGTCGATGTAATGCCATTCATGATGCTGACGCCAGAGCTTGCTCCAATTCGAGTTGCTCCCGCTTCAATCATGTTGTTCACATCTTCCAAGCTGCGAACACCGCCAGAAGCCTTCACACCTGTCTGCTGGCCAACCGTCTTGCGCATAAGTGCTACATCTTCACGAGTCGCACCGCCTGTCGAGAAGCCTGTAGATGTCTTCACGAAGTCAGCTCCTGCCTTCACAGCCAGTTCACAAGCGCGAACCTTCTGCTCATCAGTAAGCAGGCAAGTCTCAATAATGACCTTGACGAGCGCTTTGCCTGAAGCCGCTTTCACAACCGCCTCGATGTCCTTCAGTACGAATTCATCGTTGCCGGCCTTCAGCTCTCCAATATTAATAACCATATCAACTTCGGTTGCACCACCTGCAATCGCATCTTGTGTCTCCAATGCCTTAACAGCAGATGTAGATGCACCGAGTGGGAATCCAATAACCGTACATACCTTAACTTCTGTACCAGCAAGCTGCTCTGCACAGTAAGCCACCCAAGTCGGGTTAACGCACACCGAAGCGAATTGATACTGCTTCGCTTCCTCAACCAGCTTGGCAATATCCGCTTGAACAGCGTCTGCCTTCAACATCGTATGGTCAATCATACGTGCTATGCTCATGCTGCACACCCCTTATATTCTTGTGTCATATCCATTTAACAGTTGTAATATTGATTTCATGGGTATCATATCATGCGGTCTGAACAGATGTAAAGCTTGCTCAGAAATTTTGTTCATTACAATATTATGAACAGCTTTCTTACAATATTTTGAACAAAAAGCGCATAAAAAATCCCTCAGAATAGAATATGGGGCTTCGCCTCCACGTACCTACTCTAAGGGCTTCCATTGTCGCTGCATAGCGGTAATTATTGCAATAATGCTTGCGCCGTAAATTGATCGGTTACGAGTATATTGGCATATTTACCAACAAGCGCTGCACGGATCGCATCAATCTTGCGCTGTCCCCCTGCTACAAGTATCGACTTGTCCTTCTCTCGCAAATCCGACAAATCAATTCCTACGGTTCGATCATTAATTCCTTCACTGCAAATGCGGCCCTCCGCATCGAAGAATCGCGAGCATATATCACCAACACCTCTGCTCTGCAGCAGCTTCTTCTCTTCACTGCTGAAGTAGCCAAGCTGGAACAACAATGCATCATCATTCACCGTACCCACGGTGAACACCGCAATATTGGCCTGCTTGCCAAGCTGAATGATTCGGCGGATATGCCGATCCTCCTCCACCATTTGCTTCAAGGCGACGCTGTCAAATATAACGGGCAGCGGCAAATAACGGGCAATCGTATGAAAGGCTGATGCAAACAGATTCACCGTCTCCGCCGCATAAGTATTCACATGCGAGTGGCTAATGCCTCCCTTGAGCTGTACGACCTCAACGCCTCGAACCTGCTTCTGTTGAAGCTGCTGTGCAACTGCATGCATCGTACGTCCCCATGTTACACCGATAATATCTGTATCTTGAACCGTTTCGGCTAAATACTCAGCTGCTCGCTTGCTAATATGTTTCTGAATTTCCTTGTATTCGTTCGCCGGCGAATAGCAGACGAGTGCCGTATCCAGTCCATACCGATGTCTAAGTCGTGCTCCCAATGCGTCCAGATCCTCAAGCGGATCGACAATATCGATCCGTACGAACCCTTGCTCCTTTGCATATTGCAGCAGCCGGGATACAGTCGGACGGGATACCCCTAACTTGGCTGCAATGTCCATCTGACTATAATCCGATAAATAATATAATCTTGCCGCTTCAATACTCAATCGCTGTTTGTCATGATCCATGTCTACAACCCACTTTTGTGAAATGATTCTATGAATATGCCGTCAACACGCATAGGCAAGACAGCCGCAACCTTACTTCATTGAACCTATACTATCATAATCTGCAGATATGTAAACGCTCACGAACGAATCAGAGACTTCTGCCCAATTGTGGACAATCGTGAAACATTAGTTCCAAACCCTAGATTTCCATCACTTTATGAAGCCTTATTCTATTATTCAATAATTCAGTAATTACCAATCCCAAGCGGGGAAATTATTTAAACATGCGAACAATCATGTCACAATCAGGCATGCTGAAATATTCTCCCGCTTCAATCTTCATAAGCGCCAGACCTTGAATCATGGACCAATACAGCGTAGCCAGCCGCTTGGCATCCCCGCCGTGAATCTCACCCCTGCGCTGACCTTCCTCTATTATCCCTACCATATGCTTCATTGGACTGGTTAATTGCTGCATCTGTGACTTCACGGAATCCGGCATCGATTGATACGTAGAGGCTTGCAGCATAATGTGATGATAATACACGGCCTCTTCGCGCTCCGCGAACGCACTTAAAATTTGCTGCGTCATCCATGCAATCTGATCCAAGCTGTTCCCTTGAACCGACACCGTCATCAGCATCAATTGATCGGAAGATTGCAGTGCCCGTTCCACTAAGGTTGCGAATATCTCATCCTTCGACTCAAAATAATGATAGACAAGACCATGACTCAAAGAAGCTTCCTTCGCAATGTCGCTAATCTTGGTAGCTACGAATCCTCTATTGGAAAATACCTTTAAAGCGCTGCTTAAAATCTGTTCCTTACGCTCGTCCCGAATCAACTTATTTTGATCCGCATTTCTAGGTGACATATACATACAGCTCTGCACGAACAGCAGCTAATGGAACTAGCAACCGCATGGCTGAGCCCCCTCCTTTACACAATGAATCATTCTACGAATGCCTATACAGATGTATGATCCGAATGCTTCGACTGTACAGCATTTGACGCATGAAACCGCTCATTCCCCATCAAGACACCCATCGGCAGAACCAGGGCCGCAGCTATAACCAGCAGCCAGAAGCCGGAATGAATAGATGCGACGAGCGACGCTCTTAATGCTGCGGCTGCATGGTCTGGTAACAGCGATGTGGACCCAATCAGCATTTGCGCATTGCTCAACTTATCCAGTACTGCCGAATCCAGCTGCAAAACCGAAGCCTGACGCTGAATTTCTGTTGCCAGATGCTGATTTACAATGGCCGCCATAATGGATGCTCCAAGCACGCCGCCAATCGTACGAAAGAAGGTAACCATCGAGGTGGCGACTCCTCTGTATCGTTCAGGTGCAGTAAGTGTTGCAGCCGTCTGCGCATTCGGCATAAGGATTCCAATCCCGACACCTATTAAGGCTGTATTTCCCCTAACATACCACATATTTACGTCAAGCGGCAGAGTCGTAAATAAGAATGCACTCATTCCCATAAGACTTGACGCGAGCAGCACCGATCCCCTCCAACTGAGCCGCTTCATCAGCATTGTTCCCAGTACAGTACCAACCATAACCGAGAACATCATCGGCGTTAGCGCGTTCCCCGCATCCTTCACGTTTCCCCCAAGCCCCGCCTGAATGAAAAATGGAATGTAGAGCAAAGCACCATACATAATCATCCCTTGAACAAAGGAAGCTAGCGAAACGCCAGCAATCGTCCGATTGCGGAATAAGTGAAGAGGGATAATGGCCTCAGATGCCCGCAGCTCGATCCCGATAAATAGAACCAGTGCCAGTGCCCCACCTAGCAACATAAGCAGCACTTCCCACGATCCCCAAGCATAGTCCTCACCCGCCAGCTTGAATGCCAACAAGAGAATAACAGTTGTCACAATAAGAAGCAGCGCACCGGCATAATCTACCTTCGGCTTGCCTGTATCAGCGCGTGATTCAACCAATGACCAGCACATGATGAGGATTGCTGCGATACCAAACGGAATATTCACGAAGAAGTTCCAATGCCAGTTGAGCTGTTCCGTAATAAAAGCGCCGATTGTCGGCCCAACGACAGAAGAGAGTGCATATACCCCCATAAAGAGAGCTTGGAATTTGCCTGCACGTTCCTGCGGAATAATCGTAAAAATAAGCGTGAACGTAATCGGCATGAGGAAACCAGCTCCAAGTCCTTGAATTCCTCGAAAGGCAATAAGCTGAGTCATTGAAGTTGCGAGCCCACATAGCAGGGAGCCTCCCGTGAAGAGGGCCAATCCTGCAATATAAAATCGCTTGCGCCCATACATATCGGACAGCTTCCCCACTACCGGTATGATCGCTGTTGATGCCAGCATGTAAATCGTGAATACCCACGATACAACATCTAGCCCACCAATTTTCTGAACAATGGAGGGCAGTGCAGTAGATACAATTGTTTGATCCAAGGACGACAGGAAAATACTTAACAGCAGGGCTGCTATCGTCCAATTTAGTTTGTTACGGTTCATTTCCATACGAATGTTCCTTTCTGCAATACGGTAATTTGCGGCGGGTTTTTATATTGACTAATTATTCAATCAAAAATATTGTAGAACCACCCTCACAAATAATCAAGTTAATATTCAGAATTCACCCTCTCTTTTTTGTATTCATGAACAAGATCATCAAATAACCGCCTCAAAGGTGGTTTTTTGTTTCTCGCGTTTCACGCTCTCAACTGGCTAAAGCCTAAATAACAAAAACGAGAACCCGCTCCAATTCGCTTTGGAGGGGATTCCCGTTTTTGTTATTTACTATTTATAAGTTCCAAATAGCTTTCAGCAATTTTCATCAAGCTTTCTTTGCTGATTTTATCGCTGTTTCCTTGGACATTATAGGCGTATCTTTTCTTTTTGTCCGGGCTCTCGTATACCCATGTCAGATTGTGCACATGCGAAGGACCAAATTCTGTATGCAGCATTTCTACCCCCTTCACTTGAACCTTTTCCTGTTCAAACTCACTTTGCTCGTCAATATACATTCCTCCATTCTTTTTGTTCAGATTAGTGATCGTAACCTGGATTGTATCCTCTCCATTTCGATAAGTGACCCAAATGTTGGAAAATTGATCTGTCATTTTAATTGGCATCATGGCATATCCCTTTTTGGACTTTTCTGCCTGTTTTCTCAGCTTTTCCGCCATCGCCTTTTTTTCTTCCGGAGAAGGCGGATTTACTTCCTGAACATTTTTAAAGAGCACTTCCGCTTCTTTGAATTTATAATTACCATTGACACTGTCTGCAATCTTAACGGATTTATCCGTAATCTTATCGCGCAATTGAGCGAGATTTTGGAATGGAGTCAACTTAGTTCCAAGATTTGTTTGATGATCCGGGTTATTGGCAACCATATAGAACAGCCCAGCTTCCCCGTTCTTTAGCACCTTCTCCTTAAGTTCAAAAAATGCATTGAACCGCTTTCTTTCATCTTCCGATTCTGTTTTTCCGGACTGTTGCGTCTTCGTCGATTTCGTCTCATATACAACTTCGCCATCCTTATTCTTCAAAGAATGATACTGTACGGCCGCGTAACTCGTAGAGACCGTCAACATCATCCCTACAACCGCAGTCAAAGCAACTTTATATTTCACGAAAAACCTCTCCTTTTCTTTTTGCTCAGCACACAAAATTTGCATAACCTATCCTGTTAAGTCGGAGTCGGGAATGCACGGATTCATCAAATTAGCCCGTTTCAATCTACAAGTCAACCTCGAATTTTGCCGTATTCCATCCGGCACCTCTGCGATGATTGACTTAACTCCGCGTCATTCAAGCCCTCCCCCCCTTTCACTCTATACAACGAACAGCTGGGCTAAAAATGTGACAACATAAAAAAATCATTCCGGTAACCACCGGATCTGACGACAAAAAACCTGGATCATCCGCCGTAATATGGCTGGCCTTGTTCTTGAACCGATTCAATCATAAGGCGTGCAGCCTGATCTGACCGGTTAAAATAACCCCACAAAGTGACGTGTAGCCTTTGAAGCTTATTCCGATTACTTTGCGGGGACCCCGGAAGTTTTTGATATGTAAAAGAAAACGGGAACCCGCTCCAATTCGCTTTGGAGCAGCCCCCATTTTTTAGTCGTTTATTATTCCAAATAACTTTCAGCAATTTTCATCAAAGCTTCTTTACTTACCTTATTTATATCTCCATCTATCGTATAGACGTATCTTACCTTTTTGTCAGGGCTCTCGTATACCCATCTCAACTCATGCCACTTTGAACGACCCCAATCTGTATACAGCATTTCTACTCCCTTCACTTGAACCTTCTCCTGCTTAAACTCTACTTTCTCGTCAATATACAATCCAGCGTTCATGCTCTTTCCACTCAGATTAGTGACATTAACCCCGATTTTATCCTCTCCATTTTGATACGTAGCATTGAGAATGAAAAACTGATTTGTCATTTCAACCGGCATCATGGCATATCCCTGATTGGATTCTTCCGCCTGCTTTCTCAGTTTTTCCGCCAGCGCCTTTTGTTCTTTCAGAGAAGGTGGGTTTACTTCCTGAGCATTTCTAAAGAGCACATCCGCTTCTTTGAATTTATAATTTCCATTGACACTGTCTGGAATCTTGATGGACTTATCCGTAATCTTTTCGCGTAATTGAGAGAGATTTTGGAATGGCATCGCCTTCGTTCCAAGATTTGTTTGATGATCCGGGTTATTGGCAACCAGATAGAACAGTCCAGCTTCACCGCTCTTTAACATCTTCTCCTTAAGTTCATGAAATGCCTTGAAATGCTCTTGTACATCTTTCGTTTCTGCTGGTCCCATCTCTTTCGCCGATTTAGTCTCATATACGACTTCGCCATCCTTATTCGACAATGAATTATACTGAACGGCCGCGTAACCCGTGGAAGCCATTAACATCGTCCCTACAATCACAGTCAAAGAAACTTTATATTTCACAAAAAACCTCTCTTTTTTTGGGGGTTCGGCATGCAAAATACTCATGATCTTTCCTGTCAAGTCGGCGTCGGGAATGCGCGGGTCATTAAATAATTTTTTTAAATCCCGATCCTTGTCCATATTCATACACTCCCAGCCCCTTTACATGAGCATAATGCTCTCGGAATTTTGCAGCCGTACGTTCGTATTTTTTACGCAGGCTTGCGCTGCTTTTACCCAAAATCAAACCGATCTCCTGGTAGCTCTTATCCTCGACGCAACGTAAAATTAATAAGTTCCGCTCTTCGGCCGTTAATTTTGACAAGGCTCGATGAACGGATTCATCAAAATAGTTAGCTTCAATCTGCAAATCGACATCTTTATTTTCCTTCTCGTCCCGGTAAAAAAACGGCAAATATTTCACCAGCTTCCGCTTGCGGATCATATCAATGCATTGATGATAAGCAATCTTGTACAACCAGGCTCGAAAGGGGACCTCACTCTGATATTTCCGCAAATTGCGAAATGTCTTTAAAAATACTTCCTGTGCGTTATCCTCCGCTTCGGTATAATTGCCGAGCATGTGATAACAATAGAGAAAAATCGGTTTTTGGTATTTCTCCATAATCATTTCAAATTTTGCTGTGTTCCCATCCAGAACCTCTGCGATGATCTGACTTAACTCCGCGTCATCCAAGCCCTACTCCCCCCTTCCACTCTATACAACGAACAACTGGGCTAAGAATGTGACAACATGAAAAATAATTTCGGTAACTATAGGATATGACGACAATAAAACGACCTGCGGATTAAGGTAAATTGAGGATAAAAGGGCACGCAACGACCAATTCGTTCCCAGCACTTATGAGGGGATGTAAATGGGGACATAATCTGTCCATATGTAGGGTTTAACCTTTCCTTGTTTCTAAAAAGGAAACTGAAGAATGGGAGGCCGCCAGCATTTCAAAAAAAAACTATATACGCAAATCTCGATAGAAAAAGAGGCCGGGTTTCTCGTAGCGTTGAAACGGCCCCTTTCCGACATTATTTGATTTTTTCCAATATCATTTTCCCAGACGAAGTCGTTACATCCAGAACAGGCGACTCCGATGTGGCCTGATTGACACTTGCCTCGAAATTTCTCTTGCTTTCCTTATGCTCGAGCGTTACCGGAATTTTCAAATCGGCACGTTCCAGCTTCGTATCGCCTACAATTCGAAATACCGCGTCCGGCTGGACTCGAATGGTCGCATTGCCCGAACTTGTATGAACGCGAACCGATTCATGGAATGGATCAATAGCCACATCTACGTTGCCAGAGGAAGCCTCTACACTTCCTTTTCCCGCCATTCTTCCGAGTTCAATGTTGCCCGAACTAGCTTCCACTTTATATTCCTTCCCCGCATATCCTTCAACGGATATGTTTCCGGACGAAGCTTCGACAGACAATTGGCCAGCTTCAATCTCACCTGTCGTAATATTACCGCTCGAAGCTTCTATCTTCAATTCCTCATAGACCTTCGCGGGAACTTCAACCTCTAGCGATAGAGATATGTTGGAATATAACTTTCCCATTATTGGCCCCACCTTGATCGCTAGCTGATCTTGATCCATTTCCGTGGACAGGAGTTGTTCTTTCTCTTCTTCGCTGCCATCGAATGTACCTTTTAATTGAACTTGAATCGAATCGCTAGTTCCAATCTTATATTGGATGTTGGAGCTCTTTGTCTGAATCGAGATGCGAGATACATTCCCAGCGTCCAAAGATCGCTCTACATGAACAGGGATATCTTTCGTAGAAAGCACATTTGATATTCCTTGCTTACATGCGCTTAGGCCGAGTAGAATAGGGATCATCAACATAGCAGTTATCCATCTTTTGTTATTCAATTTGATTAATCTCCTTTATGAAATTACAAGATAATTACATGATATTGGAATGATTTATCCGTATGACGCTGATTAGGATCACCGCTACTTCAACTTGTGAATTCCTCGAAGCCTCATTACCTCATCCATGAATCATCATTTGTAATGCGTCCAATCGTACAAACTGCAATAGTCTTATCTGTCAGGTCGCAGACGCAGCATGGGCTCGCAGATCTACATATCGCTGCAAAAATTCTGAGGCTTTACTAACGGCACAGGTCTCTGGCAGCCGCTTATACGCCGAGCAAGCAGTCATCTTATAATCAGGATGAACGGAATAAGACTTCCAATAATACGGGATGTCGCTAGGTGACGCTAATTGCCATGCAGCTTCGCCAGTCAGACTAGGGGTGAACGAACACAAGTCAATAGGCATGGATAACCCTTTGCCATCAGCCTTCACATAACTTTCCTTATAGGTCCACAGCTCGATAAAGTGCTCCATCCGTTCGTTTACTGGTACAGAGTCAAGCACCCGCTTCTCATCGATTGACAAAATGCTTGCAAAGCTCCCTAGCTCCATATCTTCATCAATCTGTTCTATATCAATCCCTACTGGGTGATCCTGATCGTTCGCAATGCCGACAACCCATGTTCCTGAATGCGAGATATTGAATTGAATGTGATGGTAAGGCCCACTCATATAAGGCTTGCCGAACTGATCCGCTTGAATCGCAATTTGATCAGATGAACAGCCTGTCATCTCTATTATTAAGCTCTTGGCAACGAGCTCACTTAGCACACAACGAATAGAGTCCATCTCTCGATAGAAACGGCCTACCCTCTCTCTTCGCTCTGGCGATAGAAAAGGCAGCCAGTCGTTCAGCCTGATCATGCTGTCAATTCGAACGGCAATTACTTTCATGATGCCTCCTTCTGCCATACATTCCTGATATATGACAAAAATTATACACCCACCCCAATCATACTACAATATTTCCCTTTATTTCCTCTACATACGATCCACGTGAATAAAATAAAAAACACCCAACTGCACGAGTTGAGTGCCACTGAGTAACGGTTACTAGATGACTGGTTTCACTGATTCCACATATACATCAACAACCAATTCCCCACCAGAACAATGAGAAAGATAGCAGCCCACACATGCTTTCCTACCACGTGCAGCGATAATGCAGCCAGACCAAAAAAAGCGGCCTCGAACAGCGCTCGGATCCAGCCTTCAAGCGGTATCATTGCCTTGGGAGAGCCAAATGTCCCCCATATCAACATCGCCACGATAACGGAACCACCACCGAGCAAAACCTTCGTTAGAGTACTGTTGCCCCTCTGTATTCCCCAATACGCAAAAGCTGCCAATGTACAAAGCTCCAACACGAACCGCAATCCTAAATTACATATTTGCAACACGTAGATGAACGTATCCATGCTCTCTCCCTCCATCTGATAGGAATCCACACCAAAAAACAAACGATGTTATTGAATTAACTAATTACATTAGTTATAATATATCTAGATGGGGTCAATTGTCTATTGGGCATTGGCTATTTACAATTAACTAACAGTGAATGAACTGAATGACTTAACAACAGAGGAGAAATGAACATGTCACCAAGAGTTGGTTTGACTCCCGCAATGATACTAGAAGCAGCTACCCTAATTGCGGACAAACAGGGGATCGAAGCAGTTACGCTGGCTTCATTAGCACAGCAGCTGAAGGTACGCCCCCCGTCCCTATATAATCACGTTGACGGTTTGCAGGGAATACGACTTTTGTTGTCTATTCATGGCCTGGAGCAATTAAACCACGCCTTGACACGTGCAGCTATTGGACGTTCAGGCGATGAGGCTGTTTGCTCGATAGGCAAAGCATATGTTGCCTTCGTCCGCAATCACCCTGGACTCTATGATGCAACACTCCTAGCCCCTGATCCACAAAACGCGGATGTGCAGCGTGTCAGTACGGAAATTGTTGAACTGGTCGTTCAAGTCCTGCATGCATATGAACTTACTGGCGATGCTGCGATTCATGCTGCACGCGGTCTTCGCAGCTTACTGCACGGGTTCGCATCATTGGAGCAAAAGGGAGGCTTCGGCATTCCCCTCGACCTCGATGTCAGCCTAGAACTGCTAATCGATGCTTTTATTGCCGGCATTCACACGATCAAGGAATCTGCAGGGCCGCAATAGACAGCAATCCCACTCAACCAAAATCAAGAATTGAAACATCGTTTAGACTAGCAACTTATTATTCGATACCAGTAGGACGCGTAAATGCCGGTCGAATGATCGGCATTTGTTCATCCGTGTATGCTGCTGACGAAATTTTGAACATTCCCCCTACGCACATATCCGCCTGTTCCATTCTAATCCGAGCAGCGGGTGATTCATGTGGATGAAGAAATTCAACGATTGGAACAGGATCAGCAATCGGTATCTAAGTACGCAGAGCAGTATCAGCGCTTTCCCGAGCAGATGAATCAGTCTAGAAATTCCGTCTCCCAGATTGTCGAGGAGCATCGCTTGAAGCTCGTGCGTATCGATCCATACGGCAAGATTGAAGAAGCACAGCAGAGTAATGAGCAGATGCTTGATCGCCTGAAGCTTGGAGAAGTTCCTGTCACGGCACAGCATGCCGAGCGCGCAAGCCTACTGCTCGCTGAAGCTGTCCAGATCACGCAGCGTCTAGCGGACTTGAAGTTGAAGAATGCTCGTGATATCCAGTCGATAGTGACGAAGCTGTCCCAATATGCAGCCCAGGATAGGGAACTGTCTGCATTGACTGCACGTGCACAGACGCAATATCGAGGCAAGTACTGGGAACAGGCTTGGAGGCAGTATCGTGAGGAGCTTCAGGCTGTAGATACCGTACAATCCGCACTTCGTCGAGTGACTCAATGGTGCAATGAGGACGTGCAGGAATATGAACAAGCAAGAAGCGAACTCGATCACATCCTTGCACTCCTTCAGAAGCTCGATCAAGCGGCTGAGCATTACAGCGACTTAATTCGCAAGCTCGATCACAAGCTGGAGGAAGCGAAGCAGATGCAAGCATCTGCTGAAGACAGCTTCGCTCAAGGCTTGCATACGATCGATCGCCATCGTATCTGCTCCAACTGGCTGCAGCAGGAGAAGAGCTTGGCAGCCATGCAATCCAGCATACGCCAGCTCCTGGCACAGCAGCCGTATGATATGGATTTACTTACAGATACGGGAACACGATTCATGAATGAAGCAAATCAATTCTTGAGTGCAGTCGAACGTGCCGCGATTCAAAAACAAAATGTGGAACAGGAACTGGCTAGAATGGAGCAGCCATATCGTTCATCCAGCGCCAAATATGGCAGCAGGCTGAATGTTCACCAATATGGCTCACAGTTCTCATCCATTAGCACTGACGTTGATCGGTTAATGCATAATGGTGCTTATGACGAGGCCGCACGCAAATCAGGCATCCTTACAGCAATGGAGCAAGCTTACGAATCGATCATAAGACAAGAAAGACAGCAAGAGGAAGCGGCCGCACGGCAAGCAGCTAATCGCAATACGAGCGGCAACTCATCTGGAGGATCAAGCTGGGGCAACAACAATAATTCTAATTCCTCAGGCGGATCAAGCTGGTAAGCAACATGTTGAAGGATAACACAATTGGATAACACAACTGTAGGTAACTTTGCTCATCTAGTTACCTTAGGTTATCTTAGGTTATAACAGGGTAACCATTGCTACCTCGCAAGTGCTGCATAGCAAGAAGAGAGCTATCCCAGTCACAGTATTCCAGTGTAAGGATAGCTCTCTTTCGATTGTAGAAGCATTACGTAAAGGACATGCACATATAGCTGAGTGTCCCCATCTCATAGCTGCGATGAATGACCTTCGGATCATAGGCAGCTCCTGCACTTCCAAGCGCAATGAAGAATGGGACAAAATGTTCTGCCCGCGGTACTGCTAATGCAGCATGCGGAGCATGCTCCCGATAAGCTGCCAGTTCACTCCATTGCTTCTTCTCCAGCTTCTCAATGAGCCAGTCATCGAACTGAACTGCCCAAGCTTCCGGCTCTGTCTGCTCCCACTTCAACATGCGCAAATTATGCACGGTCGCTCCGCTGCCTATGAGAAGAATATCCTCATCCAACTCACTTAGTGCCTCACCGATTAGCAGCTGCTGCTCTGCGGGAAGGAATGGGTTTACCGAGATTTGTACGACCGGAATATTCGCATTCGGATACAAATGCTTCAACAACGACCATGAACCATGATCTAGACCGCGTGATTCATCACGGTTTACGGCAATCCCACGTGCTGACAAGCAGCGTTCTACTTCAGTGGCAATTTCGATGGAACCTGTAGCCGGATACTTCACCTGAAACAATTCATCTGGAAAACCATAGAAATCATAGATCGTCTCATACGTTCCAGTTTGGAACGATATTGTAGTCTCTTCGGTTTCCCAATGGGCACTGAACAGAACAATCGCCTTCGGCTGCATGCTTGCTCCGAGCTCAGTTAGAAAACGAGTATATTCATTATCCAATATGGCAATCATCGGCGAACCGTGACTAAGAAAGATTGATTTTGGCATCTCGATTCTCCTTTATTGTTCAACTATGCTGTATCCTGGAGCCTAGCCGCAGCTAGGCATCCATTCATAACGTTTGAATTGTAAATCGCAACGATTAATAAGCTGCTGTGAAGCGACGGCCTGTAAATTGCGGGTTCTCCACTTCATCCAAGATGGCCACGGAGAAATCTTCTGCTGAGATGCGGCTGTTGCCTTCTGCGTCTACAACCAATTGGTCAGTACCAGTACGATATTGTCCAGTACGCTCTCCTGGCTCGATCATGGCAGCAGGACTTACATTCGTCCATGCCAATGTGGATTCATGACGATATACATCAAGCGCGTCACGGTGAGCGAGTGCAATTGGCTTCCATGCATCTGGGAAGTCCGGAGTATCCACCACTTGAACGCCTGGAGCCACTTCAAGACTGCCCGCTCCGCCAACGGAAATCAAGCGCTCAACACCTGCCTGTTTCACCCCGTTAATCAAGGCGCGAGTAGCTTCGACAAGCGCAGATTCTTCACCCATCTTAGGACCGATGGAACTAATCACAACATCATGGCCTGCTGTACGCTCCGCAACACTTGCAGAATTCAGAATATCTCCGGTTACCACTGTCAAGTTCGCATGCGACTGTGCAACACGTGAAGCATCACGAACAACTGCCGTTACCTCATGTCCTCTAGTCAAAGCCTCGTTCACAATACGTTGTCCAATTGTACCTGTAGCACCATATACTGCAATTTTCATAATCATCGATCTTCCCTTCTATATTCAATATTCGTTATTGCCTTCAAGTAAGCAGTGCACGCTCACAACCACAATAAAACTTTAATGTAATAAAGGAAGTTACAACTAACCCGCGAAAAACTCCATTAGTCACTGGAGTATTTCTAATTCGGATTGATAACCGCCTGCATCCTAGAACGATTTACTCATTCTCTTCCATTCGATCCTTCAGGTCAACTGCCAGATGATCCAAGGTCATTTCTGCCAGCACCTGCTCCATGGCGGATTGCGCACGCAGCATAACCAGTTGTAACACCGATTCTATATTGGCTCCGATTGGACACTTCGGATTCGGATGATCATGGAACCCGAACAACTCTCCCTCTTCAACAGCCTCTACAGCACGATATACATCAAGAAGCGTAATATCGCCTGCCAGCTTGCTTAACGTTGCCCCACCAGTTCCAGGTCGTACATCGACGAGTCCAGCCTTTTTCAATTGAGACGTTACCCGCCGGATAACAACAGGATTCGTGTTGACGCTGCCCGCCATCCACTCCGACGTATGATGGGCGTTCGGTTCAAGCGCCAGCAAGGATAGAATGTGGACGGCTACACTAAAGCGGCTGCTTATCTTCATGCTGCTCACCCTTTCGTGTAACCATTATAGTTACAACCAGTTTGAATTGTCAAGCTTCCTTTTTCCACCTACAAATGAATAGCGGCCACGCCGTTCGATATATTGGCGCACACCGCTATCTCACTTAGTGATAACACACTGTAATCCTCGCAATTCCCTATATGTCAAGCTGCCTATTTTGAATTTTGGCACAAATTACAGAAGCAAAGCGCTTATCTTTATGTGCAAATTGAAATGTAGGACATTTATTTGTACGTTTCCCTAGTAACTAAATTCGGATTCAACCAAATGATTCCACAAACAGGAAAGCTATATTATACACAAACATACAGAATGAGGACAAGTATTCATAAAGGAGGAGACACGTAATAAACCGCAAAACGCACTATTGGAATCAATTAAAAGCTGTTTACTCGATGTCTTATGACCTTGCACAAGCTTCCATTAAAAGCAACGGTAATACGACCCTACGTTAAAGCACGGAAGCAAAAAGGCTGCAAAGAGCCCTTATAAATCAAAATTCATAGAGATTCATTTTCCCGAGATATGTACCTATGCAAATGTTCCAAATGTTATGCATGCTCGATATTGCGAAGCGGAAGCGCATCAGGAGAAGGTTCATATACTTGTTCAAAAAAACGACTGGCCCCTGTATGAAGCAAATCATAGTAGTTATGGAACAATTGATCCGCTTCCTTGCCTAACCACACATCTGGCAACAGCTCTTCAGGGAAGTCCGGATCAATGAATAAGAACTTCCGGTACCAGTGAACCAGTTTGCTCTTCTCTACGAAGCAGTAGCCGTCAGGTATGGTATCCCCCTGCTGCATCATCGTGAGCAATTTTTCATAACTTGGGCGGTATACCTCAATAAATTCAGCATAAGCCGCATTAATCTCATCGATGTTCCAGCACTTCTGCACCAACTGCCTAGATTTGCTCCAAGCGATATGATCCGCCTTAAAAATTTCCACATATCCGGATATCCCTCGTGATTCCACGATGTCCCTCACCTTGTCAGTCAGATCGTTAGGGCTGATCCAGGTGCTCGTCGTCAACATGCCGAAGCCGAGCCATGCCAGTTCCTTGCGCAATTGATCCCGTATGCCCCGATCCTTTTCGGGAATGTTGTAGCTCGCAATGCGCCATTTGCCATCCCACACATCTGTCTCTTGCTTATAAATGCGGGCCGCCGCCTCATCCAAGCGCCGCTTGCCGCGCGGGGACATTGAATAATAGCTGCGATTTCCCACCTTGCGCGACTCCAGCCACCCTTGGCGCAGCATGCGCGAGATAGCGGCCCGTACGGCCTGTTCGGTCAAACCGAATTCCCCCATCAGGGCGGTCAGGCTCCCAACCCAGATTTCGCTACCATAATGACGTACATACTCGCCGTATATGGTAAACAGCATCGATTGCGGCCTCATGTTCACCACTCCTAGTCAATCACGTGATTTCCAAATGTTGTATCTCGTCAAATTGTATCACTTGATTCTCCATAGCTCAAGCAAAATGGAGGGCATGTCGGAGTGGAGGAACCACCGCTCAGCTTGTCAAGATAGCTTCTGCTCTTCTTCCGCCTTGCGGCGCAAAGCCGTGAGCCGCTCTGCCATCGTATTTTTATAGAAAATCGCCTGCGTAAACGTTCCTTTCCCGACTAGATTGATTCGCGTCTCTGCTGTCACCTCGCACACCATGCGCTTCGCTCCCACCTCGACACATACAGCTCGAAACGTTACCTCCTGTCCGGCGACCGCAGGCCCTATATGCTTGATATCAAGAGCGAGCCCCGAAGCTTCTTCCTCTTCGTCCAAAAAAGGAACGATCATCTCTCGACCAGCCTTCTCCATATAGTAAATCATGGTGACGGTAGACATAACTTCGTGAATGGCCGTGCCGTCAAAAGCAGGATACATATCCGGTGTAACAGTCACAGCAAAAGCTATTTTAGCGCCTGGAACCAATCCTTGCTTCACGTCGATTCCTCCTCGCCAAAAAAATCAACCCTGCCCATTCAGGCTGCCGGCCTGGTCATATTCGCTCAATTATAGTGGCGATGCCTTGACCGACACCGATGCACATCGCAGCCAAGCCGTAACGAACCTCTCGGCGCTCCATCTCATTGAGCAGTGTCGTTAATATCCGAGCCCCGCTGCACCCGAGCGGATGCCCAATCGCAATCGCCCCGCCGTTCACATTCACCCGTACCGGGTCGATATTCAACTCCCGCATGCTGGCAATTGCCTGTGCAGCAAATGCTTCATTCAGCTCGAACAGATCAATGTCCTCGATACTCAGTCCAGCCTGCTGAAGTGCTTTGCGCGCGGCCGGCACGGGGCCGATTCCCATCACGGACGGATCGACGCCAGCAGATGCAGCAGCAACTACGCGGGCGCGTGGGCGAAGTCCAAGCGAATGGGCGGCCTCCTGTTCCATAATGAGCAGCGCCGCTGCCCCGTCGTTCAGTCCCGACGAGTTCCCGGCCGTCACAGTTCCCCCTTGCTTGAAGGCCGGCTTCAACTTCTGCAACTGCTCTAGCGTCGTCTCAGGACGAGGATGTTCATCCTGCTCGATCTTCATGATCTGGCCCTTGCGCCCAGTCACCTCCACCGGAACAAGCTCGGCTGCAAACTTCCCCGCTGCTTGGGCTTCAGCATACTTCCGTTGGCTGGATAGCGCAAACTCATCCTGCGCCTCCCGACTGACGCCGTATTGCTCCGCCACGTTCTCCGCCGTCTCCCCTAGACTGATGGGAGGATAGAGAGTGGCCAGCTTGTCATTGGTCATCCTCCAGCCCAAAGTCGTATCGTAGATCTGCTGGTGCCCACGCTGAAAAGCGGCCTCCGGCTTCATCATCACATAAGGTGCCCGCGTCATGCTCTCCGTTCCGGCAGCAATATACATATGTCCCGCCCCTGCCATAATGGCATAGGCGCTTTGCTGAACGGCCTCCATGCCAGATCCACATAGGCGATTTACCGTCACGCCCGGCACCTCGACCGGCATTCCAGCCAGCAGCAGCGACATGCGCGCCACATTGCGGCAATCCTCCCCCGCTTGATTTGCACAGCCAACAATAACGCCGTCTACCCGCTCCGGGGCGACTGGATTCCGCTCCAACAGGCTGCGAATAACGATCGCGCCCAGATCATCGGAGCGCACACCCTTGAGCGCTCCGCCGTAGCGTCCGATCGGCGTACGTATCGCATCAATAATTACGGGTGTTGCCATCTTGTTCCCCCCCAATATCATAGGAATAGAAGCCTTGGCCGCGGCGGGAGCCAAACCGGCCTGCTAGCACGAGCTTGCGCAGTAGCGGAGCTGGGCGGTACCGCTCTTCACCCAGATCGCGGTGGAGCCCGCTCAGAACCGCCAGCACATCATCCAGCCCGATTCTGTCTGCCCATTCAAGCGGACCGTACGGATAACCGGTTCCCAGCTTCATAGCCGTATCGATATCCGCAGCGGAAGCCGTCCCTTCCATTAGAGCGAAGGCAGCTTCATTTACGATTAAGGCGAGAATGCGCGGGAAGACGAGCCCCGCCTCATCCTGCACAATGTCTACCTGTTTACCCAAAGAGCGGAACAGTTCCTCCAGACGATGAAGGGTTTCCTTTGATGTCTGCAAGGCAGGAGCCACTTCAATCAACTCGCGTTCTTCCAGGGGTGCGAGCGTTCCGAATCCGCATATTCGCTTCGGTTGAGATGCCCATGATGCGATCTCAGTGGCAGAGAGAGCTAACGAGGTAGCCGCGATTGGTATTTCTGGCGGTAATAGCCGATCCATTTTCACGATGTTGGCCTGCTTTTCAAGCACATCATCATTGGTTACTTCCATACCGTATCGAACCGAGGAGAGGGCATCCCTGCACTCCTCCGACTCTGCCAAGGAAATAATCTGATATCCGCTTCGTTCTAGCAGCACATGAAGGCCTTCGCGCAGCGGGCCGTTCCCATCCAACAGGATCGTGTTATTGGTCATATGAATAAAACCCCTCTCCTGTCTTCCTGCCTAAGCTTCCTGCCTGCACCATGCGCTGCTGTATCCGGCTCGGCTTGAAGCGGCTCTCATGATTGAACCGGGTATAAACCGATTCCGTTGTCGCCAGGTTCACGTCGAGACCAATTAGATCCTGCAGCTCGAACGGCCCCATTTTGAAACCGCCAGCCTGCTTCATAATGCGATCAATCTGCTCCGGTTTAGCCACTCGGTCGCTTATGATGCGCAGCGCTTCATTATAATAAGGTCGGGCGACGCGGTTGACGATAAATCCGGGCGAGTCCTCCGCCAACACAGGCACCTTGCCAAGTTCCTCCGCAAACCTGCGAGCTGCAGCGACGCAGGCATCTGCCGACTTGTGGCCGCGGATGACTTCCACGAGCGGCATCACCGGCGCAGGGTTGAAGAAATGAAAGCCTATGATGCGCTCCGGATGAGGCAAGCCTGCTGCAAGTTCCGTAATGGAAAGGGAAGACGTATTGCTCAGCAGCAGAGCATCACTGCTGCAAAGCTCTGTTAAGCGGGCGAACACAGAGCGCTTCAACTCCAGATTCTCGGGGATCGCCTCGATGACGATCGAGCATGAGCTTAATGCTGCCATGTCCTGCACTAACTCAATAAGATTATGTGTCGACCGTTTCTCCTCCGCCGAGATTTTCCCCTTCGCAACATCCTTCGACAGAACCGTACCAATATAGGTTTGCGCAGCTTCCAGCACCTCTGGCTTAATATCCTGCAATCGAACACGGCGACCCCGCCGAGCGCATACGAGCGCAATCCCCGCTCCCATCGTGCCAGCACCGATAATACCGACCATGCCGAGGCTTCCTCCGGAAACATAGTCTTCCATCGGCTATACCCCCTTGAACATAGGCGGCCGCTTCTCTAGAAAAGCCTGCATGCCTTCCCGGTGATCCTGCGTGCGTCCGGCAATCTCCTGGGCATATGCCTCCTGCTCCAGTGTCTCCGCCAGCCCCTTTTCCAGTCCCCGGTTCATTGTCTGCTTCATCAACCAGATCGCCCGCGTTGGAAGCTGAGCTAGCTTGGCTGCAAGCTCATCTGCTTCCTCGTCCAGCCGTTCGGCAGAGCATACGCGATTGACCAAGCCAATCCGATGCGCCTCCTTCGCCGTAACGCGATCCCGAATCGTGGCAATTTCTATCGCCTTGGCCAAGCCGACAAGGCGCGGCAGGAAGTAGCATCCCCCTGAATCGGGAACAAGCCCTATATTAATGAATGCACTGACAAAATAAGCCCGCTCAGACATCACACGCATATCACAAGCAAGAGCGAGGCTCATCCCTGCTCCTGCCGCTACGCCGTTCACAGCCGCGATAACCGGCAGCTCCGTGTTGCGAATTTGCATAATGAGCGGATTGTAGCGCGAACGCAGCATGTCGCCGTGGTTTGCAGCTCCGTCCTGCCCGACCGCACTGCCGGCACCCGGCACATCGCCCAGATCCTGCCCTGCGTTGAATGCTTTGCCCGCTCCGGTCAGGACAATACAGCGCGCCGCAGCATCTTTGCCTGCTTGACGGAACGCATCAATGATCTCGGCGATCATCTTCCCGGTGAAGGCGTTGTACTTATCCGGCCGATTCATCGTGATCCGGGCTACGCCTGCTGATACTTCGTACAGAATCGTCTCATACACAGCCATGATTCCTCCTATCTGCCCTTGAATTGGGGACTTCGCTTCTCTTGAAAAGCAAGCATGCCTTCCTTCTGATCCTCGCTCGCGAACAACAGATGGAAACATTGCCGCTCAAAATCAAGACCTTCGGCCAGCGAAAGATCCTGCGCCTTGCGAACGGCCTGCTTAATAAGGGAAACAGCCAGTGGCGGCTGGTTGGCAATGCGCCGCGCAAGCTTCAGCGCTTCCTCCAAATAAAGCTCAACTGGAGCTACCTTGTTAATTAGACCACAGCGTAGAGCCTCTTCCGCGAGCATCGTATCCCCGGTCAGCAGCAGTTCCATCGCCTTGCGCTGCCCCACTGCCCTGGTCAACCGCTGCGTTCCTCCAGCACCAGGCATAACGCCAATACGAATTTCCGGCTGCCCGAAGCGCGCCGTATCCGAGGCAACAACGAGATCACAGTTCATCATCAGCTCACAGCCTCCACCGAGCACATATCCGCTCACAGCGGCGATGATCGGTTTAGCGATGCCGCCGATGCGATCCCAGACATCGAACTGCCGCTTCAATAGCAGCGATACAGCGGATTCATCCGCCATTTCCCTAATATCCGCTCCGGCGGCGAAGGCCTTATCATTTCCTGTAATAACTAGCACCTTCACAGCATCGTCCCGATCCATTCGTTCCAGCTCGACCACCAGTTCCTGCATCAGCTCGCGATTCAAAGCATTCAACACGTCAGGCCGATTCAGGGTAAGCACACCTACAGCGCCGTCCACCGACACGGTCACATTCCTACTGCCCATCTTCGTCATCCCGCCCCCACTCCTTCACTTTCTTGAACGTCTGCCGCTCGCTTGCGGTTATCAACAATGCGTACTGCTTTTCCCTCGCTGCGCGCAATCGAATCCGGCTCATTCACATGCAGTAAAACAGAGACACCGAGCGAGCATTTGATCGCCTTGCCGATCTCCTTTACCAGCTCGGCAACCTCCTGGCTTTCCAGAGCGCTGCCTACCCGATTCCAGAATTCCGGCGTAATCTCGCAATGAATCTCGAAGCGGTCAAGTGCATTGTCCCGCTCAATGACGACTTGATAATGGGGCGCAAGTTGGGAGAAGTTAAGCAGCACAGCCTCGAGCTCGGTTGGGTAAACGTTGACGCCGCGTATAATCAGCATGTCATCTACTCTTCCTTTAATCCGGGACATCCGCATCGTCGTGCGGCCGCATTTGCAGGTACCCGGGTGAAGCGACGCAATATCGCCCGTCCGGTAGCGGATGACTGGGAATGCTTCCTTGGTCAGTGAAGTAAACACCAGCTCGCCTTCCTGCCCGTACGGCAGCGGTTCACCCGTCTCGCGATCGACCACCTCCGCCAGAAAATGATCTTCGGCAATATGCAGACCATCCTGCGCTTCCTGGCACTCGATAGCGATACCTGGCCCAAGCACCTCACTCAATCCATAAATATCAATCGCCTTAATGCCAAGAGCATCCTCTAGATGGCGGCGCATTTCCTCCGACCAAGGCTCCGCGCCAAAAATGCCGTACTCGATGCTCGTTGAACGGGTATCAATGCCCTGCTTTCGCATTTCCTCCACCAGATTCAAAATATAAGACGGTGTACCTGACAACCCGCGCGGCTTGAAATCCTGAATAAGCGTAATCTGGCGCGGTGTATTCCCTCCCGACACGGGCACAGCGACTGCGCCCAGACACTCGATGCCATAATGCAGGCCCAATCCGCCCGTGAACAAGCCATACCCATACGCGTTGTGGAAAATATCCCCGGGTCGACCGCCTGCGCAGCAAATGGCGCGCGCAACAATTTCCGCCCAAGCTTCAATATCCTGCTTCGTGTACCCCACAACGATCGGCTTGCCTCTCGTGCCGGATGAACCATGGATACGTACAACTTCGCTCATCTCGGTCGCGAACAATCCGAACGGATAATAATCGCGCAGATCGGATTTCTTCATGAACGGCAGGCGGCGGATATCATCCAAACTGCGAATGTCCTCCGGATCAAGGCCCGCCCGATCCAACGCGGCACGATGAAAAGGTACTCGGTCATATGCCCGCTTGACGGCGTGGCGGAGTCTCTCCAGTTGGAGCGCTCGCATCCGTTCATGCGGCATCGTTTCCATTTCGACATTGAATATCACGCGCTACCCTCCTACTCCCCACGGAAGACAGGCTTTCGTTTATCCGCAAAGGCTTCTAATGCCTCCGCCCGATCCTTCGTCGGGATAATCATCTCATAGGCTTGTGCCTCAACCTCTAGTCCGGAATACAGACCAACATGGCTGCCCCGGTTTATGGCGTATTTGGCCTGATAGACCGCGAGCGGCGCATTAGATGCAATCTCATTTGCCAAATCAAGCGTCATTGTGTGGAGCTGCTCTGCGTCATCGGCTATTCCGTTCAGCAATCCGTATTGCAGCGCATCTTGGGCGTTCATTTTCCGCGCAGTCAGGATGAGCTCCTTCGCCCGCGCTGGCCCGATAAGCCGCGGCAGCCGCTGCGTTCCACCTGCACCGGGAATGATGCCCAGACTCACCTCGGTAAGTCCCATACGGGCATCCCGGACAGCTAAGCGCAAATCGCAGGCCAGCATTAATTCGAAACCGCCGCCGAACGCATATCCATTCACCGCTGCAATCGTCGGCTGCGGAAGCTCCTCCACGGCGGTGAATACATCCCGGATCGCACGCACGTTGCGTCTCACCTGTTGTTCATTCAGCGTGCGCCGTTCCTTTAGATCAGCCCCTGCGCTGAAGGCTCGGCCCGTGCCCGTCACGATGACGGCACGAATCTGATGACGATCCTCCCGGATTTCCACAACGATTTCTCCCAGGCGCACCAGCGTTTCATAATTGAGGGCATTTAAGTCGGCAGGCCGATTCAGCGTAATGACGGCAACATGACCGTGGCGATCCAGCTTCACTGACTGTACCGTCCCTTGCTCCTGGAGCGTACCCTGAACTTGTACCTGAACTTGTACCTGGTCTTTTACCTGGTCTTGTACCTGTTCATGTCCCTGTTTCAGATTTTTCTGATATTGACCCTGTTCTTGATCCTGCACCGGCACCTCACTTTGCACCGACGCCCTGCTCAGCCTCTGCTCCTGCATCTCCATCGATTCGTTCAAGCCCCCTCTTTTCCGCTGATCCGTCTGCTCGACAACCTCCCATTGCTTTTACTCCATCGCCTTATTCCTGCTTCGTGGACGGCAATTCCGCGCCTTGTTCCCCTCGTTTTGGACTGACGCGCGCGTATGTCCCCAAAGCGACAGCGACAAGCTTCCCATCGCAGGTAATGCGAGCGTCCGTCACAATTAAATTGCGCCCCCGCTTCAGCACCCGAGACTCCGCAACGAGAAGTTCGCCGATGGCCGGAGACAAATAATTGATCTTGCTCTCCACGGTTACACACTGCTGCACCCCGTCAATCGGGGGTGCAGCCGCATGGCCCATGGCGGCGTCAGCCAACGTGTTCGTCACGCCGCCATGTACAAAGCCTTCGATGCTGTTATGAAGATCAGGATGGGTATGCAATTGCATAACACAGCCATCTTCATCCAGCCGAACGATCTCGATTCCAAGCAAATCATTAAACCGGTTGCGATGCGTCGGCTTGCTCACTCATGAACCTCCGCCATATGCATGGATACCACTTTGCCGGCAAATCCCATCAAATCCTTGCCGGACGCCTTGCCCTCAGCGGATGACAGGGCTGCCTTCAAGGCCTCTTTCGATTCAAAATACATCTCGCAAATCAGGTGCAGATCGCTATCCCCCATTGGCGTTCCATAAATCGTTCCCACTTCCATCTTCACGAGTCCAGGCATTTTTGCTGCCAATGGAGAATGGGTATTAAAATAATGCTCGTTGAACGCCTCGACATCCTCAGGCTTGCGGTAGATCGCGATTAATTTGACCATGAATAAATCCTCCCTTATCTCTCAATATTCATTCATTACATCTATCAAAACGATGATTACAACCCGAACGAAACAAATTTCGTTTCCAAAAATGCATCCATTCCGTAGCGTCCGCCCTCCAGGCCAAGTCCGCTTTCCTTCCAGCCTCCGAATGGCGCCTGAGTCTGTGTTGGTGAACCATCATTAATACCTACGATGCCGTATTCCAAAGCCTCTGCCAGACGGAAACAGCGGCTGCTGTCGCGCGTATAGGCATAGGCAGCCAAGCCATATGATGTGTCGTTCGCCATTTGGATAACGTCCGTTTCATCCGTGAAGGTCATCATCGGCACAACTGGGCCGAATGTTTCCTCGGCAGCAATCTCCATTTCCTTAGTTACGCCCGTAATGACGGTCGGCTCGCAATAGAAGCCTTTGCCGTATTCCCCCTCCATCAAGCGCTTGCCGCCGAAAACAATTTTCCCGCCTTTGTCTTGTGCATCCTGAATATGGCGCAGCACTTTATCAAGCGCCCGTTGGTTGACGAGCGGGCCAATTTCCGTCTCTTTGCTGCGTCCGTCGCCGACCTTTGCCTTGCTCAGCCGCTCGATCAGCTTGGCGCTGAATTCCTCCGCCACAGACTCATGCACATACAGGCGGTTCGTACAGATGCACATTTGACCCGAATTGCGGAACTTGCTCTCGAACAGCCCTGCAACCGCCGCGTCCAAGTCTGCATCCTCGAACACAATAAACGGCGCATGCCCGCCCAATTCCAGACTGACCCGCTTCACGTGCTTGGCCGCCCCTTCCATCAATAGCTTGCCGACGCGCGTCGAGCCAGTGAAGGCAATTTTGCGAACCTTTGGATTGTCGAGAAGTTCCTGGCCCACCGTCTCCGGCTGGCCGATGACCAGATTAGCGACACCGGCTGGGAACCCTGCTTGTGCGATCAGCTCGAATAACTTAATTGCGCTTAGCGGCGTGCTCTCGGCTGGCTTCAAAACAACCGTGCACCCTGCGGCGAGTGCGGGCGCAATCTTCCGCGCGACCATATTAACCGGGAAGTTCCATGGTGTGATCGCTCCGACGACGCCGACCGGATGGCGGCTGACCATAATTCGCTTGTTCGGCACAGAGGACGGAACCGTCTCGCCATACACCCGCTTCGCTTCCTCTGCATACCACATGAAGTTGTCGGCAGCTCCCAGCACCTCGCCCTTGGCCTCACGCAGCGGCTTGCCCATCTCGGCCGAGATGATGCTCGCCAATTCATCACGATGGCTGCGCACCAATTCATATAATTGGTACAAATATTTTGAGCGCTCACGGGCAGTCAAGCGGGACCAGCTTGGAAATGCCAGATGGGCCGCATCGATGGCCGCTCTGGCGTCCAAATGGTCACCGTAGCTTACCGTCCCTACCTCTTCACCGGTTGCCGGATTAACAACGCGGAGCGTACCGCCGCCTTGCGCTTGCGTCCATTCTCCGTTGATAAACATCGACTTCAATTCAACAGTTTGCATGCTTTTTTCCATCGTTATCGGATACCCTCCCTCTTCCTCTGCAGCTTATTCCGCTCCAAAGGCAGCGCAAATGTGCGCAATAGTGTTTCTTGCCTTTCATGACGTTGCCTTTAAAATAACTTGATCAACCCTTACAGAACCTTGTAATACCACACAAAAAACGCAGTGCAACAAACCAAACGTCTAACAACATCACATTCCCGCTAAACTACAGGCATCAATCCTTAAAATCTTGAAGCCTTAGAGCACTAGAGATTAAGCATTAAGCATTAAGCATTAAGCATTAAGCATTAAGCATTAAGCATTAAATACTAAGCACTAGAGCATTAAAGGCATTACGAACCATACAAGCCCAAGCCTAGCCTCACAACACTTTCAAGGCTTCGAACGGATTTTTGCAGTGCCTGCAATATAAAATGCTGCGGCAAGCCGCCGGGCCGAACATATTGTCCATGCGAGTGTACGGAGAATCGCAATAGGGGCACCGCACCTTCCACTCCTCGCCCGGCGTACAACCGCGCGGCGGTGCAACAATGCCGAATGAACGCAGCTTCTCCCGGCCTTCGTCGCTAATCCGATCCGAGATCCAGGCTGGTTCCCGCAGGAAGTGGACGTTCGCCTCGCGCACTTCCTCGATGGAAAGCAGCTTCTCCTGAATTTCGCTCCTCATCAATTCCAGAGCAGGACAGCCAATGAAGGTCGGCAGCACCTCCACCTCAACCACGCTCTCGTCTACAACTACGCTGTGAATCATCCCCATCTCGATCATGCTGATGACGGGGATTTCTGGATCCTTGACCTCCTGCAGCAGTGCCCAAATTCGTTCCTCAAGCCCCGTTGGCATCTGCCGCATAATCTGCGTCACGATGAACCGCCTCCTTTACCAGCTGGCCGCCGGGTCAATCCGGTACACCTCCGACAAGATGCCGACGACTTGCGTCAAATCGTCGGTATGCTGCCCGTCGCGTCCAGTCCTGACAGGAGTACTCCAGTCTCCTGGCCATGCGAGCCCACTCGCTTCGAACAAGCTCTGCGCCGATGTCTTCCAGCGCCGTGCCAATTCATCGCCACCTATGCTCAGACCGAAGCGTACGATCGCCTCCTCCTCGCTGCCTAGCGGGAACAGGCTTCCAATATCGCTCCACACCTGGGCTACAGCCGCAATCAATCGGGAACGCGCCTCGTTCGTGCCGCCTGCCAGCCGCGTGAACCAGGAGCGCCAATACCGGCTGTGATACTGATGCTCGCGCAGCATTTTGCTGGCCTCCTGCCTTAGCGGCACATACGAGGAATAGGTCAGCACTTCCAGCCGGATTTCCTTGAATAGGCCGTATAGGCTGCAGCGGGCAATCGCGAACGCCCAGTCGTAATGCGGCTCATTCGCATATTCGCCTGGTCCGTTCGGTCGCTCGAGCAGTATGGCATTGCGGAACGCCTCCGGGCTGCGCAAATGCGCCAGGTCATCCGCCTTGCCAGCTCCCAACTCCTCCAGCATCTCGTATAGCATCGCTGCATGCCCCATCATGTCCTGCGCCATCGAGGAGAAAGCGACATCTTCTTCGATGTGAGGCGCCAGCCCAAGCCATTCCGATCCCCGGTATGCCAAAATATAGTCATCGTCTGCAATCTGCAGCAAAAGCTCCTGCAGCGCCCGAGTATAATCCGGGCGGCGCTTGGCCTCTTCCGCCGCCGCTACTTCGATATGCTCCGACATTTCACCCCTCCTTCTGTGCTGCGATATCCACCATGCTCTCATACTCTTCCTTGTGGCGCCGCCACCTCGATTGGATGTCGCCATATCCCTTTGTTTCGCGGTAGCTTTTGTTGTCCAGCCGTTCGAGGCTCTCGCGTTCCTCCGGTGTCAGTCCGTGAATATCATCGCGGTTCACAACCCAGATGTTGATGCAGGGCTCGCGGCGCATGAAGTTCTCCCGCGCCATCAGGAGCGCGGCTTCCGGGTTAGGCGCCAACAAGCTGAACTGGTGCACGAAGCCGGCAGACGGGCTCTTTTGGCTGAATACCTCATAGACGGCAAATTTCTCTTTCCGTTCGCTGCTCATATCGCCTCTCCTCCAGCCGCATAGGATGTACGGGGCGGAGGCGCCACCATCGCTTCCCGCACCCATTCCGCCTCTTCGTAGGACGTTTTCCGCAGCCGCAGCCGCTGTACTGAGCAAGGCCCGTTTCCACGCACAATTTGTACAAAGAGATCCCAATCGGGCTGCTGGTAATGCCAGACGCCCTCCGCTTCGTCGTAACGAATCGTGTCGTCCGGAAGCGTCAAACCCAAATGATAAATCCGGTTCACATATTTATGGAAAAAGGCCTGCCGCAGCTCCTCGTTCGTCTGCGTGCGAATCTTGTAACGCATGTTCATCTGCTGGTTGCTGGACACGGTTCCGCCTTCTGGCGGGCCAAAGAACATCAGCAAGGAAGGCCACCAGCGGTTTACGGCCTCCTGCAGCATCCGGCGCTGCGCCGGCGTTCCTTCGGCCAGCCCCAATACAATGCTTTCACCGTGCTGGGCATGGAATTTCTCTTCCGCGCATATGCGCTGGAGCGCGCGGGCATATGGCGCGTAGGATGTCTCGAGCGACATAGACTGGGTAATGATCGCGGCGCCGTCGACGAGCCAGGCGATGACGCCGGCATCTGCCCATGTGGGCGCCTCCATATGGAACACGTTGTGGAATTTCAGCTTTCCTGAGAACAGATTGCGCAGCAGGTCCTCACGAGTCTGGCCAAGCGGCGCCATTAGATCCTCCGCGACCCGCAGCAGCAGCTGTCCATGTCCCATCTCATCCTGCACCTTAGCCATAATCGCCAGTTTGCGGCGCAGCGTCGGCGCCTTCGGAACCCATTCCTTCTCCGGAAGCGCCCCCATTATTTCACTAACGCCATGCATCGATATCAGCTTAATTAACTGGTTGCGGTAATCGTCTGGCATCCAATCGTCCGCTTCAATCTTGTCTCCCCGGTCAATTCGGTTCAGAAAATGCGCCAAACGCTCGTCGTCCAGCGATCCATCCTGGCCCTTCCGATTACTCATCTTCCAGCCTCCTCTCGTTCACAATGTGTATGGCATGCCCCAAAGCGGCGGCGGCGGCTTCCAGCCAGCCTTCACTAAGCGTCGGATGCGGATGCACCGTCATAGCCACATCCTCCGCTCTCGCAGCCATTTCGAGGGCGAGGACCCCCTGGCCAATCAAGCTGCCGGCATCCGCCCCAACCACATGCATGCCCAACAGCAAGCCGGTATCCTCTTCGATGACTACTTCCGCAAAACCGTCTATCTTCCCAGCCGCCAATGCGTATCCGTTAGCACGGAAAGGAAAGCGGCCCGTTTTTACCTTAATGCCCTGCCGCTCGGCTTCCGCCCGCGTCAGTCCCACTCCGGCAATTTGCGGGTCAGAAAAAATAACGTACGGCACATACGGCGAGTCGAAAGCACTCGGCAATCCGCCGATCACCTCCGCGGCGACCGTGCCCTGCCTCGCGGCGCGATGAGCAAGAGCAGGCCCCGGCGTAATATCACCAATGGCGAAAATGTGGCGCACATTGGTTCGACATTCCGCATCGACCGGAACATAGCCGCGCTCATCCATTCGTACCCCGGCCTGACTGAGACCGAGTCCTTCTGTGTTCGGCATGCGTCCGACTGTCACAAGCACCTTGTCGCAGAGGACGCTCTCCTCCCCTTGCTGCCTCGATTCGAGTCGCAGCTCAACATGATCATCATGCTCCATAACCGCGCGCACTTCCGTACCCATCTTGATGACCATCCCTAGCTTGCCGGCGCGCCGCTTCACTACCGCAGCGAGGCTGCCTTCCACAAGCGGGAGAATTCGCTCCTCGCGCTCAATAAGTGTGACGCGGCATCCAAGTTTGGCGAATGCCATGCCCAATTCGATGCCAATATAGCCGCTCCCGATAATGACTAAATGCTCCGGTATACTGTCCGATTCCAGCGCCCCCGTGGAAGTGAGGATGCGGGAACCACCTGCCGCAGCGAATGCTGGGAGATGCGGCCGCGATCCTGTCGCGATAACCGCCTGCTTGAACTTGTAGGTCTCGAAGCCGGATTCCGTCTCTACCCCGACGCGGTCATCGGACAGGAAGAGTGCGCTCCCTTTCACGACCGTAACCCCGTTAGCGGCGCAGAGCTGCGCCACTCCGCTTCCCAGCCTGCCGACAATTCCGGACTTCCACAACTGCCAATCGGACATATTGAAGGAAAGAGCCCCAGGCTCCATCCGCAGTCCCAGCTTGGAAGCCGATCTGGCTTCGTCATACAATCCGGCCGCATGAATCAGCGCCTTGGACGGAATGCAGCCCGAATGAAGACAAACACCGCCGAGCTCCTCTTTTTCCACCAACACGACCGATTTGCCTAACTGGCCCAGCCGGATCGCTGACGTATAGCCGCCAGGCCCGCCGCCAATGACAACAACATCCGTTTCTACTGCAATTTCACCGACGACCATCTATACCATCTCCGCCCATAATAAGTCGGGCTGCTCTAGCAGCCGCTTGATCCGATTCGTGAATCGAATCGCCTCCGCCCCATCGATAAGTCGATGGTCGAAGGAAAGCGCCATATTCATCATGAGGCGTATGACACCTTCCCCATTGCGAACGACCATGCGCGGCTCCATTTTGTGCAGCGCCAGAATGGCCGCTTCCGGATGGTTAATGATCGGCGTTGCGAGCAGGCTGCCGATCGGGCCGACGTTGCTGATCGTGAAGGTACCGCCGGTAATGTCCGCAAGCTTCAGCTTTCCTTCCCGCGCCCGCTCCGACAACCGCCCAATTTCTTCCGCCATCTCAAATACTGTCTTCCGGTCGGCGTCCCGGATAACCGGAACAATAAGACCGTCCGGTGTATCGGTCGCAATCCCGATGTGATAATAGCGCTTCAACACAATTTCCTTCGTCTCGTCATCAAGCGAAGCGTTGAAGAATGGGAACTCCTTAAGCGCGATGACAATTGCCTTGATGAAAAACGGCAAGTATGTCAACTTCACCTGCCGTTCGGCCGCCAGCGGCCGAAGCCGCTCACGCAGCGCCTGCAGGGCATCGGCTTCCAGTTCATCCACCTGCGTGACATGCGGGATGATGGTCACTGCCTTAACCAGCCTCTCGGCGATCTTCAAGCGAATGCCGCGCAGCGGAAGCCGCTCCTCGGCGCAAGAAGTCGGTGCGGCCCCATGCAACCCGGCAGCGGCATTCTGCGGCCGGACAGCGGAAGCCGTCCGCTCCAGCGCAGGCTGAACCGCATTTTCCCATGTTAGGTCTGCCCCTGCCCCTTCCGCTTCCTTAGTCGTGCCCGCAGCAGCATAGCGCCGTACGTCCTCTTCCGATATCCGCCCGGCGGCTCCGCTCCCCTTCACTTGCTCGATGTCGACATTCAACTGCCTCGCAAGCTGGCGAACATAGGGAGCTGCGCGCACTCTTCCCACAGGTAATTCAGCAGACACCGACGGCGATGTCGCTGCAGACAATGGCAAGGCCACTGCTGGTGATGGCGAAGGAGCGTTGACAACCGCTGCCACTGAAGCCGCCTGTTCCGCCTTGCCCGCTTCCATCGCAGGGATGCGCCCCTCCGCTTCGAGAAGGAACAATACCTCGCCTACTCGAACTCCAGCACCCTCGGCGAACATCAGCTTGCGCACTACGCCGGCCGCCGGAGAGGTCAGCTCGGCGTTCACTTTGTCCGTCTGCACCTCGACGATCGGCTGATCGCAGGCCACCCATTCCCCTTCCTTAATGAGCCATTTCCCGATCTCCCCTTCGTGGATGCCTTCTCCTACGTCGGGAAGCTTGAACTCTATCATTCGCGTTCCTCCTCCTGAACGGTCAGAACTGTATCGCTGCAGCGATTCCTTCTCTTACCCGCCCGACCGTCGGAACATAGACATCCTCGAGCGAGAACTGCGGAACTGGCACATCAAAGCCAGTAATTCGCTGAATCGGAGCCCGCAAATACATCAGCGCTTCATCATTGATCAGCGAAACAATTTCTGCTCCGACGCCGGCCGTCTTCTGCGCCTCATGAACAATTATCGCGCGGCCTGTTTTCTTCACGGATGCGGCAATTGCATCCCGATCAAGCGGATACAACGAGCGGAGATCGATGACCTCACAAGACCAGCCCTTCTCCTGCTCCAGCTGCCGCGCCGCTTCAAGCGCCACCCGCATCATGGCCCCCCATGAAATCAGCGTCACATCTGTGCCTTCCCGGACAATGTTCGCCTTCCCTAGCGGAATGCGGTACATCTCTTCCGGCACTTCTGCCTTGAAGGCTCGGTAAATCCTTGCCGGTTCCAAAAATACGACCGGATCGGGATCCTCAATGGCGCTAACAAGCAAACCCTTGGCATCGTAAGGATTGCTCGGTACGACCACCTTAAGCCCGGGCGTATGAACGAAGAATGCTTCCACACTCTCCGAATGAAGCTCTGGCCCTCTAATTCCCGCGCCGTATGGCGTGCGGATAACAATAGGGACATTGTACTGTCCCCGCGTCCGATACCGCATGCGGGCCGCATGTGTGACGATCTGCTCGAAGCCGGGATAAATGAAGGCCAAAAACTGAATTTCAACGACTGGAATGAAGCCATTCAGCGCCAGCCCGATTGCCGAGCCAATAATGCCGGCTTCAGCCAGCGGCGTATCCACAACCCGCTCCTGGCCGTACTTCTCGAATAGTCCTTCCGTTGCTCGAAACACACCGCCGTTGACGCCAATGTCTTCCCCTGTCAGCATGACGCGCTGATCGTCCGCCAGCTTCTGATCAAGTGCTTCATTAATCGCTTGCAAGATCGTTACGTTCCGGCTCATGCTTCACCCTGCCTTTCCGCACACAGGCCGCTCTGTTCCCGCTGCTCAGCCACAGGCCACAGCATGTCAGCGTTTACGTGCATGAACATATCCTCAGGCTGGGAATTCGGATAGCTCTCCGCCTCTGCAACCGCGGCCTCGATAAGGCCGCTGATCCGATCCACAAGACGCTCCTCATGCTCCTGGCCCCAAATTCCCCTCTTCACGAGATACCGCTTCAAGCGCTCTATTGGATCGCGCTGCTCCCTCCACTCGGCAGAGAGCCGGGCTTGATCCCGATATTTGCGCGGATCGTCGCTGGTCGTATGCGGCCCGTAACGGAACGTGACTGCCTCGATAAGCGTCGGTCCGCCGCCGTTCAAGCCGCGTTCAATCGCTTCGCGTACGGTCAGCCAGACGGCGAACACATCGTTACCATCCACTCGAACACCCGGCATATCGTAAGCAGCCGCGCGCTGGGCGATCGTTCGGGAAGCGGACTGCGCATGGAACGGCACGCTGATGGCGTAGCCGTTATTCTGGCAGAAGAATACAGTAGCCGTCTGATATACCCCGGCAAAATTCAAGGCCTCATGGAAATCTCCCTCCGAGGTTGCCCCTTCGCCGAAGTACACGATGCTCGCCTGCTTCTCACCCTTTAGCTTAGCGGCCCACGATGTGCCTACGGCATGCGTCAAATGCGTGGCTATCGGCACGCATGGCGGCATAATATGGCGGCCTTCCGGACTGATCGAGCCTTCCATATGGCCCATCCAATAAAGCAGCACCCTGCTGAGCGCCTGCCCATGCGTAATTGCAGCAGCATGATCGCGATAGCTGGGAAACAACCAATCATTGGGGGACAGTGCCAGTGCACTCCCGACCTGCGAGGCTTCCTGCCCCTCATAAGGGGCGTACGTGCCCATTCGGCCCTGCCTTTGCAGGTTGACCGCCTTCCGATCGAACATTCTTGTCAGCATCATGTTCTCGTACATTTTTATTGCCAGATCCTCGTCAATGGCTCCCTCGGTAGGGTGGCGAAGCTCTCCGTCCGGCGCCAGCACCTGATAGGGTTCAAGCACTTGATACGGCTCAAGCAGCCCGCGCATATCTTCATGCCGCATTCTCTTTCCTGCCTTCTCTATAACTGGCGAGGCAGACGGATGCCCCTGACTTTGAATCATCAATACCGCTCCCTTTCCCTTTTTTGCTATCCCAACAGCAAGCGGTCATCCGCGACTCCCTTCAACTGGGAGAATTTTTTCAACAATACCTCAATCGTCAAATGCTTCTTTTCCTCCTCCGGCACATCCAAAATAATCTCGCCTGCATCCATCATAATCAGGCGGTTGCCGAGCTCGATGGCTTGCTGCATATTGTGCGTCACCATCAGCGTCGTGAAGTTGGAACGCTCGACGACTTCCTTTGTCAGCGCTGTAATCAATTGCGCCCGCGCCGGGTCAAGCGCAGCCGTATGCTCATCCAGCAGCAACACCTTCGGCTGCGTGAAGGTCGCCATCAGCAGGCTAAGCGCCTGCCGCTCTCCGCCTGACAGCAGTCCGGCCTTAGCTGACAGCCGATTCTCGAGCCCTAGGTGCAGTGAGGCAAGGCTCTCGCGGAACAGATCCTTCCGCTTCTTGTTCACACCCCGGTACAGGGTACGTCCTTTGTCACGCGAGTAAGCAACCGCGAGATTCTCCTCAATCGTCATCGTCGGCGCCGTGCCAGCCATCGGGTCTTGGAACACGCGCCCGATCTTGCGCGAACGCTCGAATTCAGAGAGGCTGGTCACGTTCTCGCCGTCGATTTCAATGGCTCCGCTATCTGGAGTCATCCCGCCCGAGATCATATTCATCAGCGTGGACTTGCCCGCCCCATTGGAGCCGATAATCGTTACGAATTCACCCTCACGAAGCGTCAAGTTTATATGTTGCAGAGCAATTTTCTCGCTCGCCGTCCTGCGGTTGAACACTTTTCGAATCCCCTCAAGTTTCAGCATGGCTTTCCCCCCTTGCTCCGTGGTCGATGGACAGGTGTGGAGCATCTTCTTGAAAGGATCTCATTCGCCTTTCTTTCCATGTTGTTAGAACCCGTGACATGACAAGGGCAGCGACCACAATGACGGCGGTTAGCAGCTTCAGGTCATTCGGATTCAACCCGATGCGGAGTGCAAGCATAATAATGAGGCGATAGACTATAGCTCCTCCGATTACGGCGAAGGTTGCCCGCCGAATGGAAGCACGACCGAACACGGCTTCCCCCATAATGACGGAGGCCAAACCGATGATGATAATGCCGATTCCCATTGAGACATCCGCAAACTCCTGATATTGGGCGAAAAGCGCGCCGGATAGCGCTACCAAGCCATTAGACAGGCTCAGCCCGATAATTTTCATATTGTCGGTGTTCGCAGAGAGGCTGCGGATCATTTTCGTATTGTCGCCGGTGGCCCGAATCGCGAGGCCAATCTCTGTATCCAAAAACCAGTCAATGGCCCATTTGATGAGCAGAACGAATATCCCTACGGCTGCCAAAATCGCAAGCGGCTGCAGACTGGACAAGAAGGATTTGAGCTGTGTGAATAGAGTGCTTTCCCCCAGCAGCGGTGTATTCGCCTTACCCATAATCCGCAAATTGATCGAATATAAAGCAATCATCGAAATAATACCGGACAGCAGCGTATTGATTTTCCCTTTCGTATGGAGCAGTCCGGTCACGGTTCCTGCCACACATCCCGCCAGCAGCGCCCCCAATGTAGCGAGCAGCGGGGAATAGCCGGATGTAATCATGACAGCCGCAACGGCCCCGCCGGTGGCAAAGCTGCCATCTACGGTCAAATCGGGAAAGTCGAGAATTCGAAACGTTACGTAAACGCCCAGAGCCATTAACGCGTAAATGACCCCTGCTTCCAAAGAACCTGTCAGCGCATATAGCACGATAGCATCCTCCTAATTTGGAACGACTTATTTCTCTATCAGGATTGCGCCTTGTGTCATCTCTTCCGTCAATTTGATTCCTTGCGCCTCCGCCGCCTTCGGGTTAATCATCAGATCCAACTTCTTGGAGACCTCAACGGGGATATCTGCCGGCGATGTGCCCTTCAGAACCTTCACAGCCATCTCACCTGTCGCGTAGCCGAGATCATAATATTTGAATCCGATTGATGCGAACGCGCCTTCCCCAACCGATTCACTGCTCTCGCAGAAGAGCGGAATGTCCTTGTCATTAGCGACCGAAACGACTGAGCTTAGCGCCGAAATGACCGTATTATCAGACGGGAGATAGATGATGTCCGCGCGGCCTACCAGCGAATCGGCAGCCTGCTTCACCTCCGAACTGTTCGTCACGGTGGCCTCGACCGTCTCCAATCCGCCTTCCTGCAGCACCTGCTTCACATTGGCGATGTTGACAACAGAGTTCTGCTCCCCGGAATTGTAGATAACGCCTACCTTGCGGGCCTCAGGGAAAAACTTCTTCATCGTCTCCATCGTCTTCTTGATCGAGTCTGGATTCGTGTCGCGCGTGCCTGTCACATTGCCTCCTGGCTTTTCAAGACTGTTGACCAGCTTCGATGCAACCGGATCCGTCACAGCCGTGAACAGCACGGGAATGTCTTTCGTCGCCTTCACAACCGCCTGTGCGGTCGGTGTAGCGATTGCCAAAATGAGGTCATTTTTATCGCCCACCAGCTTTTGAGCGATCGTGAGATTGTTGTTCATATCCCCCTGCGCATTGTGGAAATCAACTTGCAAATTAACATTGTCCTCGTACCCAGCGTCCTTCAGCGCCTGCAAAAAGCCTTCTCTCGCCCCATCCAGCGAAGGATGATCCGCGAACTGCGCAATGCCGATTTTGATCATCTTTTTGCCGTCTGCATCCTTACCCATGTCCTTCGGTTCGTCTGAGTTCCCACATGCTGTCAGCAACAGTGAGCAAACCATAAAAATCGGGAATAACAGTTTCATCCAACCTCGCTCCTTTGCAACAATAATTGGTATTGATTGCGCTTTCAATATAATAATTAGATAAAAAGCGTATTGGCGAGTTGTTTAGATATAAGGCTTTCAAGGCTCTCTAGTGGTATCAAGACATGTTAGGGATTCGCTCTGCTGCTTCGCAGAAAATTCGTTCCTAGTCTGTTGCTGTGTTTCATCTGGAAGGATAAACGTGAATGCGCTTGCCCTCGTGGCTGAGCGCTGCTGCCTGATGGCTTAGATGTGGAGATGTCGCGTATGTATGCGTTGTAAAGATCGCGTAGATGCACAGATCCGTGCTAAATGCTGGAGTTTTTTCATTTCGAAATCGTTGAGTTGCTCAACATAATCGAGCATTTGTAATACGTTTTTTCTATGGTGCGTTATTTTAACGTTATATTATCATGCCGTCATAACTAATGTCAATATTTGGACAAATTTTTATATGAAATGTGTGATTTATGTTATATCCCATGCCGTGAAAACAAAAAAACCTGAAAGGTACAGGCCATTCAAGGTCGATTGAGCACTTATGCAAGCTTGTATAAATTTGTTGACTGGTCAAAAAATAAAGCGGTGACACCGCGATCATCAGATCGTCAGCGTACACCGCTATCCCGTATTTAGAGCAATAATCCCTATTCCTTTTGCTCAAAAAATTCCGTATGTATAGGCTTAAAAATCCGAAATCTCCGGTTTTTTCCACAGCATCGCTGATCCACCCACAATAAGGAGCGCTGCTAATGTAATCCCGATTAGGGAAGAGCTTGCAAACGCGCTTAATGAAAAGACGGCAAAGAACAAAAGCGAAACACAGGTCAGAATACATATCGGAATCAAGAGCCATTTATTACGGTTCCCCATGATATAAAATTCAAATAATCCGAAGGCCACCGCAAGCGGAAATCCAGGCCATACCGTACCGAATGCATCGAACAGCATCCCGATTTGACATACCACACCGCTAACGATCAAGATCCCGCCAGGTATAAGCAGCCCCGCTGCGCGCCCCTTGGTAACAAAGAAGAACATAAAATGAAAAAACAAACCGAGTGGGATGACAAACAATGTTGGCCAAAAATAACCGAATATGCTCCCCGCAGTTGCAAACTTCTCAGCGCCCCATCCGCTCCATGTAACCAGCATCAGCAAAATACCGAAGCCGATTAATGAGAGCGCCTTAATACTTCTACTATTCAAACTCCTCTACCTCCCTTTACTTTCCCAATGTTACCCCTATTTCGTTATCCATACGCCGCTTCATAAGACGACATTCCCCTCGCTAATCCCTTCATTCCCTTTATGAAAAAAATTTATGTGACATGAATGACCTGCTCTCTCCGTTCAGCCTCCTTATAGGCGCTGGCAATCCCTGACTTGTGTATTTGCTCCTTGGCTACAACTTTATAAGATAACACGGCGGTAAACGGTTCCGTAAATGGAGTTGGAGTTACCCGAATCGTCCTGTCATCCAGCCACTCGGCTTGCAATTGCTCACCTGATTCCATATTAAAAGGCTCTGTGCGCTCGAAGCCGTCCTGGTACCAAGGGAACTCTTCTGCTTTTTGTACTCCTGGCTCATTCAAGCACACATACAGGGACAGATCATCGCAAAATTGAAGCATTCGAAAATGATTGGCTATCGTCGAATCCGACAAATCCACAACTTGTTCCCTAATTCGCTGTTGACGCTGCCGTTCATGCTGGAGAAATTCGATTACGTCCTGCTGCTCTTCTACATGAAAGAAAGAGGCGAAATGCTTGCTGCACAATAGGCTGGCATATGGATTGGCTGTCTCGATATCGTCCAGCCCCTTACGATAGAACACAAGCTTTAAGGCCATCGGATAATCCATGAATGTATACGGCTCCTGTTGTGCGTCATTCCAAATTGGTGTATCGTCAAGTCCGATCCAGCTGCAATCATGCTCGTAGGCAGCATATACGGCATCCTTATATCTGTCACAAGTACCAAGCAATTCCGTGCGGAACTTCGAAGCGATTTCGCCGGATAGATATCCATGGTCGTGCTGTGCAATGCATACGATTTCATCTTTCCTCGTCCGAATAATCATTTTCATACAGCTCCTTTATCGTCGTACTGTCCATATAAGGCAAGGAAGTGCCATTTTTGATCCTTACTTAGGACTCACGGTTATTGATTTTTCCATTGGCAGCAGTTATGCTGTGTGAGATGAACATTTAGGAGGGATATTATGAGTAAGACATCCAACAAGCGCCGCAAGTCAGAGCGCGCAGGACATTTAGACCCGAGCTTACTGCGGGGAAGCTGGACACGGAAGCCGTATACACAAGTCGTGCCGAATAAGAAAGCAGAGCAGCGCCGAAGCCTATGCCGGAAACGGGTAGATGACGGCGCTGTTGCTATTTAACAACATCTAATCTTTTTGTATCTCCTCATCTCCTCGAATTTGTTATCTTTTCGAAAAGTGCCATTGAACATTTGCAGCTTCTTCCCTGCTTCGATACAATATGAGTAAGCAGATCCGATTGGACGGATCCCACAGAAAGGAAGGTGCCGCCGTATGGCTAACACTCACACCTATTCGCGCGGCGAAGAAATCGCTAACGCGATTACGCATGGCATTGGAGTCGTTATGAGCATAGCTGCCCTGACGCTGCTTATCGTATTCGCCTCATTGTATGGACAACCCATTCATGTCGTCAGCTTTACGATTTATGGGATATCGATGCTTCTCTTGTATACCTCGTCGACATTGGTGCACAGCTTCCCTGAAGGAAAAGTAAAGGACTTGTTCGAGACCTTCGATCACGCATCCATCTATTTATTCATCGCAGGCACTTATACACCGCTTGTCTTAATCGCATTGCCTAAGCTTATCGGCTGGACACTGTTCGCCATCGTATGGACCATTGCTGTCGGAGGCGTTGTATTCAAAGCCTTCTTCACGAAGCGATTCCTCTTCATGTCCACGCTGCTCTATATTGCTATGGGGTGGTTGATCGTGTGGGCGTGGCATCCATTGACAGAGGCTATGCCATCCTTCGGACTGACGATGCTGATCATTGGCGGTATCCTATATACACTAGGCACTATATTCTACGTATGGAGAGGTTTCCCCTTCCATCATATGATATGGCATCTATTTGTGCTAGCAGGTTCCGTTGCTCACTTCTTCTCCGTACTGACCTTAGTCCAAATTCATGTATAGCTCGTAAGTAGAGGTTGTTCACAAAGTCCGCTTTTGATCACGCACTATGTAGGATTTACCCGATTGATGAAGCCGCCAATCTCCGCTTGCCGCAGAGATTGGCGGTTTTGTGTAGGTTGATGCAGAAGTTTATTGTTCGCTCTGGCATGGGCCAGTTGAACGTCTATTTACGAATTGAGGCTCGAGGATAACCTTGTGGTACGCTTCTTTGCCGGCTTGCCCTTCCTGGTCGGAACGCTCCATAATATCCGCTAATATCGTAGCGGCACGGCGTCCAATCTGTGCTTCATTCTGATAAATATGACTAAAGAATGTCTCTCGCTCCTCCAAGTGCTCTGGATCATCAAACGTCACGATCGAGATATCCTCTGGCACTCTCAGTCCCGCCCGCTTCGCGATCTGATGCATGCGCATACCAAGCTTGCCATGCAGCGCAATATACGCAGTGGCCATCTCACTCTTCATATACCGAGCAAGTACAGAATCATCGGCTTCCTCTCCGACAGGAAGCGTAAAATCAGTTAGAATGAGTGCCGGATTGATCATGGCCCCCCGTCTCTGATATTCATTCATATACCCTGCTATGCGATCCTGCACACTCACACAATCTCGGAACGCATCTGTGCAGATCGCAATATTCCGGTGACCGAGTTCCCATAAATGAGCTACCGCCATCTCCGCGCCTTTGCGGTTGTCCGAGCATACATAATGGGTGTCCACTCCAGGCAAATATCGATCGATAAGCACGAATGGGAAACCATTTACCTTCAATGACAATATTTCTTCATTGTAGATATCTTCATCCACAGGGAATAACAGCAAGCCTGATATGCCCATGTCCAGCATCTCCCGAATTTGCTGCTCTTCCCGCTCCTTCGAGCCTCCGCTAAAGGCCACGATTAGAGAGTATCCACGCTCGTTCAACGTCTGCTGAATCGAATTAATAAGCCGCATCGCAAAATAATCATCTAATGTTGGCATCATGAATCCGACTACATTTCTTCTTCGTTCCTGATTTCCAGAGCCTGCTCCATTGACATCCAATCCTTCTGTACCTCCAGCTTGCTCATCACGTACCGAGCTGGAGCCAATTGATTTCGGCTCCGCTACGAAGCTGCCTCTTCCGGGGACTCGATAAATCAACCCTTCCTTCACAAGAGCTGCAAGCGCATTCACAACTGTAATGCGGCTAACTTGGAACTGCTCCATCAGTTCCTTCTCTGTCGGAATTCGGTCATTCGTCTTCAATTGTTTCGTATGAATCATATCCTCAATATATCGCTGAACTTGCAAATATAGCGGCGATCGAGAATCATAGCTCATTTAGATCATCCTTAATTATTAATTTAATATATATAATATAGCATTTAGGTAGAAGAGACAATGATTAGGGAAAATTCGGAAGCAAAAAAGAGCGATGCACCACTCTCCACCGCTCTTTCCCAGATTCATATCTAAACGGACGACTATCGCTCGTGCTTCGGGATATACGTAAAGATATCACCGGATTCAAACGCATCTATCAATTGATTAAGCCATCCATAATACGCTTCCGCCTGCTCCATCTTGGCGATATCCTTCGCAATGACTGCTGCAAGCTGTTCATCCTCCGAGCTGCCGCGCAGCAGCTCCAGCTCTTTGACTGAACGCCGAATCGCAGACAAGTTCATCTCTACAGCTTTTCTCCATTTCAGACCGAAGTAATCAGCAAATGTCTGATGCCAGTCCTGTTCTGCCTCATATAAATCCTTGCGCGTCCCCTTCTCCCACACTTTATGCACCATCTTCATGTCTACAAGTGTGCGCACGCCCGTACTCATGCTTGTCTTGCTCATCTCCATCTCCTGCTTCATGTCATCCAACGTCATCGGATGATCACTGAAGAACAGCAGGCCGTACAAATGCCCAGTAGAATGGGTCATGCCGTACAAGTCCATATTTTGTCCGATCGCTTCAATGACACGATTGCGAGCCTTCTCCACGGCGCTCTTCTGCTCCTGTGTCAACTGTGCGAACGTAGTCATGAGTCATTCCTCCTGTGCCGAATCCTATCCCTGCAGCAATGGCAGACCGATTCGAAACCGCCCTATATATATTTGTCGAACATTGCTGTAAAAGCTCATTCTCTATGTTCCACGAACATTGTAAGAGAATAGGAACAAATTGTAAAGAAGCAAATGGGATAGCAATATTTAGCATATTGGAGAATTCGAAAGAATAAGTTTATAAAGTTTTTTCTGAACGTATCTTACAAACTGTTTTCATGGTTGTTCTCTGTTTTTTCCAAGGGTTAAAATGGATATAGCGTAAACAACGCTCAATTCCATACGCAAGAGAGGTGACAGGATTGTCCATGATCAAGGTCAACCAAGTGACTAAAATATTTGGACAGCACGAACAAAAAGCACTCACTCTACTGCAACAAGGGTGGTCAAGAGAGCGGCTCGCCACAGAAAAACAAGCGACCGTAGCTGTGAACCAGGTATCCTTTGCCGTGGAAAAAGGAGAAATCTTCGTTATTATGGGCTTGTCCGGCAGTGGCAAATCCACACTCGTGCGCATGCTAAACCGACTCATTGAGCCAACCTCAGGTGAAATCTGGCTGAAGGATCGCAATATTTCGAGACTGAATGCAGGCGATTTGCGAGAGGTGAGGCGAAGGACAATTGGGATGGTATTTCAGAAGTTCGCACTTTTCCCCCATCGTACTGTGCTTGACAATGCCGCTTATGGCCTCGAAATACAAGGTCTCTCCAAGGAACATCGCTACCGCAAGGCGACTGAAGCGCTAGAGCTCGTCGGTCTAGGTGGCTGGGAAGACAAATACCCGGAAGAACTGAGCGGCGGCATGCAGCAGCGAGTTGGATTGGCACGTGCCTTAGCTAATAATCCAGATATCCTCCTTATGGATGAAGCATTCAGTGCACTAGATCCGTTAATCCGCCGCGACATGCAGGATGAACTGCTTGCCCTGCAGCAGAAAATGCACAAAACCATCATTTTCATTACCCATGACTTGGATGAAGCGCTGCGCATCGGCGATCGCATCGCCTTGCTGAAAGACGGCAAGCTTATTCAGATTGGAACCCCTGAGCAAATGTTGATGCAGCCAGCTGACGAATATGTAGAGCGATTCGTTGAAGGCGTAGACTTATCCAAAGTCCTTACCGCCTCGCATATTATGCGCAGGCCAGAGACGATATCCTTAGATCGCGGGCCGCGAGTGGCACTGCAATTAATGAGGGATATCGGTATTTCCACACTGTTCGTCGTCGGAAAGGATAAGTCCCTTCAAGGAGTCGTTACAGCCGAACAGGCTAGCGAGGCAGCACGCACAGGCCTATCCTTGCAACAAGTCATGCACATCGACGTTCCCATCGTACCTCCCTCTATTGTTCTTCATGAACTGCTCGCTCTATCTGGCGAAGCGAAGCTTCCTATTGCTGTTGTCGATCCGGATGGCAAGCTAATGGGCGCAATCGTACGCGGTGCCGTACTCGGAGCGCTGGCAGGCAATCTAATTGACTCAGCGGATGAGATGGATGATTCTACGAAATCTATGCCAACTGCCTCATTAGGACTCGAACGCCTAGAGCCCTTAGCTAACGCTGACAACAGCAGTCGCTCTACGGAAGGAGTGACAATCGATGCAGCTGAGAATCGGTGATTGGGTCGAGCACGCCGTCAATTGGCTAAGCACGAACGCAGATGGATGGTTCCGACTGCTCTCCAAATGGATTGAGCGAATCGTTGAGGGCATCTCGGATCTCTTTTTGCTGCCGCCGTCTTATGTGTTCATCTTCATGGCCGCACTGCTTGCCTTTGTCATCGGCCGGTGGTCACTATCGCTGCTTACGCTTATCGGGCTCTTTATCATTGACTGGCTTGGATACTGGGAACCCACAATGAATACACTTGCACTCGTAATTGTCGCCACAATCCTATCAATCATCATCGGCGTCCCGCTAGGCATCGCTTGTGGAAAAATAGACCGATTGTCCCGAATTGTCAAGCCAATACTGGACTTCATGCAGACGATGCCGGCATTTGTCTACCTGCTTCCCGCCGTATTTCTATTCGGCCTAGGAATCGTTCCTGGCGTGATCGCCTCTATTATTTTTGCCGTTCCTCCTACCATTCGTCTAACGGAACTCGGCATACGTCAAGTGCCGCACGATATGATCGAAGCAGCTTCGGCGTTCGGCTCTACATCCATGCAGACCTTATGGAAGGTACAGCTTCCCGTAGCCATGCCGACACTAATGGCCGGCGTGAATCAGACCATCATGCTAACGCTATCCATGGTCGTGATCGCATCCATGATCGGGGCACAAGGGATTGGCACCGAAGTCTATCGGGCTGTCACCATGCTTAAAATCGGCAAGGGATTCGAGGCAGGACTGTCTGTTGTACTGTTAGCCATCATCTTGGATCGTTTCTCTCAACAATGGCTGAAAAAACGGAGAACGAATAAACAAGGAGCGTGATGGAAATGAAACAGCGTCGTACAAAGTATTGGGTGCTGGTTGGACTTGTTGCTATGTTAGGCTGGACTTTGGCCGGATGCACTGACTCATCAAGCAGCACGGCTGGCAATGATGGAACCGCGAGTTCAACAGGTGACAGCATCGGGAAGCAGGTTGATTATAAGATTATCGGAATTGATGCCGGTGCAGGCATTATGCAATCAACAGAAGCAGCTCTTAAGGAATATGATCTGACCGATTGGAAGTTGATCGAAGGCTCCGGGGCGGCGATGACTGCCGCTCTCGATAAAGCGATCAAGAAGCAGGAGCCTATCATTATTACGGGTTGGACGCCACATTGGATGTTCGCGAAGTATGAATTGAAATACTTAGAGGATCCAAAGGGAATCTACGGCGGCGATGAAGAGATTCATACGATTGCTCGCAACGGATTGAAGGAAGATGAGCCAAGTGCGTACAAGACATTGGATAGATTCGAATGGACGGCTGCAGACATGGCCAAGGTAATGGTGGACATTCATGATGGTCAGGAGCCGAAGGATGCAGCTAAGGCTTGGATCGAAGCGAATACAGACAAAGTCCAGGCCTGGACGAGCGGAGTCGATAAGGTTGAGGGGAAGAAGCTCAAGCTTGGATATGTGGCTTGGGATTCCGAAATAGCGAGTACAAATATCATTGCTTCCGTATTAGAAAATGAAGTCGGGTATAAGGTCGATCTGATTCAGGTAGAGGCTGGCCCAATGTGGACAGGTGTTGCCAATGGCGACGTTGACGCAATTGTAGCAGCTTGGCTGCCTACTACCCATAAGGACTATTATGAGCGCTTCCAAAATAATGTGGACGATCTTGGCCCGAATTTGAACGGTACCAAAATCGGTCTCGTCGTCCCTTCTTATGTTAATATTCAATCGATTGAGGATATGAAGAAATAGACCCCACATTATGGGCAGTCCTTGTCTGATAGATAGAGCGGAAGCATCGTACCGTGATATCCAAGCCATCACAGATGATTATGCGCATCGTAATAGCGAATACACGATACTATCATCCATTTAAAAAAAGCGCCTGTGGCAAGGATCGGATTCCCGATTCAATGTCACATGGCGCTTCTTCAATTGCGTACATATAAGTTGTTATCCGTTAGCTTCTTCCTTGGTTCCATGAATCAAGGAACGGTGTCACTGATCCAACTGCCAACAAGGCAAGGCGATGCATCGCTCGCGTACACACCGTGTAGAACAGCTTGCGATCTGCTTCATTCCCATAAGCCTGCTCTTGCGCGTCAAATACAATAACTCCATCGAATTCAAGACCCTTCGCCAAGTAGGATGGGACAACCCATAGTCCAGATACGAACTGCTTCGTATGCTTCGATACCCGCTTCAATTGCGGGAAGCTGTGCTGCAAGCGTTCGTGAACCTGCGCCGCTGTCGCTTCATCCTTCGTAATAATTGCGATGGAAGCAAGCTCCCCTGCCTCAGTCCATGCCGATAGCTGCTTACTAGCTTGATCCAGCTGCTCCTCCTCGTCCTCGCAGCGAATGAGAATAGGCTCTTCACCCTCTCTACTGAAAGGCTCTACCTTCTCGCCATTTGGCAGCACACTGCTCGCGAGCTCCATAATATTTCGGGTGGAGCGATAGCTCTTGCGTAGCGTAATAACACCGGACTTCTTCTCTGAGAATACAGCTTGCAGCGCGGACGCCGACCCCATACGATTCGATTCGTAGATCGCTTGATTCCAATCGCCCAATATCGTGAAGCGGCTGCGTGGGAATAACCGTGTCAGCAGCGCATATTGGAATGGCGAATAGTCCTGCGCCTCATCGATCACTACATGACGAATATGGTTGAAGGTGTCGAATCCTTCTACACTTTCAATCAAATACAGCAATGGGGAAGCATCTTCAAACGGAATCATCCCCGATTCGAACTGCTTTACTGCCCGCTGGCCAATTGCCCGTATTGTCTCCACGTCAATGGTTTCATTGCCGCTCGCGATACCATCCGTCTGACGTGCCCAATGCTCAAGCTTGCGCATGCAGTCACAATACATCTCTTCCCAATCGACGAAGCGAAGCTCCTTCGCCTGCTTGCGGAACCGCTTCAACCACTTGTTCACCTGCTTGCGGCTCAAGTCGCGAAGCTCTTCTTCCGTCCCTAAATAATTCGGCTGCTGCTGCAGCTTGCGATAGACACGCTTCTGTTCCTTCACTGCCCAAGCACGAAGCTGTTCCAGCAGCCAATCTCTCAGCTTGTCCATCCGAGCAGGCAATGACCAATCCGCAAGCTGGCCATAGAATTGCTCCGCAAGCTGTTCGGTGCTAATAATCGTCCGCTTCGGCGTTCCGAAGCGAATGAAGCGCATGCCTTCCCGCTGCAAGGATTCAATATAGCGATCGAGGATCTGCTGATAACCCGCCGAAGCTTTCCATCTTGCCGCAGCCGCTTCGACTCTTGCCCCTCTAGAAGCTGTCCAGCGTTCCATGCCCTGCATGAGGCGTTCCGTCTGGTCATAAATGTCCTCAATATTACGCTCGGTGACGAGGCGATGCTCGATATAAGATTGGAACGTCGTCTGCGTCATATTCTCCTCACCAAGCTCAGGCAATATGCTGGACACGTAATCATTGAATAGATCATTCGGTGAGAATAAGATAATTTGCTCGGAGCGCATGCTGCTGCGATATTTGTACAGCAGGTACGCAATTCGCTGCATAGCTGCTGACGTCTTGCCGCTTCCTGCCGCTCCCTGCACAATAAGCACATCATGCAGGTCATCCCGGATAATCGCATTCTGCTCGCGCTGTATCGTGCTGACGATACTCTTCATCTTCGTGTCAGCGCTCCGCTTCAGCATCTCCTTCAGCATGTCGTCGCCGATCTGAATACCGGTATCGAAGACAGCCTCCAAGCGGCCATTTCGAATAAGGAACTGACGCTTGAGCGTCATCTCTCCTTCAATAACTCCTGCTGGAGTCCGATATTGCACCGGACCTGGCGCATAATCATAGAACAACCCGGCTATCGGCGTACGCCAATCGTAAACAAGATGTTCTCCGCTCTCTTCATCCGACACGGACATGAGCCCGATATAGACTGGTAGTATCTCCATGTCTCCATCTTCTATAAAGTCAACGCGCCCGAAGTAAGGCGCCTGAATATGCTTGCGCAGCTTGTTCAGCCATTTGGCTGCATGCTTCTGTACGCGTTCGTGACTTGCCAAGTCCTTCGCCTGCTGCATGATGCTCACATACGTCTCGAACATCTCGTCATTATCGACCGATACCTCGTCCCAGAATTGGCGCTTCATCTCCACAATTTCTGCTTGACGTTCCTCAGCGGTCGCTTCTAATGCAGCGATCTGGCGATCCATTAAGCGAAGCACGCTTGTTAGATATAATTCTTCCTCATCCCTCATGGATGGTTGTTCGTTCACCTTGCAACTCCTTTCTGCCTGCTGGCCGATTCGAATCCTCTTAGGATCTGTATCGAAAAGTACTATTATATCCTAAACTTAGGCCCCATGTAACGTCCCTGCACTTTCATTTGCATTCTCCGCATCATCTAAGTGAAGAATGACCGTTTCAAGCGCCTTCACCACATCATCCTGCGACATACTCGGCATGTTGGAATAACGAGCTGCCTGTACGGGCAAAAAAGGGATATGAATAAATCCGCCACGCTTATAATTTGGATCTTGCTGCTCATTAAGAAGGTGCATCAGCTGGTAAAATATCGCATTACACACGAACGTTCCCGCTGTATAGGAAATCGAGCATGGGATGCCCTCTTCTTGTACAGCCGCGCGAATTGCCTTCAAAGGCATACGGGCCCAATAGGCAACTGGCCCATTCTCGACAATGGCTCCATCAGTTGGCTGCGCCCCATCATTATCAGGTATGCGTGCATCCTTCAAATTAATGGCTACACGTTCCAGCGTAATATCCGGTCTGCCTCCGGCTTGACCGACACAGATCACGGCTTCCGGCTTCACTTGCTCCATTACTTCCGCCAGCACGGTTCCCGCCCGCTCGAATGAGGTTGGAAGCTGGATGGCATGAACGTCGTAACGTCCGATACTGCGACCATGAAACAGCTTAACTGCCTCCCAAGAAGGATTAATCGTTTCATTGCCGAATGGGTCAAACCCTGTGATGATTACTGTGTTGCTCATCGATACAGCACCCCGCTCTGTTTTATTTTCAATACGTAGGAAATATGCTATTCTTGTCAACGAATGTGAAAGGAGATACATACCATGTCACAACTAGATATTTCATCCCTCATCCTGCTCGGATTTGCAGGACTCGGCATTGTAAGCGGCAATTCTACCGTTACGATCGCAATGGTCGTTCTTCTGCTGCTCCGCGTGACGAACATGCAGAGCCTATTCCCTTGGATTGAGAAGTACGGACTAACCGTTGGCATCATTATCTTGACGATCGGAGTCATGGCACCGATTGCAAGCGGCAAGATGTCCATCGATACGATCGCGCAATCCTTCATGAATTGGAAGTCGCTGTTAGCTATCGCCGTCGGAATCCTCGTTGCGTATTTGGGAGGCCGTGGTGCCCAATTAATGACTCAATCTCCAACTGTGGTCGCTGGTCTGCTCGTAGGCACCGTCCTTGGCGTGGCCTTGTTCCGCGGTGTTCCGGTCGGCCCTCTCATTGCAGCAGGCATATTGTCATTGCTGCTCGGGAAATCATAACGATGACCTCGAATCATCTTCATCATACGATGATTCCTGATATACGGCAAATCACCTATTAGGGCTATTTTTCTCGCATAGCAGCTGTTTTAGCTGCCGCATATTAGCAGTTCAGCAGCATATATGATCGATGGGATTAGGCACGTCAAATGTTAAATTTGTGCAACAAAATGATTGACAATATTTCATCCACAGTGCTAGAATCAACAAGCAGACAGGACGATAACAATGAATCGTCCAACTAAATTGATGCAGAAAGGCAGGTAAACTCCATGTTGACAGTACAATTGCTAAATCAACACATTGATAACGCAGCACAAGCAATTTCATATCAGTGGAGCCCTGCTGAACCGAGCGATCTGACTGGTTTCTAACCATTAGATCGAACGGAAGAATGAATCCATTTCGATAGATCATGAGGTACTGATTGGGTAATCGCCAATCAAGTGCCATGATGGATTTCGGATCGTGGAATCAGGATTGGACAACGGGCGCTCACCGCTCGTACATATGACCTTATTCAACAAGGGATATCGTTTACGAACGGTATGCCCTTTTTTTATTGTCTGACGATCAATCTGCAACAAATGACAAAGGATGTGAATGTATGTTTTCCGTACTAGGAAAGCTCGGCTGGTTCTTTAAAGAACACAAAACGAGATACTTAATCGGGGTAACCCTGCTCATCGCAGTAGGCATACTTGAACTTCTGCCTCCCCGACTGCTTGGTAATGCTATCGATGAGATCGTAACAGGTGCGATCACGTGGCAATCTCTTACGAAGTACCTATTTTACATTCTCGGTTCCATGGTTATCATTTATGGAATTACGTATGTATGGATGTATCAAATCTTCGGCGGAGCCAACCTTGTGGAGCGCAAGCTGCGCTCCAAGCTGATGCGCCAGTTCTTGAAGATGACGCCTCCGTTCTTCGAGAAGAATCGTACAGGCGACTTAATGGCTCGATCAACGAATGACCTGCGTTCCGTTGCCATGACAACTGGCTTCGGCATGCTTACCTTAACCGACTCGACTGCATTTCTCGCGACCGTGCTTGTCGCAATGCTTATTATGCAGTGGAAGCTGACACTTGCGGTGCTGCTCCCGCTGCCCTTCATCGCCATCGCAATGAAGATATTCGGCAAGAAGATTCATGAGCGCTACACCATTGCACAGGATGCGTTCGGCAAAATGAATGATCAGGTGCTCGAATCAGTTGGCGGTGTGCGCGTACTTCGCGCCTATGTACAAGAGAAATCAGATGAACAGCACTTCCGCAACATCGTACAGGACGTGTATGAGAAGAATGTCGCTGTTGCCAAAATTGACGCGTTGTTCGATCCGGTTATTCGCTTGTTTATCGGACTTAGCTATATGATCGGGCTTGGATTCGGTGCTTATCTGATTATTCATAATGAGATGACACTAGGTGAATTGCTGACATTCAATATGTACCTTGGATTTATGATCTGGCCAATGTTTGCCATAGGAGAACTTATCAATGTTATGCAGCGCGGGAATGCCGCAATGGATCGGGTAAACGAAGTTCTTCATTACACCCCAGATGTACAGGATGCAGCGCAACCGAAGGAAGTCGATGTTCCAGCGACTTTTACTTGGAAGCATTACAAATTCCAGTATCCATCGTCGACGGTGCCTAATCTGGAGGACATTTCACTTACGCTGCGCAAAGGTCAGACGTTGGGCATTGTCGGGCGTACCGGCAGCGGCAAGTCAACGTTCATTAAACAATTGCTGCGGGAATACCCGATTGGAAATGGTCAGTTCTTAATTAATGATGTGCCGCTCGATCAAATTCCAATGGATCAACTCCACAGCTGGATCGGTTATGTGCCGCAGGAGCAAATTCTATTCTCAAAGACCGTGAAAGAAAATATTCTACACGGTTCAGAACATGGTACGGAACAAGATGTGATGAATGCCATCGATACGGCCTCCTTCACACATGACCTTCCAACCCTGGTCAACGGTATCGACACGATCGTTGGTGAGAAAGGTGTGGCGCTGTCTGGCGGTCAGAAGCAGCGTGTATCTCTGGCACGTGCCTTCATTAAAGACCCAGAAGTGCTTATTTTGGATGATGCCCTCTCTGCGGTAGATGCACGGACAGAAGCGAATATTATTAAGAATATTCGTGAGCAGCGTGCCGGCAAGACGACACTCATTACCACACACCGTCTGTCTGCCATCGAGCATGCAGATATGATTATTGTCATGGATGACGGACGCATCGTCGAGCAAGGCACGCACGAGCAACTGCTCCAGCAAGGCGGCTGGTATAAGGAACAGTATGACCGCCAGCAATTGGAGTCTGGATTGTAAGAAGGGAGGAAATACACCGTGGAAATGGAACAACAAAAAGAAGCGCCTCGTCATGTAGGCAGACGATTATGGCGCTATGCGTTGAAATATAAAGGTACGTTCATACTTGCACTACTCATGTTGGCGCTGGCCGTGGCGGCAGAGCTGTCCGGCCCATTCATCGCCAAGACGATTATCGATAAGCATATCTTGGGGATTGAGAAGCCCTATTATGAAGTTAATTCGCTAGCAGAGGGTGCCATCACATACGAAGGACGTACCTTAAAGCGCGAGGATCGTTTTGAGCCTGGCGAGGAGAAAGGCGCCGAAGCACGCATTCTGCAAGTCGGCTCCCAATTCCTATTCGTGAATGGACACATTCCTGAACAAGCAACGGGTGATCGGATATTCAAGGATGGAACCTTGACGATCGGAACGGGCGATAAGGCTTATAGCTCCCCTGCTATCGTCATGTCTCTGCAAGAGATATTGCATTTCTACGAGCCGGAGATTGCAAGCATCGTGAAGTTGATGGCTCTCTATTTTGGATTGCTTGTCGTGAGTATCTTCATGAGCTTCGGCAAGACACTTGGCTTACAGACGGCTGCGAACCGAGTTATTCGAACACTTCGCGGCGATGTCTATGCCCATGTGCAGCGTCTGCCAATCCCGTACTTCGATAACCTGCCCGCAGGGAAGGTTGTCTCACGTGTAACTAATGATACCGAAGCAGTGAAAGACTTGTTCGTCTCCGTACTAGCGAATTTCACATCTGGGATCATTACGATATCCGGTATTTATGTCGCACTGTTCATCTTGGATGTAAAGTTGGCGCTCGTCTGCATGTTCGTGCTGCCACTTATCGTATTGTGGGTTATTCTGTACCGTAAGTTCGCTACTCGCTACAACAAGATCATTCGTTCGCGACTGAGCTCCATTAACGCCATGATCAACGAATCGATCCAAGGGATGCCTGTCATTCGTGCATTCCGCCGTCAGCGTCACACAATGGATGAATTCAATGCCATGAACGACGAGTACTTTACGTACCAGAATAAGATGCTGAACTTGAATGCATTCACCTCGCACAACTTGGTTAATGTACTGCGCAACATCGCATTTGCGGTTGTGCTCTGGTATTTCGCCGGCGCTTCCTTGAACGGCTCCGGGATCATCACGCTCGGCGTGCTGTATGCATTCACCGATCTGTTGAACCGCTTGTTCCATCCAATTATCGGAATGGTGAACCAACTGGCCAATCTCGATTCATCCATCGTCTCGGCTGGGCGCGTCTTCGAGCTCATGGATGAATATGGTGAAGAGCTCGACGAAGGCTCCATGCCGCGCTATAAGGGGCATGTTGAGTTTGACAGCGTCTCCTTCGCTTATAAGGAAGATTACGTCTTGAAGAACATCAATTTCGAGGCGAAGCCAGGACAGACGGTTGCTCTCGTCGGCCATACTGGTTCCGGAAAGAGCTCAATAATGAACTTGCTCTTCCGTTTCTACGACCCGCAAAAAGGGGAAATCCGCATTGACGGTACGCCTATCACGAGCGTTCCGAAGCAATGGATTCGCGAGCATATGGGAATCGTGCTGCAAGATCCGTTCCTCTTCACCGGAACAATCGCCAGTAATGTCAGTCTCGGCGATCCGCGCATTTCGCGCCAACAGGTGGAGGACGCCTTGAAGGCCGTCGGCGCAGATCGAATATTGAAGCAGCTTCCGAACGGTATTGATGAGACCGTTATCGAGAAGGGAAGCACACTCTCAGCCGGACAGCGTCAGTTGATTTCCTTCGCCCGTGCTCTAGCGTTCCAGCCTTCCATCTTAATCTTGGATGAGGCAACTGCGAACATTGATACGGAAACAGAGGCTCTGATTCAAGAGGCACTCGATGTATTGAAGCGTGGACGTACCACATTCATCATCGCCCACCGCTTATCGACGATTCGCAGTGCGGATGTGATTCTTGTGCTCCATCGTGGTGAGATTGTAGAACAAGGCTCCCATGATGAGCTTATGGAACTGCAAGGACGTTACTATAAGATGTACCAGCTCCAGCAAGGTTCAGTCGCTGCACCTATAGAGCATACCGCAGCAGTTTTATCCAGTACGAAGCTTGGCACGAGTTCGGCTTCTGCTGTCCCTACGACCTAATCGATCATAATCAATAAGAAGAGCGTTCACTACGTCTGCATAAGCAGACATGGTGAACGCTCTTTCTGAACGTACAATCAATTAACGCAGGGAACACTTATTTTTAATAAAGTGGATTTGATTCTCTACTCGATTGAGTTCCTGCTCCAGATCATAAGACATGCCTCCAATCGCCTTTGAACGAAGCGATTCAAGTTCTGCCTTAAGCTGCGGCAAATCGGTACTTGCCTGAGAGCAGGAGTAGTCGCTCTCCAGATTCAGATGATCCATCGATTTGGCATCCTCCTTGAAAGGCGTTAGACAACAGGAACGGCAATACTTCATAACTGCAATATCGAGGATAAGCCAACATGATTCCTGTATACATGCTTAATTGTTATTGCAGTTACTTGTGTTTGCCTTTTGCATTATTGGCATCTGAAGTACGCGTCGTCGTATTTTGACGGGAATGTCCTTGTTGTTTATGTGCCATTTGTTTACACTCCTTTGTCTTGTGCTTTGTCGTCTGTCATCCATGAGTTGGGAAGGTCAGCATTGCACGCAAGTTTATTCCTTCTTCCGGAAGTACGAGGCATCAGGCATCATATAATGAATGAGTATCCGTCTAGCCTTGCTGCTTCGGAATCTGGTTCAAGCTTGCTGCCCGGTGGGCAATCTTGCCTAGCTTCGGAGTTACCTGCTCCTCCATGACGCTGGCCTGATTCTGTTGTTGATGAATTCGCTGCGCTTTGTTATGCGGCATATTACTCACCTCCACTTATAGACTTCCCGCTTACCTCACATTTATAACGTCTTATGCCGATCTAATTCCTGTAGGATTTCTTCAAGTATCTTCAAACATATCTTGGGACTATCCTCCGAGCACAACCCGATCATCCACGAATTTCTCCCCACGAACACGCTCGAACTCGCGAAGCAAGGAATCTACCGTTAATGTCTGCTTCGACTTCGCTGGAATATCAAGCACGATTTTCCCCTTATCCATCATGATAAGGCGATTGCCTAGCCGTATGGCCTGCTCCATGTTGTGTGTTACCATGAGTGTAGTAAGCGCTGATGCTCGCACAATCTCTTCTGTTAGTCGAGTAATAAGCTCAGCTCGGCCGGGATCAAGGGCTGCCGTATGCTCATCAAGCAGCAAGATACTAGGCTGCGTGAACGTGGCCATCAATAAGCTTAAGGCTTGGCGCTCACCGCCAGATAATAATCCCACCTTAGCGTTCAAGCGATTCTCCAAACCAAGCTTAAGTCTGGACAATTCCTCTTTGAACAAGGTTCGGCGAGCGCGCGTAACACCGAATCCCAGCCCCCGTCTCGTTGCACGGCGCAGGGCAATGGACATATTCTCCTCAATCGTCATATCCGGTGCCGTTCCAGCCATCGGGTCTTGGAACACACGACCGATCCAGCGACTCCGGCGATGTTCTGACATGGATGTTACCTCATGACCATCTAACGAGACGCTACCTACATCAGGCGCGATCACTCCGGAAATAATATTCATTAGGGTCGATTTGCCTGCACCATTGCTGCCAATAACCGTAACGAAGTCGCCAGGTTGTAAATGCAGTTGAATATGAGACAATGCCATCTTCTCATCAGCCGTATTCGCATTAAAAAACTTACTTACTTGATTGACATGCAGCATCTCTATTCACCACCCTTTTGAATCATCTGGATAGCACGAAGCTTGCTTGCACGACGTTGATTCCATGACTTGCGAATCATCGGTATCGTTAAGGCAATAATAACGATAATTGATGTGAGCAGCTTCAAATCGGTTGCATTCATTTGCATTCGCAAAGCAATTGCGATAATGACCCGATACAGAACAGCACCTAGCACCACAGCTAGCGTAGCACGCATGATCGTGCGATGGCCAAATATCGCCTCACCGATAATGACAGAGGCCAGCCCCACAACAATCATGCCTACCCCGGATTGGATATCCGCGAACCCTTGGGATTGCGCAACAAGTGCGCCTGATAGAGCAACAAGTGCATTCGAGAGACTGACGCCAAGAATAATCGTATTGTCGGTATGCACACCGAAGCTGCGAATCATCCGCGGGTTGTTCCCCGTCGCGCGCAGTGACAAACCAATTTCCGTACGCAAAAACCAGTCCAGACCAAATTTAATAAGCAGCGCAAATGCTCCCATTACCAAAAGCAGCGTAAATCCATGCGATAGAGGCGTCAGCAGCGTTTCATTCTGCATCAGGCCAATATTGGCCTTGCCCATAATCCGCAAATTAATGGAATGCAAAGCAATCATCATCAATATGCCAGATAGAAGTGCGTTGATTTTCCCCTTCGTATGAATAAGACCCGTAATCATGCCTGCAATTCCACCACCGAGAAATGCAAGCAGCGTACCAATCCAAGGCGATATGCCCGAAGTTATTGATAATGCAGCGATCGCTGCACCCGTCGTAAAGCTTCCGTCTACCGTTAAATCCGGGAAATCAAGTATGCGAAATGTTAAGTATACCCCTAACGCCATTACAGCATATAACACACCTAACTCGGCCGATTTCAGCATCGCTAATCCAAATCCATCCACGAGCCATCGCTCCTTCCTCGATTCGTATAAATGAACGAACGGCCCGTATCGAAATCAACCCGAACGACCACTTATGATCGCGGTCGCCAAGCCGTTATCGTACAGGCCGTATGTAGTGCGGCTGCCTGCTTACACTTGATGCGCGATTAATGCCTCATAGAACGGTTCGGTAAAGCATGATTCTGCTCTCTTTCGTCTTCCGCATGTGCAGCGAAGCAATGCATTCCGTCTTTATTGGAACAAGTTCTCCGGCTTGACCTGCTGCTTCATCGCATCCGATACATCGAATCCTTGAGCAGCTGCAGCCTTCAGGTTCAACGCCAAATCGAGAGATTCAGGAATACGAGCGGAAACATCAGCCGGTTTCTTGCCGTCCTTGAGGATTTCAACAGCCATCTTGCCGGTCGTATAACCTAGATCGAAATATTCGAAGCCGAAGGAAGCAACACCGCCGTTCTTTACTGAGTCTTTCTCTGCAACGAACACCGGAATCTTATTGTCATTGCCCACACCAATAACCGAGTTCAACGCACTTACGACTGTATTATCAGAAGGAACATAAATGGCCTGCACCTTGCCAATAAGCGATTCCGCAGCTTGCTTCACTTCCGAGCTATTCGTTACAGGGGCTTTGACAACCGACAACCCGAGCTTTGTTAGAGCTTCCTCAGCTTTCTGGACATTGACTACGGTGTTTTGCTCGCCTTCATTCGCGATGATGCCTACTGATGCAATATCTTTGACATTGTCCTTAATGAACTCCATCAACTTGGAGATCGCTTCTGGATGCAGATCTGTCGTTCCCGTCACATTGCCGCCAGGGCTCTCCATGCTCTGCACAAGACCCGCTCCTACAGGATCCGTAACCGCCGTAAACAGCACAGGAATATCCTTCGTCTCCTTCGCTGCAGCTTGAGAAACCGATGTGCCAATCCCTAAAATGAGATCCACTCCGCCCGTCGCGAATTTCTGCGCGATCGTAGCTGCATTTGTCTGATCACCCTGAGCATTCTGATAATCCAGTACTAAGTTCTCTCCTTCGACATAACCATTATCCTTTAATGCTTGAACGAAGCCTTTATAGGCCTCATCGAGGGATGCATGATTGACAATCTGGGTAATGCCAATTTTGACTTTCTTGCCTTCAGCAGAGCCCTTAGCTCCTCCGCTCCCTTCACTAGTGGCATTATTGGCAGATCCACCATTCCCACATGCAGCTGCAAACAGCATCAGAAGCGACATAATTGCAGCCATAACAAGATGAAGACGAGATTTCATCATGACCATTCTCCCTTTCACATCATAAATTCTTGTAAACTATCATTTTTTCTTGGTTCACCACAACACTAATGTTGTTAGCAGTGGTCAATTTCAACAAAAATGATTTACCACATAAAAGCATAAAACCACAAAAGCTTAAAAGCATGATCCAAGTAACGCGTTATAGGCATATTGTACCTACATATTCCAACTCGTCAATAATAACGTTTGATAAATATGGCATTTTCTAGTATTTTATTTCATTTTTTTGTGTTTTTCTCTACTTTTTAAATAATCGCTGTCCTACATATAAAACAGCCACCCCTTCAGACATCGTAGTTTGAAAGAGTGGCTGTCATGTATGATTGTTTTCAAATGTATTTCTAAGCATGAAACGCAAGCAGAACAAGGTGCATCAGGAAGCCTCGAGACTTATCCGCTTCCTACGATATTCAATTTCAGCAAGAAGCATATCGACAAATGTAGCCTCCAATTGCATACGAACAGCTTCCTGATAAGCTTCTTGTAGTGATTCGTCGGTCAATAACGTGTACATAACGTGTAGATTATACCCCTTTGTTCACGTCTCTGTAATCACGTCTGCGTGCCACGCCATCCGCATAGGCCGCATCTACGACCGCATCACGAACCTTCGGCACAACTTGTGCATTAAAGACGCTCGGAATGATATAGAGTTCATTCAGCTCATCGGCAGGTACAACTTCAGCAATTGCATGTGCCGCTGCCAGCTTCATACGTTCTGTCACCTTGGACGCACGGCAATCCAGCACGCCGCGGAACAGCCCTGGGAAACAGAGAACATTATTGATTTGGTTCGGGTAATCCGAACGGCCTGTTGCAATAATGCGAGCAATATCTTCGATTTCGTCCGGATCGATTTCTGGAGTCGGATTGGCCATAGCAAATACGATTGGGTCGGAAGCCATTGTCATGACATCCTCTCTCTTCAATACACCTGGCCCGGATACGCCGATAAATACATCCGCACCTCGGATAACATCACTCAGAGAACCGCTCTCTAAGTTCGGATTTGTCTTCGATGCGTACCGATTCCATGCTTCATTTTCATACACGGTATCGCGTACTAGCGCACCCTGACGATCGACACCAATGATATTCACAACTCCTGCTGTGAGCAGCATCTCCGTGCATGCCATTCCGGCTGCACCTACGCCGCACAGCACAATCTTGCAATCCTCGATCGACTTGCCAACGATGCGCAACGCATTGAGAATTCCCGCCAGCATGACTACAGATGTACCATGCTGATCATCGTGGAAAATAGGAATATCCAATTTCTCGCTTAATCTCTGCTCAATTTCAAAGCAGCGCGGTGCCGATATGTCTTCCAAGTTAATGCCGCCAAATGCCGGCGCAATCGCTTCAATCGTTCGTATGATTTCTTCCGTGTCCTGCGTATCCAGACAGATCGGGAAAGCATCTACATTGGCAAACTGCTTGAACAGCATTGCCTTCCCTTCCATAACTGGCATTGCTGCCAGTGCTCCAATATTGCCAAGCCCCAGCACTGCCGTTCCATCCGAGATGACGGCAACCGTATCCCGCTTAATCGTCAACGTATAGGCGCGGTTAGGATCTTCGTGGATGGCCATACATACACGGGCAACACCTGGCGTATACACGCGTGACAGATCGTCACGGTTACGAATCGGTACTTTCGGGGTCATTTCAATCTTGCCGCCGAGGTGCATCAGGAATGTCTGATCCGAGACGTTCACGATCGTAACACCCTTCAGCTGCTTCAACCGCTGTACAATGCGATCACCTACACTGCCATCATACACATTGACCGTAACGTCTCGTACTGTAAATGCCGGTGTGCCGCGAATGACGTCTATCGCAACAATATCCCCGCCGCTCTCGCCGATTGCTGCTGCAATCTGAGCAAATGTACATACATGCTTGTCAATTTCCATTCGAATAATAATATTCGTGCTTGAACCTAGTGACTTGGCCATGGCTTGCACTCTCCCCTGAATCAACTGCTTCCTTAACGTTACAGACGTTCCAGTATACTAGCCAACAATGCAGTTCGACGCGGCAGCTCATGCAGCCAAATAAATTCCGACGGTGAATGTGCGCCATCTCCGCGCACACCTAATCCATCGAGCGTTGGTGCTCCACATGCTGCTATGAAATTCCCGTCGCTTACACCGCCCGTGCTTGTCTCCTCCAACTCCAAGTTCAATTGTTCTTTCGCTGCTTCTCTAGCTATCTGATACAGCTTCGCAATCGAATCTGTCCGCTCCATAGGGGGACGATTCATGTCTCCAGTCAATCGGAGACGAACATCGGGATGAATTGAAGCAAGTCCATGAATCCTCTCTACAAATTGATTGAAATCTTCCATCGTCCGGACGCGCACATCAATGTCTGCTTCGGCATAATCTGCTACCACATTGGCTCCAATTCCACCGCTTATTTTACCAACGTTCACATGTATGCCGCGTTCTGGGTCCGACATACGGTGAAGTTGAATAATTTGATGTGCTAACTCTTCGACAGCAGATACGCCCGATTCGGGATTGACACCCGCATGTGCTGCTTGTCCCTCAACAGATAGATAGAATCGACCACTACCCTTGCGAGCTGTCTTCAATGCTCCAGTAGGCTCCATCGGTGGCTCTAGCACGAAGGCCGCCTCGCAGTCTCTCGCATAGAATTCAATCCATTGTCGCGAAGTTGGACTTCCAATTTCTTCATCACTATTAATTAATAACACAATTGATAGCTGTTCGGGAAGTCTGTTTGTAAATTGTAGAATTTTTATCGCAAATAATGCTTGGATCAAGCTCGCCTTCATATCATATACACCAGGCCCGTAAGCCCGTTTGCTGTCTACGCGGAATGGCCTTCTCTTCGTCTCTCCCGCAGGCCATACAGTATCCGCATGGCCCACGAGCAATATGTTCCTCGGACCGCTGCCTACACGAACGACGAGCCTATCTCCATATCTATCATTCGGAACTCGTTCTACTACTGCACCAAGTTCCTTCTTGAAGCAATCCTCATACCAATCTATCATCCGGTCGGTTAACACTTTATTCGTTGATGGAGAATCCATATTCACACTCTGCTCCAGCAGGGCAAGCATTTCGGGCAGCCACCGTTCCAATTGCTCTATGAATTTCATATCTACTTTACCTGCCTTAATGGGATTGCGAATTGGAGCCGAACAATCGATCCAACCCGTACACCCGTTCTAAGATGAAGATAAATACGAGACTTAGCAATATCATGATGGAAGAAATAGACGCGACAAGCGGTGTTAACGATTCCTGCATATAATTGAAGATAGCCATCGGAAGTGTTGTCGTTGATGGAGATATTAAGAATAAGGATACCGTGACATTATCGAATGACGTCAGAAACGCAAACACCATTCCTGAGAAAATAGCAGGCCGAATAACTGGCAGGGTAATGTCCCAAAACGTGCGAATCGGATTCGCACCTAGAATAGCCGCCGCCCGCTCCAATGTATAATCGAAGGAACTGAGCCCGGTCAGCACAAGCCGTACGACGTATGGTACCGAGATCAAGATATGAGAGAGCAGCAACCCCGTAAAGGTACCAGCAAGTCCAATTCTCGTAAAAAATAGAAGTGCAGATATCCCTATAATCAAGGAAGGTACTGTCAATGGGGACAAGAGCAGCGCGTTGATCGCTCCACTCCCCTTGGGCTTATATTTGTGCAGTGCGAATGCAGCCAGTGTACCAATGATTGTCGCGATTACAGCTGTAATGGATGCCAGCTTCACACTTACCCAAAATGACTCAATGAACTCTGGACGGTCAAAAATTTTCACATACCACTGCAGCGAAAAGCCCTCTGGTGGAAAGCGAAGTACCCCCGTCGAAGTAAATGAGGTGGGCACGATAATAAGGAGCGGCGATATGACCATTAGAACGACGAGAAACGTAATGATGCCAAGCGGCGAAATTCGAAATCGTTTCGATTCGTTCATCATGACGAGAACACCTCCTTATATCGTTTCGTCTCAACCAATCGTGTAAATAGAGCCACGAGGCCAAGCGTCGAGCCAAGAAGCAAAAAGGCAAGCGCTGCGCCAAGCGACCAATCATAGGCAGCCATCATCTTCTCGTAGGCGATAACCGGCATTACCTTCACAGATGTCCCCCCCATAAGTGCAGGCGTGACAAAGGCACTCATCGCCAAGCTGAACACAAGCGTCGTGCCGGCAAATATGCCAGGCATGCTTAGCGGCAGCGTCACACTGAAGAACATCCGCGAACGGGAAGCACCTAGTATCCCTGCGGCCTTATACAGGGAAGCATCTACTGCATATAGGCTCGTTGCAATCGCAAGTACCATATAGACAATTAATGAATCTGCAAGACCGATAACGACGCCAAGTTCGTTGTACAACAGACGCAGCGGTTTCTCAATTACTCCTAGCGAGATAAGGGTGTTATTAATGAAGCCATCGTCGCCTAAGATGACCACCCAGCCGAAATTCCGGATGACGACGCTAATAAGATGAGGAGAAATAATGAGAAACGTAATGAATCCCCGCATTTTGGGCGTTGCCTGCGCCATATACATGGCTACGGGATAGCCAAGTAGCAGGCACACGATAACTGTGTACAGACTAAGCTTGATTGTCCGCCACAGCACCTCTACATAGTATGGATCTTGAAAAAATAATGCATATTGCTCCAGTGTAAATGCACCGGTTCCTCCATCTTCACGAATGCTAATTACGAACATGTACAGCATCGGCAGTACAAATACACCCAATATCACGATCAGGCTGGGAACAAGCAGCAGTAGAGCTGCCCAAGACTTACTTCCTGCGGGCTTCGCCATATGCTAGCCCTCCTTCCGCGGGAAGACGATGACATCTTGCTCATCCCATGTAAGCTTCACCAGCTGTTCGTCTGACACATGCTGATGACGACGCTGGGAATGAGTTCGCACACTGATCAAACCATCGGCTGTTCGTACAACCATCTCTCCATACGAACCAAGGAAGGACACCAGCGAAACAGCTCCATGTGAGCAATTGGATTCATTCGAGGAATCTCCAGCTTCCGATCGTGCTGCTTCCATTCGAATATGTTCAGGCCGGACATAAGCGAGCACCTGCTCTCCTTCCTTGAACGAGTATCCATTCCGTTCAGCCTTTAGCCTTATTCCTCCTGCTGTACGCAGCTCCCCCCAATGATCGTTTACAGCAACGACAGTAGCTTCGAAGCGATTGGATTTGCCAATAAACTCATGCACGAACGCTGAGGCCGGCTCATGATAGATTTGCTCGGGAGTCCCAATCTGCTCTACGGCTCCGTGATCGAGCACGACAATTCGATCCGAGAGATACATTGCTTCTTCTTGATCATGTGTAACAAATATCGTCGTTACGCCGATTTCCTGCTGCAGACGCTTCATTTCCTCCCGCAATTCCTCTCTTAGCTTCGCATCGAGATTACTAAGCGGTTCATCCAGCAGCAGCAGTGACGGCTCCGTCACAAGTGCCCGTGCGATAGCGATCCGCTGCCGCTGTCCTCCTGACAATTGCTTCGGATATCGATCAATGACATGCGGAAGCTTCACGAGATCAAGCACCTTCTTCACGCGATCCGCCATCTCCGATTTCGATGTCTTTCTCAGCTTCAAGCCGTATGCAACATTTTCCCCCACTGTCATATGCGGAAATAACGAGTACGTCTGAAATACCATGCCGAGGTCTCGTTTATTCGCTGGGACACCATGCATGGGTTTGCCTTTAATTCGCAGTTCTCCTCCATCCGGTTCTAAGAAGCCGGCGATCATATTTAATGTCGTCGTCTTCCCACAACCCGAAGGCCCGAGGAAAGTAACACACTCTCCCCGTTCCACTCCCAAGTTGAAATTGTCAACGACGACCGTTCCACCGAAGCGCTTATGAACGCCCTGCAATTCTACGTCGTACGTGATCGTCATGAGCTATCCTCCATCCTAATTATCTATAAGTTATTTACCTACGAGAGGCGCTACTTCCTTATTGAACTGATCGAGCCATTGCTTCGTATTGTCACTAATGACACCATAGTCAAATTTCACAATTTTACTTTTATCAAAATCAAGCAGCTTCGCTGTATCCTCAGGCAGCTTCACATCAACAGCCGTGTTGTAATACAATTTCGTCGCATACAGCGTCTGAACTTCATCCGTCAGAAGGAAATCGATGAATGCTTTGGCCGCATTAGGATGCTTCGCACCCTTGATTAGGGAAGCGACGTTCGGCACGATGTTGGCGCCTTCTTTCGGAATGACGAACTGCAAGTCCACGCCTTGATCCTTCTGTACGATACTTCTTGCCATCGTCCAAGCTGTATAGGCTGCCGTATTATTTTGCAAATTCTGCTGCAGCTGAGCCGCGGTCTTCGCGAATGTCGGCATATAACCTGCAATCGTCTTCAGCTTATCGAAGCCTGCAGCCATGTCCTTCTCAGAACCGCCATTGGCATAAGCAAGCATAATGGTGGCTGAACGGCCGAAGTTGCTCGACATTTCTGTCAGCGTAATATTTCCCTTCATGGCAGGAAGAGCAAGATCATTCCAAGACTCCGGTACAGGCAGTCCCTTCTCCTTCACCAGCTTGACATTGTATGAGATGCCCATTGGGGTATAGTTGACCGTTACGCCGCTGTTTTCATTGATCTTCAGTTGTTCGTCAACTTTGGACATATTCGGAATCTGTGCAGGATCTAGTGCTTCCCATAGTCCCTTCTCTCGGCCTGCCTCCTGCTCGCCACCTTCAATGACGGCTACATCAATTTGCGGAGATCCCTGCTGCGCCGTGACCTTGGCCACAATATCTGTCGATACGCCCGATACATAGGACAGCTTTACGTCTGGGTATTTTTCATTGAACTTTTTGAAAATTTCGTCCTTCATCAAGGTCTCCACCGTAGCTCCATTCCCGGCGATAACCAATTCACCTTCCACAGACGAACCATTGGAACCGCTTCCATCTTTGCTGCTGGAATTTGAAGATCCGCAAGCAGCCAACAAAGAGCCGATCAAGGTTAAAGTTAATATCAATGATGCCCAGCGACGTGCTTTCATTGTATTCCTCCCCCAAATTTGTTCACTATTCGTGAACAGTGTTTATAATTGGTGAATCTTGGTTTGATTTTAGCATAGGGGCATGGTATGTTCAATATAGAACCATGAAATTTGTCACATTTTAACACAATTTGTACCCAGCACTCGCACAATTACTTGAACAACGCCATATTTCCATTTGTCAGCATCATGCCACCAATTGAAAATATCGGCTAGTACGATCATAGGAGAGAGAATATGGAGCACTATCTGTCATCCGTTCAGAAATGCTGTACACTGCTGAAGCTGTTTCTTCACGGATCGAAGGAATGGGGAGTCACGGATTTAAGCCGCGAATTGCAGTGGTCTAAGGGGGCTGTCCATAAAATGCTGACCACCTTGGAGAGCGAAGGACTGATCAAGCAGCATCCACGGACGAAGCTGTATTCATTAGGGTATACACTGCTGGAATTAGGAAATAAGGTAAAAAACGATGATGATATGGTCAGCTTTGCAAGACCTTACTTGCAGCAGCTCGCAGAATTGACGAAGGAGTCGGTATGCTTATGTATTCGCGATCAGCAGGACGCGATCTATGTCGACAAGCTCGACTCCCCGCTGCCAATCCGCTTCATCATTGATGCCTATCGGCGGTTTCCGCTCTATGCGACAAGTGCCTCGCGCGTTATTCTGGCCTATAGTCCGGAGTCGCTGCAGCAGGCCTTGCTTGAAGAACCAATGATTGCTTTTACGAACTACTCCATCACGGAGCGCGAGCAAATGAGCGAGCGTCTTGCAAATATCCGTGAACAGGGCTATGAGATGAGCTCGAACATGCGCAATATTGGCGTAACGGGCATTGCTGCACCGATCTTCCATGGTGATGGCTCTGTACATGCATCTATTAGCTTAATCGGCCCGAGTGATCGAATGGAGCCTCATGTCGATCGCTGGATCAGCATGCTGCTGCAGGTGACCCAAGAGATGTCGCGCCTGCACGGCTTTAGTTAGACGCGTATCCTTGCAAGCAATGCATCGCCCTCATCATACATAAGGGAAGCTGGATTGAAGAGGAACCTTCCCCTTAATCAGCTTCCCTTATTGTTGTTCTTGCTATTAGATGAGCACGATTAGCATACCGTAACCGTTACTCACGGTTCAGTTCGAGCCACTGCGACCCGTCATGTTTATTGATCGTAAACGTGAAGCCTAGCATTTGCGACAGTGAGCGGAGCGGAACATATAATTGCCCATCCTTCACTTCTGGTGCTAGCGGCATGACAAGCGTCTGCCCACCAACCTTCGCCTGCTTGCTATTCATCGTTAGTTCCGCTACTGCTCCCGTAATATCATCAGTTATGGTTAGCTTCGTCTTGCCTTCCCATTTCAGCTTCGCATCGAATTCCTCCGTAATAAAGCGCAGCGGAACCATCATCGTTCCACTCTTCGTATACGGCAGCGCCATATCATCATAGAACCAGTCGTCATAGTTCGTTGTTGAGACTGGGATTGTCGTCCACTTCTTCGTTACTCCCACTTGCTTCAGCCATTTGTGCGCTACAGATGAAGGGTCGAAGTGTCTGAGCCACTTGCCAGGCGTCATCTCTGGATCTGTTAGGGATACGGAAGAGGAGAAATCCACGTCATCCACCTTCACATTTCCATTCAGATTGCTGTATTCGGTTGATTGGTTAATGGTAACCTTCTTGAACGGAGCTCCAGCAGAAGCCGGAACAGCGATCGCCAGCGATGCATTCAGCTTGCGAATATTCGATTCCTGATCTGCATACAGATCCAAGACGAGCTTCGTATCTGGCCCGAGCAGAACGGCCGCGTCCGGATTGCTCTTCACCCAAGCCTCATAACCTTGATCGAGCTGTGAAATGATGGATGGCAGCTGTTCTTTGAACATTTTGTACGCCGATAATCCAAATGCCTCGCCATCCTTCAGCATATCTGGAACCTCTCCCTCCATCTCAGGAGCTGCTTGCGAAAGCGCAGCCGTTAGCATCGGTACGTACCACTTGCCCATTTCCAGAAACCAAGCCTTCATGCCCTCTTCGTCCTTCAAAGCAGATTGAAGCAGTTGCTTCACCCATGGCACCAGTTCATTGCCTCCGAATTCAATATGGAGCTGCGATAATGGCAGCGATTGTCCCATTATTTGCTCTGTGACTTGCTTTACAGATGCATTTTGAGGATTCGGTGCATGCTTGCCAAATAGCGTTATCGTAGATTCAGTAAAAGCCTTCAATTGCTTTGAAGCAGGTTGAACCGTAGATAAAAGTTGAGTATTCATATCATTGCTCATTACAATAGGGGATTTAGCTCCCTCCAGCTTAAGCGCCATGCGATTGTCTTTCCTGCCAATTGTGAACGGAACCTCGTCGCTTGCCACCTTCAGCTTGCCACTCATCGAAAAACGCTGGGCATCCTGCGCCTTCACTTGAATTGTCAATTGCGCATCGTTGAATGCTTTTATCATTGCAGTATCATCATCTTGCAGCTTGCCAGATGCCGGCTCAAAATGAATGCTCATCGTCTGCTGTGCTTCATACGAGTTGATGTCCAGCTGCTTCTTCATGACCTTCGTCACATCAAGTCCGCCAATTGATTGACAGCCTGTTAGCAGCACAAGCACTGCCGCCATGCACATTGCTAACCACTTGCATGTTTTCATGTCCCGTTTCCCCTCTTTCCATTTCATATCGAATACCTGCCTTTACAATTCCGATCTGATACGTAAGCTGTATGTATCTCATGACCATTATGAAGGACATCGGAATACCGTGTAAAGAAATAATTCCAACAATATATCGGAGATCCCCTGTTGGCTGCAGTTACTCCTGCAATTACTCTAGTGGTTGTTCTTGTAGTTGTTCTTGCAATTCATCTGCATCTATATCAGCAGTCCTCCAACCGTCTCACTGCCTGATTAGAAAAAGCGCTGACAGCTATATTCTAAGAATACAGCGAACAGCGCCAATTGTAGCAATGCCTATTCAATCATTCATATGGAAGTACTAGACATCTAATTAGCTATTCGTTCATTGTGGAAAATCACTGAACTCCGCTTCATTCCACATTGCAAATTACAGAACCTTGATTGGAGCCAAGCTCCACACTTCCTGATGGGTTGCTACAGCTTCTGGTTCCAAGGTAACAAGCGGCCCGAGTGACTCTAGTTCCAATATATGCTCGTTCGTATACAATTCAAAGGAGCAACCCCCGTCCGGATAACTCGCACCAGAAATCGGTTCATAGCGCTTCTCAAAAACGATTCCATTTCTTGTATAAGACGCCTTGCCCTCCTCTTGAAGCATACCGAACTTGAACGCTTGCTTCAGGTGAGCAACTTGCTTCACTTCGATGTGTCGTTCTCCCCATGTCACCCGTTCATCATTCATAGCAGCATATGGCCACAGCGAAATGGAGCGGTTTGGGAGCAGGCCGGTATCTCTTGTAATCTGCGGAACAACAGCTGTACCACCCGGTGCCATAACCGTGATCGCCCACGGTGCCAGCTGAATCGGCCATGCTCCCTTATTGGCAATACGGTGGATGACAACGACGTCGTCTTGCTGAAAAATCAGCTCGATCTCCTTGGCGCATTGCGTCCATGGTTCTACCGGAGCAATCAATCTCACGCCTGACGCTGTTCGTACGTATTCAATAGGCCGATCATCCGGCGTGTACGTCCGTGGATAAGCTTCTGGACTTGCCCATAACCGATGCCCGCCGCGAAGCAGCCAACCGTCGCTGCCTAAGGCATGGAACGCTTCTCCCTCCTGGCGGATTGCTCCTTCACGATCCTCGAACAGCATATTTTCTTGACCGCATAAGCTGAAATGCATAATTCGGATGCCAAATGTTAGCGGCACAATTACCTCATAGGTTCCATTCTCTAGGTGCAAACTCTCGCCCCAGCGTTCATGCTGAATGGTATTCATCTGTAAAGCAGCCACTGCCGCTCCCCCTTCCGTCCTCATTCCCTTTTGATCTTCTCTCTATACTGCTTTAATGGCACTATTACGTACTTTACTATCTATGCGATTCAATCGTTTATACTAACAATCAATAACATTCAGCAACACTCGTTAATCCTTATGTTCCACTATCACTTACATCTCAGTATTAACAGAATTCAGTATCTCTTATGTCTCATTATTAATAGAATTCAGTATCTCTTATATCTCAGTATTAATAGAATTCAGCATCACTTATATTTAAGTATTAATAGGATTCAATTGTTAATATTACGATGTCTTCCAAAATTCGCTCATGGCTTTACTTGCTCATACCCACATGCCATGGCGAAACGGCAGAAGGCCTCGCGTCCCAACTCATCATGCTTGAATACGCCCGCTTGACCCAGTATGGTCACAAACTTATTGCCGATCTCATGCAAAATGACCTGTCTAGCCTTATCAACTGCCATAATCCCGTATTGATCCAGTAATTGATCCACCCAAACACGATGAGGATATAGGCTATCGGTTTCTTTCAGTTGATCCCTTGCCTCCATCCATTGTCCTTGTTCGGACAACAGAGTCGTAATCCGCTCAATATCTTGCTTCAGACGCCCTGGGAGAATCGCAAGCCCCATCACTTCAATTAAGCCGATATTTTCTCTCTTAATATGGTGATGCTCTCGGTGTGGATGGAATATGCCCTCAGGGTGAACCTCATCTGTGCGATTGTTGCGAAGCACCAAGTCCATCTCGAATAACGAACCCCGGCGCCTTACAATTGGCGTGATCGTATTGTGACGAATCGATTCCCCGTCACGAGTCGTACTCGCTGCAATCCCTACGCTGTCATCACTGTACAGCTTCCACTGCTCATAGATTTCATCCGCACATTGAAGCAGGACATCCGGCTGCTCACCTTGCAGCCGCAGCACTGACATCTGCCAGCGAACAATCCCTGCGGTTACGCCAGGGTATGCCGAATGCGTGAACCGAGTCTCGATCGGCGCTCGTTCAATTGGGAACGTATGTCTGCCCGCTTGGAAATGATCATGACTGAGGATCGATCCGCCTACAATGGGCAGGTCAGCATTAGAACCAATGAAATAATGCGGGAATTGCTCCGTAAAGTGCAGCAAACGTGCAAACGTATTACGCGTTAGCTTCATCGGAATATGCTCACTGTTGAAAATAATGCTGTGCTCGTTATAATACACATACGGCGAGTATTGGAAATACCAGGATTCTCCGTTCAACTCCACTGGGAGAATGCGCAAATTTTGCCGGGCAGGATGATCCAGTCTTCCTGCATACCCTACATTATCCGCGCAGAGCAGACATTCGGGATAGTGAGATGCGGACAACTGTGCAGCAAGCGCAATTTCCTGCGGACTCTTCTCCGGCTTCGACAAGTTGATCGTCATTTCCATTTCACCGAACTCACTCATATGAAGCCAGTATTCATTGTTGCGGACACGATCAGTCCGAATATAATTGCACTTTTGATTGAGACGATAGAAATCATCGGTTGCCCGCTCCATTCCATCCGTCATCCGTATCCGTTGGAAACGGTCCTGCATCTCAGAAGGACGCGCCATGAGAAGCCCCATAATCCGAGCATCAAGTAGATCGCGCTGCGTCATAGTGTTATCTGGAAGAATGCCGCTCTTATAGGCATAATCCAGCAGCTCATCGAGTATAGGATGCGGTTCATCCGGAATTGCTTCCCATTGCTCATCTCGGAAGCTTGAACAAGGCTCTGGCAATTGGAATAAAGCTAATAGCTGATTGCGAACATAGGGCATATCAAGCCGATTCATCAGATCATGATGTACTGCATATCGAATCAAGGTCTCAATCGCGAAGCTTGCCCGCTGGGCAGATGCTCGCGACAGAACTAATCCTTCCACACCTTGTGTCATCTCGCATTCCTCCTCAGCTATCGTATCCGTGTGGACGTGCTTGATGCCATTTCCAAGCACTCTCGATCAACACATTCAGATCATCCCGCTTCGGATTCCAGCCCAGAACAGACTTCGCTTTGTTAGCGGATGCGATAAGCACAGCAGGGTCTCCGGCTCGGCGCTCTTCCACCACAGTTGGTACACTTCTTCCCGTAACCCGTTCTGCAGTCTGGATCACTTCCAGAACCGAAAACCCGTTGCCGCTGCCCAGATTGAACACATCGCTCTGACCGCCGCCGCGCAAGTATTCAACTGCCAGCACATGGGCATCAGCCAAGTCGCTGACATGGATATAATCACGAATGCATGTGCCGTCAGCTGTAGGATAGTCGTTGCCGAACACCTTCATTTCCTTCCGCTGGCCAAGTGCTGTCTGCAATACAAGTGGAATGAGGTGCGTCTCAGGTCTATGATCTTCGCCGATCTTGCCATTCTCATGAGCGCCAGCCGCATTGAAGTAACGCAGCGAAACGTAGCGAATATCATGTGCTTGATCGAACCAGCGCATCATCCGCTCCATCGTCAGCTTCGTCTCCCCGTATACATTCGTCGGGTTCGTCGCTTCTGTCTCTTCGATCGGTGTGCGCTCCGGCTCCCCATAAGTTGCTGCAGTTGATGAGAATACAATCCGGGACACTTGATGCTTGCGCATCGCTTCAAGCAGAACAAGCGTGCCGTGGACATTGTTATCGTAATATTTCGCAGGATTGCTCATGCTCTCGCCTACAAGTGAGTAGGCAGCAAAATGAATGACTGCATCAATAGAATGTTGCGCAAATACAGAATCGAGAAATGCACTATCGCGAACATCACCAATATGAAGCGTACCGCCTAGAACCGCATCTTTATGTCCAGTCTCTAACGAATCTACAATCACGACCTCTTCACCGCGCGCCAATAATTCCGCAACCGTATGCGAACCAATATACCCTGCTCCACCTGTAACTAATACTGCCATGCTATTACCACTCCTCACCAATTGTTGCTGTCTGTATAGAAGGCTTGATCTCTCTTACTCCATCTCCTACGCGACAGATATAAAATTCCGGATGTAATCCGGTCTGCTGTTCATATGCGGAACCTACTTGCGCGACAAATTGTTCAGCATCCCCTTCACGTACGAGCGATACCGTGCAGCCACCAAATCCCGCTCCCGTCATTCGAGAACCAAGTGTCCCTTCGATATGTCGTGCTTCCTCTACCATAATATCCAACTCGTTGCAGCTGACTTCATACAAATCACGCAAGGAGTCATGCGATGCATTCATCAATTCGCCGAAACGAATCAGGTCATTGTTCTTCAGCGCCTCAACCGACTGCTTCACGCGATCATGCTCTGCAATGACATGCGCCGCACGTGCACGCACGATATCATCTGCAATCGTATCGGCCGCAGCTTCGAATTGCTCCGCGGTAAGCTGCGCCAGCAGCGTCATATGCGGATATGTAGCTTGCAGCGCCCGTACCGCCTCATCACACTGTGCTCTGCGCTCATTATACTTCGAATCGACTAGCCCGCGGCGCTTATTCGTATTGCCGATAATAAGACAATACCCCTCTGTCTGGAAAGGTACATGCGTATATTCCAACGTATCGCACATTAATAGAATGGCGTGATCCAGCTTGCCTTGCGATACTGCGAATTGATCCATGATGCCACAATTCACGCCCACGAATTGATTCTCTGCTCGCTGGGACAATACAGCGATGTCTGTTCGATCAATGCTGTGCCCTTCCATCGTAAGCAGCGCATAAGCGGTTACCACTTCCAGCGATGCAGAAGAAGACAATCCTGCCCCATTCGGAATATCTCCGTGGAATAGCAGCTCATATCCTCTAGTCAAGCCACGAGCCGATTGCTCGAGCTGATTCATGACTCCGATTGGATAATCTGTCCATTGATCCTGCTTCGCTTCTGCAAGTGCATCCAGTTCAATATCCAGCTGGTATTCAAAATTCGTCGTCGCCAGTCGTATGCATTGATCCTCACGTTCACGGATTATTAGAGTCGTCCCGAATTCCAATGCGGCAGGGAGCACATATCCTCCATTATAGTCAATATGCTCTCCAATCAAATTCACTCGTCCTGGAGCATGGAAAAAACGAACCGGTGCAGAACTCGTTCCATATCGTTGTTCAAAACCTGCCAGTAGTTTGCTTGCATCCATTACAATGACCTCCCGTTGTCTCACGTGAATACGATACCGTTACATTTATCATACGAATATCCGCTGGATTTCGTAATATATCGATGTGCGCTACATATGGACTTATGTGACTCTACCATCATTTTCATGCTACAATACTATTATTGTACACGCAAGGAGGATCTCATTATGACTGACTCCCTTAATTATGAAGCGGCAGAGGCAGCAACTGCAACTAGCGATGCAGAGGCTAGTGTCGTCAGCGCTCTAGAGACCTATACGGTTGCTTCAAATCCAACCTACGTCGAACAAGAAGGATTACGCGTCCTATTTGCAGGGGAAAGCCAGACCGTCCCCTCTCATAAGGTCGGCCCTAAACTTTACGACTACTATTTGCTCCATCATATTATGGATGGACAAGGGAAATTTTCAACGGAAACGAAAACTTACGAGCTTCAGGCGGGGGATGCGTTCCTCATCGCACCCGGACGCCTCGTCAGCTATGAATCCGATGCAGCTAAGCCATGGAAATACTGCTGGATTGCCTTTCAAGGCAGTTCTGCTGATGACCTCGTAGGCCGTGCTGGGTTCTCGGAACAAACCCCCATTATTCGTGCAGACGATCACATGGATGTTCCCTATCAGATGAAGCACATTACTACGGCCTTTCAAGAGCGAAGTGTAGCAGCCGATCTGATTGCACACGGCTGTCTCCATCTCATTATGGCGAAATATGCAGGCATGCAGCGGCAATTGGATGACACGAATCGACTGCGTCCCGAGTCTGAAATGCAGCAGACCGTACGGCAGGCTATCCAGATGATGTCTACTCAATATGCGCACCCATTATCCATCGAGCATATCGCGGAGAGTTTAGGGTACAGCAGGGCCTATTTTTCTCGCATATTTAAGCGGATAACGGACATGACACCTGTTACCTTCCTGTTGAAGCTGCGAATCGATAAGGGCCGCCAATTGCTTCGAGAACGTCCTGATCTAACGGTTGAGCATATAGCCGCCTCGGTCGGCATCCCTGATGCGCTCTATTTTTCGAGACAATTCCGGCGGTTCTATGGGCAGCCTCCTACAACCTATCGCAATCAAGTTATGCAACCCGACAGCACTTATCAGCGTAAATCTTAGTATGGATGTACACCAAGAATTAGGAGGGAACACCTATGAAAAGACTGAGCATCAAGGAAGAGTGGGAGCAGCAGGCGCGATTAGCGGAATCCAGTCGTAAGGAAGCTGCATCCAAATCCATTTCAGAGCTTATTCAAGACCTTACGAATACTGGTGGAGTCTACGTACAGGATCACAAGCAGACTAGCGCAGTTGGCGAGCTGTTCCGCCGCGCGGTAGATAAGCTGAATCCATTTCACAAATCCTAATTTAGCTAAATGAAAAGGAGCGTTGCCCTGATAAACAGAAAATAGCAACGCTCCTTATTATGTGAATGACATATCCACTCTAATGCTGTAGTTGTTTCAATGCTTTCGATATGGACTCTTATCGTTATTTCTTCCAAGTTATGTTATGAATCCAGCTCTCTCGTTCCACGCCGATGGAACTTTCATTTCTCTTAATGGATCGCTACATCCCGCACAACGCTTCTGCAACAGGCATATAGCGTGAGTCGTATACCTGTTGATAACGAAGGTGACGCTCTGCATGAGGATGATAGGTGTCTACGCCTCGACTTTGCATCGCCTGACGCACTTCCTCTGCATGGGCATAATACCCGCCCCCAAGTGCAGCTGCGCATGCAGCGCCAAGCATCGTCGCCTCCTCAATAGGCGGCACGACGAGCGTTGCATTCGATATATCCGCCTTCATTTGCAACCATGCAGGAAGCCTTGTTCCGCCTCCAACTGCGCACATATTGCGAATCTCATGCTCCGAATTGCGTTCCGCACTTTGACGAATCATCTCCAGCTGATAAGCCGTACCTTCAAATACTGCCCGCAATAGCTCCTTCTTGCCGTGCGACTTGGACAGACCGATAAAGGCAGCACGCGTCTTCGAATTTGGATACGGGGCGCCGCTTCCCGACAAATACGGGAAGAACAGAGCTTCCCCTGGGCCATCGTTCACATCGTTCATGAGCTGCTTAATCTCTTCGTAGGACAATGTCTCATCGGCAAGCTGTCTCCGAATCCATTCCACTGCACCGCCTGAAGAAGCATTGCCACCCATCCAGAAGTGATAACCCGGCACAACATGATAGCCGTAGGATAATCCGGTATCAAACTCTGCTTGTCCGAGTGGACGCTTCGCGATTGTGCCAACGAGCGTCTCTGCTGTTCCCATAGAAACATATACGTCACCCGGCTGCACAGCCCCAACTGCAAGTGCTGCACAGACATGATCATGCCCGCCAATTGCAACTCGTGTATGGGCAGACAGACCAAGGGCTCCCGCTACCTCTGGCGCTACAGTTCCTAGGGGTATGCCGCTTTGCAGAACTTCCGGGAAAATCTGCTCATCCAATCCGAAATGCCGAATCCACGGGACATCCCAGCTGTCCGTCTCCATACTGTATGCAAATGTTCGCGTCGCAAGCGATGGGTCGAAGGCCATTGCACCAGTTAATCGGTATGCAATATATCCCGATACGGACAGCCACACAGCCTGCTTGAACATACTCGCATCTCGATCCTTCAGCCAGAGCAGCTTCGGCAATCCATGCTTGAACGACAGGTGCAGTCCTGTACGCTGGAACAGCTCCAACGGCGTTCCTTCTTGACGAACCCGCTCCGCTTGCTCGGAAGAGCATGTGTCGAACCACGGCAGGAGCGGAGATTGCACCTTGCCTGTGTGACGGTTCACGAGCAGTCCACTCTCCGCCATGCTCGTAATCCCGATATAATCAACAGGAACTTCACCGTGAGCATCCATTAGCTCGCGAACCATTTCGGATACGTCATTCCACATCGCATCTGGATCATATACAACGTAGCCTTCATTCGTATCTACGGTAACGGTTGGACGACTTGCTTGTCCTAGAAGTCTGCCTGACTCATCGAATAGTCCGACCTTGCGATTGGTCGTCCCGAGGTCAACCCCGATCATGCGCATAGGGCTATACCTCTTTCCCTGTCATCTTGTAATATGCGAGTGCGAACAATTCCCCCATCGGTTCACGATATACCGCATCCGCATGTCCATCCATGCTCGTCGCCGTCCGATTCATCAGCACCAGCTTCGCCTTCGTTGCTAATCGAACAAAGCTGGCCGCTGGCTGCACAGTAAGCGAAGTACCGCCCACGATTAACAGATCCGACTCCCGGATCCGTTCAATCGCTCTTGAAATAACCGCATCATTCAATTGCTCTTCATACAGTACAACATCAGGCTTCAATGTCCCTCCGCATTGCATGCAGGAAGGGATAGCCTGTTCACTGTTCAACACTGCATCCAGTCCATATTCCGCTCCGCAAGCGGTGCAGCGGTTCCGGTGCACCGAGCCATGAAGCCCCCATACTTCCTTGCTGCCTGCTGCTTGGTGCAGTCCATCAATATTTTGTGTGACGACTGCCGACACGATACCATCCTCTTCTAGCCGGGCCAATGCACGATGTGCTCCATTCGGCTTCGCAGAGGGATGCAGCATCTTCGCGCGATAGAAACGATAGAACGTCGCCGGATCACGATCATAGAAGGAGCGGCTCAGCATGACTTCCGGAGGATATCGGAATGCCTCATCATCCGCAAATACCCCATTGTCCGATCGGAAATCGGGAATCCCGCTCTCTGTCGATGTTCCTGCTCCGCCAAAAAAAACAACATGCCTGCTGCTGCGCAATAAATCTGCCAGCTCCTCTGCATGAGCATGAAGAATAGGATTCATTTGTTCTGTCATCGTCGTCGCTTCCTCCCTTTTCCACCTAAATAGTTCAATTTTAAGTATACCGTACCTATTCATCTAGGGAAAGATTTCAAGGGCGGCATGCGCGATCCCACACTGACAAGCTATTCTTCTGCTCCTACGAAGAAGGCCTGAGAAGGCATCAAGTACAGATGCGTTCTCAGGCCTATATGGATTGAGTAAAATATATTTAACCTAGCCTATTATAGATACGGGTTCTCGCTCTTCGCCTTGAGCACATTCCAGCGCCGCTCTACTTCTTGCTCGAACGACTGCAGCGCCTCCGCATTCTCCGGCTTGCTCATATGCTTCGTCTTGCCCATCATAACCAGCCATTCGAGTAACGGAACTTTCTTATTCTTATCCTCCGGATTGTACGTAATTGTTGTAACCCCTTGTTCCACTTCATACAACGGGAAGAAGCAGGAATCTACGGCTGCATTGACAATCTGTGTGCCCAGCTTGTCTTCGGACAGCCAGTTAAGAGGACAGGTAATTAAAATTTTGCCGTATACAAGCCCCTCATTCTGAGCATACCATTGTGCTTTAGCCGCCTTCTTAAGCAAATCCTGTGGGAATGCTTCACTACCTGTGAAGACATATGGAATGTTCGTTGCCGCCATAATTTGCGCGGTATCCTTATGATGGAACATCTTGCCCGCCTGCACCTTGCCTACGTTAGAGGTCGAAGTGCGGTGGCCAAGCGGAGTCGAATATGACAATTGCGCACCCGTGTTCATGTAGCCTTCATTATCGTATTCCAAAATAATCATCTTATGATTGCGCAGAGCCGCTCCAATCGCCGGCCCCATACCGATATCCATCCCACCATCGCCTGTAATCATCACAAACGTGAAATCATCTGGCAGGTTCAGGTGATCCAGCTCACCGCGCCGCTTCCGTTCCCAGAACATTTCGACGACTCCGGACAGCGTTGCTGCCCCATTCTGGAACAGGTTGTGAATATATGTCGCCTTGTGGGCAGAGTAAGGATACCCGGTTGTGACAACCATTGCGCAGCCCGTATGGAACAGTGCTACAATATCTCCCTCGATCCCCTTGAAGAACAGCTCAAGACCGGAAAAGATGCCGCAGCCTGGACACGCGCCGTGGCCTGGAGCAATTCGCTTCGGCTTCTTCGTCAATTGGCGCAGCGGCGGAACGCGAACGCTTAGCTTGCCGGACTCCTCATCCTGCTTCACCGTAATTAGCCCTGTCTTCAAATCTTCATATTTCATCGGTTCAATGACACGCTGCGGGGCCTTGGTTGGGTCACCAGGCGTATGTCCATGGTAATCGAATGGCTTCTCGACATAGCCCTTCTGTGCTGCCTCAATGGCACACTCGAACAGTGCATGGCCATCCTCAGCATAGAAATCCTTACCGCCAAGCCCGTAAATACGGCTGATTATCATCGTATCACGGTTACCATGCGTGAACAGTGCTGACTTCACCTCATTGACCATATTGCCGCCGTGACCGCCATAAGAATCAGCACGGTCTCCCACTGTCACGACTTTAATATGAGCCAGCGCATCCGCTATCTCCTTCGCTGGGAATGGGCGAATGATGTTCGGCGATATGGAACCGGCTTTAATTCCCTGCTCCCGAAGCTGATCGACGACATCCTTAATAATTTCCGCCGCGGAATTAAGCAGGAATACAGCTACTTCTGCATCCTCCATCCGATATAAATCCAGAATCGGATAATCTCGTCCCGTCAGCGCAGCATATTCGGTGCGGATGCGATCGAACACCTCTTCTGCCTTATACATAGCCATGGACTGCTGATAACAGTTATTAATATAATCCGGCTCGTTCATATAAGGCCCTACCGTGATTGGATTATTGCGATCCAGTGTATCAGCGAATCCGCGCACAGGCTGTTCGCCAACGAAGCGATGTACGTCTTCTCGCTTGGCGAAGGTCTGAACACGCCGCTTCTGGTGCGAGGTGAAGTAGCCATCGAATGCAACTAGCACTGGAAGCCGAACCTCTGGATCCTCTGCAAGCTTAAGCGCCATAATGTTCATATCGTACACCGCTTGTGGATCTCGGCAGAGCAGAATCGGCCAGCCTGTATTCAGTGCAAAGTACAAATCCGAATGATCCCCATGGATGTTCAACGGACCCGATACGGAGCGGCACACTAAATTCATGACCATCGGGAATCGCGTACCTGATTGGACAGGCATTTGTTCAAGCATATACATGTATCCGTTCGCACTCGTCGCATTGAATACCCGTCCACCTGCAGTCGAGGCTCCATAGCATATTCCTGCCGATCCATGCTCACCGTCTGCTGGAATTAGCTTAATGTCATGCTGTCCGTTCGCCTTCATCAGATCAAGGAATTGTGCCACTTCTGTTGATGGCGATATCGGAAAATAGCCCATAACATGATAATTAATTTGATGTGCGGCATATGCAGCCATTTCATTGCCTGACTCATACACCATCCGCTGCTCAACCGTACCGCCGGTCACTTCTTTTTCATACTCAATTGCCATAGCTACTCATCCTCCTTACCTTCTATCTATCAATGGCGTTCAGCCAGCTCGAACATATGCGGAACACGATGTTCATCCGCATATCCGTCCTCTTCCCGCTCATCGGTCAATGCTTCTGTAGGACATGCATATACACATTTCAAGCAGCCTTTGCAATATTGATAATCAATGCCTTGGAGGAACATTTGCGGTCGACCCTTCTTGTCCGGCTGTTCTTCCCACACAAAGCAAAAATCAGGGCACACATTATCACAGGCCGCGCAATGAATACATTTATCTGAGGCAAAGTGCGGCATCATACCGGCACGAGAGATGCTTAGATCCTTCAAGATGGAGTTGCCTGGATTCACGACGGTACCGCCGATAGGCTGCGTCTCATAGCCAAGCGCTGGCGTATCCCAACGAATTGGCTTCGGCAGCAGGACTCCCTCAGGGAAGGAAAATGACTGGAATTTCACTTCATCATATCCACGTTGGAACGTATTCAGCGCCGGCTGAACCGCCCCCGGATATTTTTTCTCCAGTGATTTGCGAATAACGCCCTTCATTTGCTCTGCATCCAAGAAGTCGCATAAGCGGAACAGCGCACCGAGCATCGCCATATTCACGCGATTTTTCTCTTCCAACGCAATTCCAATTGCATCGACCACCGCGATGGTTCCACCCGGCAGCTTCAGCTTCTCCTTCAGTTCCTCAGGAGATTTGGCAGAGTTGACGAGTATGAGGCTGTCCTCATATATGCCGCTCGTTACATTGACTGTCTTGTATAAAGACTCATGAAAAACACCCACGATATGAGGACGTTCCACTGGTGTCGTATCCCGGATTAGCGTTTCTGGCATACAGAACCGAATGTGCGCCTTAACTGGAGAACCCTTTTTCTCTGATCCATATGAGGAAAAGCTGACGCCGTTCAAATCGCTGCCGGTAACTCCAGCTTCCGCCAGCATTTTGCCGGCCAAATTCGCTCCAAGCCCCCCGATTGATTCCAATCGGATTTCAAAAAAACCTAGATCATTTACTTTAGGCAGTGTAACCATGTAGGCACTCCTTTCCTAACTGCTCCCCCTACGTTGCTTACAACGCTGGAAGCAGAACCTTTGTCGTTATATGCAGCTGTCTCCTAGACAGATAGAACCGAAAATGGTGGAGGTTGTTCGCATCGTCCGCATTGATTTGCAGGATGCAGGTTAACTCAGACTGAATTCGGGCAGCAAAATACACCACTTTACCCGCACTAAATGTGACGAACCAGTTCTAAGTGATCTGCGCTGCACCACGAATGCACCACAAATGAAACATTGGGAACTCGCACTTGTTACGGTATGACAAAATGGTAAGTCTGATGGAATGGTACAAAGTATGATTTATGTCACTAATGACTAAGGGTAAATTGACCAATCGATGAAATGTGAATAATGAATGACTGCTATCTAATAGAAAGAAAAGACTAGACAGCCCAGATGCGTGGTAATGTGAGAATGAGAATCCAATAGATCCTTGAAGGTTGAGGTGAAATGTCGAGCAATGACATGCATGATCATGCACGCATACGGATTAGATACCGTGTGCCGAAGTAAGATTTGATTTCAAAAAGTTATAATCTGTCTCAAATAAAGGCATGTGTCATAGTTCGTAACATATATGCTAGAGGTCTATTATGTTATGACTGTCAGGGCTCAATCATGCCTAATTGAATCCATTGCAAGCGCGCGAGCCGATGATAAGCAGCTCTCTCAATGATGGGGAAATGCTATGTTTCTATCCATAAAAGGAATATACCAATGCTAGCAAATATCCGCAGCCCCAGATTCAGAAGGAGTACGGTTGTCACGGTTATTACGAATCAAATTACGCACCACAAAATGGTAGCGGTTGCAATTGTCATCTCCCTTCTTTTCTTGTAGAAATGTGCTCTATTACGGCTTATCATACCCCTATATTTGCCAAATAGTCAACTGAATTAAGCAGTCTTAACTGGCTGCAAACAATGGGCACAATTGAAAGCGTTATTTGTGATTAACATCACAATGTATGCTTACCTTCTATGTTACTTTGAATTTATAAATGACAGCTAATGAGCTCGCCGGCTTACGGTGCCACATTCAAATAGAGATCCGTAAACCGACTACACCTAGGTAAGGAGGGAATCATCATGCGGGAGCACCTTAGTATCCCCACTGCCCCCGGATGCGGGCCGTCAACGTTAACGAAAAGTGGAGAGACGTTCGGCTTAAATTTGCGATTTCTACTAATTGTATGCGTCTTTGTCGGCAATGCGATTGAACCACTCATCATGCGCATGCCTGAGATGAAAGCTATTTTCCTTTGGATTTTTACATTCCACATGCCTTTATTCGTGTTCATCACAGGTTATTTTGCACGCAGCAATCTAAACGGTGCGGTAGGTATTCGTATCCTGAAGCAAATCGCACTTCAATATATTATTTTTCAAACGATCTACTCGCTGCTTGATTATCTTGTGTTTCGCGTACCAGGCATTAGTCATTCCTTTTTCATTCCATATTTGCTGCTCTGGTTCTTAGTCGGCCATCTATTCTGGAGACTTATGATGAAAATGTTCACGCGTTTTTCGATATGTCATCCACTGCTTATCTCCATTGTATTAGGATTTCTAGTCGGCTTTCTGCCGCTCCAGGGCGCGTGGCTCGGCATTTCTCGTTCGGTCGTCTATTTGCCGTTCTTCGTTATTGGGTACACATTCTCTTATGAGAGATTTCGGGCATGGCTGACACCGTTCGTGCGGTATATAGGGGTTGCCATATCCATGGCGCTGCTTGTCGTGCTCTATATGATGTCTGAGCCTATCAATCCTATCTGGTTCATGAATCATATGACCTTCCATGAACTTGGATGGACACAGTCCGGTTGGCTTGCCCTATTCAACCGTACCGTCATCTACTTGACGCAAATAGTTGCTTCCGCTGCCTTCTTGGCTTGGGTGCCAATACGGGAAACTCATTTAACGAGCTTAGGCAAGCGAACTTTGTACGTGTTTCTCCTTCATGGGCTAATCATTCGCTCCGTCGTGCTGACAGGTGTATATGCTCATATTACGTCAGGCTGGAGCGCAGCACTGCTGATCGCAGCGTCTATTGCCGGTGCTGTTCTGCTGGCGCAGCCACAGGTTACGGCATGGCTCCATCCGATTATTGAGCCGAAGTGGGATCCGATTGCAGGATGGATACGCCATAAGCTGTTCCGCGCGAAAATCAAGCACAGCTAATCGATTATTCTTGTTGTCACATACGAGCTGGTTTCGGCTCACAATCATTGTCCAAACACCGCGAGAATCTGCATTTTTGCATGCTGTTTTCTTGCGGTGTTTTTGTGTGTGCAACAGCGTGTTCGCCTAGAATGGATTGGTAGATAAACCCCAACAGTTGTGATAGACTACTAAGAAACCCATTGGCAAGCACTAGAAAAAGCCATTCAAAAGTTCGATTTTATGTAAGAAGTAGAAAAATAGGACTCGTCCCGCGCGACGGGAAGGACATGAGATGGAGGTTTACCATATGACAGCCAAAAAGATGCGCTCAGACATGATTAAAAAGGGCTTTGATCGTGCGCCTCACCGCAGTTTGCTGCGTGCCGCAGGCGTTAAGGAAGAAGATTTCGACAAGCCGTTCATTGCAGTATGCAACTCGTATATCGATATCGTTCCCGGTCATGTACATTTGCAGGAATTCGGTAAAATTGTAAAGGAAGCCATTCGCGAAGCCGGCGGCGTTCCATTTGAATTCAATACCATTGGCGTCGATGATGGGATTGCCATGGGCCATATCGGCATGCGCTACTCGCTGCCAAGCCGTGAGATTATCGCGGATTCCCTTGAAACCGTTGTATCCGCACACTGGTTCGACGGTATGGTATGTATTCCGAACTGTGACAAGATCACACCAGGTATGATTATGGGCGCATTGCGCGTCAACATCCCGACTGTATTCGTCAGCGGCGGGCCAATGAAGGCTGGTAAGGATTCCAACGGTCGCTCCATCTCCCTCTCCAGCGTGTTCGAAGGTGTTGGTGCTTATCAAGCCGGCAAGATTGACGATAAAGGACTTCAAGAATTGGAGCAGTATGGTTGCCCAACATGCGGATCCTGTTCCGGCATGTTCACAGCCAACTCCATGAACTGCTTGGCAGAAGCACTCGGAATTGCGCTTCCGGGCAACGGAACGATCCTTGCTGTAGCGCCTGAGCGACGTGAATTCGTCAAGAAATCCGCGAAGCAGCTGATGAGTCTCATTGAGAAGGACATTAAGCCGCGCGACATCGTAACAATGGAAGCTATCGACAATGCCTTTGCCGTTGATATGGCGATGGGCGGTTCCACGAATACGGTGCTTCATACGCTTGCTATTGCAAGAGAAGCTGGCTTTGAATATCCAATTGAACGTATTAACGAAGTAGCAGCGCGTGTGCCTCACTTGGCCAAGATTGCGCCTGCTTCCGATTATCATATTGAAGATGTGCACAACGCTGGCGGCGTCAGCGCGGTTCTGAACGAGCTGTTCAAGAAGGAAGGCGCCCTCCACGGCGAGTGCATTACCGTAACAGGCAATACATTGCGTGAGAATGTGGCGGACAGCCCAATTCTCGATACCGATGTGATTCACACCTTGGATAACCCGCACAGCGAACGGGGCGGCTTGGCCGTTCTATTCGGCAATCTGGCTCCAGAAGGCGCGATTGTTAAGGTCGGCGCGGTTGATCCGTCCGTTGGCGGGCATCACATGGGCCCTGCAATCTGCTTCGACTCCCAGGACGATGCATTGGCTGGTATCGCGAACGGCAAAGTCAAGGAAGGCCATGTAGTAGTCATCCGCTATGAAGGCCCTAAGGGCGGTCCAGGCATGCCTGAGATGCTTGCTCCAACCTCGCAAATTGTCGGCATGGGCTTGGGCGCTAAGGTAGGTCTGATTACAGACGGACGCTTCTCTGGCGCTTCCCGCGGCATCAGCATTGGTCACATCTCGCCTGAAGCAGCAGAAGGCGGCCCAATCGCCTTCGTTGAAGATGGGGATATTATTGAACTCGACCTTAACAACCGCAAGATCGAGCTCCAAGTATCCGATGAAGAGCTTGAACGACGTCGTGCTGGTTGGAAAGGCTTCGAGCCGAAGGTGAAGTCCGGATATCTCGCCCGCTACTCCAAGCTCGTTACGAATGCAAGCCAAGGCGGTATTTTAAAGATCTAATTCTATTTTTAATACGTATTGTTGCAATAAGGAAGCCCGCTCTGCTATACCGAGCGGGCTTCTTGTTCTGCAAAAATAAATTGTAGGCTAAACAATGCTGGATCCAATCCCGATCTTCATGATGATCGTTTTGATTATTGACATGCAATATTATGTTCTATAGATTAGTTGTACAACGCCAGAGGAGAATGTTCTTGTATGAACCAACTTTACATTCAACCTCTGTTTTATATCCATAAACAATGGTTTCCCTTCACCCAAAATAACAGGGTGAACTGATAATCTGAATTCATCAACAAGACCTAAACGGATAAAAGTTGTGATAAGGCTTGCTCCACCATACAGCCAGATGTCTTTACCAGGCTTATTCTTTAATGCCTTTACTTCTTCAAGGATATTGTCATTTATGAATATCGCTTGATTATCAGTTCCTTTTTGCGTCTTGGAGAACACATACTTCTCTTTACTGTGAACAAGTTCCCACATTTCTTTTTCAGCTTCCGTACTTTCGCTTCCTGGCGTAAATTGTCCCCATAAATCATAACTTTTTCTTCCATACAAAATCGTATCAATTTGATGTAAGAAATGAGTAAATCCCATCTCAGCGTCCATCATGCACCAATCTACTTCCCCATTCTTCCCTTCAATAAAACCATCTATCGTAACGGCTAAATCAAGAATTATTGTTCGCCCCATAAATGGCCTCCCCTTTCATTGATTTGTTTCCCTCATTATAGACCTTAATGATGTCATCCTCTGTCATATTAATAAAGGAATGTTCTCTCTGCCACCGTACGCAAAACAGGCTGCCTCATCTTGGATGAGACAGCCTGCAAATAACGAGAATTATTCAAATTAGACCAAATGGCAAGCAACCTGATGTCCGCCGCCCATATCACGATACTCCGGAACCGCCTGCTTACAGATGTCTGTCGCAAACGGACAGCGCGTATGGAACTTACAGCCGGATGGCGGATTCGCCGGGCTTGGAATATCCCCTTGCAATACGATCCGATCAGGCTTGCGTGTTGGATCTGGTACAGGCACCGCAGACAGCAATGCCTTCGTGTACGGATGAAGCGGATTTCTGAACAGCTCATCACGAGGAGCCATCTCAACGAGCGAGCCCAAGTACATAACCCCGATACGGTTGCACAAATGCTCAACGACCGACAAGTCGTGAGAAATGAACAAGTACGTCAGGTTCTTCTGCTCTTGCAGATCACTCAGCAAGTTGATGATCTGTGCTTGAATCGATACGTCGAGCGCCGATACCGGCTCATCCGCTACGATAAATTCAGGGTTCAGCACCAAGGCGCGCGCAATCCCGATACGCTGGCGTTGACCACCAGAGAATTCATGAGGGTAGCGATCGATATGGTAAGGAGCAAGACCGCAAATCGTCAAAATTTCTTTGACCCGATCACGCACTTCGTTCTTCGAAGAAATGCCGTGGTCAATCAAGGCTTCACCGATTGCATCGCCGATCTTAATACGCGGGTTCAAGGAGCTGTACGGATCCTGGAACACAAGCTGCATCTTGGGACGCATACTGCGCAATTCCTTTTTCGACAAGTCATGAATCTCTACACCGTTGAACAATACTTGTCCTTCCGTCTTGTCGAGCAGGCGAAGAATCGTACGACCTGTAGTCGACTTACCGCATCCGGATTCCCCTACGAGACCAAGCGCTTCCCCTTTATTCAAGCTGAAGGACACGCCGTCAACCGCACGAACATGGCCTACCGTTTTAGATAAAATACCGCCCTGGATGGGGAAGTATTTTTTCAAATTGTCTACTTGTAGCAACGGTTGTTGACTCATTGTACGTCCCCTCCCTTTTCATACAGCCAGCATGCTGTCTTATGTTTGTTGTCATACACCTTAAGCTGAGGCTGCTTATCCGTACAGATGGACATGCAATGCTCGCAACGATCATTGAAATAACAGTTCTCTCCGAGTTCAACAGGGTTCGGAACCTGTCCCGGAATCGTATATAGACGCTCCATACGCTCATTGATGACCGGCTTTGCCTTCAAGAGACCTTGTGTATATGGATGCTTCGGATTTTTGAAGAGCTCAAGCACAGGAGCTTCTTCAATCACTTTACCTGCATACATAACGACAACATGGTCAGCCATTTCCGCTACGACACCAAGGTCATGCGTGATCATCATAATCGCCGTATTGAATTCCTTCTTAATGTTGCGCATCAAGTCCAAGATCTGTGCTTGAATCGTTACGTCGAGCGCTGTTGTCGGCTCATCCGCAATGAGAAGCTTCGGATCACAGCTAAGCGCAATCGCGATCATAATCCGTTGACGCATACCACCACTAAGCTCATGCGGATATGCATCTAAGATTTGTGCCGCACGTGGAATGCCGACCAGTTCGATCAGATCAATCGCACGTTTTTTTGCTTCCTTCTTCGTAACGCCTTTATGCAGCAGGATCGGTTCTGTCAGCTGTTCCCCGATCGTAAATACCGGGTTCAGAGACGTCATCGGCTCCTGGAAGATCATCGCGATTTCGTTACCGCGAATCTGGCGCATTTCACGTTCCTTAATTCCAAGCAAGTCTTTGCCATTATATAAGATCTGTCCACCCTCCACTTTACCCGGAGGAGAGACAAGACGCATAAGAGACATCGCTGTTACGCTTTTTCCGCATCCGGATTCACCAACGACACACAGCGTTTCTCCTTCTTTAATTGAGAAGCTGACATCATTGACCGCTCTTACGACGCCGCTGCTAGTATAGAAATTCGTCCGCAAATTGCGAAATTCGATCAAGTTATTTGACATAACGTATCCCTACCTCTTCATTTTCGGATCGAGGACGTCCCGCAAGCCGTCACCAATGATGTTAATCGCAATTACTGTCATGAAAATACATACGCCCGGCGGAATCCACAACCATGGACGCTTCTGGAAATCAATCAAGTTGTTCGCTGCCGTAATCATGTTCCCCCATGATGGCGTCGGCGGCACAACCCCTAGACCCAAGTAACTCAATACCGACTCTTGCAGAATTGCACCCGCAACCGTCAATGTTGCTACGACGATGATGATCGGAATCGTGTTCGGGAGCAAATGACGGAAGATTTTGCGGCGGTCACGCAGACCGAGCACTTCTGCCGCTTGCATGAACTCTTGCTCACGCAGCATCAAGATCTGTCCGCGCACGAGACGGGACAAGCTTGGCCAGCTCATGAATCCGAGCAAGAACATAACGACGAAAATCCGCTTGTCCGGCGGAACCTTCATATCTGATAGTACCGCACCAAGAATGATCAAGAGCGGCAAGCTAGGAATCGACATCATAATATCTGCTAGACGCATGATGATGGAATCAACCCACCCGCGATAGTAACCTGCAAGTGCTCCTAGTGTACTACCGATTGTGACAGAGATAATCATCGCAACGAGACCGACGATCAAGGATACGCGACCTGCAAGCATAACGCGGAGCAGAATGTCGCGTCCAAGGTTGTCTGTACCAAGCCAATGCGTAGCGGAAGGACCTTTATTTTTCATTGGGCCCATCGTATCCAAAGTATATGGCGAGAACAGCGGACCAATAAAACAAATGATGAACATCAAGACTACAACGACAATTCCGCCCATTGCGAATTTGTTCTTGCTAAGTTGCTTAAATGCCAACCTCCACGGGGAAGCAGGCTTCGTCTTCGATGCAGCTGTTGCAGCCGCAGAATTAGTAGCAGTTTGAGACACGAGCTTTTTCCCCTTTCTATTTCATGCGTACACGTGGATCAGCCACGCGGTACAGCACGTCAGCTAAGAAGTTACCTACAACAGTGAGCAATGCCAAGAACATCGTGAAGCCCATCAACAGGAAGTAGTCACGCGACGTGATTGCTTCCAGGTTGATGCGGCCGATACCCGGCCAGTTGAAGATTTTCTCTGTAATCATTGCGCCACCGAACAATCCCGGAAGCTCGATACCCAGCAACGTAATTGCAGGCAGCATTGCGTTGCGAAGCGCGTGTTTGAAAATAACTGTTCTTTCTTTCAAGCCTTTTGCACGTGCAGTACGGATATAATCCTGACGGATAACTTCCAGCATGCTCGTACGGAAATACCGTGTAAGCGATCCTACACTCAGTGCAGTCAATACGATAACTGGCAGCATTAAGTGGTGAATCAGATCCCAGAAGTGGGCCAATCCGGTAGCATTGCTTCCGGAGGTGTACATTCCGCCAACAGGGAATATTTTGAAGTCGACAGCTAACGCTTTAATTGCATATAAGCCAACAAAGAACGATGGCAATGACATTAAGGCAAATACGAGAAACGTAACTACCCCATCAAAAAATGAATATTGCCTGATAGCAGAAAATACACCGACAAGAATTGCTATTGCCCATGATAAAACTAATACGATTGCAGCGATCATAAAGGAATTCCACATATAGCGATTAAGTACAGTTGTAACCGGTTGCTTATGCTGTATCGACATCCCCAGATCTCCCTTGAGTGTGTTGCTCGCCCAAGTGAAGTAACGCTCAGTAAGCGGCTTGTCCAAACCATGAATCGCTTTAAGTTCAGCAGCGCGCTCTTTGGAAATCGTCGGGTTCGAATCGATAAAGTTACCCGGTGCCAATGCAAATACGGCGAACAGGATAACGGATACCCCTATTATCGTAGGAACCAATTGTAACAGCCGCCGAATGGCGTATTGCTTCATAATTATTCCTCCTAGCTTTATATAAGCCTAAATGCCCAGCCCGGAGGCTGAGCATTTTGCAGGCATTATTCATATGCCTTGCGGCTATTGAATTTGCAATTGTGGCAGGCTATACGTGAAGTTGCGATATGGCGACATATCGAAGCCTTGCAAGCGAGCGTTGTTCGCCCACATATCACGACGCTGGTACAAGAAGATGTAAGGAAGATCCTCATTCAACTCTTTATACAACTCTTTAAAGACTTCCTTGCGCTTTTCTGTGTCGACCATTGCTCCAGCTTTCGTGAACAACTCATCAACCTTCGGATTGGAGTATCCAACATCATTCTGGGAACCGCCAGACTTGAACACATTTTCACCGGATTGCGGGTCTGGTGTTAAAGCCCACGCCAAGAACATCATGTCGAAATCGCCTTTTTTACGCTTGTCTATAGCTGCATTGAAGTCCATTTGCTCTGCAACGAATTCAATGCCAAGCTCTTTGTAGCTCGCTTGAGCAAGCGGAATAATTGCATCGTTTACAGGGTTAGGAGTTGTAGCTGTGAACGTAATCTTAAATTTCTTGCCGTCTTTTTCACGGATGCCGTCTGCGCCAACTTTCCAGCCTGCTTCATCCAGCAATTGTTTTGCTTTTTCCAGATCGAAATCGTACTTATTCACATCATCTGTGTACGCCCAAGATACTTTGGATTGCGGAACGTTCAGAACGTCTGCATAGCCTTGATATACGGCATCAACGATCTCCTTACGGTTCAGACCGTAAGTCAATGCTTGGCGTACACGCTTATCTTTAAATTGGTCATGCTTGTGGTTGAATGCGATGTAACCATAGCTGTTCGCTGGGAACAGGTTAATATCAACGAACCCGAATTCTTTCAATTGCTCGATCGTATCTTTGTTAACATCAATGAAATCCATATCCGTTTCGCCGGCCTGCATCAATTGCACATTTGTTTCCGACGTCGTGAATTTGTAGATCAATTTTTCGATTTTAGGCTTGCCTTGGTAGAACAGCTCGTTTGCCACCAATACTGCCTCTTGACCTGGAGTGAACTTTTCAAGCTTGTACGGCCCATTGCCGACCGGATGCGTGAACAGATCTCTCATGTAACCAAGGCTGCCTTGCTTATAATCCTTTCCGTAGATTGCTTTGGGAAGCACGCCTACGGAACCGATAGCGGAAAATGCCAATGCATTCACTTCTGTCGTTGTTACTTGAATCGTGCGTGCATCAAGCACTTTAATACCTTCAATGGATGTCGCTTTTCCTTCTTTATACTCTTTGCCGCCCTTAATATGAGCGTCCTTGATAATATCAGTAGGACCGTCATAGGATTTATCGTGCAAAACAGTCAAGCTGAATGCTACGTCGTCCGCAGTTACTGGAGTATTATCACTGTACTTCAAACCATCACGAAGTGTAAACGTATAAACAAGGTTATCAGGGGAAATTTCCCATTTCTCTGCAATGCCTTCTTTATAAGTACCGTCTTTGTTAACTTCGATCATGCTGGTGAATATGGAAGTATTAATATAGTTATCGTACGTTGAGTCTGCAAAGAGTGGGTTAAAAATACCACTTGGTGACGTGATGCCGATAATCATCGTGTCCTTACGATTCTTCGCAAGCTCTGGAGACAAGGATACATCCGAAGCTTTAATCAAGCCATCGGTTACCAATTCTTCAGCCGGTTGTTCTGTATTTTGGCCAGTAGTCTTGTCTGTACCCTTAGAGGAATTCCCGCCTCCGCAAGCAGACAGAATAAGTGTCAATGACAACAATAAGCAAATCATAGTGCTAAGACTTTTTTTCACAACATTCTCCCCTTATTTCTTAGATGACATTTATAATTAGTATAAAAGTTGTATACATATTACCTAGTTAGCTTCGAATGTTCGGCTATATACTCTTTTATAGAACATTGGTCAATAAAATAAGAAAGAATGACCAATTCCTCAGCAAGAGACGAATATTTTTTCATAATACTACTTGATAATTTCGTATTTGTAAATGCTTATGTCAGCTTTACCTTAAAAGATTTTAATTTTCGTTCGATAACTTTTTTTTATCAATCATAGGAAAATCGTCTCAAAAAATCAAACTATTTTTATACTAAAAACGGAAATCTGATCCTATTTCACTATATTGTATCCCCTCAGTGGATAACTGTCTACTTATTCCTCTCAGAATGTGCATTTCTGCATTTTCATTTTCTTGCATAAAAGTTGCATAAATACTCATTCCGTTAAGGAGTACAAAAAAAGCTCTGAAAAATGAACAATGTCATTTTTCAAAGCTTTTAAATCAAATGTTATTATTTGGTAAATATATCGAATTATAACGGATGCGCCACATTCTCTACTTTCTTATCGACGAGCACAAGCCGCTCAGAAGCGTTCGCATCATATGCATAATTTCTATCTCTTCCATAACGCGATAACAAGGTTTCTGTCGACATAATAATCAACTTCGGAATCATCTGTTCCGCTTGCTGCCTCAATCGATTCTGTCCCTGTGGATGAATAATGCTCATCAGCAGCCGCAAGTATCTCCGAGACACCCAGGAGAATAATCCTCTTGGCAAATCTCGTACCGTAAATCCGAATTGCTCGGGTCCCCGGTGCATCATGCTTACTCCGTACAATGCTTTCACATTCGCCCGTAAATTCTGATCGCTTAGCAAGTAATCAGCAAGCTCTGGCAGCGTACGTTCTACGGAACGTATCATCTGAATTGCAATTTGCATCGCACTCCTCGACCGATGACCAATATCATATAATAGTCGATTGTCGAAATGCAGTTCCAGTACCAGGTCATTATGCTTCAATTCTACTCCGTCATCTAAGACTACGGCCTTGCCATGATACGGACGAACACGGAAATGAAACACAGGCTGTTCATGGTTCGTTGTCTTCAACGCAAAGACGGAGTGGAAGGCTTTCTCATAGAGAAACCAGAGACGTACGACCATGCGTCTAAGCAAGCTTGGATTCTTCATCCGGGCTTGATCGGTCAATCGAATGAGCTCATCGACACGGACACAGCGCAGCTCACGCTTCTCCGCTTCGTCTAGAAACCGTTCCAATGCCGCCAGCATATTCGCTGGCGCTTCCCGATCTGCCCCAAGTGTAAGGCCGCAATCATGCAGCAGAAGAACTTCCCCACCCCGACATCGCTTCATCATACGCCGATACAAGCGTTCAGAGCCGAGCTTCTTCCGCCAATCCCCGAATAGAACAGACCACAATATAATTTGCAAGTGACCCAATCTGCCATAATCGAATAGATTGACAATCCCCCAAGGCGGTCGATAGTAATTCGATCGTTTGCCAGTTACTGATTCAATAATGTCTGACGTTTTACGGATTTGACGTTTCACCGTTTTTGGACGCATCAGCCAGTTGGACTTATGAACATAATTGTGAATACCGATAAGATGACCCTCATCGTGCATTCGCTTCAGCACGTCTGGATGCTGCTCTGCGTGGATGCCAACCACAAAGAATGTTGCCTTGGCATTATATTTCTTCAATAGGTCTAACAGCTGAGGTGTATAGATCGGATCTGGACCATCGTCGAATGTCAATGCCAGTTCCCGTTCTGCACGTCCCTTCTGGAAGACACGAAATCCAAACAGGCGGCTGATTAAGCCAGGGAGAAACGCATAAAACGTCAGGATGTAAAACCCCCATAATAAAATGAATTCTACCATCCCAGTTCCCCGTTTCTTATATACATAATAAAATGCAACGTTCTCAAGCTCTTCAGACTTGAACATATACGTATACTTACTCTACGTATGAACTGTTATTATTGTAACATAATGAACAAAGAATAGGCACGGGAAATCGTTTCGTGTACAATGATTATCATATTGTTATTTGGTGAAAAGGAGTCTGTTCTATGATTGCATTTTACCGTAAGTATTGGCGGACAGCATTTGATATCGCCTTGTTGATTTTGACTGCATATTTAATCATGTACACGTTTAGCTACTTGTACTCGATAGCCGCCCCTATTTTTCTAGCCTTCATCGTGTTCATGTTCATCGAACCGCTGGCGGCATTTCTTCACCGGCGGGGTATGCGGAAAGCTATCGCTTCGGCCATCTCCGTCTTATTGTTCGTACTTGTCATTCTAGGAGCTATGTTTGGACTCGGTTTTATTCTCGTGCATCAAGCAATCGAGCTGCAAGCCAAGCTGCCTACCTATATTAAGGCAGTTCAGAGTGAATTGGTGAACATCGCCACGTACTTGCAGAACCGGTATGAATCACTGCCGCCTGATGTATCTGGCCGCATCAATGAATATGCCGGCAACGCCGCCCAGCATATTTCCGAATTTATCGTCGGATTTCTCAGCCTGCTCATTAAGCAAATAACGTCCTTCTCGACGTTTACGCTGAACTTTTTCATCGCCATAATCCTTGGCTATTTCCTCAGCATCGAGATTGATACTTGGCGAAGAGTTGCCCGCAATAAAACGCCGCGCACGTTTCTAAAAGCCTACATATTTCTAAAGGAAAATGTGCTGAAGGGGTTATCTGCTTACTTAAAGGCTCAACTGAAGCTGATTTCCGTTACCTTCGTCATTGTGTTTATCGGTCTGCTTGTACTTGGCGTGAGCAATTCCTTCTTAGTCGCTTTATTGTCGGCAATTTTTGATTTACTGCCGCTCTTAGGGATTCCATTCATCTTTATCCCTTGGATCGCCTACCTGCTCATTATCGGGAATACATCGCTAGCCATTGGACTTGCTGTCGTTATGGGCGTCACCCTTCTAATCCGGCAAATCCTTGATCCGAAGATTACGGGGACATCGCTTGGGGTATCCGCATTTACGATGCTGTCCTTCATGATCGTGTCCATGTCATTGTTCGGGGTTATCGGCATCGTCATGTCCACCGTCCTCTTGATCTTAATAAAAGCTCTTTACGATCAAGGTTATTTAAAACGTTGGATTCGTATGCCTAAAGAAGAATTTGTATCTGGACATCCATTTGACAATACTTCTCCAGATCAAAGTGAGGACAATAAAGATAACGGAGAACCAAAGAACAAGTAGAAACCATGATACCTTGTTGATATGAAATAGCAGGCCAATCTTCCTTGAGGAGATTGGCCTGCTATTTATGTGGAGGCTGTGCAGCCAGCACATCCATTACAGCTCGGAATACCTCTGTTGCCTTATGCGAAGTGCCAGATTGGTCATCTTCGCTGACGACACTCACTGCATACTTTGGCTTCTCAATTGGGCCGTACCCTATAAACCATGTATGTACGTTAGCCGTCCCATATGCCTCTGCTTGGGCCGTACCACTCTTGCCTGCAACGTTCCAGGAAGTCTGTTTAAGCGATTGCCCCGTACCGTACTGGACGACATCCACCATCATTTTCATTACGTTGCGGGCTGTCTCCAGCTTCATCACTCGCTCCTTTTTGACTTGTACAGGGAATCGAACGATCGGCATTCCTGTGGCATACTGGACTTCTTGAATTAATCGTGGTGATCCGAAGTTTCCATTCTGAAGCAGCGTTACAACGAAGTTGGCTGCAGCCAAAGGTGTCAATCGCACATTCCGCTGCCCGATACCAGATTGAGCTCGTTCTCCTCCCGACACATTCCCCGGCTGTACATCGTCAGGAAATATTCGACTCTCTTCCTCCGCTTCGAAATGCCGCAAACTCCGGTGGCCCATCTCATCATCCGAAACCATACCAACAAGCCCGCTTAGCCCCATTGTCTTGGCATAGTTCAATAGCTGATGCCCTGTCAATCGTTCTCCCAGCTCAGCAAACACTTCATTGCATGACTCTGCCAATGCCTCGCGCAATGTCAACGTACCATGCCCTTCCGGCAACCAGCACGCTAGACCATACTTCCCATAATGCCCATCGCAGGAAAAGCGTTCATTCAATTGCGTCAGTCCCGCTTCCATTGCGGCAGCCGCAATGAACAGCTTATAGACAGACCCCGGAGGGAGGGCCTTGGTTGCTCGATTGTTCCAAGCTGCCTTCTCCGGCTCTATATGATAAGGATCTGCGGCAGGGCGGGACACCATCGCCACCACATCCCTTGTTGCTGCATCAAGGACGACTACCGATCCCTTCTCAATATGATGCCGATCAAGTACTTGCTCAATAGCAGCTTCGATTGTCTGATCCGTTGTCGTAATAAGCCTTAATGGATAATATGGATTATCAGGACGCCGTAAGCGCACATCGAGTCCATGCAGCGGCAGTTGACTTGCATCTGTATAATGGACGACTGTCGTGGCGCCCAATCCCTTGAGCAATGGTTCAAACGTTCGTTCCAAACCCGATACACCAACAATACTTGAATCAGCATTGTTGCCACTCTTCTTGAAATACTCATTGCTCGATGTATCCGTCATATCCGCAATAGCCCCTACCCATTGCGGAGTATGCTGACGAAGCGGATATCGAACCGTATATGGAAGTACTCGAATCCCTTCCCAATCCGATAATCCAATTCGCTCGGCCTGCTCTGTACTCAGCTCGAAGGGCAATTTTTTATCCTTCTCATTCGGCCAAATGTAAGGTTCGACAAGCTCCTCCCATCGACGCCGGACTTCTTGTTCTGACTCGTGCAGCCAGAGCGCCATGCTCCGAACTGCATCCGTACGAATAGCATTTTTATTCACTGGGAAGAGGACAAGGGCCTTCACGACCTGACCCGTATACGGGCGCCCAGCCCGATCTACGATCGAGCCGCGTCCATCATCCAGCACTACACCACGTGCCCGTTGAATGACGGTGCGCTGCAGAACAGTATGGACACCATCACCCACCTTGCTGTGCACGAACAACAGCTGAAGCCAGCCTAATCTAACAATATAGATTCCGATCATTACGGTAATGGCACATGCGAGCAGAACAAGCCGATTGTACATGAGCTTCTGCCGCTTCGAACGCTGGCGCGACAACACTTCATCCACCTCCTTTTCCACAAACGAAGTCCGTTTCTTCTTTTCAGTACCATTACTGCCCACTTCTCCTTATGCATAACCACAAGTGTTGGATCGTGCCCCAACCTATCCTTTTGTTCACACGTACTCGGCATTATTTCTGCACAAAAAAAAGCCCCTACCATTCGGTAAGGGCTCACTCTATCTCGTTATTCTAAATCACTTACGCTTTGGCATTCTTCTTACGCATCATATCGAAATACGTAACCGGCTGATCGACCTTCATACGCACAAGTTGCAGCGGATGGCGAGCTGCATCCAGCTCATTGCCTTCTGTATCCCACAGCTTCTCTACCTTCTGCTTGAAGAACGTATTGTTCGGGCCGAAGAACTCAACCTCAGCTCCAACCTTGAAGTGATTGCGCTGTTGAACCGTCGCGATGCCTGTCTCAGCATCGTAGTCCATAACCAATCCAGCGAAATCATAAGGTGCAGGCTTGTCTTCCGGCTCGTAAATATGATCCTCATGATCCGGCTCTTCGTAGAAGAAACCTGTATTGACAGGACGGTTAGCCGCCTTGTAAATCTCATCCAGCCATTCCTGCTTCAGCTCATAATTGTCCGGATCGGCCATATACGCATCAATGACTTTCCGATACACATTAACGACCGTAGCCACATAGTGAATCGACTTCATCCGGCCTTCAATCTTGAAGCTGTCCACCCCAACATCGATCAGATCCGGCAGATGCTCAATCATGCACAAGTCCTTCGCGCTCATGGCGAACGCATTGTCATTCTCATCGAACAACGCCTTTTGATTGACGCCCAGACGGAACTGCTCCAATACAGAAGAACCGGAAGCTTCCTCTTCGCTGATCATATCCATGGCATCTGCACGGTCATCCTCGAACAGATCGTATTTCCAACGGCATGATTGGCAGCAGCCGCCACGGTTGGAATCACGGTTTGTGAAGTGGTTGGACAACACGCAGCGTCCAGAATAAGAAGAACACATCGCACCATGAATAAAGGCCTCAATTTCGATGTCAACGTGATTTTTCATTTCCTGAATCTCATCCATGCTCGTCTCCCGAGCTAAGACGACGCGAGGCATGCCTTCATCTTTCCAGTATTGAATCGTCTGCCAGTTCGCGATGGACTGCTGTGTACTTACGTGAACCTCCAGCTTCGGCGCCACGCGCATGGCAGTATCAATGATAAATGGATCTGCAGCAATAATGGCACTAATGCCCGCATTCTCCAGATTGCGAAGATACTCTTCCAAGCCTTCGACATCTTCATTATGCGCATAAATATTCGTCGCCACGAACACCTTCGCCCCATATTTTTTAGCAAACTCCACACCTTCACGCATTTCTTCAAAGCTGAAATTGTCCGCATTGGAACGCAGACCGTATTTTTGCCCGCCAATGTATACGGCATCCGCACCGTAGTGAATGGCGAACTTCAACTTCTCCAAATTACCGGCGGGAGCAAGTAATTCCGGCTTATCCAAGCGATATCGCTTGCCGTTATATTTACGTTTCGTTTGTGTACTCATCGTTGTACGCCCCCTCCTTAATACATTTGTTCTTTATAGAAAAATCCGAATGAGAGCTCTCGCTCTGGATCTTGAACCGCACGAATGCGTTCCAGCCATTCTTCCTTCATGGAATACCCTTTAGGATCGGCGATATAGCTATCAATTGCTTCGCGATACACGCGAACAATGGTTTCATTGTAATGAATAGACTTTAAAATTCCTTCGATCTTAAAGCTGTCGATGTGCGCATCGAGCAGCAACTTCAAATCTTCGATGATGCACATATCGTCTGAACTCATGATATGTGTTCCATTCGCATCTTCATACATCGGGAACTTCTCATCCTGACGTTCACGCTCTACGAGGAACAGCTTCTGTTCCATCCCTACCTCATATGTGCCTTCTTCTTTGCCAAGATGACGCATGTAATGGTGGACTAAATGGCGCTTGGAATGATAAATATTCGTCATCCCATGGATTTGAACTTGAACTTCCATATCCGGAAGCTCGCGCTTCATCTCTACCACTTGCTCCAGATTCAGCTCGCGGGCAGCAACGATACGGCTTGCGCCACGCTTCTGCCAGTACTGAGCTGTCCGATAGTTCGTCGATGTCATCTCCGCATTCCACTGCAGACGAAGGGTTGGCGCTGCTGTTCGTGCAACCATAATTACAGCTGGATCGCCATAGGCAATCGCATCAACGCCCAGTTCCTCAAGTCGCTTCAAGTAAGACGACAGATCTGTCAGATGCTCATTATGCATAATATTATTTACTGCAACATACAGCTTGGCGTTATGGCTGCGGACGATCGGCAGGCTTGCCTCGATATCTGCAATGGTCATTTCGCCTGGCATGCGCATGCTATATTTTTCTTCCCCGACGAGGACTGCATTCGCGCCTGCTTGAAGCAAGCGTTCCAATTCCTCAACACTGCCTGCGGTAACAAGCAATTCAGGTTGATAAGTCATGTTCATTTCACCGCTTTCTATTGTGCTGCCGTTTTCTTGCTCTGTTCAATATTACGCTGATGCTCTGGGAATGTCTTGGCGAACAGATGCGTGTGGGTGCCGTCTTTTTTCGTCACATAATACAAATATTCTGAAGCCTCCGGCTTCAATACTGCTTGAATGGAGGCCGTACTTGGACTGGAAATAGGCCCTGGCGGCAATTTATCTATTTTATACGTATTGTAAGGACTGTCGATTTCCAAGTCCTTATAATACAAACGTTCCTTCGGCTTGTCCAGTGCATATTGAACGGTGGCATCAATTTGCAGGCGCATCCCCTTTGCAATTCGATTATCGATGACGCCCGCAATCAATGGACGCTCTTCATCCACAACCGCTTCTCGCTCAACAAGCGAAGCCAAGGTCAGCATATCGTGCAGCGTCAGACCACGTGTCTTCAAATCGGATTCCCAAGTTGCGGAAGCCTCCGACAATCGCTTCTCTGTCTCTTGCACCATCCGTGCAATGATCTCTTCCTCAGAACTCCCCTTCTTCAACTCATAGGTCTCAGGGAACAAGTATCCTTCAAGACGATGCTTCAACTTGGCGTCAGTCGGAATATGCACAGCGATCGGGGCCTGTCCCTTAAGCCAAGCCGTATCATTTGCCAGCTTCAAGAAGCGATTCTTATCCACAACGCCATCATTGCTTAGTTTGTCCGCAATTTGTTCTACGGTATAACCTTCTGGAATTGTGAAGCGAACCATTTCTTCCGGAACGACTTCCCCGCTGTTGAGCTTCGCGATAATGTCGTCATAGGTAACACCGGGACGGAACGTGTATTTCCCCGCTTGGAAGCGGCTTCCCTCCCCGTTCCATTTCAAATACACTTTAAAAATGAGTGCATTGCGAATAATTCCCTGCTCCTCCAGCTGTGATGCGATTGCTGCTGTTCCAGAGCCCTGTTGGATCGAAACGGGAATCTCCCGTTCTTCTTGCGCGAGCGGACGCATTCCGCTCCATATATAACCAACACCAGCGCCAGCTACGAGTAGAAGCACAAGGCTGATCGTGAGCAGCACCTTCGAGCCTTTCTTCATCCACACACTCTCCTACATGGAAAAAGAGCGGAAATCCGCCCTTTTTCCGTAAAATATCAGTTAGCCGATGCCATCCATCGACTCTACAAACGACAAATTAAAATTCGTCTCGGTACGTTAATTCATCATACAGCTCAGCTACTTCTTCCCACTCGTCATCATCTTCGATCGTTTCGAGCTCCCAGCCTTCTGCTTCGTTCCCGATAATGCGATACAGTTCCTGCTCCGGTTCTTGAGCACCTTCTGGAAGAAGTACTGCATACGCTCGATCATCAAGCCGGAATTCAGCGATTAACGATAGGACACGACTGTGACCGGCCTCATCCGTCATCTCAACGAATTGACCGAAGGCATTCTTTAGCTGTTCTGTCAATTGAAGTTCAAGTCGTTCGGTCACCCTTCATTCTCCTCATCCGCTGTAAATAACGTATTGAACGTTTCCTCGACAATATTCCATTCTTCTTCGTCCGTAATGGTAAACAGCTTCAAATCGTCGTCCTCTTCTTCATAACGGAACGCATACACTTCATCCGCATCTTCATCATCAGAATCGACAGGTACGACCATCATATATTTTTTGTCCGTGCCATCTACATCGAACTTCATAATGACTTCGAATTCTTCCTCGTTGCCCTCGTCGTCCGGAATATAAATGATCTCCGGTTCTTCTTGCAAATGTTCATCTCGTGTCATAGTAACCCCTCACCTTCTTGATTGATAGTCAAGATATGTTTGTAATATAATGGTTGCCGCCATCTTATCGATGACTTGTCGACGCTTCTTGCGACTGACGTCAGCTTCCAGCAATGCGCGTTCTGCCGACACCGTACTCAAGCGTTCATCCCACAGGTGAACGGGCAATCCGAACGACTGCTTCAACTGTTCTGCAAATGACATGCTTAGCTCGCCCCGAGGTCCGACTGTGCCATTCATGTTCTTCGGCAGTCCAAGGACGAAGGCTTCCACGCCGTGCTCCTTCACAATGTCACCAAGTCGCTTCAGATCATTCTCTGGTTTGCGACGCTCAATGACTTCAAGTCCTTGTGCCGTCCAACCAAAAGCATCGCTTATCGCGACACCGATCCGTCGATCTCCGTAATCCAAGCCAAGAATCTTCATTCAGTCTCTCCCAGTATTCATCCAGTGATGCTTACTTCTCTATCCGTGCTGCATTCATCCTCGCGACTTATCGGTGATGATTCAAGTAGAAGCGAACTAATTCTTCAATCAGTTCGTCCCGCTCTTTCTTCCTCACGATACTTCGAGCATTGTTATGCCGCGGGATATAAGCGGGATCCCCGGATAGAAGATAACCAACGATTTGGTTAATAGGATTGTATTCCTTCTCGAGAAGCGCATCATAGACAGACAACAGGATATCTTCGTTGGAAGCTTGCTGTTCCTCCGCTTTTACATTGAACTTCATCGTCTTATCCATGGAATTCATCGCTAACACCTCGCTTTACTCTTATCATAACACATACCCGAACAAACTAGAAAATATTCCGATCCAAAGCTTGGCATTGTTCACAAATTTGACGACAATAACCTCCCTATGGAATCGGATCAGGGAGCCCCTACTGCAGGGCTCCCCTCTCTTATATTATACGCCAAGCTGCTTCCCAACAAGCTCATCCACGAGAGCCAATGCCTCTGGCAGCTTGGAAGCGTCTTTGCCTCCAGCTTGCGCCATGTCAGGACGGCCGCCACCGCCACCGCCGCACACAGAAGCGAGCTCTTTAATCAACTTGCCGGCATGAAGCCCCTTCTTTACAAGCTCTGGAGCAACAGCAACAACGAAGTTCACTTTATCTTCATTTACTGCACCGAGTGCGATAATCGCTTCTGGAAGCTTCGCCTTCAGTTCGTCTGCCGTCGTACGAAGTGCATCCATACCGCCTGCATCGACTTGTGCAGCCAGCACTTGAACACCAGCAACGGTTCTAACTTGGTCTGTCAATTGTCCTGCTTCAATGCTGCTCAGCTTGCTCTTAAGCGATTCATTCTCGCGTGACAGCTCCTTCTCACGTGAGAACATAGCTTCAATACGCTTCGGTACATCCGCTACATTCGATTTAAGCAAGGAACCTGCTTGCTTCAACAGCTCCAATTGCGCCTCCATATACTGATACGCATGACGACCCGTTACAGCCTCAATACGGCGTACACCAGAGCCGATTCCGCTCTCGCTCACGATCTTGAAGAGACCGATTTCCGAGGTGCTGCTAACATGGCAGCCACCGCATAGCTCAATGCTGTAATCGCCAACTTGTACGACACGTACAACATCGCCGTACTTTTCGCCGAACAACGCCATTGCGCCCATTTCTTTGGCCTCATCGATCGATTTCGATTCGATAACAAGCTGTGTGCCTTTCCAGATTTGCTCGTTGACACGATGCTCAATGTCCACAAGCTCCTCTTCGCTAATGCTGCCCAAATGTGTGAAGTCGAAGCGAAGACGGTCAGGCTGCACGAGAGATCCTGCTTGGTTCGCATGCTCACCCAATACAAGCTTGAGCGCCTTATGAAGCAAGTGTGTCGCAGTATGATTCTTAATAATATCCTCACGAATCGCGCGAGCTACTGCAGCTTGTACTTGCATGCCGACACGCAGTGTTCCTTCTTCCACGCGCACTACTGCGATATGCTGACCATGAGGAGCTTTCCATACATCTTCAACTGCTCCTTTGAATCCAGCTGCTGTAAGGACACCGCTGTCGCTTACTTGACCGCCGCTCTCCGCATAGAATGGCGTGCGATCAAGCACTAATTGGCAAGTCGATCCTACTTGTGCTTCTTCTGCCATTTCGTTATCCACGATCAGTGCCAGTACACTGGATTCAGTTACCAACTCATTATATCCAACGAACTCGCTTTTAGTCGTGTAATCAGCAAGTGGCCCGCCTTGTACCTTCATGCTTCCCGTATCTTGACGAGCTGCACGGGCACGATCACGCTGTTCTTGCATCGCCTGATCGAAACCTTCACGATCAACCGTCAATCCATGTTCAGAAGCATAATCTTCTGTCAAATCGAATGGGAATCCATACGTGTCATACAATTTGAACGCTTCTTGTCCGCCAATTTGCGTGCGTCCTTCCTGCTTCGCAGCAGATGCCAAGCTTTCCAGAATCGCCAAGCCTTCTACAAGCGTCTCATGGAATCGCTCTTCCTCGTTTTTGATTACCTTCTCAATGAACTCGCGTTTTTCAACGATTTCGTTGTAATGTGAGCCCATTACTTCACATACCGTCTGTACCAGCTCTACCATGAATGGACGGTCGATACCGAGGATCTTGCCGTAACGGACTGCACGACGCAGCAAGCGGCGGATTACATAACCACGGCCTTCATTCGATGGCAGAACGCCATCGCCTACAGCGAATGTTACGGTACGAACATGGTCTGCGATTACTTTCAAGGCAACGTCGAACTCTGGACGCTCATTATACTTCACGCCTGCAATGCGGCATGTTGCTTGAATGATCGGCTGGAACAAGTCTGTATCGAAGTTGGAGTCGACATCCTGCAAGATTGAAGCGAAGCGCTCCAAGCCGGCGCCTGTATCAATATTTTTGTTCGGAAGCGGCGTGTAGCTGCCGTCCTTGTTATGGTTGTATTGTGAGAATACATTGTTCCATACTTCCAAGTAGCGCTCGTTCTCTCCGCTTGGATAGCATTCTGGATCCTCTTCCAATGTTCCGTACTTCTCTCCGCGATCGTAGAAGATCTCTGTACAAGGACCGCAAGGGCCTTCCCCGATATCCCAGAAGTTGTCGTCGCCTGTCTTCACAATGTGGTCAGCAGGAAGGCCGATCTTCTCATTCCACAGCTTGTACGCTTCTTCATCATCGTTATGGACAGTAACATAGAGACGATTCGGATCGAAGCCAATCCATTCTTTGCTTGTCAAGAACTCCCAAGCCCATGTAATAGCTTCCTCTTTGAAATAATCGCCGATGGAGAAGTTCCCCAGCATTTCGAAGAACGTATGGTGACGGCGAGTCTTGCCGACATTCTCGATATCGTTCGTACGAATACATTTTTGCGAGTTTGCGATACGCGGGTTCTCAGGCTTCACGCGTCCGTCAAAATAAGGCTTGAGCGGTGCCATACCCGCATTAATCCAGAGCAAGGATGGGTCATTGTGTGGTACAAGCGATGCGCTTGGCTCAATGTGATGCCCTTTGCTTTCAAAGAATTTCAACCATTTTTCGCGAATTTCACTAGCTTTCATGAGTAAACGCCCCCAACAGTTTATTTAAGGTAGTTCAATTAGCTCACTTTTGATCACGATGTATCCCATGAGGTTATTCGGCATCGAATCTTGCATTCACCCTTGAACAGCATATGCTTTCGAAGTATGTTTCCTTCGGAAACATTTTTAGTTGCTCATGTAGTCTCGCCTACACTCCGCTACTCCTTGCAAGTTTTGCAGAGCAAAACTTGCAAGGAAGCATATGCTTCAGCTTCATGCAACCTTCTCGGTGCTGAAAAGCCATCTAATTGAACTTGAACTATTAAAAAATAAAAAAATCGCCCCTGAAAATCAGGGACGATTCATATATCGCGGTACCACCCTGGTTATCGCATACATCACACCCCATTTTATCAAGCCTGCTTATCATGCAAGCAAGGGCAAGAAAAGCGTCTGCGATCGCCTCGACGTTGATAACGGGTACGTCCCGGTGAAGTTCCATTCACACTCAGAAATTAGCGTTCAGCTGTTCTTCAAGGTGAAGATTCTTGCAGCCAGCCGGCATATGCCGATCCGGAATCTTCTCTCTGTTCCTAGGGCTTCAGCTTACTCGTTTTCGTCTTCGTTTTGTTCCATATACCTATCCAATAATTTAGTATAAGCAGCAGGCAGACGGTTGTCAAACTTCTTTCGTTTGATCCCATCTGCCTGCTCAACGGATTTTCGCTGAAATGCGACTATCCTAAATATTCAATTTGCTCGAGCATGCGTTTCAGCATAACTGCTGCCTGCGCACGTGTCGCGGTAGCCTTAGGCTGGAATGTATTCGCGGTCATCCCTTGCACGATCCCTGCGGATACTGCCTTGCCTACGCCGTCGCGAGCGTAGCTGCTCACTTGTCCGCGATCATTGAACTTGTTGAGTGCGCTTGGGTTCGAAGCCACATTGCGTCCTGTATATTCCATAGCTCGAACGAGCATAATTGCCATTTGTTCACGGTTGATCGACTCGTTCGGACGGAATGTGCCATTTTCATAACCGCCAATAATTCCTGCCTTGGTCGCAGCCCCAATATAGGGAGCCATCATGCTGGTCTGATTCACATCACGATAAGCGGAAGCACCGGATGCATCAGCTTGAAGCCCCAGCGAGCGTGCCAGCAAAATCGCGAATTGCCCGCGCGTAATGTTGGCGTTTGGTGCAAATGCATTATTGCTGACGCCCTCAATGATATACTTTGATGCCAATTCGCGGATGGCGTCTCGTCCCCAGTGGTCTTTAATGTCCGAGAAGTCCTTCGAGCGATCCATCATGGCAACGGAACGATTGCCCTTGAACTGGAAGGCGTATACCGCAACGCCTAGCTCCTGCTTCGTCACTGTAGGCACATATCCCGCCTTGTTCAGCACGGAATCATAACGAACGGCTGATGCATTACTACGCTGTATCAATTGTGCGTTGCGCACTTTATATTTCAAGTTAGCCTCAATTGTACGCGGCGTGGCGGAGCCAGCAAATGCCGACAAGCGGAATTCAATCGGGTTGACACGCACGCGTGCACCTGTATCGTTCAGGCTGCGCAGCAATGCATTGGAATCTGATCCCGACTGCGATTCTGCTTGAAGCAGCAGGTATGCCTGATTGTTTCCCCACTCGCGTTCAAGCGCACGGAAGTCCAGCTCACGAAGCGGTACCGACATCAATATATCGCCATAACGAATGGAGAAAATCGCGTCATTCGCCTTATTGTATACTTCATTCAACGTTTGCAATGGAACAGCAACCACTGCTCCGCGCTCGGATGTCGGCACATCAAATGCCAGATGATTACGTGTGCCATTCTTGAGTACATATTCAAAAGATGATTTCAACTTTGTTGCCGGTATTGTATAACGCTTCGCAGTGCTTCCGCTCAAGGAACGATCAGAGCTTGTGTCCGCTGCCGAACTCGAGAGCAAATACCATCCATCATCCAAGAACCAGCGGAACGTAGCCGGTTGCAAATCTCCGGGACGTGTCGTGGAACCATCAGTTTTATTCGTAACGGTCGTAGAAGCAAACGACTGCAGCGAATTCCCTGCCAAGTCCTTAATCGGATTTTTCCCTTGCAAATAAGCAACTGTTACCGCGCTGTATGCATTGACCGCTTCGTCCAGCGTCAAGGTAACTTCTTCATTGCGTGTCGAAGCACGCTTTACCTTAATCACCCGATTGTCCGAGTGCACCACGAATTGAGATTCATCCGGCGAAGGCAATTCCTTCAAGCGCTCGGAGAAGACAAGTGTCATCGTGCTGCCCTTCACAGAAGCTGAACGCAAGGTTGGAGCCGTTCGGTCAGAACCATTGTCTACCTTCTTCAAGGTAAATACAGCAGCCTTGTTCCCCGCCAGATCCGAAATACGAGGCTCACCCGTACCTGGCATATAGGATACCGTGACATCATCACCATCGCTAACACTGGAGCTCATGATCAGATTAACCACATTATCACGCACTTGAACAGAATCGACACTTCGGGATGAGCGATTGACATACACCGAGAAATGACTGCGCGGAGGTACTTTGCCCGTGTCTAATTGCTCATTATAAGTCAACGTCAGCAGGCTCCCGCTTACTTCTGCCCGTTGAAGCACTGGCGCCTTCGTATCCGCATCATTGCGCGCCAGCACATCTGTAAATGCTTCAAGCTTGTTGCCGCTCCGATCCGTCAACGGATATCGATCTGGCTTGTAACTTACTCGCACCGTTTGATTATCGCGGATTACATAAATAAGCGACAGCGTTACCTTCGAGCCGTCAACAGATATGCGGCTGACTGTCTTCTCGCTTCCATCCACGGTCACTTTGAATTGCTCATAAGCACGCGCCGACACTGTATCCAGCGGCTCCGACATATCCAACACTACCTTCATGCCTTCCGCATTCGCTTGCTTCATAACAGGAGGCGTACGGTCAACCTCATTGCTTACCGATACTTTCTCAAATGCAGCAGCCGCATTGCCTGCCGTATCCTGAATAGACTTGCGGTCAGCGCCAGGACGATAGGAAATGGAAATGCTCTGACCCACAGGGACTCCGTTCTCCAGGCTTACATCCACATAATCGCTGCCCATAGCCGTTCCCGTTACACGGCGTGTGTCACCATTTACCCATACTTCGAAGCTTGCAGCTGGTGGAACCGAGGTCTTCTTCAATTCCTTGTCGAACGTTAAGCGAATCGTGTCCACCTTGCTCAGCACAGCGGACTTCAACGATGGAGCCACTGTATCTGGATTGCCTGTTGTGAATTTCCATGTATTCAATCCAGCATAAGACTTCCCACTTGCATTGCGCAGAGAATCTGCCGCAATCTCAATCGTGTAATCCATATTAGGCTTCAATTGTTGAACGGGGTCAATCGTAATTGTATTTGTTCCGTCTCCCGTAACCCGGTTAGAGGACATCGGCAGCGCTTCAAGCACTTTGCCGTCTTTTGCCTGCTTCATAATGACGCTCCCGCCAGATTGCTTCCATACCTTCTCCTTGAAAGTCAACACAAGCTTGGAATCCACACGGACGTCCCGTTGCCCGATCGCTGGCGATACCGTATCCAGCTGAGGCGCTCCAGTATCAGCTGCTGTCGTGAACGTCCATTCTGTAGGGTCATAAATACCCAGGAACTCAGAGCTGCCAGACTTGAACGTACCGAAATCTGCTTGAACCCGATAGGAAGTTCCAGAATCCAACGGCTTGGATAGCGTAATCGTTGCTTTTTTCTTCGTATCATCGAGCCGAACTTGGCTGCCGTCTACTGCAACATCCTCTACCTTATCGCCATTTTTCTTTCTTACGGTGATGTTCCCGCTTCCTTTTTCCACTTCACTTGTAAACGTAAGAATAAGTTCAGTTCCGACATTGACACCCGTCGCTCCAGCAGCTGGAGACATGGATGCCACCTTAATTGTTTTTAAGCCCTCTATTTTATCTTTCACTGAGTCTTTAAGTGCTGTGCTTGAGTCTGTCTGCGGCAAAGCCATGGCGGCATTCGCAGAAAGTTCCATCGCTAAAGCAATGGTGAGCAATATCGCAAGTGTTCGTTTCACGTAGAACTCTCCTCCCTTAATTTCCCGTTCGTTCCCCAGGACGCAACTTCGCATAGTTTCACGAATAAAATATACGGCGTCCATCCTTCATTACCGCCGTATCCAATTCTTTAAACGCGCCGAACAACATATTTGTTGTTCATAATTGCGAAACTTTCTGAAAAATAGGTCTTAAGTAGGATGTTTCGTTACTTTGATTTTCCTCCACTACCGATAAATGCTCACACTGTCTTTCTTCGGATTTGATAGGCTACTATATGCTGACAGATTACTTTTACGACTGCAAAGAAAGGAACCGCAAGGATTAGCCCCACAACTCCAGCAATCTCCCCGCCCACAAGCAGGGCGAAAATGATCGTCAGCGGATGCATATGAAGCGTCTTGCCCACGATCTGTGGAGAAATAATATTCCCTTCTACAATTTGGCAGATAGTATTTACAACGATGACCAAAATAATCATTTTGAGCGATACCGTCGCTGCGAAGATAAGTGCGGGAGCAGCACCGAAGTATGGACCGAGATAAGGAATAATATTGAACACGGCTACACATAACGCAAGCAGAAGCGCATAGGGCATGCCGATTATCCAATAGCCGATATATGCAAGCACACCGATAATAAGGCATACGAGAAATTGACCCCGGACGTAGCTTCCTAGTGCAGCATCAATTTCTCTAAATAGCATCACCGTATGCTTGCGATGCGAACGCGGCACATAAGCTATTACCGCCCTCTCGAATACGTCAAAATCTTTCAATATGTAGAAAATGAGGAATGGTACGATAAGCGCAATGAAGAGCAAATTAATGGCGGCCCCAATATTCTCCATAAAGTCCGATATCGCTTTGCCTATCCGCTCCTCTAGAGCATAAATGGAGTCATTTAATCCGGAACGTACAGATGACGGCATCGTCTTGCTAACCCCGTCCATCATCTGTTCCGCCTTCGCATTTAGGTGGGGCATCTGATTGTTAAGCTCAGCAAGCTGCTTCACCAGCATGGGGATGATATTAACTAAAATCACGGTAACTACCGCAATAAACACTGCATAAATAAGCAGCACTGCCATCGTTCGCGGCACTTTCCGCTCATTGAGCAGGATTACGATCGGATTTAACACATAGGCAATGATCATGGCCACGAAGAAGGGGGCAAGCACGGCCTTGAGGAAGCCGTATACATGCCCGATAAGAGGTTTCATCATAAATAGAAAATAGAGGATGATAAGACCAAGCAGACAATAGATAGCCATTACAAAAAGACGGTTCTTCCAAAAACGCTCCACTGTATTACACACTCCATTCATGTACGCTTGTGATGTAGAATGCTTGCAATACAGTAAAGTATGTGTAGCCTAGAGAGAAATTAATCCAACTGGTATCCCTTCCTCCATCCGCCATATGCGCTGATTGTCACTGCCGCGGAAGGGAAGTCCTGGACAACGGCGCTCCGCTACGAACGGACCATCAACCAATACATCCACACAGCGAAGCAGCTCTTGCTGGTCAGCTGTTCCTCTTTCAAGCAGCTGCTCCACCGTATATCCCGTATATACCCATATATGTCGACCCGACTGACGCAGCAGCCGGGTCAATTCCTTCACTTCCTTTGCTTGCATGAACGGTTCTCCACCGGACAGTGTGACATCCGTAAGCGGATTGGACAGCAACTCGGCTGCCACCTCCGCTACACTCATTTCCGTGCCGTTCATCATGTTCCACGATTGCGGGTTATGACACCCCTCGCACTGATGGGGGCAGCCGCTGAAGAACACAACTGTACGCAGCCCTTCGCCGTCAACGACACTGTCATGCAAAATAGATAGAACACGCATACTCATCGATGCTTCACCCGCTCCGTCTCTTCCTTCCGCTTCGCAGAGTTCCACTTGTCCATATCCCCTACCAAATAACCGGTAATGCGGCGAATGCGCTCAATCTGCGAACCTGAGCTTCCACACATCGGACAGCTATCTTCAATCGTATCTTGATGGCCGCATGTACGACAGCGATCAACAGGATGATTAAGAGAACCATACCCAATCCCGCTCATCGCCATTGCACGCACGATACGGTCAAGTGCCTGTGGGTTGGCTTTCGCGCTTCCATCCAGCTCAACATACGTGATATGCCCGGCATTGCACAGCTCATGGAACGGCCCTTCGATTTGAATCTTGTCGATTGCTTTCAACGAGTAATAGACGGGTACATGAAACGAGTTGGTGTAATATTTCCGATCCGTAATTCCTTGTCTCACTCCAAAATCATCTCGATCCCGGCTCGTAAATTTACCCGATAGACCTTCAGCCGGCGTCGCGATTAAGGAGAAATTAAGACCTGTCGCTTCAATCGCCTCATCCATTCGCATACGCATATGAGACACGATGCGCATGCCTAGCTTGCGTGCATCCTCAGACTGGCCATGATGGGAACCAACAAGCGCTACAAGCGCCTCAGCAAGTCCGATAAAGCCAACACTAAGTGTCCCCTGCTTCAGGATACCTCCCAGCTCATCCTCGGGTTGCAAGTCCTCACTTCCGCGCCATACCCCTTGCTTCATAAGAAAAGCAAAGTCACGCACCTGCTTCTTCGATTGATAGTCGAATCGCTCCCTCAACTGCTTCACTGTCAAGGACAGAAGGGAGTCCAATCGGCCAAAGAAATCATCCACACTGGACGACATCATAGCAAGGCGAACAAGATTCAAAGAGGTAAATGACAAGTTCCCTCTGCCGATCGCCGTTTCGTCCCCGTTCACATTGCCCATGACGCGCGTTCTGCAGCCCATGTAGCATGCCTCGCTCTCGGGTGTGCCGTTATCATACTGCGCATTGAACGGAGCATCGAGAAAGGCAAAGTTAGGGAACAGCCGCTGCGCTGTCGTTTGCAAGGCAAGCTGGTACAGATCATAATTCGGATCAGCAGGATCGAAGTTGACGCCTTTCTTCACTTTGAATATTTGAATCGGGAAGATAGGTGTTTCTCCTCTGCCAAGACCAGCCTGCGTTGCGAGAAGAAACTGTTTAATCAGCATTCTCCCCTCCACAGAGGTGTCCGTTCCATAGTTCAATGAAATGAACGGTACCTGCCCGCCGCCTCTAGAATGCATCGAGTTCGCATTATGAATGAATGCCTCGCAAGCCTGATATACGTCACGCTCCGTTAGTCTCCACGCCTCTGTCTCTAGATTGAAGTCTGCTTGCAGCGGCAGTGATTCCATATAGCGAATATGGCGATTGAATGTCTTGCGCACATAAGGGGCCACATCATAATCGAACATCGGATACGCCTGTCCGCCATGCTGCTGGTTCTGGTTCGCCTGTAATATAATCGATGCCAGCGCAAGCGCGCTCTTAATATCCTGCGGCTCGCGCATATATCCATGACCTGTGTTGAACCCCTGCTTCAACATCTTGCCCAGAGGAATCTGGCAGCACGTTGTCGTACCGGAGGCATAGAAATCAAGATCATGTGGATACATCAGGTTCTGCTCCACTGCATCTCTTACGTCTGCAGACAGCAGATGTTGAACCGCATACCAGCGTGCGCTTTCGCTAGCGATCTTCCCCATCATACCCATTGGCGATCTTCCATCTACATTCGCATTTTCCTGCATCAGATCCTGATTGCCACCGTCAACAATCTCATGCAGCGATGCCGTCAGCCGCTCTGTGCTGGTCCGTTTGCTCCGATCCCATACTGCGTTCGTCCGTTTCATGGATACCATCGTCATATCAACTCATTCCTTTCTCTTTATGTACCATCATTTTCAGTGAAATTTGTCTATGTTAACTATATCTAGTGTTGTTATTTGAAAATGAGCACAATATGCATTATGAACGAACTCTTTTTCTCACAATATGAGATTCATCACGGACAAACGGCCGACCATGCAAAAAGCGCTCGTAATCGCCTCTACAAGGCGATTACGAGCGCTTATGTTCCATATGGTGGATATTTCTGCCTGACCCTTACGATGAAGCCTGCGCCTCTGGGAACGAAGGTGCAGCAAATTCATCACCAAAAAATAAGTCATCCAGAGAGCTTAATGTGCCATCCTCTTCGACCTGGTAAACTGACATCTTGTCACCGTTCACCGTCAGCTCTATATAACATCCCCAGCAATAAAATTGGTGGGAACCAATTTTCCCGATATCTTTGGAATTGCAATTCGGGCATCGCAACATCGTATTCACCATTCCGTCCATTGACTAATTTGTTCGTACCGTTCAGGTTATCCGCCATCTTCGAAGATGATAACATCTGATCCCCATTTCAAGCGGCTTGTCCCATCTATCCGCCGTCTGCCTTCCAACAAGTCAGACAGCAAACCGTCTGAAATTTCCAGACCTGTTACTTGGTTACCCATATTTGGCTGAAAATAAACATCGGCGACCCATCCTAATTGCGATCCTTCACTTGTCATGACAGGCAAATCCTTCAACGCTCCATTCCCTGTCAAGAAAGCCCTCTCTATATGGATAGCCTCCGTATGCCGGATGGCTGTATCATTCGCGATCATTATTGCATCCTCACCACAAGCCGTTACCTCTTCCCAGCTCACAGAAGGAGGTGGTGATCCCTTGCGGGAACGACCTTCAAGCTCTATATGTGTGATAGTCCAATCATTCGAAATGCGGATATCCTTTACCTTGGTCAACCGCTTCCCCGTCTCGATTCCGTATACGGGAAGGCCGATTAGTTCCAACAGCTTCATATTGGGGCCCCCTCTTCAGCTAACGGCATTCACTTCCAAATGCAGGACGTTCCTCATCAGAATCAGGGAGATTCTCATTTCACGTACGTCCCCGGCCAACATGCCGCGTTATCTTCAAACGCCCCTCCTTTCACGCTGTGACAATTCCCTTACTGTCTAGTACGAACACGTGATACGATGGTTGCAATTTGTTGCGCAGCGCAAGCAGCCTCTTCCCTAGTATTGCCCAAACCGAAGCTGAATCGTACAGCCGTTCTCTTGCGCTCATCTGGTAAATCCATAGCCTCTAGCACATGCGACAATTCAAGCGAGCCTGATGTGCAGGCAGATCCGCTCGAAGCCATAATTCCCGCCAAGTCCAAATTCATCAGCATTGTCTCCGTAGGCACATCCAAGAAACTGACATTCAATATATGAGGCAAATGCTCAGTAGGATGGCCATTCATGACCACTCGATCGCCGAGAACTGCTGACAACTCTGTCCACAGCGTGCTGCGCACCTGCGCTAGTTCCTCCAGCTTCGCTGGAAGTGAGCCATTCGCTATCTCCATTGCCTTCGCCATTCCGGCAATCCCTGCTGCATTCTCCGTCCCTGCTCTGCGCTTGCGTTCTTGGCTTCCACCATACAGCAGAGGATCCCAGTGAACACCTGCGCGAGCATAGAGAACGCCTATTCCCTTGGGGCCATTAATCTTATGGGCAGAGAAACTGGCGAAGTCAACCGGCAAAGCGCACAGTTCGAGCTTCAAATGGCCGAGCACCTGAACGGCATCCGTATGCATCAGAATGCCATGCTCACGTGCCAAGCGGCCAATTTCTTCTATCGGCTGAAGTGTGCCCACCTCGTTGTTGCCATACATGACACTAATAAGACAAGTATGCGGGCGCAGTGCAGCTTCAATTGCCTCAACCGATACTCGACCCATCTGATCCGGCGCAACATAAGTAACCTCGAAGCCCAACTGCTCCAAGCGCTCGCACGCATGCAGCACTGCATGATGCTCCAATTGAGTCGTCACGATATGCGGCTTGCGTGCGGATGCATCGCCACTGCTTCCTTGCTGAGCAGCAGTTTCTGACGATTGCTTCAGCCAGGCAGACCATGCTGCACCGAAGATGGCAGCATTATCCCCTTCCGTTCCTCCGCTCGTAAAGACAAGCTCCTGCGGCTGGCAGCCCAGCTGGGCGGCAATACGATCGCGGGCTTGATTCAAGGCGAGCTTCGCTTCACGTCCGAACGCATGAACGCTGGAAGCGTTTCCGAACACTTGATGCATACTGTCGGTCATGGCTTGAAGTACGTCCGGATGAAGCGGAGTTGTCGCTGCATGGTCAAAATAGATGCGTTCCATTGTATTCCCTCGTTTCTGCAATTCCGTATGTCCAAATAACAATATCAAACTTCTCTCTCAAGATAAGTGGTCGTCAACCTATAGCTTGCTGTCCATCCATCGTCTAAATATAGAACATGTAGCTGTCCTGGCTTCCCACGTCCTTAAAGTTAACCAGATCGGCAAGAGTCGTGGAATCAAGCACCTGCGCAATGCTGTCCCGGATACGCAGCCACAAGTCACGCTTAGCCGGATCATCCTCTTCCGTGAAGTCGACTGGGGAGATTGGCCCTTCCAGCACGCGAATAATTTCACCTGCTGTAATATGTTCAGGAACGCCTGCCAGTATATAGCCGCCGTATGCGCCGCGAATACTCTTAACCAATCCAGCATTGCGCAGCGGCGCAATCAGCTGCTCCAAATAATGCTCGGACAGTTGGTTCTTCTCTGCAATACTCTTTAGCGACGTTGGACCTTCTCCACAGCTCTTTGCCAGCTCCATCATAATCGTCAGGCCATAACGGCCTTTCGTTGAAATTTTCATATTATACACCTCATAGTTTGATTATCGTATAAATCCAATGTATTCCGATTAAGGTTCCCTGTATATCGTAACATAACTCTTCTCTTTATGGACAATAAACTGATGTGCTATCCCCGAATTATTTCCATTTGCTTGAAAATTCCTTGACATCATCTCTTATTTCCGGTATACAAGCCCTTATGGTACAATACTAAAAGAAGTGAATAAAACTCACTTTTGTATCAAGCCTGTATTAGTTTCAAGCTATTATGATAAAATCGCGAGCCGATAGCCATTATCGCAAGGCCATTCTTACAGCTCGCAGCAAAGACGGTGATACCATGACAAACTCTAATGCGAACACTCGCGTCGTCGTCGGCATGTCAGGCGGCGTAGATTCCTCGGTGACAGCACTGCTGCTTAAGCAACAAGGCTACGATGTCATCGGCATATTTATGAAAAACTGGGACGACACTGACGAGTTCGGACAGTGTACAGCCGAAACCGACGCGGAAGATGTTCGCCGTGTATGCGAACAAATCGGCATCCCTTATTATACGGTGAACTTCGAAAAGGAATATTTCGATAAGGTCTTCACCTATTTCTTAGACGAATATCGTCACGGTCGTACGCCTAATCCAGATGTAATGTGCAACCGTGAGATCAAATTCGGTGAATTCCTGCAGAAAGCACTCGATCTGGGTGCAGACTATCTGGCGACAGGCCATTACGCGCGTGTCCTTCATGAAGACGGCAAGCATACGCTGCTGCGCGGTGTGGACGGGAATAAGGATCAGACTTATTTCCTTAATGCGCTGAATCAAGAACAACTAGCGAAGGCTATGTTCCCGATCGGCCATCTGCCGAAGCCGGAGGTTCGCCGCATTGCAGAAGAAGCAGGACTAGCCACTGCCAAGAAGAAGGACAGCACCGGCGTATGCTTCATCGGTGAACGCAACTTCAAGCAGTTCCTGAGCCAGTACTTGCCTGCACAGCCTGGACAGATGATTGACATCCGTACAGGCGAGGTGAAGGGCCGCCATGACGGGCTTATGTATTACACGCTAGGTCAACGCCAAGGCTTGGGCATAGGCGGCTCAGGCAACGGAGAGCCATGGTTCGTTGCTGAGAAGGACTTGGCCAACAATGTTCTGTATGTGGTACAGGGCGATGATCACCCAAGCCTCTATTCCACAGGGCTCGTTGCATCTCAGGTCAACTGGATCGAAGGCGACATGCCAACTGAACCGATCCGCTGCACAGCCAAATTCCGTTACCGTCAGCCTGACCAAGGAGTTACTCTCCAGAAGAATGCGGACGGAACAGTTGAGGTAACATTCGACGTCAACCAACGCGCTGTAACACCTGGGCAAGCAGTCGTCTTCTATGATGGCAACATTTGCCTAGGCGGTGGCACGATTGATGTCGTCCGTAAATTGAAGGCGTAATACTCAGCAGGAATGCTGAACGAATACAGGGGGTTATCCCGCACTGTGGAATTTTCACACGGTGCAGGATAACCCCCTTCGTCATTGGGTCTAAATGCTTGATGCTGGATTCAGCATCGCATCATGGCTGGTTGCCGCCCCCAGCTTCTTCACATGAAGTCGGGCAATCCGGAAATGATCCGTTTCCTCAATGATGATTTCATACTCAAAGGCGCCTTCCACCCGAGTTCGCAGCCCCACTCTCGGAGGCACCTCCACCATGGCATACATCCAGCCGCCAATTGTATCATAATCCTCGGAAGAAATATTCGTCCCGAAGTACGCATTCACTTCTTCAATCAGCAAACGTCCATCAATCGAATAATTGGTTTCATTTTTCTTCTCAATTTGCGGACGCTCTTCATCAAATTCATCCTGAATCTCGCCAACGATCTCTTCCATAATATCTTCTAATGTGACCAAACCGGCTGTCCCACCGAATTCATCAATAAGCAGCGCGATTTGCACCTTATTTTTCTGCATCAGTTTCAACAAGGCACTAATTGACATCGATTCTGGGACACTTAACATTGGCCGAACAATCGAATGAATGCTCTCCAAATCATCAGGAGCCTTCACAATGTCGCGAATATGGATAAAGCCGATAATATTATCCTTATCGTTATCGCATACCGGATAACGAGTATGCATTTCCGTCAGCACTTTGGTCTTGTTTACTTCAAATGAATCCTCTGCATACAAACAGACCATATCGGTTCTTGGAATCATAATTTCCCGTGCATGCGTTTCCGTAAAGTCGAAAATGTTGTCTACAAGTGCCAATTCAGTATTATCAATGAGACCGCTCTTATGGCTTTCCTTCACTAGGATACGAATCTCTTCTTCCGTATGAGCTGATTCATGCTCAGAAGCCGGCTCGATGCCGAATACCTTCAGCACCATATTAGCCGTACCATTTAATAGCCAGATGAACGGATACATCACTTTGTAGAATAAGCTTAATGGTCCTGCAGTCCACAATGCTACACGTTCCGATTTGCGTATCGCAAGCGTCTTAGGCGCAAGCTCGCCGAGAACGATATGCAGCACGGTAATGATAATGAAGGCGATAGCAGTAGATATCGATGTAATCACCGCATTACTTGCACCAAGTGCCGTCAACGGTTCATACAGCAGCTGTGCGACAGTCTTCTCCCCGATCCATCCGAGACCAAGAGAAGCAAGCGTAATTCCCAATTGGCAAGCAGACAAGTAAGCATCCAAATGCTCTGTCACATGCCGAGTCAGCTTCGCTTTTGCATTTCCCTCCTGCACGAGCGTATCCAGTCGACTTCCGCGCACCTTCACCATCGCGAACTCTGCCGCAACGAAAAAGCCATTCAAAAATACTAATAGCAGTACAAACAACAATCCCCAAAATATCGGTAACGGATCACTACTCACCCGATCTCCTGCCCACTCCCACTTCGAAACGGACAGGAACACCTCCCCATACAATAAAATAAAGACATATATATATTATATAAGAAAATACATAAGAATCCTACTCCCATACGCCTCATCGTTGAACATATGAGAATTAGCGGGATTTGTTGTCTTTATGTATATTCTTTTTTTATATCGTCCTATCACCATTTTTGTTGAATATGAATCGGAACAATCAGTCTGCGCTTTCGCGAAATTATTGCTCAATCGCGTATCGAACTGCTTCATTTAACAGCTCAAGTATATAAGCATCATCGCAAATATATAAAATATTTTGACCTTCTCTGCGATATCTGACGAAGCGATATGCACGAAGTGTTTTCAACTGATGAGATACTGCCGATTGTGACAATTGCAGAGCGTCAGCGACTTGATTTACGGCGCATTCCTCACGCGCAAGAAGTGACAAAATTCGAATACGTGTCGGATCACCCAACGCTTTGAACGTTTGCGATACCCGCTCCAGTACATCTGCATCCAAATCTTTTCCCAGGAAATAATTCATCTTCTTCTTCTCCTTTGTGTTGTTCATCTATATCTGGCTGTAATGCGTGGGAACGAGATGAACATACCTACATATGTATGGCCCTGTTGCCTGTAGGTTATGACAAAGCGAAGAAAAATAAACATGGATTCCGAAGGAATCCATGCCAATTGATTCAGAGCATGCATGAAGCCTGCTCCTACACAGCAGGAAGTGGTGTAGGAGTAGGTTCTGCATATCCCTCTTTGTATTTGGTATCAATAGCTTGGCGGATGTCTTTGACCGACTTCCCGTCCCGCAGCATGAGAGAGGCCTCTACGGCAATATCAAGGCACACACCACAGCGAGTGCCGTGATCATCCCATTCGATCTTCGCCTCTTTCTTCGAGGCGACGAAGCAATTCAAATTGCTCTGGTGGCCAGCTACTTCTCCGCATCCGCAATAACAAGGAATATATTGAAGTAATTCACTGTTCGTAGCAGCCAGTTGATAAATTTGTCGCATTTCCTTTTGTTTGTCATTCAAGAAAGGCGGAAGTTTGGCAACCGATGCCGTCGTTTGACGCAGATCGCCATTCTTCATCAGACGTTCATGATCTCCTGATGCTTGTCCGGCATGTTCTGCGCCTTCTTTACCCGCAGGAGAGCTGCCACAGCCTGCGACAATTGTTAATGCGATAAGACCAATAACCAATGAGAATGGTGCGAGTCGATTCAGACGATGTCCTTTGTTTCTGTTAGCTCTGTGCCTACGAATGAACATGAAAATACCTCCATCAAAGTATTCATTTCAAATTCAGTACAGGTCTGTCTACATTAAACATACTAAACGTCGCCTCGCCCATGCGAGCCTCTTCTCCGCTCTTGGTTGATGCGCATCTTCGCTTCTGTCCCCTGATCATTCGCCATAAAGAATACCCGCTTCTTGATCAGGTCAGGCAGGTATTGCTGCTCTACATAGTGTCCTGGGTAGTCGTGTGGATACTGATAGCCCTTGTGTCCGAGCTTGTCCGCGCCTTTATAGTGGGTATCTCGCAAATGCAATGGCACTTCAGCGGTCTTAATATCTTCAAACGCCTGCATGACACGAGCAATGGCAAGCGGTATCGAGTTGGACTTCGGACTTTCTACCGCGAATAAGATAGCTTGTGCCACGATGTACTTCGACTCCGGCCAGCCAATTCGATGATAGGCCTCCAATGCGCTCACAGCCTGCACCATTGCTTGCGGGTTCGCCAATCCGATATCCTCGCTGCATGCAACGGTTAATCTGCGAATGAACGTCATTGGATCCATGCCCAGCTTCTCGACCGCATACAGGAACCAGTACAATGCCGCATCACTGGAGCCGCGAATACTCTTGTGGAAGGCGGACAAGACGTCATACTGTACAGATTCATCTGCCTGCACAGTCGGCCGCCGAACGGATTCTTCCGCCACTTCCAGCGTAATGTGGACTGTCCCGTCTTCCTCCGGTGTCGTCGTCATTACCGCCATCTCCAGCGCGTTCAATGCACGGCGTATGTCACCATTCGCCATGGAAGCGATATGCTCAAGCGCATCCGGGTCTGCCTGAATCGGCATGAAGCCAAGCCCACGCTCCTTATCCACCAAAGCACGCTTCATCGCCATCAGCGAGTGCTCCTTCGTGAGCGGCTTTAATTGGAACAAGGTCGAACGACTGATCAACGCTCCATTTACATGATGGAATGGATTTTCCGTTGTTGCGCCGATGAATATAATCGTCCCCTTCTCAACGGCAGGCAGCAAGGCATCCTGCTGCGATCGATTGAAGCGATGAACCTCATCCAAGAACAGAATGGTCTTGGTGTTGTACATCTTCTTGTTCGTATCCGCCTGTTCAATTACGGCTCGAACATCCTTAACTGATGCATCGACAGCATTTAAACGAACAAATTCACCCTTTGTCTGCTCCGAGATGATATTCGCGAGCGTTGTCTTGCCGCAGCCTGGGGGGCCATACAGTAATATCGAGGAGACCCGATCCGCTTCAATCGCTCTCCGCAGCAGTCTCCCCGGCCCTACAATATGTTCTTGGCCGATATATTCTTCCAATGTTCTTGGCCGGATTCGATCAGCCAGCAATCGCATCGTCGGATGCTGCTGTTCTTCCCCATAAGAGAATAGATCCATATCTGTCACCACGAATTACAAGTCTGCCAGCATATCGCGAATCACGACACTGACCATAATAAGCCCGGCTACCGGCGGTACGAATGCGTTACTGGATGGCGGCTGCTTCGCCTTGCGAATATCAGGGGCAGTATCCGGTACGATGCGCTCCGTAACATCCTCACGCGGCTTGATCGGCTCCTCTGTAGAGAACACAACCTTGACCCCTTTGCGAATGCCATCCTTGCGCAGCTTTTGCCGAATGACGCGGGCAATCGGGTCGTAAGACGTCTGCGAAATGTCAGCCACTTGGAAGCGCGAAGGATCCATCTTGTTCGCCGCACCCATGCTGGAAATGATAGGTATTTTACGTTTCAAGCATTCTTTAATCAAGTGAATTTTATAAACAATCGTATCTGATGCATCGACAACATAATCTAGTTCATACTTGAACAGTTCCTCATAGGTTTCTTCTGTATAGAACATGTTAAGCGCGATCGCGTCGCAGTCAGGATTAATTAGCTTAATCCGCTCACGCATCAACTCCGCCTTCTTCTGACCTACTGTTGTCGTCAAGGCATGAATTTGCCGGTTAATGTTCGTAATATCGACTGTATCTTTATCAATGAGAATAATTCGGCCTACACCGGTGCGTGCCAATGCTTCTGCAGCCATTGAGCCGACACCGCCGATTCCTAGAACTGCAACTGTGCTGTTTTTCAGCTTCTCTAATCCTTCAGGTCCAATTGCGAGTTCCGTACGTGAAAATTGATGCAGCATAACGTCCTTTTCCTCCTGCGTCTCATTATCCATGCATGGTTTATGCATCGTGTGATGTGCAATATTTGCACGTCAATTGGCACACGCCTGCACAAATGGCAACACTTCTGCACAAAAAGCCATCATGCATCAAGTTCGCATCTTAGATGCTTAATCTACTACCTTCTATCGTACCATAGACGGGCTCAAGAACATAGCGGAACGCCCCTTGCCCAAGCATCCGCTAGATAGGAATTTCGGGAGAGGGGCGTTATATGCTAACAGCTTCTTTTCAGCCGTCCGGCTTATTGCTCTTCGTTATTCTCTTGAGTCTTTTCTTCTTTTTCTTTCTTCTTGTACGTCGACTTAATATGCAAAACATCCAACTGAGACTTATCAACTACGTTAGGCGCATCTGTCATCAAGTCTGTTGCGCTTGCCGTTTTCGGGAATGCGATCGTCTCGCGCAAGTTCGTACGTCCTGCAAGCAGCATTACGAGGCGATCCAAGCCGAATGCAATACCGCCGTGTGGAGGCGTACCATATTCGAAGGCATTCATCAAGAAGCCGAATTTTTGTTGTGCTTCTTCTGGTGTGAAGCCAAGCGCCGCGAACATCTTCTCTTGTACATCGCGGTTGTAAATACGCATCGAACCGCCGCCGATTTCATAACCATTCAAGACAAGGTCATAAGCTTGAGCGCGGATTTGGCCAGGATCAGTATCGAACAATGCCAAGTCTTCGTCCTTCGGACGTGTGAACGGATGGTGTTCCGCTACATAACGCTTCGCTTCTTCGTCGTAGCCAAGCAATGGGAAGTCAACAACCCATGCGAACTTGAACGCATTGTCATCGATCAGGTTCAAGCGGCGGCCGATCAAGAGACGAAGGTTGCCGAGCACATCGTATACCACTTTACGCTTGTCCGCAGAGAAGAGCAGCAAGTCTCCCTCTTCTGCGCCTGTACGCTCACGAAGGGATGCGATTTCTTCCTCGCTCATGAACTTCACGATTGGACCGCGGAATTCGCCGTCCTTCACTTGAATCCAAGCCAAGCCTTTCGCACCATAGCGTGCTGCATACGGTGCCAAATCATCGATGTCCTTACGGCTCCATGTTCCGCAGCCTTTTGCATTCAGGACTTTAACAACGCCGCCCTTTTCGATTACTGACCCAAACACCTTCACGCCGCTGTTTTGTACGATATCGCACACATCCACAAGCTCAAGGCCAAAGCGAAGATCCGGCTTATCGGAACCGTATTTCTCCATTGCATCTTGGTACGTAATGCGTTGGAATGGCGTAGGAATATCTACTCCTAATGTTGTCTTGAACAAACGAACCATCAATTGCTCCATCATTTCATGCAATTGCTCTGTAGACATGAAGGACGTTTCGATGTCCACCTGAGTGAATTCTGGTTGACGGTCTGCACGCAAGTCTTCATCGCGGAAACAGCGCGCAATCTGATAGTAACGCTCAACGCCGGATACCATAAGCAGCTGCTTGAAGATTTGCGGCGATTGCGGCAATGCATAGAATTCACCTGGATGCACACGGCTTGGTACTAGGTAGTCACGTGCGCCTTCTGGCGTAATCATTGTCAAGATTGGTGTTTCTACATCGATGAATTCATTCTCTTCCAAGAAATCACGGAATACTTTCGTTGCTTTGGAACGAAGCATCAGTGTCTTTTGCATTTCCGGACGACGAAGATCGAGGTAACGATATTTCAAACGAAGGGACTCATCAATTTCAATGCCGTCTTCGATGAAGAATGGCGGGTTCTTCGCTGCATTTAAGATTTCAATTTCCGTTACGCGTACTTCTACCTCTCCTGTTGGCAGATTCGGGTTCACCGTTTCTGCATCGCGTTCAACGACTGTACCGCGAACAGCAAGCACATACTCGTTACGCGCACGATCTGCAATGTCGTGAGCCTCTTGAGAGAAATCAGGGTTGAATACGACCTGTACAAGACCGCTTCTGTCGCGCAAATCAATAAATAATACCCCGCCCAAGTCACGACGACGCTGTACCCATCCATTCAGGGTAACCGTTTCGCCAATTCGTTCTTTTGTAATTTTTCCGCACTGATGCGTTTTGTACATCATAGGATGCACGCTCCTCACATTAATATAGTTCATCCATTTACGAATGGAATTGAGCCTAGTTAAGCTCTTTCGATTGCTTCAGCCAATTGCTCCAGCTTCACGAACTGCTGCTCTCCTGTTTCCAGATGCTTCAACGCGATCTCCCCACGTGCCAATTCGTCATCGCCGAGAATCCCTGCATACCGAGCCTTCATGCGATCGGCTGATTTCATTTGCGCCTTCATCTTGCGTCCTTGGTAGTCCTTCTCGGCAGCGATGCCAGCTGTACGCAATGCGTACAACAGCTTCGTCACCTCATTCTCTGCTTGTTCACCAAGTCCTACGAGATAAATATCAAGCGGCGGCTGCTCATTGCAGGCAATGCCTTGCTTATCAAGCAGAAGCACAATTCGCTCCATCCCGATACCGAAGCCAATACCTGTCTGCTCAGGACCGCCGATATCAGCGACTAGACCATTGTAGCGGCCTCCGCCCCCTACGGTATCAATGGCTCCAATCCCTTGGGCCTTATATTCGAATGCCGTATGCGTATAGTAATCCAAGCCGCGCACAAGACGGTGGTTCACTTCATACTCGACGCCCATCGCCGTTAAGTGCTGCTTCACCTTCTCGAAGTGTGTTGCACATTCTTCATCCAAGCTGTCCAGAATCGATGGTGCATTCGTGAACTTGTCCTGATCGACCTTACAGTCGAGCACACGCAGCGGATTACGCTCCATCCGGGATTGACAATCCTTGCACAGTGTCTCCTTCATCGGCATCAGGAAGCCAAGCAAAGTCTCGCGGTAAGCCGCACGGCTCGGTGCGTTGCCGACAGAGTTAATCTCGACACGAACACCGCTCAAGCCAATATCCTTCATGAACTGATAGCCAAGAGCAACAATTTCAGCGTCTAAGCTAGGATCAACAGACCCGAAGGCTTCCACGCCGAATTGGTGGAACTGGCGATAGCGACCCGCCTGCGGGCGTTCATACCGGAACATCGGCCCCATGTAATACAGCTTCGTCAAGTCCGGTTCACCATACAGCTTGTTCTCTACATACGAGCGAACTACGCCTGCAGTATTCTCTGGACGCAGTGTCATGCTGCGGTCGCCCTTATCCCGGAACGTATACATTTCCTTCTCAACGATATCCGTTGTTTCACCAACACCGCGCTCGAACAGTTCAGTCTGTTCGAAGATTGGAGTCCGGATTTCCTTAAAGTTGAAACGACGGCAGATATCCCGAGCTTTTTGCTCAACCGTTTGCCAAATTTCAACCGTGCCAGGCAGCAAATCCTGCGTACCCGTAGGTTTTTGATATGCCATGAGCGCTAACCTCCTAATCGTTTTGTCTATAAAATAAAAAATCTCCCGCCCCGCAAATGATTCATTTGCAAAGGGACGAGAGATGGTATGTTCCATTCACCCGTGGTGCCACCCACATTCCGCAATCGCAAGCACTGTGCCCTATATCGGCTGCACATCGAAATCTCCGATTACGCTTCATTCACGTGTAACGTACGTCATACGCCATACGGCTACTTGGACATTAGGTGTCCTACCTTGAGAGCTCAATGCTTTATCCAAGATCGATGCTTCTCGCTTCGCCGCAGGTTCTCGAGGATGTCATTCATCCGTCCATCATCAAGGTTCTTCCAGCCGTGGAACCTCTCTCTGCATATGTGGGTACGAATTACTTGTTCCTGTCATCAAATCATCATTTTCATTTACATGTAAAGTCGGAATATAAAGAACATTGTAAGGATGTAGCACGCTAAAGTCAAGAAAAAAACCTACATCACTGTAGGTTTATCAATAAGATATATTTTTAAAAGGGGGTCATGTCTGTTATTATAGGTATCCAATGTTAAGGAAACATGAAACAAAGATTACAATAAGATTACAAAAAATAAAGCGCTTTATTTCTGGCTCTTCCTCTCCAACATCAAAGCAAAAAAATACGCCCCAAAAGGGCGCATCCACTGGTATGATGCAGACTTCGATTAGTTTACCGCTTCATGCCTTCGCCATTTCGACGTGTCGCTTGCCTATGCTCTTCCTCTTGCTGCAATGCCGCAGCGGATTCACGCAGCGACTGCATTCCTGACAAGCAGCTGTACTGGATTGCTAACTGATGCAGGGACTGGCGCATCGAATCGCTCCTTTGCCTTGTGCGTCACAGAAGTGCCAGTTCTAGTATAGCCAGTCAGGAAGCTGTTATTCGGTACGGCTATCGACGACTAGCGTAACCGGTCCGTCATTAATAAGATGCACATCCATCATGGCTCCGAACTTCCCAGTCGCAACTTCCAAACCTAGTGTACGAAGACGTTCATTGAATAAATCATATAATGGTTCCGCCTGCTCAGGACGAGCCGCTGCCATGAAGTTCGGGCGTCTTCCCTTCCGGCAATCCCCGTATAAGGTAAACTGAGATACCGATAAAATGCTGCCGCCTACATCCTGCACCGAGCTGTTCATTTTACCAGATTCATCTTCAAAAATACGAAGACCTGCAAGTTTATCCGCCATCCATTCAATATCTCGCTCTGTATCTTCGTGTGTAATGCCCACAAGAAGCATTAAACCCTGTCCAATCCCGCCAACTATTACTCCATCAACGTCCACATGCGCCTCCTTGCAGCGCTGTACAACTACCTTCATGTCGTCATCCTCCTTAGTCCCATATTGCGGTTACAACACCCTTGAGGGGCTGGCATGCTAGATAAGCGTTCCTGTCATCCGCCATTTTATCCTTCTATTACCAACGTCCTTGCATGTAAAAAGGCAGCGAATTATTGCATAATTCGCTGCACTGTGTATACGTCTTTTACTCGTTTGATCTTCTCTACTACAGACTGAAGATGATCCGTATTTCGAATAAGAATCGTCATATGAATCATGGCCAGCTTATTACGGTCAGAACGTCCAGACACTGCTGCTATATTGGTCTTGCTCTCGGATACAGCCTGCAGCACTTCGTTCAAGAAGCCACGGCGATCCATCCCCGTAATCTCGATATCGACACTATAATTCGCCTCAGCAGACTCTCCCCACTCCACATCAATCATCCGTGCAGCGTCTTCGCCATCCGTTGTCGATACGACATTCACGCAATCTGCCCGATGGACAGATACGCCTCTTCCGCGGGTTACATACCCGACAATATCGTCCCCCGGCACTGGATTGCAGCACCGGGCAAAGCGAACGAGGAGATTGTCGATTCCCTTAACGGTAATGCCGTGAGTCGGACGATGCTTGCGAACAGGCTCCTTCTTGACTTCCTTCACTTCATGCGTCAATTCAATCTGACTTGCTTCCTCGGCTTCCTTGCGCATCTTCTCCGTCATGCGAGTGCATACCTGCGCTGCAGTGATCCCGCTGAAGCCTACGGCAGACATCATATCTTCTATATCGTTGAAGTTGAATTTCTTGGCTGCTTCCATCAGCTTCTCATCAGCCATCCATACGGATGTCTCGAGCCCAAGACGCTTCAGTTCACGTTCAATGGATTCCCGGCCCTTCTGCACATTCTCTTCTCGCTTCTCCTTCTTGAACCATTGCTTAATCTTGGAGCGCGCATGCGAAGATTGTGCGATCTTAATCCAGTCCGGGCTAGGACCATAGGAATGCTTTGAAGTTAAGATCTCAACGATATCCCCGGTCTTCAGCTGATGATCAAGCGGTACGATCCGTCCATTCACCTTCGCACCGATCGTCCGATTTCCAACTTCCGTATGGATGCGGAAGGCGAAGTCGAGCGGTACTGAACCGGATGGAAGCTCAATAACTTCTCCCTTCGGCGTAAATACAAATACGAGATCAGAGAAGAAATCCATTTTGAGCGACTCAACAAATTCCTGGGCATCCTTGGTTTCCTGCTGCAAATCCAAGATTTCACGCAAGAAGTGCATCTTCTCTTCGAAGCTGCCGCCAATCGTGCCATTCCCCTCTTTGTAGGCCCAATGAGCCGCGATACCGTACTCGGCCGTACGGTGCATGTCCCAAGTGCGAATCTGAACTTCCGTAGGCTCGCCCGTAGGCCCGATGACCGTTGTATGCAAGGACTGATACATGTTCGTCTTCGGCATCGCAATATAGTCTTTGAATCTACCTGGCATCGGCTTCCACAGTGTGTGGATAATCCCTAAGGTCGCGTAACAGTCTTTAATATTGTCGACAATAATTCGAATGGCAAGCAAATCATAGATCTCGTTGAACTGCTTGCTCTTCGCCGTCATTTTTTTGTACACACTATAAATATGTTTTGGGCGTCCTGACAGATCAGCTGTAATTCCCATCTCATCGAGTTTTTCTTTGATCCGGGAAATGACATCCGAAATGTACTGCTCACGTTCTGCCCGCTTCTTATGCATCAAATTCGCAATGCGATAATACTGCTGCGGATTCAAATACCGAAGCGCAATGTCCTCCATCTCCCATTTGATCGCGGAAATACCCAGACGATGCGCAATCGGACAGAAAATTTCCAGCGTTTCATACGCGATACGGCGCTGGCTTTCCTCCGACTGAAATTTGAGCGTTCTCATATTATGCAGTCTGTCCGCCAGCTTAATGACGATGACTCGGATATCATTTGCCATAGCTACGAACATTTTGCGATAGTTTTCATTTTGCTGCTCTTCTTTAGAGCGGAATTGGATGCGTTCCAGCTTCGTCAGTCCGTCAACGAGCATCGCGCAAGTCTCCCCGAACTTAGCTCGCACTTCCTCCAGGGATACGGATGTATCTTCTACGACGTCGTGCAGCAAGGCCGCAACGACAGAGGTAGGATCCATCTGCATGCCAACAACGATGTCTGCAACGGCCAACGGATGCAATATATAAGGTTCACCGGATTTCCGGACTTGTCCGGTATGCGCTTTGTCCGCAAATTCGTATGCATCGCGGATGCGATCGAGATCCGGTTCTTTCATATAGGTCGCAGCTTTCTCAATTAATTGCTCGATACCCATTGGAGTCGACTCGGTTCCTTTCTTCATCCGGGGACACCTCCCCTAGATTACAGAGTATCCTATAATTATGCCTTTATTCGGTGTCACTCGTCAATGGTTTCCGATCCTTATCATCCGTGAGTGGTGTTTATATATGTCGAAATTTGCAGAATAATCTCGTTTCTTATGGGCATTTGACGTTTTTTTATGCAAATCGAGTAAAATGTTGTTGAAATGAAGGGGGCTTAACCTGTAAATTATATAGTTGGGCCTTAGCGGTAGTTCAAGAAGCTCAAACTTTTTGAACATTGATTGTCTACACGCCCGAATACAACTACATATTTGAAAAAGGAGTGCATTCGCTTGCAACGCGAAATTCAAGTGCATGAAAAACCTGGCTTCGCTCCAGGGCTGCTGCTCAGCATTCAACATTTGTTCGCCATGTTCGGTTCTACCGTGCTTGTACCTAACCTATTTGGAGTCGATCCAGGGATTGTACTGCTGATGAACGGACTAGGTACACTATTCTATCTCATTCTGTGCCGCGGTATGATTCCTGCTTATTTGGGATCGAGCTTCGCCTTCATTTCTCCGGTTATGGTCGTTCTCTCTGGTCATGCGGAGAATTATGCACAAGCACTTGGCGGTTTTATCGTATCAGGTATTATATTTATCGTAGTGGCTCTCATTGTCCAAATGGCAGGCACTCGCTGGCTTGACGTATTATTCCCTCCTGCAGCAATGGGCGCCATTGTTGCGGTTATCGGTTTGGAGCTTGTACCGGTTGCTGCCAACATGTCTGGCTTCATTCCTGCTGGCCCAGATGCCCCATTGGATGGGAAAGCAGTAACGCTCGCATTGATCACATTGGGTGTGACCGTAATCGGTAATGTTATGTTCCGAGGATTCTTTAAGATTATCCCGATATTGATCGGTATTATTACTGGTTATGTGTCGGCTTACCTTATGGGCTATGTGAATATGGATAAGGTCGTTGAGGCATCGTTCATCTCACTGCCTACGGTTACAACTCCAGAATGGAATATGACTGCCATACTTACCATCATTCCCGCAGCGCTCGTCGTTGTCGTGGAGCATATCGGGCACTTGATGGTAACGAGCAACATTGTAGGAAAAGACTTATCCAAAGAACCTGGCTTGCATCGTTCCTTGCTTGGTAATGGTATTTCTACTGTCATTTCTGGTTTCATGGGTTCCACACCGAATACAACATATGGTGAAAATATCGGCGTTATGGCGCTGACACGCGTATACTCCGTATGGGTTGTCGGTGGCGCTGCTGTAATCGCAGTTATCCTGTCGTTCTTCGGCAACGTGTCCGCATTGATTGCGAACATTCCTGTTCCCGTTATGGGCGGCGTATCCCTGCTCTTGTTCGGGGTCATTGCTGCATCTGGTCTCCGTGTTCTTGTGGACTCCAAGGTTGACTTCAGCAAGCCGAAGAATCTGCTGCTGACAACCCTCGTCATCGTCATCGGGATCAGCGGTGCCAAGCTCCAATTCGGTGCTGTTGAATTGAAAGGGATGGCGCTCGCAACTGTGCTTGCGATTGTACTGAACCTGTTCTTCATTATTTTGGACAAGCTTCATTTGTCTAACGAATAATATTGAATCATACAAAAAAATCCCTTGCACGCATCTTCATCTATCACGGAAGAAGAGGCGGCAGGGGATTTTTATTATCGTTGCTTCACAAGAGAACGAATTAATATTGAACGAGCGAAATAACGTCGATGCCTTCGCCCAATTTGTCACGGCCGTTCAATTCACTAAGCTCAATCAGGAATACCGCACCAACGACTTCGCCGCCCAACTGACGAACGAGATCAATCGTAGACTTGATTGTACCGCCCGTAGCGAGCAGGTCATCTGCGATAAGCACTTTTTGGCCAGGCTGAATGGCATCCTTGTGCATAGCAAGCTTATCCTTGCCATACTCCAAGTCATAACCGACCTCAATCGTCTCTCCTGGAAGTTTACCACTCTTGCGGACAGGAATGAAGCCAGCTCCGATAGACAATGCCAATGGAGCACCTACTACGAATCCGCGCGCTTCTGGTCCTGCTACGAGATCAATCTGCTTATCCTTTACGAGTTCATGCATCGCTTCAATGGTCGCCTTGTAGGCTTGGCCATCCTTCAACAATGTTGTTATGTCCTTGAAGCTGATGCCTGGTTGTGGGAAATCAGGAATCACCCGAATATGCTGTTTTAAATCCATCAAAAATCCTCCCTTGGAATTATCCAAATATAATATAGCTTACTTGCAACGCGCTTCATCCCAATATGACCATATCCATGCCGCTAATTCCTCAGTCACTGGTTCGTACCAGCGAGATTCCCAGGCTGCTGCGGTCATCCAATCCTGATAGCGCTGTGATTGTTCAAGTGATGTTTTGTTCGGTTGCTGTACAATGCTGTATACGCTGTTGTTCGAAGAAGATGTACAAGTAATAAAGTCCAATTCCTTAAATACTTCCATCAGCATCAGCAGTTCTCGTTCATTCATACGCAATCTCTTCGCAAGCGAAGACATCGTTGACACTTCCATATCCCAAGTGCCGACTCGCTTTAGTTCGCTATATGCATGGGCCATTCGATCACGACTAGGAGTAAACAGCCGCCCGCCTTCCGGCTGGCGCGGGAGTATGGCATGTATTCTTCCTACATTCGGAAGCTGATCTGCCAACCGCTTCAGCTCCCATTCCGATGGAGGGATACTGCACAGCACGAGCTCATGGATATGCTTCGACACGTTCCCAAGCATGGACTCATCCGCTGCCCATGCCCAGGAGCTCGGTATGACGGTAGGCCCTTCAAGCTCATCGCTATACAACCAGACGAACGGTTCAGCGGCGTACACTCCTGCTTGCTCTCGTGTCATAAGTAGAGCGCTCGTCAGCGGTTCATCCTGCTCGAGTGTTCTTGCCAACTCAATAGCTGATTCGAGTGGACGAGCAGTTGCGCGACGATCGAATAGCTGTCGTTCTGTAATCTGGATATCCTGCATCATCAACTGCGGCTTGCGCTGTCCATTCCATTCATTGATCGACAGCTCTCCAAGCACATCAACCTGCACATCATTGGCAATTCGGTAGGACAATGCCCCTTTATGAAATGCCACCGCATCCAATGTAGCACGCTCTTTGCCTAACATCAACTTTAAATGTTGTCCTTCTTTCCCCATCGTGCGCTTATCGCGTACTACCGCGTTGCGAATAACCACACGCGGACTAGGATTGCCCATTCCGAATGGCGCTAGACGCCCTAATTGCTCAATTACTTCCAGCGGAACATCATCAAGCTCACATTCCGCATCGACTTCCGTGCATGGAATGTAATCATCCTCGGTCAATCTCTCCGCAGCCGTCTTATTCAAGCGTTCCTCCAGCTCGGATAATCGGTCGCGATGAATCGTCATCCCGGCGGCAGCCTGGTGACCGCCATAGTGTTCGAATACCTCTGCGCATTCCGTCATCGATTCATATAAATCAAACCCTGCAATCGAACGGGCCGAGCCCTTGCAAAGTCCTGATTCTTCATCAATCCCAAGCACGAAGGTAGGCCGATAATAGCGTTCTACAATCTTCGAAGCAACAATTCCGATAACGCCGACATTCCAGCCCTCTGCTGCGAGAACGATGACATTCGGAACCTCGCCTGTATCAGTCATCTTCTCCGTCAACTGTGCCTCTGCTTCCTTCACGATGCCTTCTACGATCTTCTGCCGCTCCTTATTCAATCGATCCAGCTCAGATGCATAAGCGATAGCTGTCTCATCCTCATCAGCCGTTAACAATTGAACCGCGATATCGGCATGATCGAGCCGACCGCTTGCATTAATGCGCGGGGCCATTGAGAAGGCAATACTTGTCGAGGTTACTTCTGTCGGATCTATCGCGCCAATGGTCATCAAAGCGCGAATGCCCGCATATTGGGAACGAGCCATGCGTTTCAATGCTTCCTGAACAATGACTCGATTCTCTCCGAGTAGCGGCATCAAGTCAGCCACTGTTCCAATCGCAGCAAGCTCCAGATAATGTTCCGGCACATTGCCGAGTAATGCATGAGCCAGCTTAAAAGCTACGCCCACCCCAGCCAATCCCTTGAATGGGTAGGGGCAATAAGGAAGCTTCGGATTGACGAGGGCATATGCTTCTGGAAGCTGCTCAGGCGGCTCATGGTGATCCGTAACAACGATATCAATGCCAAGCTCCTTCGCATAGGCAACCTGCTCTACGGCACTAATGCCAGTGTCGACGGTTACGATAAGCGTACAGCCTTGCGCCTTCGCATCATCAATCGCGCCATTGTTGAGTCCATATCCTTCATTCGCACGATGCGGGATATAGTAATCGAAGTTCGCCTCTAACTCTCTCATCAGGTAAATCATAAGCGAAGTACTCGATACGCCATCCGCATCATAGTCACCGTAAATTCGAATTTTCTCTCCGCTATTTAACGCCCGTCTTATCCGTTCCACCGCTTCTTCCATCCCTGCCATGAGGAACGGGTCATGCAGTTGGTTGACATCAGCATATAAAAACTGCTGGATCTGCTCCGCAGTGTCAATCCCACGTACGACCATCATACGAGCCAACAATGGCGATAATTTGGCTTCTTGTGCCAATCGACTCACTTGCTCGTCTGACGTTGCCGCGCAGATCCACCGTGAACGTGGATGAAGCATTCTTTATCTCCTTTATTATCCTTATTGCAGCAATGTGGAGGCATCCTCACTACGTGCTTCCTGAGATCGATAAGGGAATCCCGGATCGAATGGATTCACATGTACGAATACATCTGCTACATGGATAAACCGCTGCAATAAATGTTTTTTGACTCGCTTGGCAACTGTATGTCCTTCCGCTACCGTCAAGCGAGGATTGACGCTAATTTTGACATCTACAATCACATAATGTCCGTGCTCGCGCGCTCGCAGCTCATCAACAGTAATTACACCGTCAACGGATTGCACTGCTCGAATAAGTGGATTCGCATCCTCATCATGCAGGACGTGATCCATGGTGGAGTGGATGGAGTCCAGTACGAGCCGATACCCCATTCGTAGGACGAGCAGAGCTACAACAGCACCCGCGATCGGATCTAAATAGAGAAGCCAGCTAATGCCTAGTTTGCCGCCAATCATTGCTCCCCCAACGCCTGCTAGTGCCGCAATAGACGAGTATACATCAGATCGATGCTCCCACGCATTCGCAATTAATGCCTGCGACGATAAGCGCTTGCCCAATCGGAATTTGTACTGGAACATACTCTCCTTCGCTACGATGGACAAAATAATAGCTGCCAGCGCATACCACTCTGGCACGACGACTTTGCCATTCCATATTGACTTAGCCGCAGAGATTGCCAGTTCAATTCCCACGACCAGCAGCAGTACAGAGACGACAATTGCAGCAATCGATTCTGCCTTGCCGTGACCATATGGATGATCTTTGTCTGGAGGACGCTTAGCCGCCTTCAAACCGACTAGAACAGCGAATGAACCCGCTACATCCGAAGCAGAATGAAAGGCATCTGCGATAAGCGCCTGGCTCCCGGACAAAAATCCGGCTATTCCCTTGACTCCAGCTAATAAGATATTCCCGATAATTCCTACCCAGGCTCCGGTCTCCGCCTTGGCAAATCGGTCAGTAGACATGCAGCATCCCTCGTTTAATCATCATTGTGATCATGGCGGCTTACACAACGCCAAAACCGCGTCACAAACGGACGCGGCTTTATCGTATGTTTCTTAACTCCAGATTATGAGAGAAAAGAAAAACAAATGGTTTCTTTACAAAATAAATTACTTCGCTTCCTGCGGTTTAGCAGAAGCTTTTGGTTTCTTGCTCTCTTTGTTCTTCAATACGACCCACAGCGGGCTTGCAATGAAGATGGACGAGTAAGCACCAAAGCCGAGACCGAATAGAATCGCAAGTGAGAACATCCGGATTGACTCACTACCGAAGATGAACAGACAGAGCGCCGTTACCAATACAGTCAATACTGTATTGATGGAGCGAGTGAGCGTTTGGTAGATACTGTCGTTAACCAAATGAGCCAAGTCATCCATACTCTTGATCTTCGAAAAACGTAAATTCTCACGAATCCGGTCAAAAATAACGATCGTATCGTTAATGGAATAACCGATGATCGTCAGCACCGCAATAATAAACGGCAGCGTGACCTCCAACCGGAAGATGGAGAACAAGCTGATAACCATAAATGCATCATGCAGCAGGGCGACAACCGCTGATACGGCAAAGCGCCACTCAAAGCGGATGCTGACATAGATAATAATCCCGATGCTCGCGATCAATACAGCGAGCAGTGCATTACGCTGCAATTCGCGGGCAATCTCTACATCAACCGTATTGATTTCCATGGAAGAGCCTTCATCAATCTTCTTCATGTCCGCCTTGAACTGCTTTTCGTGCTGCTCATCAAGAACTTCAGTGAAACGTACGGTAATACGTTCCGCCCCCATCGTAATCGTAGGTTCTTTTTTGAAATTATATGTTTTCAGCAGTTCTTCCACTTGTGATTTCTCAATTTTCTTAGTTAGGTTGATATCCACATTCGTACCAGAGCTGAAATCAACTCCATAGTTCAATCCGAATATCGATAGAGACAACGCACCGAGAATGGTAATCACGATCGAGAAGATAAAGAAATATTTACTCTGATGAACAAAGTTGAATGTTCCCTTAAAGCGCACGGATTTCACTCTCCTTTACGCCAAAATATCCTGGCTTGCTCAATAACTTCGATTTCGCAAGCAGATGTAGGAACACACGAGACAAGAATACGTTTGTGAAAATACTGCAAATGACTGTCATCATCAAGATGAGTGCGAAGCCTTTAACGGAGCTTTCACCCATGATGTACATAACAACACCTGCAATAATCGTCGTTACGTTTGCATCCATAATGGTTCTGAACGAGTTCTTTGAACCAGCCTTGAGTGCGGAGTTAATCGATTTACCGCTCCGCAGCTCTTCCTTAATCCGTTCATAAGTAATGATGTTCGCATCGACTGCCATACCGAGACCGAGAATGAATGCCGCAATACCCGGCAATGTCAGTGTAATATCAGCCAACCAGAACAACACCAGCAGAAGCCATGTGAACAAGACGAGCGAGAAGCTCGCAATTACCCCTGGCAAACGGTAAACAAGCAGCATGAACACGAGAATCAGTGCCGATCCGATCAAGCCGGCTTTCACCGTTTGTTCCAACGACAACTTACCTAGTGTTGCAGCAACACTTTGGGAGTATTTTTCTGTCAGTTTCAGCGGCAATGCGCCAAGGTTGATTTTGTCGCGAAGGTCATTCGCTTCCTCAACCGTGCGCTGACCAGTAATCGTCGCCTCTCCACCCGGAATCTCGTAGTTAACAGCCGGATCAGAGATCATATTCTCATCCATGAAGATTGCCAAATGGTTGCGCTGCTCACCGGCAAGTGAAGCAAGACGTTTCGTCAATTCAGAGAATTTGCCTGCATCCTTCAACTTGATAGCTACAATCGGTTGTTGCAAATCGTTAAATACGACGCTCGCGCCACCCTCCTTGAAGTCTGTTCCCTGCAATTCCACCTTACAGTAGTCCGTGGCTTCCTTGCAGCCGTCAGAACTACGGAAGGTCAGCACCGAAGGCTCCTTCAATTTCTTGCGAACTTCTTCCTCATTCTTCACATCGGCAAGCTTGACACGAATCCGATCCGAACCTTCAATGATGATCTCCGGTTCGCTCGTGCCGTTAGCATCAATACGCTTAGCCAAGCTCTTCGCCGTTTGTTTCAACGCCTCATTTGTAATTTTGCCACCCGATTCAAGCGGCGATGCTTGATACAATATTTCAAAGCCGCCCTTCAAATCGAGCCCAAGACGTATGCTGTTGACGATCGAAGGGCTTGTCCAAAAAATGACGCCTAGCGAAACGACAACGATGAGCAGGAATGCGGTCACCCTTTTCATATCGTCCCTAGTCCCCTTTCATATTCAATATTCCTATTATATCGGCGCTCATTTTTCGCGTCAATTTTAAGAATCATGGCAAACAAACAAAAAAAAGGCCTCGCCTTATTAAAAGGGAGCGCCCCGATATGCGGCAACTGTCATATAATTCATAAATTGCGTTGCTTTAAGCGATAAAATATCATTTACAACCTTATGCAGCGCAGGCTCGCTTCCATTTTTTACATACTTTGAACTTACACATTCCCATACATCCTTACCGGTAACGTGCTCGTACCCAATCAAGCGCAATTCTTCTGCTTTGCTCTCACAGCACAGTTCAATTGCCTCGATACGTTCCGCATCACTAATCAGTTCTGTCATGCCGCACAACTCCCTTCTCCACGTTAGTCATAATTCGACCCTCTCCTCTTGAATTCCTGCTAATACGCAAGCTCTAGGCTGAAAATCTCCTCAACACTTTCGGTATGGTTTGTGGACAACCGCATATGAATGATATTGGGCAGCAATTACGTGCTGAAGTTTGCGCGAGAAGAGGGATGCTATTGTCAAAAAATACCTTACAAAAACAAACATTTATTCAAGGAACACTTATTTTATTGGCAGCCGGCATCGTGAACCGCATCCTTGGATTCATCCCACGCATTATGCTGCCGCGCATCATTGGAGCAGAGGGCGTAGGCATTTATCAGCTGGGATACCCCTTCCTCATCGTGATCATTACGTTAATAACGGGTGGGATTCCACTAGCAGTGGCCAAGCTTATCGCGGAGGCAGATGCTACCGGCGATCAACAACGAGTAAGACGGATATTGTCATTGTCACTCAAAATAACGATTGGGGCATCCCTATTATTTTCAGTTGCCTTGCTTGTTCTTGCACCATGGATTACGACACACGTTCTAACGGACAGCAGAGTATATTATACGTTCATGGTGATGACCCCCATCATTATCGTGATTGCTGCCTCATCCGTGCTTCGAGGGTATTTCCAGGGCATGCAGAACATGATACCGACCGCGATGTCTCAAGTTACTGAGACCATAATACGGATCTTTACCGTCATTTTATTTGCTTATATGGGCTTGCCTTACGGCTTGGAATGGGCGGCCGCTGGCGCCATGGCAGGTGTAGTGATTGGGGAGATCGGAGGATTTGCCGTACTTGCTTGGATGTATCACACGGCTCGTAAACGTCACTCTCAGAGCAGCGCTCAACAGCTCAATGCGGTGCAGCAGCCAATTAAAGGTGGACAAGAGCCAACGTTCGCAACCTCTTCCCCAGCTCAGGGCAATGTTTTACAAAGATTGCTGCAAATCGCGATCCCTGTTACAGGAGGCAAACTGGTTGGATCTCTGTCCTATTTATTAGAGTCCATCACAATCGCACGCAGTCTTGCAGCAGCCGGTATCATTACCGCAGTCGCAACGGCGCAATACGGAGCACTTCAAGGCATGATTATTCCTATTCTCACCTTGCCAGGAGCACTTACTTACTCTCTTGCGGTCTCACTCGTCCCTGCCCTGTCCGAAGCACTTGGCCGCAGAGATACGACCACCATTCAGAAGCGCATTCATCAGGCTCTCCGGCTTGCGCTCGTAAGCGGAGCACCTTTTGCTGTTGTTATGTTTGTACTGGCTTTTCCCTTATGTTCTCTGCTATACAATGATGCAACCGTTGCTCCAATGTTGAAATGGATGGCGCCTGTTGCTATTTTCATTTACCTGCAAGCCCCGCTCCAAGCTGCTCTCCAAGCGCTAGAACGTCCGGGAACAGCTCTCGTCAATACCTTCATAGGGGCATTTCTTAAAATTGGGTTGATTCTATGGCTCGCGGCCGATCCGAAATTAGGCATTACCGGCGCGGTCATCGCCATCAATGTGAACATCGTTGTCGTAACAACCATGCACGCATACAGTGTCGTTCGCCATGTTGGCCTTAAGCTTCCTTGGCTGGATTTCATCAAAGTTGGAGCCGCAATGATCATTACGGCTGGATGCATACAAGCGACATATATTCATTTTCCAGGTTCTACGGACGAGCATCTTGTGCTTCGATTCATTATTTCTTGTATTGTTGGGATTGTTGTCTATATTCTACTTCTTATCATGATGAAATTAATCGATCGCAGTGATCTTTCCCGCTTTCCGTTCTTTCGACGCTTCTTTCATGCGAAGCCTGATCCAAAATAATCTCAGCGCTTTAGCTTACTCGGGTTGCTATCTACGTAAATATGGCCTTTATGGTCTATGGAACAGAAGAACACTTGCTTAAAATCATAGACACCCTTTTGTTGGATTTGATTTTTCAACCAGAACCGTGTCTTGTCGATGCTTAGCAAATTCTGTTCCTGCACCTTCCCCTCCATAATGAGCGGCAAGGGAAGGGATGTGAATTGATATTGGTGTGCTTCCGGCAGGGCGGGCTGTGTATTGGATGGTTTGGACTTGCTTTCCTTCTGCCCTTCCTGCTTGCCTGCATTTGAGCTCGATGAGTTCTGGTTTGGCTTTTCCTCACTTGCCTTAAATACGGACAATTCCCCTGTTGATTCTAAAATGGCGTAGGTAACATCATTGATATTGTCGATCCCTTGTCCCCGCAGTTGCAGCATTAAATCATCCAAATTGTATCGCTGCTTCTTCATAACGTCCTGCTGCAGCACTCCATTGGCAATAATAATGCTTGGAGTCCCGTCAAATACTTCGCGCATTTTCGTGCTCTTTAACGTTACGAAGGCAAGCGTAACCTGGATGACGAGCAGTACAATGATCGGAGCAAATTCCACAAGAAGGGGACGCTCTGAATCGTCAATCGTCATGACTGCAATATCTGCAATCATGATCGAGATCACGAGGTCAAAAACAGACAGCTTGCCGATTTCACGCTTGCCCATTACACGAAGAACAATTAATACCGCAAAATACATCAACACTGTACGAAAAACGACGGTCCAAAGTCCCATATGTTACGCCTCCCTCGCTGCCGATTGTCGGATTGCGATAGCCGCTTTCATTGGTATTCTGACCGTCGTGATCGTGAAGCATACTGCTTCATTATTATTGAATTGTTCCCATCCTGTATCTTACAAATGGACAATTGTAATTATAGGATGAACAGCAAAATGTATCCTGTTGAAATCAAAAGCGAGATAATCGTAATAGGCGCACCTATTTTCAAAAAGTCCATATAGCTAAAACCATGACCCTCACGCTGGGCCATACCCGCCACAATGACGTTGGCAGATGCACCTATCAGTGTCCCGTTTCCGCCAAGACATGCACCAAGCGCAAGTGACCACCAGAGTGGATTCAATTGGTTCGGATCTGTAATCCCCATCTGCGTCCCGATATCCTGCAAGAGAGGGATCATTGTCGCGACGAACGGGATGTTGTCAATCGTAGCCGACGCAATACCGGATACCCAGAGGACGAGCATCGAAGTCTTGGTCATATCACCGTTCGTAAGTCCGAGCGTAAGTTCTGCAAGACGATTGATGACACCTACTTGAATCAAACCGCCAACAAGGATGAACAATCCGATAAAGAAAAGAATCGTAACCCATTCGACTTGATGGAGCGCCTCTTCAAGCTCCTCCTCATTTTTCAATCCGATGAGCATCAAGATTGTTGCTCCTGCCATTGCGACAACCGCTGCCTCAACGTGAATGACTGAATGGAGTGCGAAGCCAAGAATCGTAAAAATAAGCACAGTAAGGGACTTCTTTACAAGCTTAGCGTCTGTAATGTACGAAGCTGCCGACAGCTCCATCAATGCTTGCCGCTGCTCGTCCGACACATGCAGCTGTTTGCGGTAGATGAACAGCAAGCAGCCGATTATGACGATTGCGATGACAAACACAATTGGAGCCAGATGCGTCAAAAACATATTGAAAGTCAGATGCTTATTGGCAGATCCAATCATAATATTCGGCGGATCGCCTATTAGGGTTGCTGTTCCCCCTACATTCGATGCGATAACCTCCGCGATCAGAAATGGCACTGGGTTGATTTTCAACATACGTGTAATGGAAAACGTAATCGGCACCATGAGCAGCACCGTCGTTACATTATCCAAAAATGCAGATCCTACCGCTGTGAGCAGGAACATAATGAGCATGATGCGCTTCGGATGTCCCTTAGCCCGCTGTGCTGCCTTGACAGCAGCGTATGAGAAGATCCCGCTCTTGTTCGTAATCCCCACCAGAATCATCATACCAACGAGCAGGAACAGCGTATTCCACTCGATATAGGTTGTAAATGCCATATGTACATCTACAATCTGCAGGACGAGCATCGCAACTGCGCCTAAGAGCGCAATAACGGCTCGGTTAATCTTCTCCGAAATAATGATGGCATACGTGATTAAAAACACAATGACCGCCGCGGTCACTTGCCAATTTGCTACAGTATGTCCCACAAGACTCCATCCCTCTCTACCTTATAAGGCTCTGATTGCAACTTTCTTCTTTACTGACCTTTTGTTCACACATTATAACGCTGTCTTTTTTTTTCGTCTATGCCTTGTACTAAATTGGATAGCTTGCCCATACGATGAATACTAATCATAGAAATGATGGGAGGAGCGTGTAAGATGAATGCGATTCAGAATGTAACGCGCTGGAAATTAGGCCACCCGCTAGTGGCGGGAATCGTCTATGCCTTCGTTTGGATGGCTCTCGGTGCACTCGCCTTGTCAGTCTTGCTATATTCAAGCTCAACTAGTGAGGACGAAATGAAAGGCTATATTTATATTATCCATTGTATCGCTCTTTTTATCGGTGGATGGACTTCTGGCAGAAGAAGCGGCAAAAAGGGCTGGTACTATGGAGGAATGACAGGAATCTTCTACGTGCTGCTCGTCATGCTGATTGGTTTTTTGGCAATGGATGCAGGGGTAAGCGTACAAAAACTCGTCCAAACAGTAGCAGCGTTCGCTGTCAGTGCAATTGGGGGTATTATCGGTGTAAATATGAGCAAGTCCGGCCAGTAAGGAGGGAAGCCTTGAGTTCGAATGATCGCATCATGTAATCCCCACCCAATTGTGTTATACTATTGGAGTTTACAAAACGGCAATGTGACATTACATTAGGGGGATTCTCGTGGTTCTATTTCAATCCATGCAGACTGTCACGCTGTGGACCATCGTAACCGTCATTGTGCTCGTCTGGTTCGGTTCACGCAGACAGCCGCTAGCTGTCGCTGGAGCATTTCTACGATCACTGTGGACATCACGTTCTTTTCTTATTGCTCTCATTGCGATGGTGCTTATTCTCATGGTCAACGGCATGGAGCTTACGCTCGAAAAAATGCTGCAGATTAATTGGGATTTCACTTCCAATATTCATCAACTTGAAGGGCAATTCGTATACAGTGTACAGCAGATTTTCAATCATCCGTTATTAACGCAATTTGTTTCCTTTTTCTATATTGTTGTCTTTCAAGCACTTATCGTAGCCTCACTCGGGATTTATACAACAAACGGGAATATCCGTATGGCGCACGCTGTATGCTATGCCATTATGATTAACTACATCGTAGCTATCCCATTCTATTTATTTTTCCCAGTTAATGAGGTATGGTCGTATGCACCAGCCGGGGTCAGCTTCCGCATGCTGGAGGTGTTCCCGAACTTCGAGGAGCAATATCGCGCATTCTCTGGTATCGATAATTGCTTCCCAAGCTTGCATACGTCGATCTCTGTAACGGTCGCTCTGCTCGCTTCACAGTCTGGCAATCGAAGATGGGCCATCTTTACGGCAGCAAGTGCAATTATTATTGTGTTCTCGATCTTCTACCTTGGCATTCACTGGTTAACCGATATGCTGGCTGGAACTGTACTTGCTATGGTTGCATCATGGGTGGGCTTGAAGCTTGCTGGTGTTCAACCCAAGCTCAGCTTGCTGCCAGATCGGCAAAAGACATTCAGCAAGTCTTATACCAATTCCAACGACATAAGCTAATCATGCTCCTACTCCCTTCGGCATACGGCGCATGATGCAACGAAAGAAGGGGCTCGCCAATTGCATCTCATGCAACGGTGAGCCCCTTCTCCTATGCTTGGCATCTTAGGATGCGCTTGAAGATTCATCTACAGATACAACTTGACTAATTGCACTGCGATCGAATGTCATTTTTGTAACGTCATTTACACGCAACACGACTGTGTCGTCCGTAATTTCCATGATGCTGCCATGAAGACCGCCAATCGTTACGATCTTGTCTCCCTTTTTCAATGCACCAAGCATTGAGTTCCGCTGCTTCTGCTTCTTCTGCTGAGGACGGATTAACAAGAAGTAAAATACTGCAAACATCAAGACGAACGGCAACAACATTTGAAGAAACCCACCAGTTCCTCCTGCCTCTGCTCCTGCTATCAACATGTATGTATCCCCCTTTCAATAATGAAATAATTATGTATAGACTGCCGAACGAGCTGAAGCATCCACGAATGTGAACGATTCAGCAGGCAGCATGTCTACTGTTAGAACCCGCTCTCGTTGCGGTCCATTCCATAAGCTTCAAAGAATTCGTCTCTGAAATCGCGCAGTCGATCTTCACGGATCGCCTCGCGTACTTGACTCATTAAGTTCACCAGGAAATACAAGTTATGATAAGTCGTCAAGCGAAGACCAAATGTCTCATCTGCCTTAATGAGATGGCGCAAATACGCACGCGAGTAGTTGCGGCATGTGTAGCAATCGCACTTCGGATCAAGCGGCCCGAAGTCACGAGCATACTTCGCATTCCGTACAACAAGACGGCCTTGGCTTGTCATAGTCGTACCATTGCGAGCGATGCGTGTAGGAAGTACGCAGTCGAACATGTCCACTCCGCGCATAGCTCCCTCGATCAAAGCATCCGGTGATCCAACCCCCATCAAATAGCGGGGCTTATTAGCCGGAAGCAACGGAGTTGTGTAATCCAGCACCTCGTACATCAAGTGTTTCGGTTCACCTACACTAAGTCCTCCAATAGCATACCCCGGGAAATCCATCGAAGTCAAATCCTTCGCACTCTGGCGGCGAAGGTCTTCATACATGCCACCTTGGATAATTGCGAACAGTGCTTGATCGTGTGGTCTAGCATGGCTCTCCAAACAACGTTCCGCCCAACGAGTTGTACGCTCAAGCGATGGCTTGATATATTGAGGTTCAGCCGGATATGGAGGACATTCATCGAATGCCATCATAATATCAGAGCCTAGCGCATTCTGAATCTCCATAGCCTTCTCTGGAGACAAGAAGAGCTTGTCCCCATTCAAGTGGGAACGGAAGTGAACCCCTTCTTCTTCAATCTTACGCATATCGCTAAGACTAAATACCTGGAACCCGCCGCTATCCGTCAAAATAGCCCGATCCCAATTCATAAACTTATGAAGCCCGCCAGCTTCGCGAATGATTTCATGCCCTGGACGAAGGAAGAGATGGTACGTATTGCTCAAAATAATCTTGGCTTCCATCTCTTTCAACTCTTCTGGGCTCATCGTCTTTACCGTTGCCAATGTCCCAACAGGCATGAAAATTGGTGTTTCGAAGGAGCCGTGTGGGGTATGAACCTTGCCAAGCCGCGCTCCCGTCTGCTTGCATGTCTTAATTAATTCGTAAGTAACTGCTGCCATAATTGTATCTCATCCTTGTATTAGGTTTCCGTTGCATTATCATAAATGAACATGGCGTCGCCGAAGCTGAAGAAGCGATATTTCTGCTCAATTGCTTCCTGATAGGCAGCCATAATATGTTCACGGCCAGCCAGTGCGCTGACAAGCATCACTAATGTCGATTTCGGGAGGTGAAAGTTCGTTAGTAGCGAGTTCACAAGTTTGAATTCATATCCTGGATAGATAAAAATGTCTGTCCAGCCCGAACACGGCTCAATCGCCTTTCCGACAAATCTCCCTGCAACCGTTTCTAGTGTTCTTGCTGATGTAGTTCCTACTGCAACTATACGGCCGCCTTGCTCTTTCGTTTCATTAATTGTTCGTGCCGTCTCTGCACTCACTTCATAATATTCCGAATGCATGACATGCTCTTCAATCGTATCAGAAGACATTGGTCGGAACGTGCCCAATCCTACATGAAGGGTAACATACGCAATTCGAGCTCCCTTATTTTCCACTTCCGCTAGGAGTTCTTTCGTAAAGTGCAATCCTGCCGTAGGTGCAGCAGCAGATCCCTCGTGCTTCGCATACACGGTCTGATAACGTTCACGATCATCCAGTTGTTCTTTAATATATGGAGGAAGGGGCATTTGCCCAAGCTCATCCAATATTTCATTGAAAATGCCCTCATATGTGAAGCGTAGCAATCTCGCCCCCATCTCACGCTCTTCCAACACTTCCGCTTTCAACTTATCACCGAACACTACAACCGTTCCCAGCTTGACTTTCTTCCCTGGCTTCACGAGCGCTTCCCAGCAATTATTCTCTTCCTGCTTGAGCAAGAGAACTTCCACCTTAGCGCCCGTATCTTCCTTAACTCCGAACAACCGGGCAGGGATAACCCGAGTGTCGTTCAGTACCAATAAATCGCCTGGCTGTAAATAATTTATGATTTCAGGGAATGCATGGTGCTCCACTTCACCAGTCTGGCGATTCAATGTCAATAATCGAGATGCAGTCCGTACTGCCAACGGTGTCTGCGCAATCAAATGCTCTGGTAAATGAAAATCATATAAGTCCACATTCATCTGCTATCCGTCCTAACGCTTCACTAGCTCTACATTTTTGTAATAGTATTGCAAAATCGCTTTATAGTCATACCCTTGATCGGCTAATCCCTTGGCACCCCATTGCGACATTCCGACTCCGTGCCCATTACCTTTGCCAACAAACAAGAACGATGTCGCTTCTACGACTGGCTTCTGCTCTTCCTTGGTAGGCGACACTTTGCTTGTCGTACCTTTCCCATTTACAGCTACCATGCTGCTTGGGAGCTTCCCGCTTGTCTTGCTGCTGCCGCTGACAACACGAAGCTGTGAGGTATCTTTAACGGATTGCAATTTGCCTTCTGCCCCAACGATAGAAATCGAGGATGTGCCTGTCACGCTGCCATTGCTGAGGACATCAGACACCACACCTGATCCGCCAGGAACGATATCGAACAAAGTACTCGGCAGACCGCCAAATGCATAACGGAAGTTGTCTGGATAACTAACCGCGACAGGCTTGCCATTAGCTTCGATCTTGACAGCACGTCCAGATGGACCTCTTTCCGTAACCGCTAGAGTCTTAATCGTTCCGCTTAATGTCGTCTCTGTCCGATCCTTCAGCCAGCTGGTAATCTGCTCCGCTGTATAAGGGCCTCGTACCCAATTCATTTCATTATTTTCTTTAATCGTTTCAAGCACAGTTAACTTTGTACCCTTATCGACCTTCCCTACAGGTTGAACGTCTGTCTGAATAGCCGGTGTTGGGCGTACATTCGTACCATTTTCAAGAACGGTTGCCGTCTGCCCGGAAAGACTCACTACATCCTCACGAACATATCCTGTCTTACCATCTGGCAAGGATACGCGATACCATGATTTGGAACCTGCCGCTGCGACATCGTCTGGACTATCGACAACTTGGAAGTAATCGTAAGAGCCGCCCCAGACTTCCATCGGATCAGCCGTCTTGCCGCCTGCATTGGAATTGAAAATGGCCTCGATTAGCTTGCCATTCTGCATCAGCACTTCTCCAGCCGTCTCTTCCACGGCTCTCTTAATGTCAGGATGCTCTTTCTCCACACCGAAGTAGGCTTGGCTTAATGTTGTATCTACCACATTAGCAATCTCGAATTTGTTTCCTTGATACAGCGCAAATGTGCGAGCGGCTACCGCCTGCGCTTTCAATGCATCCATCGGCCAGCTGGAATAGACCTCTCCACCAACGACCGATATCAAATATTCTTCAAGCGGCACTTGATTAACCAGTGCCAGCTTGTCCTTATATAGACTAACCTCCATCACGCCGCGGTACGCTCTTCCGCTTCGTTCACTTACCTTAATCGTCGTCGTCGTTTTCGGCTTCACAATCCACTTTGCACTGCCGTATACGCGATAATGAGGAGTAAGCGCGTTGCCCGTCGATTCCATGCTATGTACAGCAGCACCTTGGGCTTGTGCAGCGCCCGCCGCATATCCCTTCGATGCGACTACAGTTTGTATCCCGCTAAGCTGTGCATCCGAAGCAGCTTGACCTGCCCAGACCGCTGTCCGCACTCCACTATCCGTTGCCAATGTCACCACATAAGCATCAAGATCTGCATCCAGCAAGGATTGTTGTACATTTTTAGCCTCGTCTTGGGAGCCATATGTGCCAGCTTGCACATAATGGGGGCCAACGACGGATGGTTCATATCCATTCACCGTCATTCCACGCATCTTGTCCATAGCTTGGGAGGCAGATTTGCTGGTTGTATAGCTGCCGGCATAGACAGCGAAGAATGTCGTTCCACGTCTTGGAATCTGGGTAATATATGCTGGCCCTGAAGACTGTGCCTTCTTCATAACCGATTGCGCCTCAGTTAAATCATCGGTTTCGAGTAATTTCACTTTATAATCATCCGCACTAAAGCGAGCTTGTCCACCATCCACATCAACGCTGCCTTTGGAACTCGCTCCAATTCGTGCTTCCAATTGCAGCGATGCTGTGGAGGCCAGAGACAGGAGCGATGTTTGCCCAGGTGATCCTTTGCTCAAATTAGCGAACAAAGCCACTCGGATATGATTCTCAAGAGCAGCTTGCTCAGGTCTTGCATCGTTACTTGCTGCCGCATACGCGACGTTAGCTGGCTGCATAAGAGCATACGGAGCTCCACATAGCAGAAGAGCCCCCGTAAGCACACTTGCAACGGATCGGATAACGTTCCTGTTGTTATTCAAGTTTCCCCATTCCTTTCTTCTGTCACGTCTCCTCTGCATACGCCAATTTGTACGCGTTTTACTTAATTTTGTTCCGGTATAGGCAATCCTAAATGAGTATAGGCTTGAGGGGTAACCATTCTCCCCCGAGGTGTCCGCTGAAGAAAACCAATTTGCAGCAAATACGGCTCGTATACATCCTCGATGGTCTGGCTCTCTTCGCCAATCGTTGCCGCAATTGTATCCAGCCCTACTGGGCCTCCACGGAAATTCGTAATCATCGTGCGCAGCATTTTGTGGTCAATTTGATCAAGGCCAAGTGGATCAACCTGAATAAGGCGCAGCGATTCCTTCGCAATGGCTGCGGTAATGATGCCATCACCACGTACTTGTGCGAAATCTCTCACCCGCTTCAATAATCGGTTAGCAATCCGCGGTGTCCCTCTTGAGCGAACAGCAATCTCATCCGCTGCTTCTCCCACAATTTGGACTTCCAATATGTCCGCGGCACGCGACACGATATAGCTCAATTCATCCTTATTGTAGAACTCCAAGCGGCTCACGACGCCGAAGCGATCACGAAGTGGAGCCGAGAGTAATCCCGCTCTAGTTGTGGCACCGATCAAAGTGAACTTCGGCAGATCCAAACGCACGGATCTGGCGCTCGGCCCCTTCCCGATAATAATATCGAGTGCAAAGTCCTCCATAGCCGGATACAATACTTCTTCTACAGTCCGATGCAGTCTATGAATCTCGTCTATGAAGAGGACATCCCCTTCCTGCAAGTTCGTTAGCAATGCCGCGAGATCGCCCGGTCTCTCAATCGCCGGCCCCGAAGTCGTACGAATATTTACGCCAAGCTCATTGGCAATAATGTTAGATAAGGTCGTCTTTCCAAGACCAGGAGGTCCATACAGCAGGACATGGTCAAGCGCTTCCTTGCGGAGCTTAGCAGCTTCAATGAAAACCTTCAAATTATCCTTCACCTGCGACTGACCGATATACTCGGACAAATAACGCGGTCTTAGGCTTAACTCGACTGCCTGATCCTCCATCATGCAATTGGCTGATATGATGCGTTCGTGCTCTTCCATCTTAACCGCCTTTCTTATCCTTTAAACAACGCCTGCAGCGCCTTCTTCATTAAAGAATCTACACTTTCATCCGCATGAATGCGATGTTGCAAGTCATTCCATACACGATCAAGTTCTGTCTCTGTATATCCCAATGCTTTGAGTGCTTCTCTAGCCTCTGACCATACATTGCCGTCCACACTGTCATCGTCTGCTACTGTGACATTCATGAACAAGGCGTCCGGATGGATATCCAGTCCGATACCGTCCAGCTTATCCTTCAGGTCCAGAATGATACGCTGAGCCGTCTTCTTGCCGATACCCGGCAGCTTCGTTAAGAACACAATATTCTCTTGCTGAATGGCAGTTACAACTGCTTCCGGCTTGCCACAGCCTGCTAGAATGCCAAGCGCTACCTTCGGCCCTACTCCGTTCACATCGATCAGCCTGCGGAATAGCTTCTGCTCCTCTCGCGAGCTGAATCCAAAGAGCAATGTTGCATCCTCACGCACATGATAATGAATATATACGGTGACTGCCCCTTCCTGCTTTGCAAAAGCATAGGGATTCGGGGTAAAGACACGGTACCCAACGCCTTGAACATCCAAGACGATATATTCGGTTTCTAAATGAGCAACCTGTCCACGCAAAAAATCGATCATGATCGCCATACTCCATTCAATTTGTCATTAAGCCCACTCGAATGCGCATGGCATATCGCCACCGCAAGAGCATCAGCAACATCATCGGGCTTCGGTATCTCCTTCAGCTTCAAGAACAGCTTCACCATCTCTTGAACCTGCTTCTTCTCTGCCTTCCCATAACCAACAACAGCCTGCTTCACCTGCATGGGCGTATATTCTGCAATCGGTATGCCGCGCTTGGCAGCTGCTAGAATGATAACACCGCGTGCTTGTCCAACAGCAAACGCATTCGTGACATTTCGATTGAAGAACAATTTCTCTATTCCCATAGAATCTGGTTTATACTTGTCTAGCAGCTGCTCCGTAGCTTCATACACCTGCAGCAGCCGCATCTCCGGCGCTGTCGAAGGTTCTGTCTGAATACAGCCATATTGTACAGGTACAATCCGACTTCCTTGTTTATCTACAAACCCAAATCCTGCAATCGCAATCCCTGGGTCAATCCCCAAAATACGCAAAAAAAATCTCTCCCTCACCGCATCCATGTACCAGTAAGCGAACATATGTGTTCACTCCATTATAACATAGATCGTGAAGAAGAGAATGAGTCATTCCTATGATGTTTGCAGGGAAAACAGCCTAATTACGGCCGATTACTTCCCAGCTGATACTTGATTTGCCGCTGTCTCAGTTGTTGAATGACGGAATGCTATCTTCAACATCGGAGGCGTCACCAATGTCGTCATAATGATGACAATAACGAATGGTGTGAAATACACTTTATCGAACAAGGCGCCTTCAAGACCCGTCGTTGCAATAATAAGCGCAACCTCACCGCGGGATACCATCCCGGAACCGATCCCGATCGCACTTTTGCGATCAAATCCAGTCAGTCGAGCTCCCAATCCACAGCCGAACAGCTTCGTTACAATCGCGATGATGGTAAACAGTGCAATAAACCATACATACTCCCCGAGGCCTTCGAAGTTGACGTTAATCCCAACACTTACGAAGAAGATCGGAACGAAGATACCATAAGCAATTGGCTCAAGGCGATGCTCTACCTCATGCTTGAACTTCGTCTGCGAGATGGCAATCCCGGCAGCGAATGCACCGATAATGCCTGCAACGCCCAAATAGTCTGCAAAGTAAGAAAAGGCAAAACAAATAATAAGCGCCGCACTAATAACAGCTTCGGTAACGCGAAGCGGTGCAAGCCACTTCATCACTCGAGGCACTACATAAATCCCTGCTAGTATTGCTACTACGAAGAAAAGAACTTTCTTCCCGATAATAAGTCCGATTGAAGCGCCACCGCCTGCACCGAGCAAGCTGAGCATGAAGGCAAGAAGTATGACAACAAGGATGTCATCCACGACGGCTGCACCAAGAATGGTCGTACCTTCCCTAGTGCTAAGCTGTCCTAGATCCTTCAGTGTCTGTACCGAAATACTTACCGATGTAGCGCAGAGCAGCAAACCAACAAACATGGATTGGTTCGAATCTAATCCGAACAATAGACCACCACTATATCCACCGATAAACGGAAGAATGACCCCGCCGATTGCTACTGCGAACGCCGCCTTCCAATTCTTCTTCAATTCATCCAAATCTGTCTCCAGACCAGCAATGAACATAAGCAAAATGACGCCAACTTCCGCCATTTCCTTAATTAGTTCACCGTCTGAAACCCATCCGAGCACAGCTGGGCCGATAATTATCCCCACAATGAGTTTACCAAGTACGGCTGGTTGGCCCAATCGTACAGTGAGATCACCTGCGATCTTTGTCGAAGCCAAAATGATGAGCAACATGAGAATAAGTTCCATTGGCATTCCCCTTTCCGCTGTACAATTATTATGACCGCAAACCGACATTTTTTTTGTAGGTGGCTAAGGGCAATCCATACCATTTTTCTTTATGTTACATTTCATGACCTAAACCCGAGAATATACAAAAAAAGAAGGACGTCGGTTACGGCGTCCTACTTGTTACTGCCTCTATTTTGTAATACGTTCATTCGAGTGGGTTGGTTTCATGACTTTCTTCGTCTCTTCGATCGCATAATCGCTAAACGTAGACAGCACACTATGATAAGCATCGACATCTGTAATGCGAATCCCTTGATATAACTGCTTCATTACCTTCGGAGGAAGCGAACTCTCCATGGACTCTACATCCAATTGGAAAAATGTTCGTATCACCTTTCCACCTTCAGGCGGACCGTCATACAACGTCAGATTCCCATCCTTATCGAGACTAATATGCGCCTTATCCTTGCATGTACCTGACAACTCTTCAACTTGTTCCTCCAGGATCACCCGTCCGTTTGCATCCATGGATACCGACCAGTCTGGATGGTTGAGCACGAGCTGAATAATGTCACGTGTTGGCTTTACACCCAACACTTCATCATTTTTTCCGCATATATATTGCTTGCGAGCAATGACTTCACGTTGTTCATCCTGGTGAACCAACTGCGCGATCACAAGCTGGGCTGATTCATTAAGCTTAGACTCATTATCCTTCCATAAGGCGAAGGTCTCAATCGAAGATGGCTTATCATAGTCCGCCAGCATATTGCGCACTCGATCAGACAACTGTATCCCAATGGCAACTACCGCTACGAACAACACAATTGCAGCCAAAGACCATATCGGCTTGCGGAAGCGCCGCAGACGCTTCTTCCATTGCTTCACTCGAAAATAGAACCTAGAGACGGTACGGTGTTCTCGAGCCATAAGTAATCCCCTCTAACTGCTTGTTAATTTGAGTAGAGCATTTGATTCCACGATGCCAGAATCATCTTGCTTTGCTCACAAGAAAAAGCCGCCAGAATCATCACTTATAGAGGTTGTTCAAAAAGTCCGCTTTTGATCACGAAGTAAATCATGAAGTGGACTCGGCATCGAATCTTGAATTCAGCCGGACCTTCCGGTGCTCATGTACCCAAAACGTACATTCCGCTCCTCAGGCCCTAGCTTCATCCAATCTTCTCGGTGCTGAAAACCGGTCTTTTTGAACACGCACTTATATACTTGGAGGCTTTTCTTATAGTGTGGCCCAGATAAAGGGGAAGTTATACAATTAATCTGTCTGTTCCTTCATTTCAATTTTCTCCACGGCCGAATAACGAAGCATATATAGACAAGCAGCGGGAGAGGGGTTCCCGTGAATCCCCAGATCCCCCAGAACCAAGGGTACTTATTCCGCCTGCGAGCATCCAGAAACAACCAAGTTCCTTGAATGAGCAGAATGATTCCAATTAGAACCCAGACCCACCAAGGGACATTCTCAGTACCATTATTCATTCTGCTCACTCCCATTGCTCGGATGGATACAAATTGCCCAGATAAGAACTGCCCCACACAGGGAAATGAGCTGCATCCAGACATAGATATACCAATTCGCTTGGGCAAGACTGCACCCGCCGCCAACTAGCAGCAATGCAGCACTCCATAAGACAAGCAGTTCTTTCCACAGTCGTTTTCGGTTCCTCTTCTTCGCCTGAAGCAATACCTGCTGGATGTGGGCAGCACTCGGATGCGGAGAATGGCGATCACTCCATTCATCTAAGTGTTCCCAGTGAGGATGCAGTCTCTCCTCCCACACCGAGTCCTGTTCCGGATGTGTAGCATGATTGGACATCGGTACTTGATGTAGAGAATCTACATGTCCTTTCTTGTTATCTTGCTTCTCACTCATCTTGCTTCCACTCCTTCCGCAGCTTCTCCAAGCCATAGTGCATGCGTGACTTTATCGTACCTGCCTGAACGTTCAACATTTCTGCAATTTCATTAACCTGATATCCATAATAATATTTCAACACAATTGGAGTCCTCTGTTCGTAGGACAACTCGCCAAGGAGCTCCAGCGCTGCCGTCCACTCCATATTGCTTGATTCCATTTGATAGCGCAGCTGACGTACAGCTTGTTCCTGCTCTCGCCATTTGCTCTCCACTTTCTTGCGGCGCATCTTGTCATAAAACAGGCGTGTCGCAATCGTAATTAGCCATGACGAGAATCGTGAACTCCCATTGTACGTATGAATCTTCTCCATACACCGCACCATCGTGTCTTGAACCAAATCTTCAGCATTCGAAGAGCTCATCGTTAATTTCAAGGCATATTTATATAGAAAGGAGTAATTCTCATGCAGCAGCACAGCAAGTTCATCCATGTCTCCTCTGACTGCTCGCTCTATCCGATGCTGCTCAGACATGTATTCGCCTCCTTTCTTTAATATCATAACGCAACGAGCTTTGCGCAAAGCAACTATATTACGAAATATCGTTAGGGATCGTTCAAGGGAATTATTAAAAAAGTTGAAATAATCATTTAGGAAGGAAGGATTGAAAAAAGAAGGATTAGAATAGCAAAAACCGCCGGTTATAACCGACGGTTGATGATAATGGTCGGGACGACACGATTTGAACATGCGACCCCCTGGTCCCAAACCAGGTGCTCTACCAAGCTGAGCTACGTCCCGAATGGATGGTGCCGGTGAGAGGACTCGAACCTCCACGGTTTCCCTCACGATTTTGAGTCGCGCGCGTCTGCCAATTCCGCCACACCGGCTTAGTAAATACCCATTATTAAATTAAGTGGCGCGCCCTGAGAGATTCGAACTCCCGGCCTTTTGATTCGTAGTCAAACGCTCTATCCAGCTGAGCTAAGGGCGCATATTCTGGAGCGGACAACGAGATTCGAACTCGCGACCCTCGCCTTGGCAAGGCGATACTCTACCACTGAGCTATGTCCGCATATTACCTTGTATTAACCATCTGTACAACTTCATTTGCTTCGTTGTCGTCGTTGCCGTTCAACAAGGACAAGTAATAATATATCAGACTGATAATTGAATTGCAAATCTTTTTTAAAGATTTTTTGATGGTATTTTTTTCTTGCCAAAAAACCTGCTTGCCAAGCCATATTTCAGCTCATACAAGCAGGTTCTAATAGTATGTTCTTAGTTTCTTATGATCTAACCCACTCAAGTGTAAAAGCAGGCTTGCGAATTCCTACTACCCTCGCATTGTCGTTTTTCGTCTCCGCAGGGCTCAGCTTTTTTAAGCGTTCGATGGTTGCAATCGTCGGGTATTGAATCTGCTCTAAAATGTCAGCAGCAATGATCGGCCATTGATCTTCCGATCCGTCCATCACTTTAAAGGCTATCCCTATTCTCTGCTCGCGCAAGCCGAAGCAATAGATGCCTTTGGCTCCGCCTTTCGCTACGATATTCGGATCCTGCAGCAGTGTTGGACAAATAAGCTCCGTTCCGGATACATAGAATGGATGTTTGTTCATTAGATCCGTCAAGCGTGTAATCGCTCTGCGCACTTCCTCATCTGCAATTAAATCCGGACAAGCCAATCTCAAATACAAGAGGGCTATATTGCGAATTGGAATCGCATATACCGGGAACCCGCAGCCATCCGTTCCTAATTTAATTTGCCGGGCAGGCACATCAGCAAGCTGAGACATCAAGCGCAGCACCTTCTGCTGAACGGGATGCTCCGGTTCTGCATAATTATCGGTTGGCCACCCCATCATCTTGCATAATGCCAGAACACCTAAGTGCTTGCCCGAACAGTTGTGATATAAGGAGCGCGGTGGTTGCCCGTTGGCAATCCGCTCGTCTCTTGCAGCAACATTCAGTGGATAGGTAGGCTTGCATACAAATTGATCCTCAGTAATCCCTATTTTCTTCATGAATGATTCCAACGCTTGTACATGGAACTGCTGCGCACGATGAGATGCGGTCATTAAGACGATCTCTTCCTCACTTAATCCGTAATGCTCCGGAACACCTGCTAACAAAGCAGGGAGCGCCTGCACCGGCTTCGAAGAAGAGCGCATAAAGCTTACATAGTCAGGGTCGCCAACATGGAATAGCGTCTCAGCTTGTTCGTTGACACCTACAATATGTCCTGTATATGCACATTCCAACCAACCGCCTCGTGATTCCTCTACTAACACCTTGCCCAAATCAACCATTATTGTTCCTCCTCGCCAACACATGCTGTCATCATTCTCATTTCAAGACTTCCCCTATCATGACATAACTCTGCAAACATAGTATCATGTTCCTAGCTGCTCGTATTTATAACAAGTTCCTGTCAGTTATAAAAATTTCCGCTAAAGAACCGGAGGGATAGGCATGATGACCATTGCGGATATAAGGCCATACATCCGTGCAGCGCATATGTATAATTACCGAGGAACGCGAGAGGAACAGCTGCGCAGAGGATACAGCTTTGCATTCCACTTATTCTTGGACGGCCATGGCCATATGACGATAGATGACCAACGATATGCGGTCTCGAACGGCACGCTCATCTTTGTACGCCCTGGCCAATGGCATTCCTTCGAGCATGCACCAAATGAAACGATGAATGCATGCAATATCTACTGCGATCTATGGGAGGCTCCTCCGCCGAACCAGCCTACCTTTGCTTATGAATGGGATGAATTCGATCCGAGGTGGTTAACCGCACATAACCCTTGCACAGAACTGGAATCATTGCCGACCTGCACTTCGCTTCGCCCTTATCCTTACTTCATTGAGTTGATGAAGCATGTGCTTACCGCATATAATCGGCGCGGCTGCTATACGAAGCAGGCTGCATCAGCTAGTTTTTACTCCTGGCTGATTCAATGGTACGATGCAAGCAGATTGCCCAATCCTACGGATTATCGCATAGCTCGAATCTTGGAGCGAATGGACGAACATCCCGAGCAGCGGCATTCGGTTGATTACTGGTGCAGCGAATGCGGGCTGGAAAAGTCCCAATTTTATCGGCTTTTCAAGCAAGAGACAGGAGCATCGCCTAAAGCGTATTTGCTGCAGGCTCGCATGAAAAAGGCGGCCGTTCTGTTGATGGAAAGCCGCCAATCAATTACGGAAATCGCGCTAATGTTGGGCTACGATTCAATCCATTACTTCTCAAATCAGTTTACCTACGTGTATGGAATCAGTCCTACCTTATACCGAACAAACAATAGCTATCAGAAAATTGATCGCTAGCATTATGATAAAAGCAGCCCTCTACCAAGTGGAGAAGAGCTGCTTTTTTAGATAACCTTATTAAGCGCTTACAATTTCGGTGTGTGCACTCGCGTCCTTCGTTCTTTTGTCCTCAGCAGGGAGCGTGACAAAAATCATCATAACGCCTGCTGCTGCAAATAGCCCAGCGAATAGCCACGTAATGCCGGCGTAACCGAGGCTTCCAATAAATAAAGCAACAAGAGCTGGACCAACGAATGCGCTCAATCCCGCGCCCAGGTTCAAGATTGACATCGCTGCACCCTTTTCTTCCTTTACCAAAGACGGGGCTATCGCAGACAATGGCACGAAGCCTGCCAGACATCCGCCCCACAAAATCCCGACAATTTGCACAAGCCATACATTGCCTGCCGCAAGTTGAGGAACGTAAAAGAGTAAAATCGTAAAGAAGGCCGAGCCTGCACATCCAAACCACATTACCGTATTTCTCCAGCCAAGCTTATCGCCCACAATGCCAAACAGCAGGTTGAACGCGATGTTTCCGATAAAAATCATAGCCCATAAATGCAGCCAGGACGAAATGCTAATGCCTTGACTCTCCATGTATAGCGGCATATATATGGGGAAGCCGAATTGTGCAGCCGTATTGATGATGCGAACTAAGCCGACCAATACGATTTTCGGTTCCTTTTTGACAATTGCCAATCCTTTGGCAAGCTCTTTTACTTTGTTGTCATGCTGTTCTGCCTTGGACTTATCCAGCTTGCCGCCGGAATTGATGACCAGTGCGAACAATGCCCCAAGCAGTACCCATACGATTGCACTCCATAGTGTATTGATATGCCCCAAGTGCTTCAATGCCCAGGTGGAATAGTATGCGCCGAGTACGTTCATGCCCCCAGTGAACACGAACCAGAACCAGCCGACAGCCGTTCCCAGCTTCTTCTGAGGTGTCTGATAAGCGATCCAGACGAGGAAAGAGTATGCAAACAAAGGATAGCCGAGACCCTTAAACGCATACGTCGGCAGCATCGTTGCAAATGAAAGCTGGGTAATTCCTAAACCAATAAAGCCTACGGAACCGAGAATGTATAGGATTAACCCGGTTAACATTGCTTTTTTAGGTCCAATCGCGTCAACGAATAATCCGGACAGGAAAGAAGACAATGCAATCGTAACCCCGTATACCGTAAATAAAATGCCGGATTGCTGTACGGTGAGTCCCTGTTCAACCAGATATGGGCTTAACCATCCCTGCTCCAGACCATCCCCCATCATAAAGATCAGAATGCCGAGATAGCCCCAAGCTAGAGATGAAGGAATACCTATTTTGTCCAAAATATGTTTGTCTTTCAAGTGCATCACTTCTTTCCTGGATGATCTATTCCTTCTTCTACTGTCCGTAATGCAGCTATTCTATAAAGATGTTAATTTGAACTCTCTCCACCCATCACTTCCAATTTAATCGCTTTCAATTGTTTAATCGGACTCTGTTCATTGCGACCAAAATAATCATGCAGCCGCACATACTGGGCATAGAGTCGATTATAAATGACCCGGTGCTTACCTTGTGGCTCATACGTTTTCTTAATGCCTCCACCCATTGCTTTCCCAGCCTGCTGAATGGAGTCGTATCCTCCATTAGTACTGCCTGCCGCTACGGCTCCGAGCATGGCGGCCCCCATCGCTGTTCCTTGCTGAGTTGCCGCGACGTGAATCGGCATGCCGATGATGTCCGCGAAGGTCTGCATAATGAATGGGCTTTTTTCCGCAATCCCGCCTGTAGCCATGATTTTGGCAATCGGAACTCCGTGCTGTACAAAGTTCTCAATAATCATCCGCTTCCCGAATGCAACTGCTTCAACCAATGCTTTGTACATTTCTTCGGCTGTCGTAGCCGTCGTCATGCCGAACATTGATCCTGTCAGATCCGCATCCACCAGAACGGAACGGTTTCCATTCCACCAATCCAGCGCAATCAAGCCGCTGGCGCCGGGCTTAATCTTCTCTGCCTTCTCATTGAGAAGCTGCAGCACATGCTTGTTCGCAGCTCTGGCCTCTTGCCCTAGGCGCTCTGGCACACAGTGATTCGCGAACCATGAGAAATGGTCTCCCATGCAGGATTGCCCTGCCTCATAGCCGTAGAACCCAGGCAAAATGCCGTCCTCGCAAATGCCGCTAATGCCCGGCACCTTCACTGCCGTTTCACTGACCAGCATGTCGCAGCCGGATGTCCCCATCACCATCAATAAAATATCGGGAGTCGTAATCCCGCAGCCGATTACGGCGCAATGGGCATCGCCTATTCCTACGGATACCGCTGTCCCTGCAGCCAGCCCCGTCCATTTTGCGCTCTCTTCTGTAATTGATCCTGCTCTGGTGCCGACCGGATAAATGGTTCTCGACATTTTCTCGTCAACGACGTGTTCCAGCTTTGGATCGAGCGCTTTCAAAAATGAATTTGATGGAAATCCATTTTGCTTGTGCCATATGGCCTTATATCCAGCTGTGCAGCTATTTCGTGTTTCTGTGCCAGTTAGCTGTAGTGTAATCCAATCGGCAAGCTCCATGAACCGATCAGCGGCTTCATATATTTCGGGTGTTTCATTAAGAATTTGCCATATTTTTGGAAACATCCATTCTGAAGAAATTTTCCCACCGTAGAAGTCCAAAAATTCCTCGCCCCGCATACGGGCTATATCATTCAGTCGGTTGGCTTCCTCTGCTGCCGCATGGTGCTTCCACAGCTTCACATACGCATGCGGATTATTCTTGTATGCATCCAGCATGCACAGGGGCGTTCCATCCGCCTTTACGGGAAGCATCGTACATTCCGTAAAATCGGTGCCGACGCCAATAATCTGCCGTGTATCAATGCCGCTCGTTTCCAGAACCTTTGCCAGCGTTGCAGTGGTGCATTGTAAATAGTCCTGCGGATGCTGCAAAGCCCAATCCGGCCCCAGCTTCGTTACGCCGTCCGGCAGCACCTGATCCATTACGCCGTGAGGATAGTTCATCTCTGCAGATGCACTTATCTCTCCAGTGGATACGTTAACAAGTATCGTACGGGCACTTAATGTGCCATAATCAATTCCAACTACATATTTCTCCATTTAGCATTCACCCTTTTTAGAACGTAATCGCTACCTTGAAGTCACCATGCTTACCAGACGCATATTCAAAGGCTTCTTCCCATTGCTCAATCGGGAACTTGCGAGTCACAATGCCGTTCGTTTTCAGATTGCCGTTTGCAACATTTTCAATGACGAATGGGTAACAATACGGGCTCAAGTGAGATCCCAATACATCCAGCTCCTTGCGGTCGCCGATGATGGACCAATCCACGGTAGTCGGCTCCCCGAACACGCTGAATTCTACGAAGCGTCCAAGCTTGCGAATCATGCTCAATCCTTGCGTTACGCTCGAAGGATGACCTGTAGCTTCGATGTAGATGTCGCAACCGTAACCCTCCGTCATATCCAAAATCGTTTGAACCACATCCGTCTCTTTCGGATTGAGGACGATATCCGCGCCAAATTCCTTCGCCTTTTCCAAACGGTTCTCAACCAAATCCAGCACAATCAATTTTTTTGGATTTTTCATTCTCGCATATGTGATCATTCCTAAACCGAGAGGCCCCGCCCCAGAGATAACGACGACGTCCTCGCATCCGATTTGCGCCCGATCCACGGCATGCTTCGAGCAAGCGTAGGGCTCAATCAGCAACGCGGACTCCAATTCCATCTGTCCAGGCACCTTATGGACAACCGCCGTTTTCGGGTATCGAACATATTCCGCCATTCCCCCGTTGTTCGAGCCTTGGAAACCGAATATGTTATGGGGCTGGCACATCCAGTACTCCCCTCTTTTGCAAAATCTGCATTCTTGGCAAGGAACGATCTGATCCGCAGTTACTCGATCCCCAATTTTGAAATCGGTTACATTTTCGCCAATTTCTACGATTGTTCCTAAAAATTCATGCCCCGGAATAAACGGAGGCTTCACCCATTCTGGCTGTGTCTCGTCGCCCCAGAACATTGCTGCGCCATGCATGCACTTCAAGTCTCCTGCGCAAATGCCGCATGCTTCCGTTTTAATGATCATATCGTCTGGCCCACATTCAGGCGTAGGATAGTTGGCTTCAAAGCGGTAATCATGCTTCCCATACGCTACAAGCGCTTTCATAGTTGCTGGTACGTTCCCTGTCGTGGCTTTTAAGCTGGTAGATTGTTGTTGATTCATTATGCATCCGCCTCCCCAATAAGTAAATTGCTTTTGTTAAAGTGTTTTATAAAACTACTTAATGCAAGGATATTCCCTCTCGTCCTTCTTGTCAATATGCAATTTAAAAAATAAGTATTATTTTGCAGCACAAGATGCGAAGCATTTCCTGCTTGTTCAGCCGATTGAAAGATAAAAAAACGCATGAAGCAGGTAAAGGAACTGGGCTCCTTTAAACCGACTCCATGCGATTGTTATAAGCTTGGTATCTTCTTATATTTGATTAATGAACTGATCGATGAAGGGCAGAGCAGCCCCAGCCGCAATAGCCTCCGTTTTATAACTGCAAATCCGCACATAATCTGCATGATCTTCGAACGTATTGCGGCTGGCCACCAGCTTCTTCAACGTATCGATATAATTCTCCATATAAGCCCCTACGTAACCGCCAAGGATAATGTCACAGTCGAACAGCATGCGAATATTATTAATGGCGATCGAAAGATGGCGCAAATAGTTGTCCCAAACGATCAGCTTCTCACGGTTGCCACCTTGTACCTCCTCAAAAAAACGCCCCAAACTCCCATCAGCTGTATCTGCTAATAAAGAAGCTGAACAATATGCCTCAAGGCAGCCCTTTTGACCGCAATAACAAGGGAGACCGTCTGGAATGATCGTAATATGCCCGATTTCCCCACTCTTTTGATTCTCTCCGGCAAACACTTTATTTCCAATATAAACGGCTCCACCAATATTATTGCTAAGAGAAATATAAAAAGCATTTTTCGTGTCCGGCGTTGCCCATATTTCCGAGAACCCAGCCGCATTCGCATCATTCACAAGAATGGCCGGATACGGTATGTACTTGGTGAAGCGCTGCAGCGTCTCTCCGGTGAAATTCAGGATCTTCCCGTAAAAGACAGTCTGGTGGTCTTCCGTAATCAATCCCGGCACCCCGATGCCGACACCTAATATTTTCGAATCGTCAATATCCAGTTCTTTTATATCCTCCTGAATGATATTTCCCAATAGCTGAAAATAAGGATCCGAGGTTTCAAACTTTTGTCTTCTTCTGTTTATATGAATAATATCCCCATTTAAATCAACAACCACAGTTGTGACATGGTTCCGCGTAATATCTAAGCCAATAGCGATTTTGGCATCGCTGATATAAGAATAGACCTGTGCATTGCGTCCTCCGGTATTACCAATGGTCCCCGTATTCGCAATCAGCTTCTCCTGCAGCAAATAATTTAAATTCTGCGTAATAGTTGGTAAGCTAATCTGCAAATGCTGCACAATATCCTGCTTAGATAAGTTTTTTTCTTGCCGCAGCAGCATATATATTCGATTTCGATTGAATTCCTTAATATTAACGGTTTTGTCTACCACCATAACGTCCCACCTTATTGAAACCCTTTTATAAAAGGAGTTAGTTATCTATTCCTTTAATCATAATGTCTTTCGAATAAAACATCAATAGAGCATGCCCTTATCCTATTCTAGGGGGAGTACAAATTAGCATCTTTATATCAAAGATTGCGTACTCAGTGCATCTTACGCTCTCTTGAATCAGCTCTCCTTGTCCAAACAACGACAAAAAAAGCCCGACGCTTCCGCATCAGGCTGAAAATTGCACAAACTGGTGAGCCATGAAGGACTCGAACCTTCGACACCCTGATTAAAAGTCAGGTGCTCTACCAACTGAGCTAATGGCTCTCATAAGAGAGAAATGGTGACCCGTAGGGGATTCGAACCCCTGTTACCTCCGTGAAAGGGAGGTGTCTTAACCCCTTGACCAACGGGCCTTATTCAATTTGATCATTTCTCAAGAAGAAAAATGGCGGAGCTGACGGGATTCGAACCCGCGGTCTCCTGCGTGACAGGCAGGCATGTTAGGCCTCTACACCACAGCTCCATATTTGGTTGCGGGGGCAGGACTTGAACCTGCGACCTTCGGGTTATGAGCCCGACGAGCTACCAACTGCTCCACCCCGCGATATAATGGTGGACGCTGACGGGATCGAACCGCCGACCCTCTGCTTGTAAGGCAGATGCTCTCCCAGCTGAGCTAAGCGTCCATATAATATTTCATATAAATGCTATGTATCTTAATCTATCAATAATTATTTCATAGCTCTTTATGGTGGACACTAACGGGTTCGAACCGCTGACCCCCACCCTGTCAAGATGGTGCTCTCCCAGCTGAGCTAAGTGTCCTTAACAACTCAATCGCAATCCTATATAAGATAGTGATTACATATTTGGTTGCGGGGGCAGGACTTGAACCTGCGACCTTCGGGTTATGAGCCCGACGAGCTACCAACTGCTCCACCCCGCGATATTCACGCTGGATACTAACAAATTTGATTGTAATGATCCCACCCTGTTCAGATGGTTCCTATCTAGTTGACTAGTACCCTGTACTACGTAATTTCATTCATAAAATGGTGACCCGTAGGGGATTCGAACCCCTGTTACCTCCGTGAAAGGGAGGTGTCTTAACCCCTTGACCAACGGGCCAAATTACTGGCGGAGAGAGAGGGATTCGAACCCTCGAGACGCTTGTGGCGCCTACACGATTTCCAATCGTGCTCCTTCGACCAAACTCGGACATCTCTCCATGGCTCCCCGAACAGGACTCGAACCTGTGACAACTCGATTAACAGTCGAGTGCTCTACCAACTGAGCTATCAGGGAATATTAACTGCTTGGCGACGTCCTACTCTCCCGGGACCCTGCGGTCCAAGTACCATCGGCGCTGGAGGGCTTAACGGTCGTGTTCGGGATGGGTACGCGTGGAACCCCTCCGCTATCGCCACCAAACAGCATTGGCATTAGCCAATATGAAATTCAGGTTCAGCACGACCAAGTGCTGTGTGCGTTTCTTCGTCTGCACTAGTCAGACTCCAAAACATTGCACCCTGAAAACTGAATGCGAAAGTTAATGCTAGATGTTCATCCGGGTCCCCCGAAAAGGTTTCGGTGTTGCTACAAAGCTTCACGTCACTTTTTGGGGTTTAATCTTTTAGGATAAGCCCTCGACCGATTAGTATTGGTCAGCTCCACACATTACTGTGCTTCCACCTCCAACCTATCTACCTCGTCGTCTTCAAGGGGTCTTACTAATTGGGAAATCTCATCTTGAGGGGGGCTTCACGCTTAGATGCTTTCAGCGCTTATCCCTTCCGCACATAGCTACCCAGCTATGCTCCTGGCGGAACAACTGGTACACCAGCGGTGCGTCCATCCCGGTCCTCTCGTACTAAGGACAGCTCCTCTCAAATTTCCTACGCCCGCGACAGATAGGGACCGAACTGTCTCACGA